>NZ_JBHXIZ010000006.1:256671-349706 GCF_042723305.1 Paenibacillus sp. NPDC058367
GTGTTGGTGTTGGTGTTGGTGTTGGTGTTGGTGTTGGTGTTGGTGTTGGTGTTGGTGTTGGTGTTGGTGTTGGTGTTGGTGTTGGTGTTGGTGTTGGTGTTGCCGTTGGTGTTGGTGTTGGTGTTGGTGTTGGTGTTGGTGTTGGTGTTGGTGTTGCCGTTGGTGTTGGTGTTGGTGTTGGTGTTGGTTTCGGTGTAGGTGTTGCTGTTTCGGTTGGTGTAGTAGTTGCTGTAGCTGTTGCTTCAGGTGTAGAGGTTGGCGTTGGTATTGGACCTCCATTACCAGAACTGCTTGAGGCTGAAGTTGCTACTGGCAGTGTCGTTTTACTAGTGTTTCCTTTCTTTAATGGCGAGCCGCCAATCGTTACTCCATCGGCTTTGTTATCTATTGAGGTTACGCTACCGCTACCTTGAATCGCTGTGCCTCCAGCGCTCGCAGTCAGGATTAACGCGGCCACCTGTGCATTGTTCTCCAGAGTCAATTGCGTTGAGCTGCCCACCGTAAGACTGGCAACAGTTCCTGAGATTCTTAGCAAAGAACCGCTGACTGCTGAGTCTGCCGAGCGAACCGCCGCAAATATCCCACGAAGTGAGATAATATGAGGAACGACGTTCATCTCAACATCCCCAAAGCCTACTCCCGTAAGATCGCTACTCTCTTCCAAGATAGCTCCGGATTGCAGCTGCACAGTACCCACAGCTGTTGAACCGCTGGCATAAATTCGAACCTTCCCGTTAGGTTTGGCTACTTGAAGCGGCCCAAGAGAAGTATTGTGTAAGCCAATACTCTGCTCACCGCCACCTCGTACAAACGTAGTCCCTGTTACCTTTACACCTTCAAGCTTCGCATTCCCTTCGGCAATCCCCTCCGTTAAATAAAGATTGCCTTGGATGACAGTATCTTTAAGAACCACATCGGCATGATTAATGATTACATTGCCCTTTACTGTTCCAAGCGAAGTCTCTCCAGATTTTAAGATGAGTCCCGAAACCATTCGATCAGCAAGCTGAGCAAGCTCTGCACGTGTAATTCCGCCCTCAGGCTTAAACAAACCTCCAGGATAACCTTTAATAAAGCCAGCACTCGATAGGGCTGCTATCGCTTTCGCAGTTTCATCACTGACTCCGTTCAAATCAGTGAATGCTGATGTGCTACTTTTGTCCGTATTGAAACGAAACACTTTCTCCAAGGATAGTGCCGCCTCAGCACGCGAAAGCGCATGTGAAGGATAAATATTGTTATTCTTATCACTGCTTAAATATCCAGCTGTAATCCCTTTGGCAATTTCACTCTTATACCAGTCTGTAGCCAGCACATCCGCTGGAAGCTTATCCGATTGCTCCTGATAATTAAATATACGATTCATAATAGCTGCGAACTCTGCTTTTGTGACTTCCTTACCCGGTCGAAACGACCCATCGTCATATCCACTTATAATCCCATTTGCGCTCCAACGCTGTAATGGACCTGCAGCCCAATGGCTTGGAGATACATCCGTAAACGCTTTCAATACATCGATTGTTTCATTTTCCACTTTCGTTGCCGCTGAATCAGGTGAGTTTCCCTTTAATGGCTCTGCCGCTGAAGCATTCATGCTCCCAACCGGTGATAGCAGCCCGGTGACAAGGAGCATAGCAGCTATTGCTGCCGTGAAATTCCTCTTCATCCTAAACATCACTCCTCGAATTTCGTAATATTCGTAATTCAAGCGAAGAATCGAAATCGGTTTCGACAATGTTATTGTTGCTTAGATTTCCATATTTGTAAAGATATAATTTTGAATTTTTTTACATTATTTTTTTTGGAATATATCTCAGTATTAAAATATCCGTTTGACTTGTTTCGGCAATAAGAATAGACTTAAAACAACTGTTTTACTCTTCACTCCATTCAAAAAAACTCATAAATAACCGCTCTACTACAGTCTTTCCCCCATATTCCAACTATTAAGCGGAGGGTGGCTTATACTACATATGAATATCAAAATGATTGCCGAAATGGCAGGCGTTTCTGTCTCGACCGTTTCGAAAATTATGAATAATTATAGCGATGTTTCGGAAAAGACCAAGAAAAGAGTCCTGGAGATCATCGAGCAAACTGGATATTCACCATCCAACTCCGCCAAGACACTTGCAACCAAAAAATCGAATCTGATCGGTGTGATTTTTGCGGGTGAGCTTAATGTAGAATTTACGCACCCTTTTTTCGTTGAGGTATTAAACTCCTTCAAGAAACAAATGGGTGTACTGGGATACGATCTCATCTTCTTTTCGAACGAAAAATTTATTAGCAGCGGAGATTACTTCGCGCGCGCTGTTCATTTTAATGTGGATGGCTGTGTCATTATATCTGGACAGAAGATGGAGCCAACGATCCACGATCTGGACATGAGCAGTATCCCTTGTATCGGGGTAGATCTCGAACTAAAAGGGAAGAAGTCAGGCTTTGTTATGTCAGATAACTTCCAAATATCCTCTAAGGTCGTAGAGCATTTTTACCTTCTTGGTTATAGGGAGCTTGGTTTTATAGGAAGTGCCGCGGATTCAGAAATATCCAATCTACGGGAAGCAGGATATACCAAAGCTATCGAAAGTTTCGGTCTCCCTTTGAACCGGCGTTGGTTTGTACATGGCGACGATTTCTTTGAGTCCAGCGGGTATACGGCTATGCAACAATTAATTCAAAGCGGCAGTTTACCAAAGGCCATTTTTGCTGCCTCTGATTTGCTGGCTTTAGGAGCCATCCGTGCATTAAAAGAACATGACCTCCGGGTCCCTGAGGATATCGCCATCATCGGCTGTGATGACATCGAAGCCTGCAAATATACTACACCAAGACTGTCTACCATCCGTCAGAACAAACAACGACTTGGTATCCTCGCTGCCCATATGCTCTATGACTTGATTAACAATCAGTCAGGTGGTGGTTCATTTGTTGTGGAGCCCGTACTTGTTGTGCGCGAGTCCTGCGGAAGCCAATTGAAATTTTAAGGTATAACATAAATAAATCCCCTCAAAGTTTACAACGTCTCAGACCTCGATAAGATGTCTAAGCATTGTCTAAATTGAGGGGATTTTTCATGTAGGGAACTTACAATTTCATTTTAGAATTTCGCAAGTAGATTTGAAATACTTTGAGCTGCCTCGGCACGGGTTGTCATCGATTGCGGAAGGAAGTTACCATCCTGATGACCCGTCAGAAGCTTAGCTTCTAGCGCACCTTGTACATAGGTTACTGCCCAAGAACTAACTTTAGAGCTGTCATTAGTCGCATGGAATGAGCTTGCTTCCGGCTTAACGCCCGTACGATATGCATAGGCTCTTACCAGCATAGCTGCCATTTCCTCACGGGTAATCTGTTGATTAGGGTCAAAACGATCCTCGGATACGCCTTGAATAATACCTGCTTCAAAGGTTGCATTGACCGCCTCTTCGTACCACGATCCAGCGGCTACATCTTGGAATGAAGTCGGACTATTCGCAGTTAAGGAAAGCGCTCTGCTGAGGAGAGCTGCATATTCTGCTCTTGTGATGGAACCCGATGGGTTAAACATAGCGTCAGATTGTCCCTTCACAATTTGTTTAGCAGATAGTTCCTGAATAGTCTTGTATGCCCAGTGACTTTCAGGTACATCTCGATAGCTGCTTTGGAACGAAAGAACAACGTATTGGCTAAAATGATTTAAATCTACGGTAAGACTGGTTTTGGATGGATTCATCGTCCCCCCTAGATAGGTAAAGCTTCCATTTTCCTCAATACGATAAATACCCGCTAGAGCTGGATTGGTTCCATTTAGAATCGGTAGTGTTATCTTCACGGGTACAGGGAATTGCTTCAGTGAATATTTATTACCGGACTCATCTGACATGAGTAATGAGAAGTCCATGATGTCACTAACCCGTGAATACGGTGGAGTTATTGTAAGTTGACTCGATTGAATGGCTTTCATCTTCAAAAGTATTGTTGCTGTCTTCGCAGTTGATGGCAGAAGCTTACGAAGCTCATTCAATACTTTGGAGGACATAACGGCACGAACCCCATTCACTTGAATCTCTAAATCCCTATTGCCGATCTGATCGAGTTGATCGATCGGAATCATAACTTGATTCTTATCCGCTTGAAGCTGCAAAATGATGTTTCCTTCAGCACTCTTCGTTAAGAGTTCATCTGGGATAACAACCACCCCTGCAGGCAGCTCCGGCTTCACTACCACTGGCGGCGTAACGCTTGATCCTGGGTTCCCCCCCCCCGTTGGTGGTGTTGTCGAGGTATCATTTTCGCGCATAACAGAAATAGTGTACATCTGTTTGGTTCCATCTTGAGCTGTCACAGTTACGGTGATCATATTAGTGCCGACATGTAAATCTCCACTGCCTGTTATCGATACAGTAGCCATAGCATCCGCTGCTCTATAGGTTACTCGCGTAACGGTTGTTGAGTAAGGTACAGTCAGTTCGTAGTTGTATTGCCCAGAGGCAAATCCACGAATCGTAGTTCCATTAACGCGAAGATCTACCAGATCTGCATTGCTTGAAGACTCCGCTTCAGGCTGACGCGTAATGATGATCGTATAAATATTTTGTAATCCGTCTTGAGCTGTCACGGTAACCTTCACGACGTTCCTACCAACCTCAAGGGCTCCACTACCCGTAATCTTAACTACGCTAGTCGGATCGTATGCCGTATAAGTAATATCCGTTACCGACGTACTATAGGGAACCGTTACGTTATAGTTCAACGTACTAGGTGCAAAAGCTGGTAGAGTTTCCCCATTCATTCGTAGATCGGACAGCAGAATTTGGTTAGGTAAGGATTCTGACTCACGGATGACGATAATGGTATACACATTCGAGCTGCCGTCTGGAGCTTGGACATGCACTTCCACCAGATTCTCGCCTACTTGCAGAGATTTACCACCTATGACATGAACGCTTAGTAAAGGATCTGCTACCTTATAAGTGACCTCTGCGACCGAAACATTATTCGGTACACGAATCGCATAGTTCATTTGATCCGGTGTGAAGCCGATCAACGATTGACCGTTTACCTGAAGATCTACTAGTGTTGCCTGAGAGATCTGTACTTCTTTAGTTGCAGTGGTCAAATTCGGCATCGTTTCATGCCCTTTCGCATCTGCAATCATCGCTTGCGTAATTTGTACAGCAGTAGCCTTTTCTTGTGGTGATACTCGTAGCTTAAGAATCGGAGCATCTGCTTGAATGCCATTCGTTGAGGTTAGAATGATTCTTGTCATTCCATTAACCGTCTCTTTGCGCACAATCTTAACGCCAGGTTGAGCCGGTTCAATCGATGAGAAGATGAGACTGCTGGAGTCTACATTCAAATCGATGGCTGTCACATCTGAAGTCGCATTGTTGATTGATACTTCATAACCGTTAACCTTTTGTGTAGCAGCATCAACTAATTTTGTGAATCGCAAGTCCGCAGCACCCGATTGTTTCTGTTCGGTTTGAGGTATGAACATACCGTCAATGACATGAGAATCTCCAATGGATGGGTTCAGGCCAAGTGCAGTTAGAACTGTTGCAGCCAAGTCTCTTGTATTCCCACCTTGCAATAATTTCTCCTTCCCGTCTTCGGTGGCTACTGTTCTACCATTCGCCGCGAAGAAGATTGTGGTGGCAAGGGGCTCATCTTGCCCATGACTTGTTGCCATGCCCAAAGTTCCGTCTGCATTCTCTTTACCCCCACCATGGTCAGGCAGCATGAGGATGAGCGTGTCTTCCAACAAATGATTGTTCTTTAAAGCATCATAGATGGTCTGGATGTTCTTATCCGTCTTCTTTATTTGCTCATAATACGACTTCGTATAGAATCCATCACCATGGCCCGCCCCATCCATATCATCCAATTGGAAGAAAATTAACGAGGTATCTTTCGCTTTGCCGCTAGCAGCGTATTGCGTGAACGCCGCTACATCAGCTTCATCTCCTAGGGAATAACCTTCGACACCAACAGAAGGTTCAATATGCCCCTGAACGATGTTGCTCCAGGTGGAGAATACCGTTTGTTTAGTAGCAGGCAATGCCTCCCTAATTTTTTTGAATACCGTTGGGTAGTCCCATGATTCACTGTATGTGTAGGCTGCGGTATCATCATTATATAGACCATGCTTTTCATAACCAACACCATTAATCATCGAACCCCAGTTTGGAGATGAGCTGGAAGGTAAAGTAGTTTTAGCCGTATAGCTAATAGCTCCATGCTCGATAATGTTCCGAATGGCTGGAATTTGCAGGCGATCGCCTACCTTTTCTTTCTTGGAGCTAGGCGTCTCCCAATAAGGCGCATCCTTGGAGACCGCTACACCCCCACCATCAATCCCGATGACAACTACACGTTTATAGGGCTGGTATTGGGCTTGGGTTGCCATATCTGCCAGCTCTTCATCCGAAATGCCTTTCGCAAGTGCAAGGTCACCTATCGTAACATAACCATCTGCATTAAGATCTTCGGAAGCTTTAGCATGGATCTGAATAACGGCAGGCGCCGAATCAAATGCCTTAATCGTTAGTTTTGTTGATCCAGTATAGAAATCCGCATGCTTAACTTCAATGATGCCTTGGCCGGAAGCACCAAGCGTATTGAATTTGAGCTCCGAGATTCTGGACTTTGCATACTCCAGCGGATTCTCGATGTTATAGACATTACCTCCTGGCAGTTCTAGTCTAACGATACCAGGGATCGAAGCGTCTGTCTTCGTTGCGCGAGATGCGCTGACAAATTCGAACTGTTCTGGATCATAGGCTATCTCAACGACAGCTTTGTCCACTTTAGTCGTCATATCAGGCGTACGCAAATCTAGATTATATCGGAATTGCGTACCTTGAACCGTGTGCTTAGCTCCAATCAGATTTAATGAACCTGAAAAATCCTCAATGGAAGCAAGCGGTGGAGCACTGTTATACATATTAGAAACTTCCTGCGCGGTTAATGTTCTTCCATACATATGAAGCTCATCAAGCTGTACTTGCAGCGCATTGCTGTAATTGCCTGTACCATCATTTCCGATCATGGTTGACAATCCTGTATCCAGCGTACCCGTTCGACCTGCAATGGTCATGGTGCTTGCTATACCCTGATAGTTCGTGCCATTAACTTTGGTCACATTTACAGGAACACCATCTTTATAAAAATCAACTCGCCCTGAAGCACGATCATGCGATATGGCGATATGATGCCAGGTGCCATCTACAACATTTGGAATTTGGGCATCTGCACGCGATTCGCCGGATGTATTAAAGTTCCATTGGAGTGCACTTCCCTTCAGCGCTAAGGCATAACCTACATTTGCACCGGAATCCCAATTTTTGTTGGATAGAATCGCAGGGTCTCCTGAGACAGAAGGCGATTTAACCCAAAATGCGAACGAGAAGTTCTTGTCCTTGCCGAATTGCAGACTTGTTGGCTTGCCAAGATCAACATATTGCAGCGCTGAGCTCTTGGAATCGATACTCAAGGCTTGTCCGACGCGACCTTTCACGAACTGTGGATCTTTAACCGGTGTTGCCGGTATAGCATTTACAGATTGATCCTCCAAATTATTCTCGAAGGACATCTGTAGAAGTGTATCCGCAGAGAGCACTGAGCTACCAGTAAAATCGATTTCACTCATACTGGTGAATAAAGCGGTTGGGTTATAGGTGCTCGTGACAACAAATTTCACATATCTACCTTGTATCGCTTTATCCAAAATATTGAAGTCTTGATAGCTCGTGCCTTTCCAGGTTTTCTGGAATGTGCCGATCGCTTTATTCGCCGGATTGCTCAGGTACGCCGGATCGGTCAAATCCGATAATTGATCCGAGGCGTAGAGTTCAAAATCCTTTGGAAATTCCAGAGCCGTCTGACTTAAGCGGCTAGTGCGCCCAATACCAGTTAAGTTCTTACTACCCTTCATGTCGATAATCACCCAATGTGGAAATGAGGCTGCAGGCTCCTGCCATTTGGAATGCCAAATCGTAGCGGTATCGTTATCTAGGATGTTCGCAGCATTGGCATTTTCATTGTCCGCATAAGAACTAAAGGAGTTGATAGTGAATGCGTTCTTAGGAATAAAGGAATATATTGCTGCCTGTTGTATTTTTTTATAGACCCACTGAAGCTCGACATAAGCAAGGTCAATTTCGGTTGGGCTATTACTTGCCGTCAGTAGTCTGGCTTTCTGAATTTGCTTCGCAAGCTCGTCTAGCTGTTCTTTCGGGTAAGATACACCACTGACTTTATCGCTGATCATTTGGAAGGAAGCAGCATCATGAATTAATGTGGTGAGCTGTTCAAAGGTAAAGAGCTGAACACCCTTATAGGAATCCGACAAAGCTTTGTTTTCCGTGGCAGTGAGCGATCTCTTCCAGATTCTCAGATCATCTATGGTAATCGTTGCTCCGCCATTTCCTTTGTTGCCATCCACACCAATCAGCGTGTTAAAGGTTGTATCTACACTTTGAGTACCAAGCGAGGCAATACTCCCCGATGCCTTCTCCGTCCCATCTACATAAACTTTTGCTAAGTTGTTTGTTCTGTCCGCTGTAATGGTAAAGAGATGCCACTCCGTTCCTACACTTGATGCTGTAATATCCGCTCTTTTCGTTCCATCACTAATATTTAAGGTCATACCATTGGTGGAGGCAGGTCCAATATACCAACCTAGATTACCGCCACTATTCCAGTTCTTATTGGAAAGGATAGTCTGATCCCCGGAAAGATTGCCTTTGTGCCAGAAAGACACGGTGAAGCTTCCTGCTCCGAATTTCAAATCATCACGCTTGCCCAAATCAATATTATTACTATTACCCGCTGCAATGAGCGCAGCTTTATTGGATTTACCATCGACATACGTTACATTGCCTGCTAGACTTGCAAGCCCTGTCACATCTTTAGCTTCATCGGATAGGTTACCATCCAATCTCATATCGACCACTAGGTCCTTCCACATGGTCGATGGATCAATTGGCGTCAGTTCAGGTGCTTCATTGCCGGCTGTGAACGATTGCTCTAGCGTTGCAGAGCGATTCCCGTAGGCATCAACAGCTGTCACTTGAACAATGTATGAAGTTTGAGGTGCAAGTCCTTCGAGTGGAATATTCATTGCATTCGGAACCGGGGAAAAGTAATAGTCAGAGAATACATTCACAGATTTGCTGCTAACTCCAGACCTTTTATCGATAACATTGATTTCATAATGATGCATAGATTGATCATCTTTCGCTTGCTTAAAGGAAAGTAAAGGTACCGTATCCTGATTCGTTATGTCGAGTTCACTATTGAATATAGGAGCAACCTTATTACGGTTAGCCGTAGTGTACTTGAAATTGCTCTTAATCGCTTCATTCGTTGAGCCTTTTAGCTGAATGACCCACTTGTCTCCAGCAACTGTACCCGCACTGTTGAATGGAGGCTGCGGCTCAGCCGTCCATTTACCGTCTGTGTAGATATCTCCAGGATCTGCGTTAAACGCAATCCGATCCACCTCAACCCGATCCGCATATACCTCAACGAAGTCGGCCTGACTGACAGGAAATTCAAAACGTCCTTCAAGTCCCTTCTTAGTCACTTGGGAGTAACCGCGATCGGATTCAATGTAAGACATGGAGCCAAGGTTAACTGAAGTGAAATCCTTCTGGTAAATGGAGCGATCATCACTAATATTCAGATGGGAATGTCCGGAGAAGGTAATCACTTGAGGATAGTCTTTGAGATCCGTATATAGATTAGGATTCGATGCCTGTTGCCCATCCATTACCGTATTCGATATAGGTTGGTGCACATTCACGAAGATGGGGGTATTCTGATTCTTCGGATCAGCTGTGAGCTCTGCAAGTCTACCCTTTAGCCAATTACGCTGACCTGTATCTGAGTTGTAGTTGTTCCCGTTTAAAAATAAGAAATGATAGCCACCGATTTCAGATTCATAATAGCCATTCGGCTGGCTTGTGAACCAGTCCGTGGGATAATGTTCGTTGACTTTAGCAACGGTGGAATCGTGGTTACCTATAGCCATTCGGATCTGGGTGTTATTCCACTGCTTTCTAGCTAAATTTTGCTCAAAAATTTCCCGAACCATCACATGGTCATTAGGCTTGTCGTTCCCATTATCATTAATCATATCGCCAACGACGAGTATCGCATCCGGGTTCGGAAAAATCGACCCTATCGTATCAAAGAATTGGGTATAACGTGCATCTGCTGAAGCATGCGAGCCCACATGTACGTCTGACATCGCTACAAACTGGAGTAATGGCTTTTCTTTGGTCTTGATGATATAAGAGAAGGTTACTCCTTTACTAGCTACACCATCTTTGATCGTAATGGCAGACAAATTCGTTGTTTTGGAAATCGAGATCGGCGCGTTATATTTTAAACTATGAACATCCGGAAGTGTGCCGTCGAGTGTATAGTAAATGTCAGCATTCTGCGTTGCAGTTGTGAGGTGGATCGTCTGTGCTTCTTCATATCGGCCGGTGGGTACAGAAGTCGTTGGTTGATCTACAGATAGAATCTCAGATTCTTCAGCTGCAAACACAGGGGTGATATTCGGCATAGTGGAACAAATCACTGTGAGTGCCAGTAATAATGCAACAAATTTCCTACCTTTTCTGAACAAAATCATCTCTCCCAAGCATTATTTTATAGTTTTGAATCCCATAAGAACTCTCCATCGACAAAAGAGCTAACTACCCTTATCTCGGATATATTCGATAACTCCTCCTTTCTTCATCCTATTCAAAGTACATACCATACTATTTTTTTTGGTAGACTGGGGTCTGCTGTGTTTATTGTAGGTATGGATTATTTGCCTAGCATTAAATATCTGTAAACTTCAAAAGATGCATCCAAAGGCTGTGATATGGGTCAAAACGCCTAACTCAATACCAAAAGATGCCTAATAAACGAATAACATCTGCATATCATTAGCCGAATATGATCACAATAGTAGCCTAATACATGCATAATATATGCCCAAAAATACTTTTAGTAATGAAACAAAAACGACCGTTCCTCGAAAAAATACCGAGAAACGGTCGTTGCTTTAACAAAGTTTTATTATTTATGTTTACCTGAACAACTCACAATAAAGTTGGCTCCCCTACTTGCTCATCCAAGTTCAGCTCTACCAGTTGACCGGCCTGCGTCAGCCCCGCACCAAAGCCATACATCAGAATCTTGTGCCCGTTCTTTACTTTGCCTTCACGAATGCCCAAATCAAGAGCTAAGGGAATTGTTGCGGCAGAAGTATTGCCAAAATTCACAAGACTATGCAGCACTTGCTCCATCGGATAGTTCATACGCTCGCAAATCGGCTCAATCATTCTCATATTTGCGCTGTGTGGAATAAACCAATCGATTTGCTCCAGACCCACTTCTGCTTTTTCAAGCAGCTGCTGTACACCGAGAGGAACGGTTCTGACCGCCCAACGAAATACCTCGCGTCCGTTCTGTACGAGCATCTGTGTATCTACCAGTTCAATATTATTCACCGTATGGGCTAGACCCGTGCGATACACATGATGCGCGCCGCTGCCATCACTAGCTAGCTGAAAGCCTAGAAATCCCGTCGATTGCTTATCACTCTCCACAAGCACTGCACCAGCCCCATCACCAAAAAGGATACATGTACTGCGATCAGTATAATCTGTAATCTTGGAGATCGTATCCGCACCAATCACTAGAACCTTACGGTGCATCCCTGAAGCAACATAGCTATGAGCTGTATGAAGTGCATATACAAAACCCGCACAGGCTGCGCTCAAATCTATAGCTCCTGCAGTCTGCGGAATATTTAAGCGGTCTTGAATCAAAGAAGCTACTGAGGGAAAGGAAAAATCAGGTGTACTAGTAGCTACAAGGACCATATCCACATCCTCAACGTTTTTTCCATAACGTTTCATTAGATCCTGTACTGCCGATACACATAAATCGCTTGTGTATTCATCCTGCCGACTAATTCTGCGTTCACGAATTCCAGTCCGCCCCACAATCCACTCATTATCAGTATCCACCATCTGCTCAAGATCGGCATTCGTCAGTCTTTTTTCCGGGACATAAGTTCCGATAGCTGTAATTTTTGCACCTGTCATTCCAATCACCTCTTCATTTAGTATCTGATATTAGTACTTGGTACTAATTATAACTCTACACCTGCTATAAAGTAAAGAAAGCCGGTAAAGCAGCATGGCTTCCCGGCACTATCAATACATATCTCGAACCATTTAAGCACGATTTGCTTTACGGTGTTTTCTTTTTCTGACGAAAAATAGAATCGCAGCAATGATCACCACCACTAGGATGATTAACACGATCACTATGTTCCATACATTTGGCACATAAAGCTGCATTTTGATCGGCTCCGTATCCCCCAGCGTAACATTCCAGGTAAGTGTTCTGCCTTCATCAACAGCTGCATTATTATCACCAATTAGATCTATTGGCAACGTTAGTTTAAAATCAAATGCAAAGTTTTTCAACACCGCCCGAATAATCGGCTTTGATAAACTCAATGTCCCCATGTTATCCATAATAGTATCCACATAGCTATTAAATTGAGGCTGTGCCTCAACATCATACGTGGTATATAACAAATTCTTTTTAGTAACGAGCTGTAGATCCACAATATCCAGCCCCATAGAGGTTGAACCTATATCCTCAAATGAAGCGTAATTTTTCTGGATTTCATAGACTGTAGACTTACCTTCTTGTCTTTTCTCTAGCTGAATTCCTTCCTCCTTCAGTTTGTCTGTCAGACTCTTCTCCATCTTATCGCTGATCAATGCTTCTGTTCGGGAATCCAATTTCACATTCATTGCTAAATCTACGCTTTGATTCTTATTCACCGTGACGTGAACGGTACCATTAGAACATCCCGATATTAGTATCATCATTAAGAGCAGTGTTAGGATCGTCAAGCCTCTCCATTTTAACGGCATTTTCCTCAAACCCTTCAGTAGTATGTATTCATAAAACAGGTACCCATGCTCTAAAGGCTAACTCATTTATATCATAGAATCAAATTCTATATGAATGAATAATCAAATTTCAGAACCATCAAACTTAAATTTTATACTCGCACAAAAAAGAGGCTAACCCTTAAGTAATTATTTACTCATGGGTAGCCTCTCTCCGAAAACATCCCCAAACACCCACAGCTCGGTGGGCGATTGCGCAGCAGATGGGGATTAGTGCTTGGCGCACTTAGGGTGCTCAGTGGTGCTTGGAATGCTTGATGTTTGTTGTCGCTCGATGTTACTTGCAGTTCTCAAACTTTCTATTGGACTCCAGAGTCGCTATTTTCGAAAAAACGGCTCTTTTGGGCAACTATCGGACCCCAGAGACACTATTGGTGCAAAAAGACATCATTAGACTCCATTGCCCACCATGGTCGGCTTATAGAGTCCCGCTCATATAGTTAACGAAGTACTTCTTTTCCCGGCTCCATGTAGTGAGGCATTCCCTTCACTCAAACCAATATCCGCCTGACGGATAACTTTCCTCCCTCTCCAGCGCATTAGAACAAGCATCCCCCGCACAAATTCATCAGCAATCATACAGCAGTAGATCCCTGTGAGCCCCCAGCCTAAGCTGATTCCAAACCAGTAAGAACATCCCACTCCAATAATGGACATAGACACGATGGAAGTATACATCGTATAACGGGTATCGCCGATGGCGTTCAGCGCATTACCCATGCCCATATTCAACATTTTGCAAGGTTGCAGTAGGAGATTTAGGGCCAGTAGGGAAATCCCAATCGCAATAATCCGCGGGTCGGAAGTAAAATAACCTAGTAGATTCCTGCCGAAAAGAAATAGCAGTAACATGTTCGCTGATACAATAGCCAAGCCGATATACAGCGTGCGATAGGCACTACGATAAGCCTCTTTCAGCTTCCCTGCCCCGAACAAATGCGCGATCTGTATCTGTCCAGCCAGCGCGATTGCATACCCTAACGTGAAGCAAAAGGACTCTAAGGTATTGAGATAAGTCCGTGCGGCTAACGCTTCTGCGCCCAGTGCGGCTAGAAAGGAATAGACAATCAACTGAGAGAACACCCAGCAGGAAGAATTAATCCCTAGAGGCCAAGCAATCCTTATAATTTCCTTGAATAGCTTGCCGTTGAATATACGGAAATCCCTAAGTCTAATCTTAATCTCGAAGGAACCTCTAAACATGGTATACAGCATGATCACACCGACCAGTCTACTGATAATACTTGAGATTGCGATTCCCGCAAGCCCTAGCTGTGGCAGACCGAACATCCCGAATATAAAGGTATAGTTCAGAATAATGTGAATGACATTTATGATGACCCCTGTGTACATTGGTCCTCTGGTGTTCCCTGTATTACGAATCGCTGTTCCAAGGGAAGCAATCATCCCCACCAAAAACAGACCGCCACCGACATACGAGATATAGATATTGGACAGTGATAATAGCTCAGGCGATATATTTAGAATCCCCGCTATTGGACCCGCATAGAAGAACAGGATGATACTCACGACAATACCAAGAATGAGACTAACCGATACGCCCATAATTGCAATCGTACGCGCTTCGCTGAAACGTTTTGAACCCATTCTTTGCGCGATCAGGATCCCCGCTCCGCCCGCAAAGGTGGTAAAAAGTGTGGTCAACGCACCAAACAATTGATTGGAAATGCCGACTACGGCGACTGCATCGTCTGAAATACGGCTGACCATGAGCGTATCCACCGTACCTAGCAGGGTCTGTAGAAACACCTCTATAAATATAGGCCAAGCCAATACCCATAGTCCAAAGCCCTGTCTTTCTTTTTTCACTAAATAAACCTCCCCTTAAACCAAACATGCATACTGGACCTAAGAAACAGCATATTTTTTCTTTAGGTCAGACTAAATTATAGATGATATACTTTTGGTGATGGTACAGATTTCAAACCAATAATTTCATTATTTCAACCTCATAAAAGGAGATCTCTCCATGAACATTATTAATTTTACCGTCCCGCCAATGCCCTATTATATCGTAAGTGGATTGCACACCTTCTCACCAGGGCATTACCACATGAGCCGCCACAATATCAAGGTTTTTGACTTACTTGTAGTCAAGCAGGGCTGCCTATATATGAATGAAGGAGGTCTCACCTTTCAGGTACGTGCAGGTCAGGCACTGCTTCTTCGTCCAGATAGCCATCATTTCAGTACGGACAGCTGCAAGGAACACACCTCTTATTATTGGCTGCATTTTCAGACAGTGGGCGATTGGAATATTTCCGAGGCTACAGCTTCAACACCAGAGACAGAACACACCAGAGTGGAGCATCCTCTTCATTCAGACGAATTTAATATACGCACTTTTACCTTACAGCTGCCCCAATATACCTCTCTGCTGCAACCGTCCAAGATGGAGGAACTGCTCTCGCAGCTGAATCAACTAGCGCCTAATTCCCATTTGAGCGATACTCCATTTCAGCAGCAGCTGCTATTCCAAGAGGTTCTCCAGCAATTATCTGCCTCTCTGCGTCATGAGCGTCCCTCTCCCTCCAAAATATGTGCAGAGCAAGCTGCCTCCTATTTGCGCAGTCATTTCCGTGAGCGCATTACAGCACAGCAGCTAGGGGAGAACCTGAACTTTCATCCTGTATATATCGCTCGTTGCATGAAAAAGGAATACGGCTGTGCACCTATGGATTACCTGCTGCACTACCGAATTCAGCAGAGTAAGCTATTGCTGATGCAGACCAGTTACACGATTGCCCGGATCGCCGAGGAGGTCGGCTTCAATCAAGCGCCTTACTTCAGCTCCAGCTTCGTCCGCATTGAGGGAACCACTCCGCGGGAATTCCGCCAGCGCTTCTCGTAGTCTCCTAGAATACAAAAAAAGGGATATTCCCCCGCCTTTATGGCTTAAGGAACATCCCTTGCTCTTCTTTATTACAAACCCTTTTCCTGTACGTAAGCATTCCATTGCTTGATATATTCCGCCTGAATTTTCTCAAGGCCGGCTTGTTTAGCCTTCTCCATGAAGGTAGCTAGACCCGCATCAACATCCTCTACCAATCCGGCTTGCAGCGGATACAGGTATTGCTTTTCTACCTGTTCCAGCGCCGCTTTTTCAGCCTGATAAGAGGTGTAATCTTCAGCAAATCCTGTGAAGATATCCGGCTTCTGAATCTTATCAAGCTCAGCGAAAATCTCTTTGACGCCATCATAGGATTTGTCGAATAACATAAATTCCGGGTTCCGCCATGCCCAGCCGTTCATCCCTTCACGAGTGAAGCCGTTCGTAGAAGCATCTCCAATAAGCTCATAATAGCCGTTTGCATCAACCTTATAATTTTTTCCCTCAACACCGTATTGTGTCAGCTGGTTATAACGTTTATCCAAAACCATCTTCTCATAAAAGGCTAATGCACGTTCCGGGTTCTTGCTGCCCTTCGGAATAGCAAATCCATTATGAATAGGATGCACCGGTGTTGCGTAACCGATCGTTTGACCATAAGGATAGTAACCCAACTCCCAATCTGGATGAGCTGCTTTAACTTTCATCAGCGTATCGTTGAAGCGAGTCGGGTTATCACCGAAGATGGATGCCGCTTTACCCGCAATAACCGGAGCCTGAAGAGTGTCCTTCACGTTCAATACATTTTTGGAGATTAGGCCTTTTTCCTGCCAACGTCTCATGGTCAGCAGTTCTTCTTTATGTTCCTCCGAGCCCCAGTAAAGATAAGCCTTCGAAGGATCGCTGTACTTGATTCCGATACCATAAGGCAGCGGACTTCCGACCATCGCGGTAAGTGTAGTGTAGACATCATGCAGATTGCCCCTCACATCACTGTTAAAGGATGCCGGCGACATCTTCGGTTCATTCTTCTTGATCCCTTCCATATAAGCCTCATAGCTGGCCAGATCTGTTGGCTCAGGCAGATTGTATTTCTTACGCAGATCCTCACGCCATACGAAACCGTTAGTTACATATTCCTTATAGGTCGCGGGTACAGTGTAAATCTTGCCATCAATCTTAACTGCATCCCACATATCCTGCGGTACAAATTGCTGGAGCGCTGGAGCAGCCGTCGGCAGCAAATCATCTATAGCCAAAAAAGCTCCTTTTTTAGCATAAGCTTGATACTGTGTCCAATCCGCAGTAAAAATCAAATCAATCGATTGTCCAGAAGATAGTAGCAATTTGTACTTCTGATCCCAGTCTGTCCAAGTCGTATAGTTGAATTTAACGGTTGCATTCAGATCTTCTTCAGCCATCTTGTTAATTTGCGATTCAATACTTGAAAGATCTTTCGGGGCATCGCCCAGCATATAAAACTGCAGCTCTACCTTCTTCGATGTATCCAGCCCCGACTTCTCCTCAGTCTCAGCATTGGTGCTCTGAGCCGTATTCCCGCCGCTATTACTCTCTTTTACCGCTGCATTTTCCCCGTTCGTGGAACTAGAATTCCCCCCACAGCCTGCCAGTAGAGCCAAGCTCAGTACTGACGTGAGCAGAATAGACATGCTCTTGCCCCGTAGCTTATTCATCTGAATCCTCCCTTTTCACTATGCTTCTATGTTAGCCGACTTTACCTAAACCCGGGTAGGGGTAAGGTTACGGTTCTAACCTTTTACAGCTCCGATGGTCAACCCTTTGACGAAGTAACGCTGAACGAATGGATACAGAAATAGAATTGGTCCAGTCACAACAATCGCCATGGCCATTTTGGTAGACTCAGCAGGGACTTCTGTAGCCAGAGACACCCCAGTTCCAGCGCCCATCTGTGCAATGAACTGCGCTGAATTGATAACATTGTACAGATAGAACTGCAGTTGATATTTATGGGTATCATTAATGAACAGTGAAGATGTGAACCAGTCATTCCAGTAATACAATGCAAGGAACAATCCGACTGTAGCAATCCCTGGCATGGAGAGCTTGAGGACGATCTGCCAGTAGATTCTGAAATCACCGGCCCCATCGATTTTCCCAGAATCAAATAGCTCCTCAGGGACTGCTGATTTAACGAAATTCTTCATTAAAATAATTAAGAACGGTGTCATCAGGCCTGGTAGCACCAATACAGCATAGGAATCCAGCAGACCGAGGTATTTAGTAATCATGATGTACCAAGGAACAAGTCCTCCACCAAACAAGGTCGTAAAGTATATATAGAAGGAAAAGGTATTGCGGTATTTGAAATCCTTGCGGGCCAGCACGTAACCAGCCATCGTCATGAAGAAGAGTCCTAATGTCGTTCCCACTACAGTGGTGACGATGGTGACCGTGTAAGCACGCAGTACTTCATCCGGGAAAATGAACACCGTCTTGTAGCCTTCAAGAGAGAACTCACCAGGAATCAGATGATAGCCATCCCGGATAATAGATTCATTGCTGGTTAATGATGCGGATATAATTAGCAGAAAGGGCAGCAGGCAAGCAACCGACAGTCCAATGATGACCACATAGGCGATTGCATGAAGCATCCGTGTATATTTATCCTTTTGAATTTTCATTTCTTGTCCTCCTAGAACAGGGCGTAGTCATCATTTATTTTGCGAATAATATAGTTAACCGTCATGATGAGGACAAAACCGAACAAGGACTGATAGACCCCGGCAGCAGTAGCCATGCCCACATCAAACGTTACTTTAAGCGAGCGATACACGTAGGTATCTAGAATATCCGTCGTATTATAGAGAAGCCCGTTGTTTCCTATTAATTGATAGAACAGATCAAACTGCCCTTTCATAATACTTCCGAGCGCAAAGAGCAGCAGCACCACAAAGGTTGATTTCAGCATTGGCACTGTAATATACCAAATCCGTTGAAAAATATTAGCGCCATCGATCTTAGCCGCTTCATAATATTCATCACTGATCCCTGTAATCGCTGCTAGATAGATAACCATGCTATAACCGAGATTCTTCCATAGATAGAAGATAATAATTAGAAAAATCCAAGCCCAGGGTTTGCTGTAAACATCCACCGGATCAAGCCCAAATTGTGTAAGCATTGTATTTAAGAAACCGCTGTCATAATTGAACAGGTTGTAGACAATAACACTTAGAATGACGAAGGATACGAAATATGGTAGAAACATTATCGATTGGCTAATCTTTTTAAACCATTTCCCATTCAGTTCACTTAAGAGAATCGCACAAGCAATCGCCAGCACATTCCCAAGTACAATAAAAGCGATGTTGTAACCTATCGTGTTCATCGTCAGCTTCACCAGTGTGCCGGATCTCCAGAGAAACTCGAAATTCTGCAAGCCGACGAACTTGGAATTAAACATACTGCTGTTGAAGTCAAATTGAGTGAACGCATAATAGATACCTACCATTGGAAAATAAGAATTTACTAAGAAAAAGATCAAGGTGGGCAGCAGCATCAGAAACATCATCCGATTGTGTATCAGTTCATAAATAAATCCCTTCTTCTTTCTTGTCGTCCGTAAGCGTGCTCTTCCATCGGCCTGGATGCCAAGTTCGACGGTTGAGATTCCTTTGGATGAGGTTTGGCTCAAGGTCTCTCACTCCCTTTAATGTAGAAACTGCATAATTCCACTATAGGGTGGTTCTTTTGAACACAGAAGTGAAGCTTCATAGCTTTCCTGCACAAACTGGAGAAACCGCTAATGAACAATAAGGATGTTTATGAAGCAGCGATGAATCGTGTTAATGCCAGTGTACATAGGGGAGTGCACTCGAATATCCCGAAAATAATGATGATATGTGCACAAATATTTATTTTCTTCACAGCTATATATTGGTAAAATACAACATTCTAGTGTTACTCCACTGTTCTGTTCACTCTAGGGCAATTATAATAAGAGGACTTCATATCTAGAGTTCATCCAGAGCCTTATCCAATAAGCCGCATACATTTTGGGGGAGGGCTATTATGAAGAATAATGATATACGGAGAAAAAGACTGCTGTATGGCAAGCTGCTAACAACGATTACACTATGTATTTCGTTAACTCTTCTGGTCTCTACAATCGTGTACTATACATACTACATCGGCGTCGAGAAGACTCAGACCTTCCGTTCCGATCTAAGAGATCTAACTCAGACTGGCAAAAAAGTAGTCAACATGGCTGAAGTCGCTCAAACGCTTTCATTTCAGCTGTACAGAACCTCCACTATTTCCCATCTGTTGTTCTACAACAAACCTTCCATTTATGAGGTTACGGCTGCAATGTCGGATCTCGGAAACTATCTGAACTCGATGCCATACATTGAATCCATCTATGTTTATAATCCGAATAATGACACTATATATATCTCAGCGGCGCAAGGGCAGAATGGTGTGTACTCCACAGGAGAGTTAGAGGACACTGAAATCATACAGATGTTGAATCATTATCAGGATTACAAAACATTCACTCCGATCCCACGCACCTATTCCATCGGCGAACCCAAATCAGAAGCTATCGCTGTCTATACTTATCTCTGCTATGATGCGATCAACTGGGACCGCGCCATCAATTCTGCAGTTATTGTTAATATATCAGCAGCTTGGATAAACAAGGAGTTGGCTAACAGCAATACCGCCGGTAGTGGTAACACTTATCTTCTTGATGACCAAGATCGGTTTCTATCGGGGAACAAGCTGACATTGGAGAAGCTCTCAGGGGATGAAAGCAGCTGGGTAGAGCATAAAGTTAAAGACCGCTCCGCAGGTTATTTCACAGCTCCTTTTAAAGGCCAGAAATCACTAGTGTCCTATACTTCACCAGATTCTCTTGGTTGGCAGTATGTTCGCATTACTCCATATAATGTGATCACAGAACAGACCAACCAAATCCGTAATACAACACTACTGATTTCTTTGATTATTTTAATATTCGGACTTATCATTTCTAGAATGCTATCCAAACGCCTCTACCTTCCTATTGATTCCATTGTAAGCCGAATGAATAGCCTTGAAGCTGACAAGCGCAACAGTATGTTTACGATTAGACAGAATTCTTTACGTAATCTTGTTCTCGGTATTAAATCACCCCACAGCAGCCGGCCAAGTGATTTGGAGCAGCTGAGTATTGCCTTCGGCTTAAACGAGAGCTATCGGCTAGTATTGCTGCGTATTGATGAATACAATACCCTGCGACAAGAGCGAGGTGCTTATCTACTTGCATACAAGTTCGCGATCATGAATATTGCTTCGGAAATTTGCGGTCAGACTTATCAAGTGGAAAGCGTAGATATGAACGACGACAGCGTAGTTATGTTACTTAGCAGTATGTCGTCCGCTGAATCTCTCGATACAGAATTGATCGAAGTGCTGCTGCGACAAATCCGTGTGGCTTGCTGCGATTATCTGAAAATAGGATTATCGCTAGTGTACAGTCCCGTTAGTGATAATCCAGATCGATTGAACCACCTATATAGCCAGGCCAAAGAAGCTTCTAAACATAGACTTTTTTATGGGCATGGCTGCCTAATCAACGCAGAGAAGATTAACGAATTGCAGAATAACCTATACTCTTACCCTGCGGATAACGAGAAAAAGCTGGTCGATGCCCTCACCAGTGGTAGAACAGACGAAGCCCGTAGCTATTTCTCTGACATCGTGCGCGAATTGGACCAATACCCCTACTATATACTAGAACTAACGCTATCCAGGGTGACGCTAACAATTAAGAGAATCATCGATAATATCAAAAAGCTCAGCTCTACATCTGTGGAAGATATCCTCAAGATACCTTCACTTGAGAATTACGAGACGATGAAGGAGCTTGAAGAAGCTTTTCACCAACTCTTCGATGATATTCAGGAATTACAGGCCGATAAACGTAGCTCTAAGCAAAGTGATCTGATCCGTCAAATTAACCAAAAAATCAATCAATCTTATATGGACCCCAGCCTGAGCCTGAACCAGATTGCTGATGAGCTTAACCTCTCACCTATATATGTCAGCCGTCTTTATAAGCAGCAAACAATGACAGCTATTGTGGATGTCATCATGGATGTACGAATGCAGGAAGTATGTCGCCTCTTGAAAGAGAGCGATCTGTCCGTATCGGATATTGCTGAAATGACCGGTTTCACGAGCAGTTCTTATCTCCATCGGATGTTCAAACGCAACTTCAGCATCACGCCGATGGAATACAGGCGTTCTAATACTCGTTCATAAAACTGAAGGCTGAGTGAGAATCCGAACGGAGTACAGATCAATAACACTACTAAACTACTCTATCAAAAAAAGACAGGCTACTGTATTAGCGGTGGCTTGCCTTTTTAATGTAGGTTCATGTGTATTGACTTCCAGAGCGATTACTGTAACAACTTCAGCTTCTCTGAATATGCTGATTGGGCAGGTTCCCAATTTTTAAAGGTATGAAAAGGAGAAGCTCAAGGAGGAGATACAGAAGCATGTCGGATCATTATCATAGACCATTTAAAGGTGACGCTATCCTAAACAAACAAGGAAGAATAAGCAGTCCTGTCAGAAAAAGAGAGTGTGCTGCACTATTAAAAATAGTCACAGAGCTTGCTACAGTGGTACCTCCCGCACTTACGAATCCCACTACACTTCATATTTCCAATCTTCAAAGAGTGTTAAGAGAGCTCATGGAATTCTTGCATGAGGCTAGGATATGCAGCCCTTTTAGAACGGAGCTTCTTTCTGTAGTAGAAATAACCATTGTATCTACTGAGGTCAGTCCCTTCTCCGTCGTGAGCGTGGGTACTAATCTTCAACAGCTGTTAGCCGAGTTATTATCTTTTATCCTCGCCACGAAAATAGACTCTCATTGCAAAGATCAGTTGGTAATTCAAATCAGACATATTCAAGCTTCTATTTCACAAGCGCTCGGCTTACCTATTAAGTGTGCGACGGGGCCACAAGGTCCTCAGGGACCCCAAGGAACTCAAGGAACTCAAGGGCCTCAAGGACCTCAAGGAGCCACTGGTGCAGGGCTGCAAGGTATTGTAGTCTTTAATCCGGCACAAAGCCCATTGTATCCAGCGGGTCAAGTAGTAACCTTTAATGGCAGCACTTATATAGCTACTGTTGCCGGACCCAAAGGAACACCAGGTAGTTCGTCAGATTATTTACTAATTGCTGGTGGAGCGACAGGCGCGACTGGAGCGCAAGGACCTCAAGGGGCGCAGGGTCCTCAAGGTCTTCAAGGACTTCAAGGACTCCAAGGACTCCAAGGTCCTCAAGGTCCTCAGGGTCCTCAAGGCGCGCAAGGAATACAGGGACCGACAGGACCTGGAGCAGGGGCAACTGGACCGACAGGGGCTACAGGCATCGCCGGGCTTGCTGGTCCGACAGGGGCTACAGGCATCGCCGGGCTTGCGGGGCCGACTGGTGCGACGGGTACTGCCGGGCTTGCGGGGCCGACGGGTGCTACAGGCACCGCCGGGCTTGCGGGGCCGACAGGGGCTACGGGTACTGCCGGGCTTGCTGGACCAACAGGGGCTACGGGTACTGCCGGGCTTGCGGGGCCGACTGGTGCGACGGGTACTGCCGGGCTTGCTGGAGCTACGGGGGCTACGGGTACTGCCGGGCTTGCTGGAGCTACGGGGGCTACGGGTACTGCCGGGCTTGCTGGAGCTACGGGGGCTACGGGTACTGCCGGGCTTGCGGGGCCGACGGGGGCTACGGGTACTGCCGGGCTTGCTGGAGCTACGGGGGCTACGGGTACTGCCGGGCTTGCGGGGCCGACAGGGGCTACGGGTACTGCTGGGCTTGCTGGAGCTACGGGGGCTACGGGTACTGCCGGGCTTGCTGGAGCTACGGGGGTTACCGGAGTTACAGGAGTTACTGGGGCAACCGGTGATGGCGCAATCATTCCACTGGCATCTGGTGGACCAATTATTATGACCACGGTTTTAGGTGGTTTGGTGGGAACAACAAGCCTTATAGGCTTCGGAAGTTCAGCCACAGGCATTTCTCTTGTTAGTGGAAATATAGATTTGACAGGTACTGTTCTTGGACCTCTTATCAACTTTGCAATGTCCGTTCCTCGTTCAGGAGTGATAACATCTATTGCTGCATACTTCAGTAATACCATTGCTTTATCGCTTCTTGGTACTACGATAAATGTAACAGCGCAATTGTACCAATCGGCCACACCAAATAACACATTTACTCCTATTCCAGGTGCAATAGTACCACTTCCATCTATCACTGGTACTATTAATTTAGGAACTTTTGTCAGCGGAATTACGAATGGTATCAATTTTGCTATAACACCGCAGACACGTCTTCTTATGGTATTCTCAGCCACTGCTACAGGTCTTACCCTTGTAAATACAGTCACTGGTTATGCAAGTGCAGGCTTTACTATTGTATAATCACTAACACAAACAAAAGCATCTTCCCTCCCTACTAAAGGAGTAACAGATGCTTTTGTTATAATATTCGATTAAAATTTCTTAATCTTTCGATCCGGAGAGACGCTATTGAGCAAACTTAGCTATCCCTGGCAATCCACTCACAACAAATACTCTTTCAGCTTACCGATAACCTCATCGATCTCCGCTTTAGTCGTATACCGTCCCACACTAAAACGAACCGCTCCCTGCCCAATACTTGCTGAGACATTCATTGCCTTTAGAACAGGTGAAATCAATGTTTCTCCAGAATGACAAGCTGAGCCTGTTGAGGCAGCCACATCTTCCAGCGAAGCAATCACTTCGTGACCCACCGCTCCAAGAAAACTAACGTTAAGCGTGTTGGGCAATCGCTTATGCCTATGACCATTCAGGTGAATTCTGTCGCCAAACGCCTTCTGCAATCTATCGTAGAAATAATCCGCTACTTCTTTCACACGCTCTCTGGATGGAGAGTCCGAAGCAAGCTCACAGGCTTTTCCTAATCCAATAATATAAGGGGTGTTTTCCGTTCCGGCACGTCTCCCCTGCTCATGACCCGCTCCGTGAATTAATGGCTCGATGTGAATGCCCTCTCGGATGTACAATGCTCCAATCCCTTTTGGCGCATATAATTTATGGCCTGCCAGCGTTAGAAAATCCACCCCTAACTCAGCCACATCAAGCTCTACTTTTCCAGCGGACTGCGAAGCATCGGTATGTACAAGGACACCCCGTTCATGGCAGACCTCAGCTATTTCTTTGATCGGCTGAATCGTGCCCGTTTCGTTGTTAGAGTGCATAATGGAGACTAGTATAGTTTGGTCTGTAAGCTGATTTTTCACATCATCTACCTGCACCATTCCATACGCGTCAACAGGTACATAAGTAATCGTGTAGCCCAACTGCTCCAGATACTGACACGGTTTAATTACCGCAGGATGCTCCACAGCAGACACAATAATGTGATTGCCTTTATGTCGATACGTTTGGGCGACGCCCTTGATGACTGTATTATTCGACTCGCTGCCCCCGCTTGTAAAAAGCACCTCACCCGGCGTACAATTCAGGAAATTAGCCACCTGTGTTCTTGCTCGCTCGATTCCGACTTTAGCTTCTTGTCCCAAAGAATGACTGCTTGAAGGATTGCCAAAATGACCATAAAGATAAGGAATCATAACCTCTGCTACTTCCTTATCTACAGGTGTTGTAGCGTTATAGTCTAAATAGATCATTTGTTAAGCCGAGCCTCCTCTAAACCCCTCATACTTTACGATACCTAAAGCTTATACCTTCTGATTACTTAAAAAAGAGATCACCGCAGCCTCAGCCTCATCCAAATTGTTCACCTTAAAGGTAACTCTCTCAATGCCTTCATACTGAGTAGACGTATAATCGTATTTAGGATCATAGTAGTATTCTAACAGCAGCGCAACAGCCTCTCCGAACATATCAGCTTGCAAGCACCGCTCGATTTCCGCCGCAATGGGGATATGAATTCGCGATTTGATACTTCGAAATGCTGAAATGCACTGTTCTTTATATTCTTCTGGTCGATAATCCTCAAGGATTTGCTGCACTCTGGCTTGTAGTGGCATCTCAATCCAAATCTGTGTTCCGATCTCTTTCTGCTCGGCCATGAATGGGGGCATTACGACCTTCCCAATCTTTTTGCTCTCCGCTTCAAACAGTACATAAGGAGCATCCCCAAGCTTAATTAATTCCTCCATAAGAAGACTATCGAACGTTTTTTGATTGTTTGCATGAAGTCCGATCTCGCCAAAGATAGAACCGCGGTGACCTGCCATTCCTTCCAAATCCAAAACAGGATAGCTCTGTGCCTTCAGGCGGTGCAGCAGGTTTGTTTTACCTGTACCCGTATTTCCATGAATGACATAAGGCTTCGCCTTGAATTCATAGGACTCCAGTTCATCGAGTACCCATTTACGGTAAGCTTTATAGCCGCCAATTAATCGGTAAGCGTGAATATCCATTAAAGAAAGTACGGTCGCAGTTGTACGGCTGCGCATACCTCCCCTCCAGCAGAATACAGCCTTGTCCCCTTGAATCGCAGCAAATTCTTTGACAAAGGTAGGTAGCTTCGCAGCAGCAATCTCCAAACCGCGTTCTTTCGCAGCCTGCACACTTGTCTGTTTATACAACGTACCTACTTCAGCCCGTTCCTCATCGTCAAAAAAGGGAATATTCAAGCTATCCGGCAGCGTTGCATCTTTATATTCAGAAGGAGATCGAACGTCGATAACGGTGATCTGCTTCTTATTCTTTAACACTCTTAGTTCTTCCAATGTAATATCCTGAAACAATGCGCTCTCTCCTCTGGTGGCTAACTTCTTAGGTCGTCTCTAAGCTGAACTCCAGCGTTATTGCGCAGCTATAACTGCAATCTGACCCGGATGTTCTTCCGTTACCTCTCCGATCAATGCTGCTTCTACACCTGCATCTACTAACTCTTTTAGCAAATCCTCACTTTGTTCAGGAGCAACAGAGATCAGCAATCCACCGGAAGTCACAGCATCACACAGAATATAGCGGCTTAATTGGTCCATCTCTTCCGGATAAAGAATACTGCCCTCCAAATGGGCAAAGTTATTCTTAGTGCCGCCTGGAACAAAGCCCTGCTCCGCGAGCTCTCTTACTCTTGGCAGCATCGGTACATCGCCTTGACGAATAATCAGTCCGTGATTGCTCCCCTTTGCCATTTCCGAGGCATGTCCAAGCAACCCGAATCCGGTAACATCTGTACAAGCATGTACATCATAGGGCTCCATGATTTCAGCCGCTTTTTTATTCAGTGTAGACATGACTGTCGTAAGGCGTGTAGTTTCTTCTGGGGATAGCTGATCCTTTTTAATAGAAGTCGTTAAGATGCCCACACCGATAGGTTTGGTCAAAATCAGCTTGTCTCCTACCTGCGCACCTGCATTCGTTCTTACTTTGTCCGGATGCACAAGGCCCGTAACGGCCAATCCAAATTTAGGCTCTTTATCGTCGATGGAATGTCCGCCCACAAGCGTTGCTCCTGCTTCCTGCACTTTATCTGCTGCACCGCGCAAAATGTCACCGAGAATGCTTTTGTCCAGAACAGAAATAGGGAAGGCCACAATATTAAGCACCGTAAGCGGCTTACCGCCCATAGCATAAATATCACTTAACGCATTAGCTGCTGCAATTTGCCCAAAGGAATAAGGGTCGTCCACGATCGGCGTGAAAAAATCAACAGTTTGCACTAACGCCAGATCATCACTTAATCGATATACCCCAGCGTCATCACTGGTATCCAGACCCACAAGTAAATCCGGATTAGGAACGGTTGGTGGTAGACTGCGAATAACCTGCATGAGATCGGCGGGACCGATTTTGCAGCCGCAGCCCCCTTTTGAAGATAATGAGGTCAATTTTATGGTTTCGGCTTGAGACATCATGACTCAGCTCCTTTAGATAGTTAGTATCGAATAACTTTAATCTTACATCAGTAGACAGCATTGTACAAAATACAGACATACAGAAGAACGCCCCGTAGCCAGTACATACTCCCCGGCTATGGGACGCCTCTCATTTCTCACTTACCATTAAGATTAACTAATCTGCTGAGTTTCCTGCTGTTTCTCCAAAAACCGCTGAAGTATAGCATTAAATTTCTCCGGCTGACACAGATTACTAGGATCTAATGCGTTAGGGATAATCACTAACTGAGCATGTGGCAGCTGAGACACCATATCCTTCATACAATTAACTCCAAATTCACTAAAGTCACCTACAATACATAAGGCGGGACGCTTAAAAGACTTTAAGCATCTAGTGTAATCCACATGGCTCGTAGCCAGCCTTTGCCGATACAATTCCCGTGGACGTTTATCGAGAAGTCCTCTTCTAATCTCGTTATAAGCCAGATTCCAGCGTTCCCGGTACATCATACGAATCGAAGGCAGTACAAGCTCACTTGGAGCGTAATACATTAACCAACTACAATAAGCAGCCATAAGCTGGATTTTACCGATTATCGTTGACGCATGACTTCTACAAAAGCTATCCGCGACAACAATCGCTTTTACTCGCTCTGGATATTGTTTCGCAATATGCTGAACGACGAGCCCCCCATAGGCACTCCCAACAAAAACAGCCTCACGAATACCCAAATCATTCAATAGCATTATTATATCTAGACATTGGGTTTCAATAATCTCGTTTGGGGCCTGCAGTAATTCACCTGATTTGCCATTCCCCCGTAAATCACACAGAATCACTTTATATTTATCAGAAAAATACTCCAATTGTGGCTTGAACATACTATGTGTTAATCCATGTCCATGGATAAACACAACCGGAGCCCCTGTTCCATTGATTTCGTAATAGAGCGAAGTTCCATTCAGTTTAGCAATAGGCAAAGTTAACACCTCTTTCATAGATAGGTTCTACAACTATATCTGCTTTTTAACGCAGCAAAAAACCACAGAGGGATTCTCTGTGGCTATTCATCATCAAATACGCCATTCATCCTCTCTCCATACGCTTACGAGGTTAGCTGTCGGATTCGGGCAGTGAGAGTTGCCCTACCTGCATGGATGCATTTATGCACCTGGAACAGGATTCACCCCATAACTAGTACCGATTGTTACACTGGTTCCCAGTTGTTGGTTCCCCCGCTTTCCTTAACGGAAATTAAGCGGACTTCTTATGTAATTGTCAGTTATGTGATGAATCATACTCCGTGTAAGGTTTCTTGTAAAGTTGAGCCGTGGGCAAAATAATGTTGAAAGCCATGCTTTTCATTTCATATTGAGCATACACTTCGTTTTCTCTTTCTTTTGCTCTTGTTTACTCAATATATCTAAAAAAAGCCGAGCGGCCATCAGAGATCAATCCCTGAACCACTCGGCTTCGTTATACAATCATATGGCTACAACAGATCGGCGTTTTTCAATGCATGCTCCCAGCTCGGAAAAAAGAACAGCGCACTTCTCATAAGATCAGGATCGCTTTGCTTCACTTGTTTTTTGCTGATCGAGCTTCCATCGGTTTGAAGCTTTTTGATACGACTTAACACTTCATCAGCCTCCAAAGGAATTTCCATTGAAACACTCCTTTCTCAGTGACCTGGTTTCCAATCATTTTCTCCATAATATGCAAATTTATTCTTCATTTCGGTTTATACGAATTAAACCAGCTGATAGACCGGTTGTTCAGCAATAAAATAAGTAGGAATCATTGGGTATTTCTGTGCCAGAACTTCAGCTAAATATTTCATTCCTGGAGCTTCACTTTCCGCATGTCCTAACATAATCAGTGCTTTTGATCTGCCTTGGTGGACAGCATCCCTCACATATTCTGGAGTTTCCCATTCGGGGCCCTCGCCAGCAATAATTAAATCAAGATTATGCTGATTAAAAAGAGGAATAGCCATCGTCCCACCTCCTCTGTAACCTACTAATATCCCCACATGTCTGCATATCTGGGATACGTCTCCGGCAGCACGTAAATAGGAGATACCTAGCTTTCTTTTTATATACTGTGCCGCTTCACTTACCGTCATAGCTGGAATCGATAGGATTGTAGCAGTGGATTGCTGCTCAACCACATAGGCTGACCATTCAAGCTCTCGTAGCAAGCCCACCATGATCCCGTCTGGTTGATGCCTATGCCAATAATCATGATAACGAAAAATAGCTAGTTCAGAACGCTCGATTAAACTCAGTTTCGCAAGATAAATAGGGTCATCCTCTAACCACTCACTCGTCTCATGATGACTGTAAAACACACCTTCATGTGTGATCAACAAATTGGCGTTCATAGCAACCGCTCGCTCCACAACATATTGCGTAGCGCAAAATGCCGTAACCATCCCTGTAATCACCATTTCTGGATTCCCCGGCTTAAGAGTATCCACAGTCCCATCTATCTGTTCCATGGCTCCTATTAAATCTTCCAGAATCCTTCTAATTGTCACGCTCACTTTAATCCGCCCTTTGAGATCTATTCTACTAATCTATCAACGTATAAATAACCCGCCCTTAATCGATATAAGGACGGGTTCACAGTTCATTATTTGAGCAGCTTGCCCACTCTATGATTTCGTGGCAGAGGTGATAATTCGATGGAAAGCTGGCTTCGACTTATGCCCTTCATCGAATAGGAACGGCCAGTTCTTCCGCCCACGAACAGGGAAATCATCCAGCCAGGTATAGTCATCCGCTGCTCCCCAGAACGTAACCGAACTAATCACGTCCCGGTATTCTCTCAGCAGTGCGAACATCGCTTCATATCGATCTGCTTGAAGCTCGAGCAGCTCAGCAGGTACTGTCTTTAAGTCCATTCGTTTGTCATCGAAACGGAACATGGATACATCCAGCTCTGTCAGTTGGAGCTGAAGTCCTAACGATGCATATTTTTCGATCGCTGCACGAATATCATCCAGACTAGGATCGTATAAATTCCAGTGTGCCTGCAATCCGACGCCATGGATCGGCACGCCTTGTTCCAATAGCGACTTCACCAGTTTATAGATTTTGTCACGCTTTAATGGATGGGATTCGTTATAGTCATTGTAGAATAATAATGCCTTAGGGTCAGCTTCATTGGCGAATTCAAACGCTTTGGCGATAAAATCCGGGCCAACAATGTCGAGCCACTTCGAATGGCGAAGAAGCTCTTCTCCTTCATCGGCTATAACTTCATTGACAACATCCCAAGCATAAATATCATCCTTATAACGTCCTACAACGGTCTGAATATGTGATTTGACTCGTGCAAGCAGAATCTCTTTGCTTACAGGTCCTCCGCCCTTATCCTCAAACAGCCAGTCCGTTGTCTGGTTGTGCCAAATCAAGGTATGTCCGCGCATCGCCATATGATGTTCCCTGGCGAAGGCAACCAGCTGGTCTGCTGCCCTAAAGTTATAAGCGTCCTCAAGTGGATGCAGACTTTCAAATTTCATCTCGTTCTCAGCGGTAATACTGTTGAAATGATAAGCAAGCAAATGCTCCTGTGATTGGATAGTTAATGGGTTGACGGCTGCGCCAATCTTGAAATCCTCTGCGAACACTGTCTTTAGTGCAGGCTCTGTAAAATCACTAGCTTGTCTCAACAAGTTCCCTCCTAACAAACGCTATTCATTATGACCGATAATCGAACCAATCAAAGTGGGCAGGTACCTCAGCTACTTTACCATGACCTGTCGCATATAAGCCAACAAGAACACCGGTAAATCCGTTTCCTTTGACAGCTTGAGGGGATAATGGATAGGCTAGAGCCCTAGATAGCTCGATCCATTCCTGACCATCCAAAGAATAAAGTAAAGTGTATTCCGTTAGCTCCGCCCGAATTTTCAGATATAAACATCCAGCAATCGTTGGAATCTCTGCAGCCACATGTGTTGTTCCATCAACAGTTAAATAAGCTGTAATCACTCTATGTCCATTTCTTTGCGATAGTGCAATTTCATAATGTGCATTCTCGTCCAATCTAGCACAGAGTCCAGCCTCTTCACCGTCCACGGTAGGGTTAAAATCCAGTAATGTACTCCATTCAGCTGAAGTATGCTGCTGTCTTCTGCCTATAAAGGCTACCTGACCCACTTCATTAAGGTCTTTCGATTGCCCTCGAAGAGCTAGAAAACCCGGACGTTGGCTTAGTGACCAGCTTCCCTCTGCCGGATTCCGCAGAAAGGATAATCCCAACGGCAATACAGGGTCATCAAAATCATATCTTCCGCTAGTCTCAGGTTTTGGCGAATGACCCGGTACACGCGGAACCTTCATCTCCAGCCCGACAGTGTCCTCATTATTATCAATCATCGGCCATCCGTCTTCATTCCACGTTACAGGGGCAAGAAAGGTCTCTCTTCCTAGCACTGTATACTTGGAATCTACTAGACGTACTCCAAGGAATACGGCCCACCAATCCCCGTTACGATCTTCGATCAGATCAGCATGTCCTAGATACTGAATGGGACTATCAGTCCCGCGATGGGTCAATATCGGTTGCTCTAATCTTTCAAAAGGACCGTAAGGGGAGGAAGAACGACCGATAATTTCTCGGTGTTCCTTTGCCGTGCCGCCTGAAGCAGACATGATATAATACATTCCGTTAATTTTGTACAAATGTGGTCCTTCCGTCCAAGGTCCACCATCCCCAGTCCAGATGACAACAGGTTCTGTTAATGCTGCTCCTGTAGCAATGTCTATCTCATATTGAATAGCGTGGGAATCATAATCTGCTCCCTGCTGGGTGGTTACATATACCTTTCCATCCTCATCAAACATTAGGGAAGGGTCAATTCCTCCATAAGGAATACTAATCGGGTCTGACCACGGACCCGCTGGGTCCGTAGCCGTAACATAGAAATTCCCCTTCCCGTGTATTTCGGTCGTTATCATGTAAAACGTTCCTTCATGATACCGGATGGTTGGAGCAAATATACCTCCAGAGCTTTTGCTCTTACGTGTATCTAGCTGACTTACACGATCTAATACATGACCAATTTGTGTCCAGTGAATCAAGTCCTGGCTGTGAAAGATAGGCACCCCAGGAAAATATTCGAAGGAGCTACACACCAAGTAGAAATCATCCCCTGCTCGAGTGATGCTAGGATCTGGATAAAAACCTGGAAGTATTGGGTTCGTGTATGTGATTGGAGATGGAGTCATAATTCAACAAACAACCTTCCTATTATTTAATAGTGGGTGCAAGCTACTTATTCCTTCACGCTTCCTACGTTCATTCCAACTACAAAGTACTTTTGCATGAATGGATAGACTAGCAGAATCGGAACCGAAGCAACGATAGTAACGGCTGCACGAATGGACTTTGGAGTTACCATTGACCCCGCTGACTCCGCAGTTACCCCTGCCCCGTTAGCTACACTTGCGCTACTGTTCGCATTCATACTAGATTGTATTAGTTTCATTAATTCATACTGCAATGTACTCAAGTGCTGGCGGGAAGAGGTGTAGATAAAAGCATCAAACCATGAGTTCCATGCACCTACCGCGACAAAAAGGGCGATGGTAGCCAGAACAGGTTTACATAAAGGGAAGACTACTTTCATGAAAATCTTAAATTCCCCGGCACCGTCGATTCTCGCGGATTCCATAAGACTTTCATGTATGCTACCAATATAAGTACGGATGACGATCATATTAAATGCACTTATCATAGTCGGTATTACATATACCCAAAATGTATTAAGCAAATGAAGATCCTTAATTAGGAAATAATTTGGAATCAGACCCGCATTAAAATACATGGTTAGGACGAAAACAAAGGTAATCTGCTTGCGGAAAACATATTCTTTCCGGCTTAAAGTATAAGCAAGCATTGTGGTTAAAAATAGATTCAGGATCGTAGATATCACTGTTCGTGCTACCGAAATCCAAAAAGCAGGAATAATTGTACCAGAGGCAAAAACAGCTTTGTAGTTCTGTATAGTCCACTCCCTAGGCAATAGATAAATGCCGCCGCGGATGGTATCATTTCCCTCATTTAAGGAAACTGCTATAGTATTCAAGAATGGATACAAGGTAACAATGACTAGACATATCATAAAGATAGTATTGAAGGTACCGAACACTACTGGTTCGATCCCTATAATTCTCATACGTTTTCTACTATTACTTTTTGGAGATTTCTGAGGTATTAATTGAGTTTTTTCCATGATTATAACAGCCTCTCTTCCCCTAGCCGCTTCGACGTCCAGTTAGCTAAAAGCAGTAACGTTACACTTACGACTGTTTTAAATATGCCTCCCGCAGTGGCTAAGGAGTAATTCCCTTGCCCAATCCCGTATTTCAATACAAATATATCAATCGTATCCGACCAGTCTACAGTAAGCCCGTTCCCTAACAAGTACGGAACCTCAAATCCGACATCCAATACATGTCCTATGGACATTATCATCAGGATTACAATGGTTGGTTTAATTCCCGGCAATGTTACATTGAACATTTTTTTGTACCGGTTAGCCCCATCAATCTCAGCAGCCTCATATAAAGCTGGATCTATAGAAGCCATAGCAGCCAAGTAAATGATTGTACTCCATCCAACCTCTTTCCAGACGGTTGAAGCACCCACAATACCCCAGAAATACTTCCCTTCACTCAACCAAAGGATTGGTGAATCGATAAGATGTAATTTCATGAGCACGATGTTGATAATCCCGTCGTTAACCGAGAGGGAGACACCTACAATCCCTGTTACAATAATCCAGGAAAGAAAGTGAGGTAGGTAGGATATGGTCTGCACGGTTCTTTTCCAAAATACATTTTTGATTTCATTAAGAAGTAAGGCCAATGTTATCGCGGTTATAAATCCTAGAAAGAAATTAATTAATCCCATAGCCAGTGTGTTTCGTAGTACCCTTAAAAAGGTATCATCCGTAAATAGAAACTTGAAGTGTTTCAAGCCGACCCATGTCTGTTCGCCAAATGCCTTAGCTGGTTTATAATCCTGAAAAGCCATTGTCCATCCCCAAACAGGTACGTACGCAAATAGTACAATATACAGCAGCAATGGAACTGACATCCAAATCAGCTGTTTCTGATTCTTAATCAAGGTCAGAGTAATCGGTTGCTTCTTTTTTCTTTTAGGATGCCGGTTAACTTTTTTTCCCGTTAAAATCTCATCCATATATTTTCTCCCCACATCATCCATATATTTCAGAAAGTGGTTGGCTAATAAGCCACCACTTTCTGATTTTTAAGCAAGCTCTAACTATTTAACACTCCAAGTATCAAATCTCCATTTAAGCTGTTCATTGATTCTGTCTTCGTAAGCTTTAATATCCGCTTTATGAAGTTCTCCAACAAATTCAGTCCAAACTTTATCGAAATCGGAAGGGCTAGCCAAGATTGCTTTTGGCAGGTACTTGGTCTTAACTTCTCCCATCTTCGTATCGGCAATTTTTGCTGGAGAATTTTCAACAAGATCTATCGACCAAGCAGGATAAGCCACTGGGTTCGGTCCAGGCTTACTGAAGAAATCTACATAACTGTTGAATCCATATGCGTCAAGAACTTCCTTGTCATACGCTTCCAACCCTGCTTTATATTCTTCTGGTTGGGCTGCCGCATCCGTTGAGTTACCGTCTGCAAAGTACCCTTGCATTTTCGGAGCGGTAGCATACCAAGCTTCTGCTTTGTTACTTAGCTTCCATGTAGCATCAACTGCGTTATCCCGTTGCTCCTGGTTTCTTATAAAGCGACCGTCTACCACTTGATAATCTTCGCCTTCAATCCCCCAAGTGAGGGTTCTTTGCCAATCTTCTTGAATCAATGTGTCCATAAGTTTAAGGATTCTCACTGGATCCTTAGCATTGACAGTAATCCCGAATCCATTATTCAAGTTAAGAGCAGGACGATCCAGATAATAATCTTTGGTGTTAGTATCATACACAAGAGGCAGACCTACATAAGTGCTCATATCTTTCCCTTGTGTCTTGAGTGAATCTTCTGCTTTACCAAAGTTCCAGTGCTGATCAAACATTCCCAGTACGGCTCCGCTAGACAATTTAGCTAAATATTGGTCATAATCCATTACAAATGCTTCTTTATCAATAATACCCAACGCATTCATATCATTAAGTTTTTTATAGTACTGCTTTGCATAGTCTTTATCCGCAAAGATTTCTGCTACGTTATCCTTAACTACTACTCCGCCATCATTAGGATGACCAATCAGATGCTGAGGAGCGTTAAACAATCCCCAGTTTCTCCAGTCTTTGTTATGAATCTCAAACCCAATTGTTGGTTGACCATCAATGGTTGGATTTTTCTCTTTATATTTCACGATAAGATCAAAATACTCGTCCAAAGTTTTAACCGTTGGATAACCGGCATCTTTAAGTACAGCTTTCTGAATCCAGAAAGCTGGGCCAGAGTAATAGGTTGTATTCATCTCACCATTGTACGCACCATAGTTTGGAAGTGTATAAATGTGTCCATCATTGGGATCCTTCATCATGTTCCAGTAAGCTGCGTAATGCGCTTTCAAATTCGGAGCGTGTTCTTCAATTAAGTCCTCGAGAGGAATAAATGCACCTGCTGCCGTCAGTTGGGTATTGGAACTCATCAGATCTGGATAATCCGAACCGGCAATCATAACGCCAAGCTTCTGTTTAAGGTCTCCAGCCAAGAATTCAAAATTGAATGATGCGCCTGTTTTTTCTTTGATCATCTTGTAAATTTTGTTATCTGGTGTGGGTTGCTGACCTGCTTCTCCAAGAAAGATACTAACTTCAAAAGGCTCTACCTTCTTGTCATCGGTTCCAGCTGCAGTTGCAGCTGTTGTTTCTGCCGGTTTGTTTTCCCCCTTAGCAGTATTACCGCTGTTATTTCCACCGCACCCTGCTAGAGCAAAACTTAGGGATAACACAGCAATCAGACTAAGTTTGAACTTTGATATTGACTTGCCCCCCATAAAGCACCTCCATATTTTGTTGGTGTAACCATATTGTAAGCCCTTACAAGTTAAATTATAGAGGTGATGATGCCATTGATAATACACCAGAACTAAAGGTGTACCCCCAAAAAGTTTAGGTATTCGTATGTTTAAATTCATTAGGGCTCATCTTCATCTTCTTTTCAAATTGTTTGAGAAACTGACTATAATTGGAATACCCTACTTTCTCGGCGATCTCACAGTTTTTCAGCTTATTGTGTTGAAGTAAACGCGCAGATTCCTTAATCCGGAGGTCATGCAGCTGCTCATTAAAATGAATGCCATTCTTCTTGATCAATAATTGTCCCAGATACACTGGATGCAGGAAGAATACCTCCGACAGCTTTTTAATTGTAAGATTTTCGTGATAATGCGCTTCAATATAGTTGTTGATTTCCTGTACAATCCCCTGTGATTTTTGGATTTGTTCTTTTAGAAGAATATCAATACTCGCCTCACCACATGATAAAAGATTACGCATTAAATCGTTCAATTTCATCATCGAGTCCCGCATTTCGGGGATTGTTATTTGGGTTAACAAGGAGGATACTTGAACTTCACTAGCTTTCGAAGTAAACTCAACGATCTTATACATAATATGAATAACGATCTTCTTCACAACCTCTGGAGCGATGCGCATCTCACGAAAACTACGAGAGGCCAAGCCCACAGCTTGTTTAAAGCCTTTTATGTCCAGTGTGTTAATGGGTCTCATTAAGTCATCCATCAGTTGAATTTGATCATAGTGATAGCTGAATTGACTATCTTTGGTTCCCTGATAGGTCAAGAATCCTGAATGATCCGAATTATAAAAATAATACATTAGCGCTTCTTTCGCCGTTCGGTAGCTATTCGCAATTTGAAGCAAAGAGCCCTCGCTATCCCCTACTGCAATATACATGGCTTGCTTAGGGTGTTCATTCAGCAAGGGAGCTACTGCAGGATATATTGCGGCACCCTCATCAGACTCCGAAGGATAGCCGTATACGATTCCAAAGCAATAAGCCTCCAGATCGATCAGAAACATCGATTCCGTATTCGTTAGGAGAGCTACTGCTTTCTCTCTGATTTCCGTATACATCGTCGGGTCTGTCTGCAGTAAACAAATATTCCAAAGGCTTTTGCCTTCCGATAGACGTGTAAGTACTGTAAAGTCTGACTTATCTTCTGCCTTCTCATTCAGAATGCTCTTAAGAAGAGAGACAACCTCCTCTGAGTTTGCCATTTGATTTAAGCTTCGCTTCTGAGTCTCCTGTTCTAATTCCCGATATATCTCCTTCAATTCTTCTGACGCCTCTTCTTCGAAAAGCGGCTTCATCAGATAATGGTTAATGCCATAACGTATAGCTGTCTTAGCATATTCAAACTCACTATAACCGCTTAGTATGGCAAACTTAATCGGTTTAGTCTCCTCTTGCTGCCAGGCGGAAACCATTTCCAGACCATTCATTAGCGGCATATTTACATCGGTAATGACAAGATCCGGCAGTAGCTGCTTTATTAACTGTAAGCCCTCTTTGCCATTACTGGAGGTTCCACATACTTCAAAGCCAAGCGCCTGCCAGTCTATCCATAGCTGCATCCCCTCAAGAGCACTAGGCTCATCATCGATCAACAATACTTTGTATTTCATAGGCTCCCTCACCTTCTAGCTATTTTTTCGTTCCAGGAGCTTTAGCGGAATGCCAAACGTGACAACGGTCCCTTCATTTGGGACACTGCTGATTTCAAAGCGAACCTGATCTTCATAATATAGCTCCAGTCTGCGATACACGTTGCGGATTCCGATATTCGTTCCTGAGGAGGCTTCTTCATTTTGAACATTAAATAAAATTTCTTTAAGCTGGCTTGGTTCGATCCCTTTACCGTTATCTGAAATTGTAACTTGCAAACGACTATCCTCGATTTCCGTCTTTACTTTAATGATACCGAGTCCTTCTATGGCCTGCAGACCATGCTTACAGGAATTTTCTACTAAAGGCTGCATGCTTAGCTTTGGAATTTTATATTGCAGCGACTGCTCATCGATCTCAAATTGATAATCAAATTTATCTCTGAACCGGAATTTTTCTATTTTCAGATACATCTCAATGAACGTCATTTCTTCTTCCAATGTAACGAGATCTTCTTTCCAGCTAAGTAGTCTTCTGAGCAACTTGGATAAACTCTTAATGATGTCTGTAACGTCTGAATAATTATTTTTGGTACAGACCACTAAAATGGCATTTAAAGTATTGAAGAGAAAATGGGGATTCATCTGACTTTGCAAAAAATTCAGTTCAGCCCTTACTCTTTCCATCTCCAGATTATTCTTTTGAATCTCTAGTTTGTATACATCGTTAATTAGAGAATTAATTTTAGTGGTCATTCTATTAAAGTTATGAATCAAGTCACCAATCTCATCTTGTCCTTCATCGATTTGAATAAGATCGAATTTCTCATTCGTTACTTTCTGCATATGCCTAGACAAACGTTTCACCCGATAATTGTAGGATCTTAACATCACATATAGAAAGGCGGTTGTGAGCAAGGTGACAATGGACGCCAAAATACCCGCATAAATTCGAATCTCCAGAATGGCCTGAGCAATACGCTCCCCCTGCGTAACCCCTATAATTCGCCAGCTTTTTATATAACTAGCCCCGCCAACGGGTACAATATGTATGTCTTCCTTGCGCTCATCATCCTGAAGCTCGAATACAGGATAAGGATCCTTCGTACCTCTCTGATACCCGCTCTGAGCAGACATAATGATTTCATCCTGCCCGTTAACCAGGTAAAGACTCAAATAATCCTTTTCTCTAATTATAATGTCATATATTTTACTGATATCCAGGTCAATTCTAAGCAGCTTCTCATAGGTATTCAGTGAGCTGTATACATCCATTCGTTCAATTACACTTAAATACGGGGCATTAGAAGCCACATTAGGCGCTGAGCTCATTTGATAAGCAGCAAGAAACATATGTTTATTCGCAGCACTGAACTGCTTATACCACTCACTCTCCCTTACCTTGTCCGTGATGACCTGATAGTTACTCCCGGAAACAATAGAGTCATTATTCGTAAATACAGTAATTCGTTCAAGCTGATTGTTAACTGGCATATAACTGTTCATCCGATCTCGAAGCTGTTCGTCGAAGGTGTCATAAAATTCAATCATGTTCCCATACCTCCGCTCTAGCAATTCATACAGATTCTTATCGGAGGACAGCGTATAGCTAACTGCTACTCCACCCTCAATGAAATCCTGAATATCCTTTCTGGCCCTCTCTAAAGAGATTTCTAAGTTTTGCTGTTCTCTGGATTTGATCAAATCGGAAATCCGATCCAAAAAAACAAGGTTGATAATAATGATAGGGAGAAGCACACCAATAATATAAATGAGGGAAAATTTATAGTTCAGTGGAATGTCATTGACTATTTTTCTAAATCTGAATTTTTTTCTCTCCATACGAAACACCTTGCTTCCCCTAGAGCTATTGGTTTTTATTTTCATTTTTATAGACGGATGGGACTACCCCTACAATCAGCTTGAACTTGTCTATAAAATAGTCTGTATTTGAAAATCCCACCTGCACCGCAATATCCGATATTTTCAGCTGCGTTCGCTTAAGCAGACTTTTGGCTTCCTCAATCCTTTTGGCATTTAAATATTCACTAAAGCCCTGACCCGTTTGTTTCCTGAAAAGCTGTCCCAAATAGGTAGAATTGATATGAAATTGCCGCGCTAAATCCTGAAGCTTCAATTTATTCCGAAATTCACGATCCACATACTGAATCACCTTGTAAATCGTATTTTGTTCATTCTGCTGCTCTAATTCAGATAAATAGACCGTCGCCAGCATAGATAGACTTTGAACATAGCGGCTTAATGCAAAATAATCATTTAACTCCCCTAAATTCCCATATTCTTGCTGAATCTTTATCATCATCGTATCTGGAGTACCATTCATTTGGGCTATAAGTGTACAAATTGTAAGCTCCAAATGAGCCACCTGAGCTTGCACGATTTCAATCGTCAATAGATTCTCTACGAAAAAAGCAAACGTTTCTTTTACACATGGCTGTATCTGTTCTATATCGTTTGCCAGAACCTTATCCAGCAGCAGTTTGAAGTGATCCTCATGGTGTTCATTCTTCTTTAGAGCCCTAAGCTCACAATAATAAAAAACCCCCTTCTTCTGCTGATGTGTCTTTCGTTTCCATACATCAAGTGCTTGCATATAGATTTCTCGAATCGAACATATGCCTACCATTCTAGTGCTAATCGCTAGAAGTACCGGTTCATATAATTGTTCAGCGAAATCCGAACGAATCTGGTTGACGATAGCGTCCAGACTCTCATTCCCAATAGAAGCAGACTCAAGAATGATCCCTGTTCTTCCCGATCGATCTTGAAAGAAATGTATACTTTCCTGAGGAAAGTAGTCGACGGTTCGTGGAAGAAATGGATTCAAAGATGTGGCTGGTTCGATAAGAATACACATTAACTCTGCATTCGCTTGAAGCTTCAACGTGCTCTGGGTTAGAAGCTCTAAATTTTCGTTATACTCGCCTTGTATTAGGCGGTTGACGATATTGTTTACGACAAAGAATTGCTTCTTATCAAGCTCCTCATTGGAAGCGATTTCATTTTGAATCATAGGCGTAATCCTGCTTAATAAGGACTCTATTTCTTCATCATCAATAGGTTTTAATAAATAGTCATTCACTCGTTGCTGCAATGCCGTACGTGCATATTTAAAGTCATCATACCCAGTCAATACCACAAATTTCGGAGGCTTTGTCATCACTTCATTCAATTTTGCGATAAGCTCGAGACCGTTAATAACCGGCATATTAATGTCCGTTAGGACCAATTCCGGTTTATATTCTTGTATAAGTCTCAATGCTTCTGAGCCATTATGGGCTTCCGCGCACACTTCAAATCCATATTTTTCCCAGTTAATCATCGTTCTCAGCCCTTCAAGCACCCAGGGCTCATCATCCACGATCAGAACCTTCAGCATGATGTTCACTCCAATCTCCTAAGATAAGGCTCGCTTTCTTATGAAAATATATATTATGCTAACACAATTGGATATTATTGTGAATTCATAATTTTTCCTTCTTTTGCTTAAAACAGTACTTTTAAATCTGGAAAAAGCATAAAAAAACGACGTATCCAGACTTTCAGACACATCGAGTTCAGTATGGTTTTAGTTAATAAGCTACCTTCGAACTAAGGTTGTTCTCGTGATTGATTAACCATTCTTTTCTTGCAATGCCGCCGCCATAACCCCCTAATTCACCATTACTATTGATCACGCGATGACACGGAACCAAGATCGATAATTGATTCGCTCCATTAGCTCTGGCTACAGCTCGACAAGCCGAAGGTTCGTTTATGTTCTCTGCAAGCTCCTTGTAAGAGACCGTCTGGCCTACAGGAATTCTTCGAAGTTCATTCCATACCTTTTGCTGAAAATCAGAACCTAAATAACGAATCGGTGTTCTGAATTCTGTAAGTTGTCCTTCGAAATAAAGACTTAATTCCTCTTCAATTTGCTCTAGCACAGGAACCTTTTCAGGCAAAATCGTTGCATTTAAGCGGGTGCGTAATTTCTTGATTTCATTCTCAAGTCCCTTTCGGTCTACAAACTCCAGCAGTAAAAGGTACTCTTCCTCTGCGATCGCAAGCATAGACCCTAATATCGTTTCTATCCAGGTGCAGTGCAGCACTTTAATCTGCTTGGAGTGATTCGGGACGGTGCCCATCGTTCGTGAAAAAGCATCCCTAAATCCATTACTCGAATCGTACCCGCTATCCAGTTGTGCGTTAATGATAGAATCCCCATTCCTGATATGTTTGAATGCCAGTCCTAAACGTCTGGAACGTGCATATTCAATAAAGGTCATTCCGAATTGCTTCTTAAATTGTCTGCGTGCAGTATTTGCACTAATCGACAGCTCATCAAAATCTTTATCTGTCCATTTCCTTTCCGGATTACGCTCTATAGCTTCAACAAGAAGCTTTACTTCTGAGGACATTTTTGTCGGATTGGACAAAGGCTGGCATCTTTTACACGGTCTATATGAAGCTAACAAGGCTTCTTTGGCTGTTGCGAAAAACTCACAGTTTTCTTTATATGGCTTTTTAGCCGGACAAGTTGGCCTGCACATGATGCCTGTTGTTTTTACGCCGACAAAAAATACACCTTCATAATTGGAGTTTTTTTCGACTAACATCTCATAATATTTATCGATTTGCTGTTTATTCGTGATCATAGTGTCGTTAGCTCATTTCTAAATAATGTGCGGGTGGCTGCAGAATGGACCGGGTATCGTCTTGAAGATGATGCAGTGCTTGAAAGTAACTATATGGACCATAGCTAATTCTTTTTACGCCAAGCTCCTGCAATTCAGCATTTGAAATCATACCATCCATCACCATAACATTTACAGGCAGTGGCGACTGCTGCACAAAATATTCAATCAAGTTTCGATCGGTGAGTCCTGGTATAAAAATTCCATCCGCTCCAGCAGCAGCGTAAGCACAGGTACGCTCAATTGCTTCATTCACTAAATCCAAAGAATGCTTCCCATTTTTGAAAAAGAGATCGGTTCTGGCGTTAATAAACACCTTCTTCTGAAGTTTGGCTGCCACTTGCTGTATAGTTCGAATACGATGAATTTGTTCCTCGATTGCCCATAATTCATCGTCCGGATGATTCACCTTTTGATCCTCAAAATTAATCCCACAGATGTCTAGCTGGAATAATTGTTCTATGTTATTGGCTAAGGACTCTTCATTTACAGCATACCCACCTTCAATATCTACCGTCAATGGCACAGATACATGTTCTGCTATTCTCGTAACAGCCCACAGTAGCTGCTCAAATGAGAGCTGTTCACCATCCGAATACCCCCATGAATCCGCCATAGCGAAGCTGCTTGTGGCTATAGCCTTTGAACCGGCTTTTTCTATCGCTTTAGCCGAAGCTACATCCCAGCAGTTATATAGCATTAGCGGATCTTTTTGATCGTGCAAAGACTTAAAATAGTCATAGTCATTTCTGTTCATCAGTGGTCATCTCCATTAAATAGAATAGCACCACTATATAATAGACAATGATTCGCCATACCAGAAAAATTAACACCAATCTTTTTTCGCAAAAAAAAACACCGATTGATGATCTCATCCTATAAGGACCTGATCATACCATCGATGTTAGTATACAGTTTAAAGTTCTACCTTACGAAGTGATGGTTTGGAGGATGGTTTGGGTGACTTTTCCCCTGTTCGCATCGGTATGATTTGTGGTGCAGCAATTCCGATCAGAACAACGAAAATTCCAACCCAGCGAAGTAGGGATACTTCTTCTTGCAGGACTAACACGGAGGCTACTACAGCTGCCGGCAACTCCGCCGCACCAAGAATCGTTCCCAGACCTGATCCCAGTTTCGGAACACCAATAGAAAAGAAAAGCACAGGAATAACTATGCCAAGCAACCCTAAAGGAAGACCATACTTCCAAAGTCCATCTGTAAGTGCTCCGTCATAAATAAAGGAAGGGGAAAAAACAACCATAATAATAATCATTGCACTTGTAGTCATATACAAGCTTTTATTCACAGCAGGTACCTGAGTAGCTACTCTTCCACTAACAAAAATATACAAGGCAAACGACACCGCAGACATCAAACCGAAAACAATACCACTCGTAGTCATTTCGCCTACACTAGGTTCTAGAATCCCCCCAGCAAAAATTGTTCCTATCAGAAGGATAACCATCGAAATTATTTTCTCACGACTAGGCCATTTTCTATCTACAACAGCCTCCAGAATCACACCAATCCAAGTAAATTGGAATAAGAGAACGATCGCAATCGAAGCAGGTAATTGTTCAACGGCAAATCCATAGAAAATCCCCGTCATACTAATGGTAATCCCGGCGCCTAATAACGAAGCACCTACTTTTAACCCGAGTTTTTTTCGGGAAAATAATACAACTAACAAGAGCAGCATGCACCATCCAAAAAAGTATTGCGACCCGACCAGTTGCTGCATTCTAAATCCATCGTTCATTCCAAGCTTGACGATCGTTGACAGCGATCCATAACTACATGCTCCTATAAATACTAGTAAAGCATATTTGAGTAACTTCATATCCATCGTAATCTTCTTTCCTTTCTGTTGAACCATCCTATTGAACCGTCCAAATCACATAATAAAGCCCCTTGTCATCGAAATGACAAGGGGCGACTGAAACCAAAGAATACATCTTTGACAAAATTCCGCCACTCCATCCACTGGATAGAGTTTGGTTTATTTACTTATAACAATACGAATTATAATATGATAAATCACACAGGGTGTCAACTTGAAATGTTTACAATAACTTAATTTCGGTTATATTTCAAATTCTTCTGTTGAATTTGAAAGACCGCCATTCTGTACACCACTATTATTGGCTACAGCAAGAACATACACCTTATATTTGACACCTTTAACAATTGCATTGCCATTAACATCCCTTGTCGCAGTGAATGTTGAAGGATTCGTCCCGTTAGGGATTACCGACGAATAATAAGAGGAATTCACCGCAAGAGCATCCGCCGTACCAAACCCTTGTTTAGACGGAACCACCAATACTCGGTATTCCGAAATATTGCTCTCATTGGCGGATTTGTCGAAACTGATCAGGATTCTACCATTGTCCTCTCTATACGTTACATTTGTTACAGAGATCACCGGACTTTTATTCGTAGATAACGTAATGGCTGATGATTCCCCAGAAATTGCATTTGGACCCGCATAATTTCCGTTGCCGACAGATAATACATACACTTTATAACTAATTCCAGCCTTTATTAAATTACCACGTACGTCTCTGGCGGAAGAATCTAATACTTGACTGGTACTGCTGCCTGATGTACTTACCGAGGTGTAATTAGCACTGGATACATTATTTGCATCAGACAGGCTAAAGCTGCTGTAATTAGACGTAGGTACCACCATAATCCGGTATTGGTTGATGTAAGTTTCATCTGTGGCGTGGTTAAACGATACCTGCAAATCCCGGCCGTCGCCGTAGTCATTAACATCGCTAACATTCAAGTTTGTAACAGCCTTTAGGCTGGAATTATTAAACAATGTAACTATCGGTGAAGCGGAAGAGAGCTCATTAGAATCCGAATAACCTCCGCTTCCAACAGATAACACATACACTCTATAGCTACTACCACTCTTAATCAGATCACCGAGAACATCTCTAGTTGACGAATACAAGACCTGATTTGTAGAAGACCCACTTGTACTAACAGCTGTATAGTTGCCACTTACTACATTATTAGCTGCGTATAAATCAAAACTGCCATAATATGACGTCGGAACTACCATAATTCGGTACTGACTGATATAGGTTTCGTCCGTTGCATGAGTAAATGACACTCTCAAATCTCGGCCATCTCCATAATCATAAACATCACTGACACTCAAGTTAAAGACTGTGCTCACACTGGAATCATAAATTAATGTAATTACTGATGAAGCATTCGAAAGAACATTCCCTCCTGAATTACTTCCGCTTCCAATAGACAAGATATATACTTTATAGCTGACTGCATTCTTTATCAAAGCTCCACGTACATCTCTGGCTGACGAGCTCAATGTTAGGCTGGTTGAAGTACCATTTGTACTAGCCGCTGTATAGTTGGCATTTGTTACATTATTGGCTTCGGCTAAACTAAAGCTACTGTAATATGACGTTGGAACCACCATGATCCGGTACTGGCTGATATAGGTTTCATCCGTCGCATGAGTAAATGACACCCTTAAATCTCGGCCATCATTATAGTTGCTGACGTCGCTGACAGTTAAGTTAGAGACACCTATGTTGGTCAGTGTTATTACAGAGGAAACAGAAGACAATACATTATTAGCTGCATTACTGTTATCAATCGCCATAACAAACACTCTATAGCTTACGCCTGTTTTAAGAAGTGCTCCGTCTGTATCTCTGGATGCTGAAGATAAAATTTGAGTGATATTATTCCCTGTCTTACTGACTAGCGTGCTGTTCGCACTAGATACATTATTGGCTGTGCTTAAATTAAAATTCGAATAATTATTACCTTTAACAACGAATATCCGATAAGAACTTATCTTCGACTCATCTGACAGCTTATTGAAGCTGACCGATAAATCTCTTCCATCCCCATAATCACTTATATCATTTACTTGTACATTATTTATTGCTGTTACAGTCTTATTCACTAGTGTTATAGAGGAGGACCCAATAGAAAGTGCACTGGTATTACTTCCTTTGCCAACCGTCAAGACATACGCCACATATGCTTGATTATTCTTAATTGAATCACCATCGATAGTCCTCATGCCAGACGTCAACTTGACCGAAGGATTCGTACCTGTTGGTAATACAGTAGAATAATTATAAGAAGTTATCGTTTGTGCAGAAGACAAGTTGAGAATATTCCCTGATTTCACAATTAGAACACGGTAATGATCCACTAGTGACTCATTTGCCGCTCGAGTAAAGCTAACCTGAAGATCACGACCATCCCCGAAATCACTTACATCCTGCGCTATTACGTTCGATACTGGACCAGCATTTCCAACGTTCGAGGCTGAAGTCGTTATCGTTACAACCTGCGTCTTGGGGTTCCAGCCCACTTCATGGCCCAGTGCTTCACTGACGAATCTTGTTGGAACCATCGTTCTGCCCTTCAGATTCAAACCAGGCACGTCTAGCGTTACAGCCTTATTGTTAATGGTTGCTGTCTTTGAGCCAATCTTTAACATAATCGTTGTATCATCTTTAGTTGCCGTTACAGTTTGTGCTTTTTGATTCCACTTGATGGTGGCATTAAAGGCTTCAAAAATAGCCCGCAGCGGCACCATCGTCCGCCCGTTCACCATCACGGGTGCTTGATCTGTTGACAATCGAACCCCGTCAATAATAATACTGATCGGAGTAGCAGCCTTCACAGAGGATTGAAACATCATCGGAATGACTACTAAAACTACTAAAATTGAAATCCATAACTTCTTCACAGATCCACCCTCCTGGAATGACGAATACATTTTTTACCTACTCATTTGACGCTTCTAAGTATATAAAAGTTTCATGATTTATAGGTTACAAAAAAATAATCTTGACACCCATCACCCCATGATGAAAGACGAGCTAAGCACTCAGAGAAATAAAAAAGAGAGAGTAGTATTTCCACTCTCTCCCCAAGGTTTACACCTTTCTAACCTGAGACCGATACATTAAAAATAGGAAATATGGAGCACCGATCAACATTATAATCAGACCCGACGGGATTTCTTTCGGCGCCATTATGGTTCTTCCCAGCGTATCCGCAATCACGAGCATCAATCCGCCAAGTAATCCTGACAGAACAATAGATCGTCTCGTGTGATGCCCAATCATCATCCGTACAGCATGCGGCGCCATAAGTCCGAGAAACCCAATGGTTCCTACACTTGCAACGGCTCCTGCTGCAAGCATCACACCAATAATCATCGCCCAAAGCCGAGTTCCGCGAACGGGTAAGCCCAGACCTGTTGAACTCTCATCGCCAAATGCTAGTAAATCGAATCTACGTCCTAAATAATAAGCAAAAGGAACGAGTACTATCAGGAAGATAAACAAGCTATTAAATTGATTCCAGCTTCGCCCGTAAGTCGAACCCGTTAACCAAATTAAGGAGCTGCTGCTCCATAAACTGCCCTTGACGATCATGACCTGTATTCCCGCAGAAGCAATTGCTGATACTGCAATTCCAAGCAGGATAAGGACAGATGGATTCAAGGCTCTACGCCATGCCATAACAAACACAAAGGCTGCAGCCAAAGCACCACCCGCAATTGCTGCAATAGGGACTGCTAATACCGTCAATGCCGGAAAAGCGACCATTACGGTTAACGCCCCCAATCCAGCACCCGAGGTCACACCAATAATGGAGGCGTCAGCCAGCGGATTTCGGACAGCGCTTTGAATCAAGACACCACTAATGGCAAGCGCGATACCGCCTCCAGCCGCAACGAGTGTACGCGGAAGCCGTAAATTCAGCAGGACGGAATAAGATCCATCTCCGCTGTGGATAAGACTGCTCAGTAGCTCGCTAATCGGTATTCTCGTTCCCCCAAGTGACAAACTCACAAGGATAACCGCAACGAGCAGTACGGTCATGGTTATCACCGCCGGAACAAAGCGCATCCGAAGCGCAGTTCCACCTATATTCATAGATGACTGACCTGAGCCTGAACCCGATATATTTTTCATCTTGGTGAGCACCAGCCATATGAGCCAAGGCGCTCCAATAATCGCCATAACCGCCCCAACTGGCATCTCACCTACACTGCTACGAACCATACGCGCAAGCGTATCCGCTGCCGTAATGAGCAGTGCTCCCCACAGCGCACTTGCAGGAATGAGCAGGTGGTGCTTTCGAATACCGCTAAGCCGAACCAGATGAGGAGCCACCAGACCCACAAATCCGATCGGACCGACCACGCTGACCACGACCGCAGCCAACAATACAGATAAACCTAGACCTAACCCCCGTGCCAATCCAACACGTTGCCCGAGTGAACGAGCAGTGGACTCATCAAGCTCCAACGCGTCAAACTGCCTACCTGCGAGCATAGCTGCTATTAGCAATGGAATAACAAAAGGCCAGGCATACTTAACACCGTCCCAATCTAGCTGAATCAGTGAGCCGGAGCCCCATAAAAATAGGTTTTGCGTTTCGTTCTTGTTAAAAATATGTAGGGCCGATGTAAACGCGCCGAGAACCATAGACACGATCATACCTGACAAAGCTAATCGGACAGGTGTGGCCCCCTTACCACCACTCAACAAATAGGCAGCCAGTGCAGCAAACAGCCCCCCTGCTACTGCAAGCAAAAATGGGAATTCATGCTGCAAAGCTGGAAAAGTAACCATACCTAGGACAACCATAAAATAAGCTCCAGCATTAATCCCCAATGTATCTGAGGAAGCAAGCGGATTCTTCGTTATCGTTTGCAATAATGCTCCAGCCGCAGCTAGAGCGGCCCCAGCCAGTAGGCCAATCACCGTACGCGGCATCCGGATATCCCATAGCAGATTATGTTCCATCACATCCTGGCGATTTAGCAATCCCTTCAATACCGTAGCTGCAGGAATTTTGGCTTCCCCGAAGCCTAGGCTTAGAATGGACAGAACAAAGAGGACGGCAAGGCCGCCCCCAAATATTCCAATGATTCGCCAAGTCATTCCGCTTGAGGCTTCTTTGCTGCTCTTCCCGTTCATAAAAGCACTCATTTCGTTAATGTATTTATAACTTCATCCACGATAACTTTAGAGGATATCGGACCGCCGAACACCCAAGTAGTACTGCTCAATCCGAAGGTACGATTTTCTTTCACAAAGTTAAGGCCGTTCCACACGGAATTATCCTTCAGCTCTTTCGTGAAAATATTATCATCCTTCTGGACGATATACATCAGGTTAGTATCCTGAACAGCCGGCAATGCTTCAACCGTTGATGTAGTGAATCCGTAAGCTTCGAATTTTTCGGGTTTCCAGTCGTTCTTCAAACCAATCCGTTCCAATGTTTGTACAGCAAGTGAGTTATCTGTAAAAAGACGCAATGTTGCCGCATTCTGATAGCTGTAAGCTTGCGTCAGCACGTAATTCAAGCCTTCTTTACCTGCTTCAGCCAGCTTTGCCTTCGCTTCCGCATAATGTGCATCCAGGTCAGCAAGAACCTTATCGCCTTCCGCGGTTTTACCTACAGCCGCTGCAATCGTTTTGAAAGTATCTTCCATCAACGTATACTGATTGCCTTGTCCTTCTTCCGGATACAGACCGAAAATCAGTGTTGGAGCGATGCCTTTTAATTGATCATAAATTCCTTCGTGTCCACCCGTATTCGCAATAATCAAATCTGGTTTTAATGAAGCAATGGTCTCTAGATCGGGCTCGTCGCGTGAACCAACATCCATTACGCTTGCATCAAGTGGTACTTCAGAAGTTACATATAACTTGTAGTTTTCGTTATCGGCGTTCCCCACCGGCTGCATTCCGAGCGCAATAATATCTTCCGTAAATGTCCACTCCAGAACTACAACCTTTTGCGCAGGTTTATCCAACTTAACCTCGCCTTTAGAATCTTTTAATACGATCGGACCGCTTGTAGATTCACTACTTGCATTTTCAGAAGCTGGTTTGTCATTTGCTCCCGCGTTTGATGTTGAATTATTCTTTTGGTTAGTACCACAGCCCGATACTACCAATATGATAGCAATAACCATAAATAAACTAATTAACCTTTTGTGCATTCTCTTTATCCCCCTGTATATAACGCTCGAAGTTATATTCTATGATAATTGTTATCATTCTATTGATAATGATTATCATAGATAACATAATAGTTATCTTATACGTGATTCCACTGAAAGTCAAAGTTAAAATTTTATATAGCTGAACTTTTTTCTAAAAAAAATCCTAATAAATCAAGGGCTTCCTTGATCATTAGGATGTTTGCTACTCCATTTTTTGGTTTGTAATTCTTTCAATGTGTATGGTGAGATACAACATTTCATCATTTGTTAATTCACGATTGTATGTTTTATCAATATAGATTTTTATTTTCTCAACGCTGGCGAAAGCTTCTTTGTATTGCTCCTTCACTAAATTAAATAAGCCATTCTCATTATCCGGAGGTGGAGTGCCGTTGATGAGACGTTGGGCAAAAAATTTCAAGTGAGTGATAAACCGATAATAAGCGAGGGACTCCTCATCATACTCTAGTCTAAAATGATGCTTCACTATATTTAAGATGTCATTCATAATCTTCGTAATATTGACCATATTCGGCATCTCTTCATTCAGTTCAGCATTCACCAGATGGAGAGCAATATGTCCAGCCTCATCCTCGGGAAGCATAATGCCAAACTTTGAATGAATAATTTGAAGTGCAGCTTTCCCAACCTCATATTCTTCCTTATAGAACTTTTTGATCTCCCATAGCATGGCGTTTTTAATCTTCATCCCTTTTGAGAATCGCTCTAACGCAAAGCTGATATGATCGGTCAGACTGATGTAGATACTATCATCCAGCATTTTACCTAGTTGCAGCTTGGCGAAATTGATGATCTCTTCTGAAAGCTCCATATGCTCTATTGGAATCTCAGAAAGCAGTGTTTTTAGCTTATCTGAAAGCTTTTGATTGCTTAAAGTGAAGATCTTTTCAATTTTGTCTTCTTCTAGATAGTCCCCTTGTTTTTTCTTAAAGGCAAGTCCTCTTCCCATGACTACCAGTTCAAAATTAAGATCATCTATGACAGTAACAACATTGTTGTTTAACACTTTTTCGATCCGCATACGGCAACCCCTTGTACCAGAAATTAAAAAAGGCAAAACCAAAAGTAACCATTAACAAATGGCTAAACTTCGGGTTTTGCCTGCACGACCAGTAACAATCCACAATTATTAATTTATAAAAATCATACCATGGACTTATTTAATCGACAAGCATCTAACAATCCTTTCCATTATGCGCAGCTAGCTATATTTTTATTATGTTTTTCATAAAAAATCGACCTCTCAGCATCCATACTAAGAGATCGATTTCGTTTTAATTCTTATGACCTACCACTAAATCAAACTACTACCGTCAACAAATCTTCGCCCGGTGTGATCGCTGCTTTTTTAGTGCCAATGACGTCACTATAGTTAGCTGTATTGGTGATAATGATCGGCGTTGTGCTTTGATAGCCTTCATTTTTTATTTGTTCGAGATCAAATTCAATCAGTAGGTCACCCTGCTTAACCGTTGCTCCTTCTTCCACTTTCACATCAAAGTATTTCCCTTTTAACTTCACAGTTTCTATACCGATATGGATTAGAACTTCAACGCCATCATCCGATACGACTGCAATACAATGGCCTGTTCTAAAAATGGTGGATACAACCCCGCTTACTGGGGAGTACAGCTTACCTTCTGAAGGTTCAATTGCCATCCCCTTACCCATTGCTTCAGAAGCAAATGCAGCATCATCTACGGAGGACAAAGGGATTACGTTACCGGCAAGAGGGCTTACAACAGTTGTACTTTTCACAGCGTGTGGGAGAATATTCTCGCTCTTTTCAGTATTCATATTCGTCTTTTCTTCTACACCATTCGATGTTTCTTCCACAGCATTCGCTTTCTTTTTGTCTTCAAAACCAAAGAACATCGTAATCACCGTAGCCAATATAATCGTCCCAAGAGCTATGATCGCTTGAATAGCCAAAGGTGAGAATGCAGGAAGACTTAATACGCTCACAAATGCGAATACTTCCATTTTTACACCAGCAAGACCTGACATCGCTCCACCTAGACCACCGGCAATAGATACATAAATAAAAGTCCGTTTGTAACGTGTCAACAATCCGTAAATAATAGGTTCAGTTACGCCTGAGAGCGCGCCAGGTAAAAAGGTACTTCCGGCCAATGTTTTCAACTTTTTGTCTTTTGTTTTCAAGAAAATCCCTAAGGCTACACCAAGTTGGGCGAAAATAGCCATACCTGCCATTGCATAGATCGGATCTCCACCCTTAGCAATGTTTTCAAGAATAATCGGAACGAGTCCCCAGTGCAAACCGAGCACGGTCAGGTACGTCCAGGAAATCCCCACAATTGCACCCGTAATAATACCACTCTTACTGCTGAGGAACACAATAGCGTCTCCGATTAAGTTCCCTACATTTACTCCAAACGGTCCGAAAACCAAAATGGTCAAAGGAACAATCAACATCAAACATAACATAGGTACCAAGAACAATTGTAAATCCTTGTGTATAAATTTTCTTAGTTGCTTATCTAATAAAGCATATATACAGATGGCGATGAAAATCGGAAAAACGCTCGATGAATAATCCGACATTACTAAAGGAATACCTAGAAAATGTGGAGATTCAACACTGGCTAATCCCGTAATATTAGGTTCGAGTAAAGCCGCACCGATAGCGCCCCCTACATAAGCATTTACACCAAGTCTAATCGATAACGTAATGCCTAGGAAAATTGGCAGAAAGTAAAACACAGCATTACTAGCGCCGGCTAATACTTTGTAAGTCTCTCCATCCGCCGCTAAAATATTTAACGAAGTCAGTACGGTTAACAGCGCTTTCAACATACCTGCACCCGCTAAGGCACCAATTAAAGGCGAGAAGCTTCTAGAAATCACATCAAAAATCAAGGTTCCTATAGGTTTCTTAACCGTATTATCGCCAGAATTACTATTAGGGGATATGGATTTGCTTATCTCTTTATAAACATCAGCAACATGGGTACCCACAATGACTTGGAATTGTCCCCCTTTGCTAACTGCACCAATAATCCCTTCCATTTTATCCAGCTTTTCTTTATCAACTTTCTGTTCATCATTAAGCGTGAATCTTAGTCGAGTAGCACAGTGAATTACGTTGTTAATATTTTTCTCTCCACCGACAGATTGAATGATGTCTTTACCCAGCTGTTCATAACTCATTATCCTACACCCCTTTGGTAACCGATATATTAATCAATCGAGAAGGAATGAACGCAAAAAAACCTAAATCACATTCATGCACGAGAGAGAAATCTCCCGTAAACATAAATGAAACTTAGGTTTTGCCTGCTATGCAGTAGCAATCCTGATATCCGATTAATTGTTACTTACAAATTAACATGTTCAATTCATGATGTCAACCGGCATACTAGAACAGGTTCTGCCCGTTGGATTCAATCACTTCTTTGTACCAGTGGAAGGACTTTTTCCGGAATCTCTCAAGAGTGCCCGAGCTATCGTCATGACGGTCCACATAAATGAAGCCATAACGTTTCTTTAGTTCGGCGCTCGTTGCGCTAACCAAGTCGATGCAGCCCCAGCTTGTATAGCCCATGACTTCCACTCCGTCGGCAATAGCCTCCGCGACCTGAACCAGATGATCTCGTAAATAATTGATCCGATAGTCGTCGTTTATTACCTTTTCGCCGTTCCCATCTAATACCAGCTGATCGACAGCGCCAAGACCATTTTCCACGATAAACAGCGGTTTCTGATATCGGTCGTAGAACATATTCATAACATAACGCAAGCCTTGCGGGTCGATCTGCCAGCCCCATTCGCTCGCTTCCAGATACGGATTAGGCACCCCACCCAGCAGGTTCCCTTCTCCTCTGATCTGTTTCTCTGGATCAGCCGTTTCACAAGTGCTCATATAGTAACTGAACGATATGAAATCCACAGTATGCTTCAGAATCTCTTCGTCCCCTGGCTCAAAATGAATGTGAATCCCATTTTCTTTGAAGAACCGCTTCATATAGCCGGGGTAATACCCTCTAGCATGAACATCCGCAAAGAACATATTTTTGTGATCACTTTGCATCGCCTTGATCAAATCGTCCGGATGCGGAGTGAGCGGATAAATCGGCATGCTAAGCACCATACACCCGATTTGGAAGTCTGGATTAATCTCATGTCCGATCTTCACAGCCAGAGCACTTGCTACGAACTCATGATGAATAGCTTGATACAGATCCTGCTTACTCAATTTCTCTAACGGCGTATTGATCCCTCCACTCATAAATGGGAACTCAAGAATGGAGTTAATCTCGTTAAAGGTCAGCCAATATTTAACCTTGTTCTTGTAACGATTATATATCGTTCTCACATAGCGCTCATAAAAATCCACCATCTTACGGTTAACCCATCCATCATATTCTCTTGCCAAATGCAGCGGAGTTTCATAATGGGAGATAGTCACCAGTGGCTCGATGCCGTATTTATGACACTCATCGAATAGGTCGTCGTAAAACTGCAGACCTTTTTCATTGGGCTCCAGCTCGTCCCCTTTCGGAAAAATCCGGGACCAGGCAATAGACGTCCGAAACACTTTAAAGCCCATTTCCGCGAACAGCTTAATATCTTCTTTATATCGGTGATAGAAATCGATTCCCACCAGCTTCATATTATCGTCGGTAGGAACCTCTGTAGGCGCAGACTTAATCCCCTTCGGCATAACATCTTGGGTGGACCATCCTTTACCATCCTCCTGATACGCCCCTTCAAGCTGATTGGCTGCTACAGCACCGCCCCATAAGAATCCTTTTGGAAATTGCAATTCCATATTTCTTCCCGCCTTTGCTATTGTGATAGTATAGGATTACTGCTCTAATTCGAATCCTAAACCTTGGAACGCGTTACATGTCAAGTACTAATCATGCGAAGGAGAACAAGCCGATGTCCACTCTTGACGAAATCGCTAAACTGTCAGGCTTTTCCAAAGCCACGGTATCCCGCGTCCTAAACGAATCGCCCCATGTTAGTAAGGAGACTCGTGAGAAAATTCTCGCCATCATGAAGGAGACGGACTATGTCCCTAACCGCAATGCCATTTCTTTATCCAAAGGTCAAACGCAGCAAATCGGCATGATCACCATGGACCTAAACGAGCTTATTCTGAGCTTTATGAACAGCTTCGTCGAAATCTCCGATCATTATGGTTATCAGACGATTATTTATACTACCGGCGGGGATAAGCAGAAGGAGCTTCAGGCCTTTGAGGATCTCAAAATGAAACGAGTCGACGCCCTGCTCATCCTGACCTCCGTCAACGCACAGAATGTTATCTCTTCCTACTGCAAATACGGGCCAATCGTATCCTGGCAGCGTATGGACCATCCTGAAATACCGTCCGTTGCCATGAACCAGTATGATGGATATGCACTTGCTCTGGAGCATCTGATAGAGCGAGGTTATAAGCGCATCGCTAATGCTTTCGGCCGTCCTAGCAGCATCAATACCCACAGCAGACGCCTGGCCTATGAGCAAATCATGACCAAATATAATCTGCCCGTTATGGAGAAATGGTATTACTCTACGATTTACAGTATCCACGACGGAGAGCAGTTGCTGCGCTCCCTTATGGATGAAACAGACCGGCCAGATGCGATTCTGTGCTCCAATGATTTGGTGGCAGCGGGTATTCTCAACGAAGCACGCAGGCACAAATTGGACGTACCCGGGGATCTCGCCATCGTTGGTTTTGATAATTCAGAGCTGTCGCGAACTCTTGGAATCACGACCATTCTGAATCCGATTGCGGGACAAGCGGAGAATGCTTTTCTTCTGTTGGCTCCAGCGCTGCTTGGTAGGGACATGGAGCTGCAGCCGCTGTCGTTTCAACTAATTCAACGGGAGACAACTAGTTTGCCCAACCGCTAAGGATTTTGTCTTTAGCACTTTTATCAATTAGAATTATGGGAACAAGCGGTCAAAACCAGAACCTATTGGAGTGAAACCATGATTAAGATCCTCGTTGTGGAAGACGATAAGCATGTCAGAAAGTTGATGAACGCTGTCCTGAAACGGGAAGGTTATGAAGTGTTAACAGCCGAGAATGGAATCCAGGCACTGGAAGTTCTTGAAATCCAGCATATTGATCTAATTATTCTCGATATCATGATGCCGGGGATGGATGGTTATGAATTTGCCGAGGAGCTAAGGAATGCGAACAATATGATCCCGATCCTCATGGCCACGGCCAAACAGCTTCCAGAAGATAAGAAAAAAGGCTTTCGCCTCGGAACCGACGATTATATGACCAAACCTGTAGATACAGAAGAAATGCTGTTGAGAATACAAGCCCTTCTGCGCCGCTCGCAGATTGTAAGCGCCCGTAAGCTTGTAGTCGGTAAAATTATTCTTGATTTCGATACGTTAACAGTAACTCGAGACAATGAAAAACAGACACTTCCCCAGAAGGAATTCCATCTCCTTTATAAGCTTTTATCCTATCCGGAGCGCATTTTCACTCGAATCCAGCTGATGGACGAAATCTGGGGGATGGACAGCGAGACTACGGACACTACGGTTAATGTACATATCAACCGCTTGCGGAAACGGTTTGAAAACTATCCGGAATTCGAACTTGTGTCCGTCCGCGGTCTCGGATACAAGGCGGTGAGAAAATGATCAAAAAGCTAAGCAGCAAAATCAGTCTGCCAATCTACTTCTCGCTTGCTGTATTCATTATTTTCCTCATTACAGTGTTAATCACCGGAATTCTGACCTACTTGTCCTTGGCCTTCGGCCTACTTGATGAGCGGATTCTTCAGGACAAAAAAATTCTCACCTTGATTATACTGATCGCCTGCATTATTATCGGCACCGTCACATCAGTAATTACCAGTCGCAGAATGCTGAAATCAATCCGCACATTTATTGATGCCATTGACCAACTGGCCGGAGGCGATTTCTCCATGCGGCTGCAGCTCAAGCACCCTCCGGAATTCAAGATTCTTTCCGAGAATATTAACCGGATGGCCGAGGAACTGGGTGGCATTGAAATTCTGCGAACAGACTTTGTAAACAATTTCTCCCATGAATTCCGTACTCCGATTGTGTCGATTAAAGGGTTCGCTGAAATCCTGAAGGATGACGAGCTGAGTAAGGATGAACGGAATGAATATCTGGATATTGTTATCGAGGAATCTACCCGTCTGGCTACACTGGCCTCCAATGTATTGAACCTCTCCAAAGTGGAAGCACAGGCAATATTAACCGACCGGCAGCCCTTCAATGTCGGAGAACAAATTCGCCAATGTGTCCTGCTACTTCATACTAAACTTACGAAAAAGAATATTTCCTTCAAAGCAAACGTACAGGACTATATGGTACCTGGGAATAAAGAGATGCTGAACCAGGTCTGGCTGAATTTATTGGACAATGCGATTAAATTCACTCCCGAGCACGGCGAAATCGAAGTTACTATGAGGCAGTTGAAAGATCAGGTTGAAATTACGTTCCGTGATAATGGAGCAGGCATCAGTCCAAGTGCACTTCCCAAGGTCTTCGACAAGTTCTATCAGCAAGATACCTCTCACTCTACTGCCGGTAATGGCCTGGGACTTACGATTGTCCGAAAAATCATTGAGCTGCACGGCGGAACCGTCACCTGCGACAGTGTTCCAATGCAAGGAACCACTTTTACCGTGCTGCTCCCCGATTTTAAAAAGGTAAATAAAGAATTGGGGGTTACCAGTAAATGAGTGTACAATTCAAAAAACTGAGCGGCTTTAACCGGGGAATTCTCCTTGAATTATTGACAGATGCGTATTCATTTGATCGCAGATATGAACAAAGCTCTATTTCTGATTGGCAGGATTTTGACAACTTTTTCTTTGACCATTTACAAATTGCAGATAAATATGCTTTTATCACAACTGTAAATGATGAACCCATCGGATTTGTGGTGTGGGACCCGAGAAACATGCCTGAGTATGCAGAAATTGGGCATAATTGCATTGCTTCAAAACATAAAGGCAATGGCTATGGTAAAATCCAGCTTCAAGAGGCAATTAATAGAATCACCCAGAATGATGTAACAAAAATTATTGTAACCACGAATGACGATTTAACCCCTGCTCAACGGATGTATGAAAGTGTTGGATTCACAATGTATCAAAAAAGGAAAAGTGAAACTGGCGCAGACTTTATTAAAGAATTCATAGATTATGTGTATTTTTTATAAAATGCTAATGTGTTCAAGTATATCTGCTCAAACAGAAGAGACCACCCCAAGCAGTCATTCTATGGCTTAAGGGACGGTCTCTTCTTTCTTTTCATAGCAAAAGTTAACTTTCAGTTTATCATTCTCCGTTAAGATCATAGCAACGATAATGCAAAGGAGTCATTCTTATGTTGAAATTACTCAAGAATCTGGAACCCAAAGAATGGTTCTTATTCGGTATCAGTCTCATGTTCATTATCGCTCAAGTCTGGCTGGATTTAGAACTGCCTGACTACATGAGTGATATTACCCGGCTGATCCAGACACCAGGAAGCGAAATGAATGAAATCCTTGTCGCAGGCGGTTGGATGCTACTCTGTGCTCTTGGCAGTCTGGCGACCTCGGTTGTTGTAGCGGGCATTGCTGCAAGAATAGCGGCCGATTTGTCTGCAAGACTGCGTTCCAAATTGTTCGATAAGGTGCAGTCCTTCTCCATGGAGGAGATCAGCAACTTCTCAACGGCCAGTCTAATTACCCGTTCCACGAATGACATCACGCAAGTACAAATGCTGATTGTGATCGGCTTACAGCTACTTGTGAAAGCACCCATCCTCGCAGTGTGGGCGATACTCAAGATTTCGGGCAAAAGCTGGGAGTGGACTCTTACGACAGGTGCCGCGGTCGCATTGCTAGTAGTTATTGTCGCAGTCTGTATCGTGCTCGTCCTGCCGAAATTTAAAAAGCTGCAGCTGCTTACAGATAATCTGAATCGTGTATCCAGAGAGAATCTTAACGGTCTTCGTGTCATCCGGGCGTATAATGCCGAGGAATATCAAGAACAGAAGTTCGCTGTAGCTAACAACGAGCTTACCAGTACCAACCTATTTGCCAACAATGTGATGACCCTATTGATGCCGAGTATTACTTTGATTATGAGTGGACTCAGTCTCTCCATCTATTGGGTGGGTGCAGTGCTCATTCAAGCAGCTGGGGGTACTGCCAAGATGAGCTTGTTCTCAGATATGATCGTATTCTCATCTTATGCCATGCAAGTGGTTATGGCCTTTATGATGCTGATTATGATCTTTATTCTACTGCCCCGTGCTCAAGTATCGGCTAAACGTATCAATGAAGTGCTAGACACAGTACCTAGCTTGAAGAATGGATCAGTAACTCAATTCCCTGTGAAGAGAGAAGATGAGATTGAATTCAAGGGGGTTAGCTTCAAATATCCAGATGCAGAGGAATATGTGTTGGAGAACATCAGCTTCACGGCGAAGCAGGGGGAGACGGTTGCTTTTATCGGATCTACAGGCTGCGGGAAAAGTACACTTGTTAACCTCATTCCCCGTTTCTATGATGCTACAGAAGGCGAAGTGCTGGTAAATGGTATTAATGTCAGAGAATACGACCAGCAAGCGCTGCGGAATAAAATGGGCTATGTCTCTCAGAAGGCTGTTCTATTTGGCGGAACAGTGTCCTCCAATATTGCATTTGGTGAGAACGGATCCGGTCAGGTCCTCAGTTCAGATATTGTAGATGCGGTGTACACTTCCCAATCCTCTGAATTTGTAGAAAAGCTAGAGGGGAACTATGATGCCCATATCGCCCAAGGCGGTACGAATCTGTCTGGCGGGCAAAAACAGCGGTTGTCGATTGCCAGAGCGATTGCCCGGCGTCCAGAAATATTAATCTTTGACGATTCTTTCTCCGCGCTTGACTATAAGACTGACCGCAAACTGCGCAGTGAGCTTAAGAAAGACGCGCATGATTCAACGATGCTGATCGTTGCACAGCGTATTGGTACGATTAAAGATGCCGACAAGATCATTGTGCTGGAAGCCGGACGAATCGCAGGTATGGGAACCCATGACGAACTAATGCAGTCCTGCGACGTCTATCAGGAAATTGCTTATTCTCAGCTTACGAAGGAGGAGCTTGCATAATGAAAACCAAAAATAAAGGCCAGAATACATGGAGCAAGCTGCTCCGCTACTGCCGTAAATATGTTCCGGTTATTGTGATTGCGCTAATCTGCGCGGCAGCTGGAACGGTGCTCACGTTATTCGGCCCGGACAAACTCTCTGAGATCACCGACAAAATTACAGCTGGTCTTGCCGGCAGCATCGATATGGACGGCATTACTACCATTGGCATTACCCTCGTCGTAATTTATGGCGTCGGTGCGTTGTTGTCACTCTCGCAAGGCTTGATCATGTCGATTATTACCCAGAAGGTCTCGAAGAAATTAAGAACTGATCTGGCTCATAAAATGAACAAACTTCCAATCTCCTACTATAATAAATCGGCCACAGGTGATATTTTATCCCGGGTAACGAATGATGTAGATACCATCGGGCAATCGATGAATCAGAGTATTGGTAATGTCGTAACCGCCTTTGCTATGTTCGTCGGTTCGATCGTCATGATGCTGAAGACCAATGTAATTATGACCCTTACCGCTATCGTGGCAACGATCATCGGCTTTGGCCTTATGGTGGTCATTATGAAGAAATCGCAGAAATATTTTGCTAGCCAGCAGGAGTATTTAGGTAAAATCAACGGTCATGTCGAAGAAGTGTACACAGGACATAATGTAGTTAAAGCGTATAATGGCGAAGCGCAGATGCGCACTACCTTCCAGGAATTAAATCAGGGACTGAAGAACAGCGCCTTCAAAGCACAATTCCTCTCTGGGCTGATGCCACCCCTGATGGGCTTTATTGGTAATCTTGGATTCGTTGCCGTCTGTATCGTTGGAGGTGTACTCGCCATGAACGGTACGATTTCATTTGGGGTTATCGTCGCCTTCATTATGTATGTACGTTACTTTACCCAGCCGTTGTCTCAGATTGCCCAGGCCGCGCAGAGCCTGCAAGCTGCATCTGCAGCTGGCGGACGCGTGTTCGAATTTCTGGAGGCTGAGGAAATGGAAGACGAGAGTCACAAAGAGAACACACTGCCAACTGCTAAAGGTAAAGTGAAATTTGACCAAGTACAATTTGCGTATGAGACTTCAGAAAAACTGATTATCAATAACTTCTCGACAGATGTAAAACCTGGGCAAAAAGTGGCGATCGTTGGTCCTACCGGCGCAGGCAAAACTACGTTGGTCAATCTGCTCATCCGGTTCAACGAATTAACGGGTGGAGAAATCTACATCGATGATACGCCGATCAGCAGCCTTACGAGAGAGAACATTCATGATCTGTTCTGTATGGTCCTGCAGGATACCTGGCTGTTTGAGGGTACCATCAAAGAGAACCTGATTTACAATCAGCAGAACATTACAGACGAGAAGCTTATAGAGGCTTGCAAGTCCGTTGGCCTGCACCGCTTCATTAAATCCTTAAGTGACGGATACAACACCGTACTGAACGATAAAGTTAATCTGTCCGCCGGACAAAAGCAGCAGCTGACCATCGCTCGCGCGATGCTGAAAGATGCGCCGATGCTCATTCTTGATGAAGCTACAAGCTCGGTGGATACCCGTACAGAGCTGCTGATTCAGCAGGCAATGGATAAGCTTATGGAAGGCAGAACCTCTTTCGTTATCGCACACCGGCTCTCAACGATCAAGAATGCTGATGTGATTCTGGTCCTGAAGGACGGCGATATCTTGGAAAGCGGCAGCCACGCAGAATTGCTGGCTCAGAACGGATTCTATGCAGAGCTCTACAATAGCCAGTTTGAGCAGGCTTCTTAAAAACGACAAAAAAACTGCAACTCAATCATGAGCTTGCAGTTTTTTTATCGTCCGTTCCTTTTTTATAAGCAGCTTATGCCTCTCGCTGTCTCATTCCCTCAAACAGCAAAATCGTCGCCGCCATCGCCGCATTTAGTGATTCAGCGCGGCCTGCCATCGGGATGATGATACTCTTGTCCACGAGTCGCGCAGTTTCCGGCGAAATGCCTTTGCCCTCACTGCCAATCAGCAACCACTGACTGCCGTGAAAATCATGCTGATAGCACGATTCTTCTCCCTGCAGCGAAGTACTTACCAGCAACGCCCCGCGTTCCCGGGCCTGTGGCAAAATCTCACTTAAATCTCCCTCCACCACCGGGAGATGAAACATCGAGCCCATCGTGGAACGAATGGTCTTCGGATTGTAGAGGTCGGCACAGCCTTGGCCGAGGATCACTCCGTCTGCTCCCGCTGCATCCGCGCTGCGGATGATGGTGCCGACATTACCGGGGTCCTGGACACCGTCCAGGACAACTACCAGGCTGTCCTTCTTCGCTAGGATAGCCTCTACCGCCTGCTGTTCCTTCCGCACGATGGCGAACACCGGCTGCGGTGTATTAGTGCTGCTGCATTTCGAGATGATCGCCGCTGTTACGCCGATCACATCCATGCCCTGAACGGACTGAAGAAGCCCCTTCAGTTCAGCGGGCATTCCCTTGTCCAGGTCATAAGCAAGGCATTCCACATCTGCTTCAGCCAGCAGCGCTTCCTGTACCAGATGAACGCCTTCTACGATATATTTACGAGCCTTGTCACGGTGCTTTTTCTCCTGCAGCCCGGCCCACTCTTTAACCCGCGTATTTTGCGGAGACATGATTTCCATAAAGTCTTCCTTTCTTATGCCTTGCCAGTTATTCTTGCTCTTATATTTTTTGCTCTTTATCTTTATTCTTCTTCATTTCTAATCCCATATAAACCTGATGATTACGTTATGGAGAGGAAATTTGGAACTGTGGGAGCGTAGCGCTCGCCTTTGTCTCGGGATTTTATCCGCAGCAAGCGGTTCAAATCAAAAAATCTGGAGACAACAGCGACCGGAAGTCCAACTTTCCTCGGAATAACGTACTCTATCAGGACACTCACCTACTGATACGCGATCTCCAGCTTCGTCAGGTTATCTTTATGCCCAACGATTACAAGGATATCCCCATCGATCAAGCGATCCTCTGCGCGAGGGGAGATGTTCATCTCTTCACCTTGGCGAATAGCCATTACGTTACAGCCATATTTTGCACGGATATCGAGCTCCTGTAGATTTTTCCCGATCATCGATCCGGATACCTTCATGTCCAAAATACTATAGTCAGGCGACAGCTCGATATAATCTAATATATTAGGCGAAGCCAAATGATGCGCAACCCGCATTCCCATATCCCGTTCAGGATAAATCACCTTGTCTGCACCGATTTTCCCTAATACTTTGCCGTGCAGCTCACTTTTTGCTTTTGCGATAATTGCTGGTACACCAAGGTCCTTCAGGATTAAAGTTGTAAGAATGCTTGCTTGGATGTCCTCTCCAATAGCCACAACCACCACATCAAAATTGCGAATACCAAGTGCGCGCAGCGCTTCTTCATCCGTTGAATCTGCAGATACGGCGTGTGTTACTATATTTGAAATCTCCTGTGTCCGCTGCTCGTCCGCATCAATCGCAAGTACGTCAAACCCCATACCGCTGAGTGCTCTCGCAACACTGGATCCGAAACGCCCCATGCCAATGATGGCATATTGTTTTTTGGCCATGTCTTATGTACCTCCCGTAGCATTTCTATATCTAAAACAGTATAGCATACACAAACAAAAACTTGAATTTCCAGCACCTATACAGGGTACATTAAAACGAAGTGAATATCACTATATTTCAAAAAGGAGGTACTTTATGTCGGTTACTATTGACTTACGCCAGGCGATTATTCATAAAGTGCATGGTCAATCTGAAGAAGATTTGCGGCATATGATCGAAGGCTCGGTAGACGGACCGGAAGCAGCACTCCCGGGACTTGGCGCCGTGTTTGAAATGATATGGAAGGACTTAGACACCGCTAAGCAAGATAATTTGGTTTCTATGCTCCATGATCACCTGGAGACGATTACTCCCGGGAATATCACGTCATAACTAGCCGCAACTAGTCAAAAACCTCCGCTTTCCCATTGTGCAGTTGCACGCTGAAGGCGGAGGTTTTTATTAACAATCAGAAAGTTGTAGCTTCCTTACTATAGCAATGCTTTTGGAGCCATCTCTAGGAACGTAGCTGTCGGGTTCTTATCCATCGCTGTCCGCATAGCATATTCATTCTCGAACAATACGACAAAATTGCCCTTCTTATCTGTAACGAGCGTAGAGTTAATACGGAACTTACTCGCATCCGGTTTAGCCTCATCTACGATCCAACGCGCGAACTGGTATGGCATACGCTGCAACTGAACATCCACACCATATTCACCCTTCATGCGGTACTCGAACACTTCAAACTGCAGTTGTCCAACTACACCGAGCAGAATATCGTCAAAGTTAACCGTACGGAATACTTGAATCATACCCTCTTCAGTCAGCTGATCGACACCCTTTTGGAACTGCTTCGATTTCAAAGCATTTTTAATACTCACTTTAGCAAAAATCTCTGGTGAGAATGTTGGCAGCTCATCGAATTCCAAATCTCCGGCCTGACTCAGTGTATCTCCAATTCTAAAAATACCTGGATCAAACAACCCGATAATATCTCCCGGATAAGCTTCCTCTACGATATCACGGTCTTGCGCTAAGAATTGTTGCGGCTGGGCCAGCTTAATGTCCTTACCCGCACGTACATGCTTCACGCTCATACCTCGTTCGAACTTCCCGGACACAATACGTAGAAAAGCAATCCGGTCACGGTGAGCCGGGTTCATATTAGCTTGGATTTTGAACACATAGCCAGTAAACTTCTCGTTCATTGGTTCTACCAAACCTGTAGTACTACGGCGTGGTTCAGGCTTCGGTGCCAGATCCAAGAAATTATCGAGGAAAGTCTGTACGCCGAAATTGTTGATTGCACTACCAAAGAACACAGGTGTGAGTTCACCACTTAGTACTTTTTCATAGTCAAAAGCATCGCCTGCTACATCCAGTAGCTCCAGATCCTGACACAGTTGATCATGCAGATATTCCCCAGCCATTTCACGAATGATTGGATCACGATATCCGTCAACCTTTTGCACCTTGATTACGGAGTGATCGTCACCTTGGAACAGCTCCACCTGATTCTTCATCCGGTCATATACGCCGCATAGCTCACGTCCACTACCAATCGGCCAGTTCATAGGCACAGAGCGAATACCCAGTACCTGCTCCAGCTCTTCCATTAGATCAAACGGACTGCGTCCTTCACGGTCCAGCTTATTGATAAAAGTAAAGATTGGAATCCCACGTTTAGCACATACCTGAAACAGCTTGGTCGTTTGGGTTTCCACACCTTTTGCCACGTCGATAAGCATGACCGCACTATCCGCTGCTGTTAGTGTACGGTAGGTGTCCTCACTAAAGTCTTGGTGACCCGGTGTATCCAAAATATTCACGCGGTGATTCAAATAATCAAACTGCATCACAGAGGAAGTAACAGAAATCCCCCGTTGCTTTTCAATTTCCATCCAGTCACTCGTTGCATGCTTGTTCGCCTTACGGGCCTTAACCGTTCCCGCCAGACGGATAGCACCACCGAATAACAGTAGTTTTTCTGTTAAAGTTGTTTTACCCGCATCCGGGTGGGAAATGATCGCAAAGGTTCTGCGTCTGTCCACTTCCTTTTGCAGCTTCTGATCTATTGCTTTGTTCATTACACATATCCCTTCATATATAAAATTCCTGCTTCTGCTTCAATTACACTGGGGTTATCTTCAAATCGGTGCTCTGCTCATTGTTCATACCCCTTCATTTCTGAATGAATAGCTATCTTAGGTCTAGCTCCAGTCCGCTTCAAGTGAAAGCATCCTCTAAAGTATATCAAAATCCGGCAGACATTATCTACTAAAAAGCTTTTGCAGCAAAATATCTCCCAAATCAGGTCTATATCCTGTTCACCAGTTCCCATTGTTCAAGAAGAAAAACGCCTGTCTGCGTCCTTATTGCACTTTTTCCCTAATAACAAGCCCATTCCAGGGTGATTCAGGGCAGATAACAGCGCTAGCTCGTTTACGTTACCGGAGGCACACTGTATTCGGTTTTTCGCATACATTTGGTTCGTTTACGTTACTGGCGGCACATTGTATTCGGTTTTTCGCATACAATCGGCTCGTTTACGTTACCAGCGGCACATTGTATTCGGTTTTCCGCATACAATCGGCTCGTTTACGTTACCGGCGGCACATTGTATTCGGTTTTTCGCATACATTTGGCTCGTTTACGTTACCGGAGGCACACTGTATTCGGTTTTTCGCATACATTTGGTTCGTTTACGTTACTGGCGGCACATTGTATTAGGTTTTTCGCATACATTTGTCCGTAAGCTCGACTAAAACATGCATTTTGGAGGATAAGGTCCGTTCGATCGTCCCAAAGAGGTGTGTGTTAATTGAAAACAGGGCTCCCCATGGCCCCCCGTTGAATATAGGCCCCTCCCTTGATTTCGTTTCACATTTCTCCGCAGTCTCTTATAGTAAAATAGTTGTATTTCCTACACTTATAAGAAGTATTAGCATTTCCAATCGCCTTTAGTTGTATTTGATGCAATTAAAAATTCAATGTGCTAGCTATTCGGCCTTATGCGGAGAAAATAGTTGCAGAGAATACACTTAAAAGACTAATTTCCACCCAATATGTGATTTTAATTGTACAAAGTGCAGTTATTTTAAAAATGCTCCTGTCGCCCGAGCGGCATTTGGAGCCAGAGTGGCCTAGGGGGCTGAGTGACCTTGTTGGCCCAAGCGACCTGGGGAGGCTGAGTGTTCTCTAATCTCAGCATTACAAAAAATCTCCCTGCATCCTCTGCAGGGAGATAGCATTAACGCAAAGTTTAGTTATTCTTCAGCCATACTACATTATCTTCTTCCTGACCGTTTACCGGCCACCAATGGAAGCCATCCTGAGCAAGCAATTGATCCGCTTCAACCGGACCCCAAGTGCCAGCAGGATAAGCAGATAGATCACTCGACTCTTCTTTCCAAGCCTTCGCAATACGATCCACGAACGACCATGCTGACGATACCTCATCCCAACGAGTGAAATAAGTGGAATCTCCACGTGCCGCGTCATGCAGCAAGCGCTCGTAAGCTTCCGGGGAATTGATTCCAACCAAGCAGCTCTGACAGAAGTCCATAGCTAGTGGTTGAATTTCAGACTCGGAACCCGGCTTCTTGGCATTAATCTTTACATAAATGCCTTCCATAGGGTTCACACGGATAACAAGCAGGTTAGGCTCCAGCGTATGCTTTTGTCCCAAATAAACATTGGTTGGCATTCCCTTGAACTCAACTACCACTTCCGTTGTCTTCACCGGTAGACGTTTACCTGTACGAATATAGAAAGGAACTCCAGCCCAGCGGAAGTTATCTACAAACACACGGGCAGCAAAATACGTCTCAGTACTCGATTCAGGATCAACCTTATCTTCCTGACGATAAGCAGGAAGGGTCTTTCCATTATGCAAGCCTTGAATATACTGTGCTCTCACGACGTTCTCACGAACTTCGTCAGATGTACCATAAGGACGAAGTGAACGAAGTACCTTCACCTTCTCGTCACGAATATCTTCTGCAAGCAGACGGCTTGGTGGTTCCATTGCGATCATAGTCAGCAGTTGCAATATATGATTCTGGCCCATATCCCGTAACGCTCCAGCATGGTCATAATAACCACCACGCTCTTCAACACCTACGGTTTCGCCAAGTGTAATTTGAATATTGGCAATATGCTTATTATTCCAAAGCGGTTCGAAAAAAGCATTTGCAAAACGAATGACTTCGATATTCTGAACCATTTCTTTACCAAGATAATGATCGATCCGGTAGATCTCCTCTTCCTTGAATACCTCACGGATCTGCTCGTTCAGCTGCTCAGCTGACTCCAGATTATATCCAAAAGGCTTCTCGATGACGAGGCGATTCCAACCTGTGCTATCCAGCATGCCGCCAGCCTTAAGGTTGAATGAGACACTGCCGAACAATTCAGGTGCCAGCGCAAGATAGAACATCCGATTGCCCGGAATTCTAAACTTCTCTTCAAGAGCTTCTGTTTGAGCTCTTAATTCACGGAAGCCATCAATATCGTTGATGTCCAGAGATTTGTATTCAAAATGCTGTACAAACTCATTCCATTCGTTCTCTTCTCCCGCTTTATAACGGCAGAATTCAAGGATGGATTCCTTCACATCACTTCTAAATTCTTCCTGAGTACGCGGGCGCCGCGCCACGCCAATTACCGCAAAATCATGTGCCAGCTTACCTTCACGGTACAAGCTGTAAATCGCCGGGAAAAGCTTACGCCGGGCTAAATCTCCGGTTGCCCCAAAGATAAAAAAGACAGCACCGGGTGTGTGCAGTGCATCAAGGGTTTGATTTTCAGCCATGGCTCCTCATCTTTCTGTATGTAATATAGTTTATTGACATTCTCAGCGTCGAGAAAACGACGTTATGTCATTTTAGCATATTCCTAAAAAGGATGCTATCAGATTCCTGACAAATACTCTCGGGATTTCGCAAATTTCAATTAAAATTTCTTATTACTATTTATATCTTCGCTTATAATAGAGGGATTTGTCAGTATTCGATGGTGATTAATGGAAAACCAATGGTTAGGCGATTCGTCCCATTTTGATCTTCCTGATGCACTGCGATTTGCGCTGAAACCGAATGGTTACCGCTAACTATAGAGCGTTTCAAATCAGGAATTGAATACGTACGGCTAACTGTTGCTACATCCTTATAGTTCTCTTTCTCACTCACGGTTTTAAACTGCTCTTTAAGTGACCCTTCCGTTTGCGACAATACGCCTTCTGGTCCTCCTTGTTGATCAGCGATTCCTTGAAGAGATGCATTCCACTCTGCCTTGATGTTACTTTGTTCTAGATTTGTACTTACTTCATCAGCAAGCCCCTGAAAGCTAGCTTCATCCTTTAAATCAGCTGTATCTAACGTCACAATAACATAACTATTTCCTTCTTCAAGCTCACTCCAAAATAAGGAGAGACGTGATCCATATGGTTTTACCGCTGCTGAACGATAGGTCATATGCCCATCTTCATCGATTCCTGACGGTACTGTCAATCCAAGGCGGGCGCTAAGCTTAGCCACTTCAACAGAAGGATCATTGTAACCACTGATTGCCCCTTGCCATTTTAAGACGATACGCAGTGGTGAACCAGATACCGTTGTTTTCGTCCCGAGATCTATTAAACTCATCAGAGAACCATTCAGTTCCGATGTTACTGATGCTTGTGAAACAACTTCGTCTTGATCGATTGATTTTGCTTTAGCACTTTGAAGGTTTACCAGTAGAGCTACAATGCAGCACAGGAATAATAATATAAAAAGAGTCCCTTTTTTTGTTCCATTGTTCAACATAGTCTTCAGCATAATTTATTCTCCCTTTCGAACCTCTCTAGCAATCTACTAGACAGTATGTACGAATTAGGAGATTCTAAACCTGGTCCATCATTAAAAAAAGACTGAAGCAAGAGGCTTCAGTCCTTTGGTTTCTATTCAGCTAGTCCATTTTTATATGCATAAATTGCTGCTTGGGTCCGGTCTTCCACACCCAGCTTCGCGAGAATATTCGTTACATGAAATTTCACAGTCTTGATCCCAATAATTAGTTGGTCCGCGATATCCTGATTCGATTTACCTTGCGCCAGCAGACGTAATACTTCCATCTCGCGCTCCGTAAGCTCTTTATAAGCAGGGGATTCACCCTTTGCATTGTTTCGAAAACGATTCATCATTTTAGAGGCGACCTGTGACTCCAGTACAGACTGGCCTCTTGCCGCAGCGCGTATGGCATCTGCCACTTCACTAGCTCGTGAGGTCTTTAGTAGATAACTGAACGCACCTGCTTCAATCACCGGATACATTTTTTCATCATCCAGATAGCTTGTCAACACAATAACTTTGATTTCGGGATACTGCTTCATTAAGTGTTTGGTCGTTTCAATCCCATCCATCCCATCCATTACGAGATCCATCAGGACTACATCCGGATTGTACTCTTGTGCCAGGCGGATACCTTCCTCACCACTTCCAGCTTCCCCTACGACTTCAATTCCGTCTTCAGTACCTAGAACAGCAGCTAGTCCGATCCGTACCATTTCATGATCATCTACAAGCAATACCTTAATGGCTTCCTCCATCTCCATGGTCACTCTTTCCTCCTATTATTCATTGACTAACGGAACGGTAATTTCAATCCGCATTCCTTTACCCGGAGCGGTAATAAACTGAATGGAACCTCCGATTTCATTCATCCGCTCCTGCATATTCGACAAACCGTAGGAAGTTTGTTTACTATCATCCAATTCAAAACCAATCCCATCATCACGGAGCGTCAAACGAACCGTATCTCCTCGCCGATGCAGCCTGATTTCCATCTTTTCTGCTTTCGCATGACGAAGCGTATTGGAGATTGCCTCCTGCACAATACGGAATAAGTGATTCTCTACCCCTTTTAGCAATTGTACATCAGGGTCCATCTCGAACACGATTTCAATCGGAACCTTAACCTTAAGTTCCTTGATCAACTCCTGCAGCCCCTGCTCTAATCCCTTACCTTCCAAATAAACAGGTCTTAAATGAAGCAATAGTGCTCTCATCTCTGATTGGGCTACAGCAGACATTTCTTCGATAAGTGCAATTTGCCGTTGCGCCTTGTCAAAATCCTTCTCCAGCGTCCGGCCTACAGCCGTGGCGGTCATAGAGATCGCGAACAACTGCTGTGAGACTGCATCATGCAATTCACGCGCAAGCCGCTGGCGCTCTTCCATAATAGCAGATACTCGTGCTTGCTCCGCGAGCTTCGCGTTATTTGTAGACAATCGCTGCAGTGTTGTCACTTGGTTTTCCCATTTTCCACTAATTCGGCCTAATTGTTCTCCGAGCCTTCCCAGCTCATCGTCACCCAAGTCAGGCATAGATAGCGTTAAGTTTCCCTTCTCCCACAATACGAGAGTTTCTCTCAGGCGTTCCAACTTTCGCTTTACTCGGAAGCTCTGATAGAAACCAAAGCCAACCCCGAACCCCATGGGCAGCAGAATTAGAGTAAATGCCGTGCGTAATCCAATCATCCAGCTTTCAAAAGGCTTTAAATAGCCATATGTATACATGGTGTACAATATCACAAGCAGCATGACAAAAGAGAACAGAGCCCCCTCACCCATACTGCGTGACATCATATTTTTGTTCTTTTTATCCATACGGGGACCCTCCCTTCTGTATCAAACTAATCAGGATAATCGCACATCCAAATCTCCCATCAAATAAGACACACTAAACTTTACCTTATATTCACTGCTCTCATAGTTAGGGGACTTCCAATTCAGACGGTTTAGCATACCAGTATCGCGCCCATTACCGAATTCAATCGATCCAAAAAGCACAAAGGCTTCTATTTCCACACCATAATCATCTGACAATTGAATGTCCATATCACCAAAGATTCCTTGAAACAGCATAACCGTTTCCTTTTGCTCCGCCATAGCCAGTGAAAGATCAAGATCGGCCTCTCCAAGGATATGCCATGAGCTGAGGCTATGCATCACCCAGGGTGAGCGATCCCAGTCAAATCTAGACGAAAAGTTTTGCTTCTGCATAAACCCTTCCTTACGCTGAACTCTTTTGGATTTAGTAAAAAACATCCCCAATGAAATCAAACAAATCCCCAGCACGAGCACCAAATGATCCAGCAAAAGTAATATAGCGCCAATCCCGAGCAGCTTATAACCCTGCTTCACTTTTCCTGACGTCGTGCGGTAGACTCCTAGGAACAGGAATAGAAGCGCGACAATGGAGAAAAAGCCGAGCCATCTACCAAAAATCATCATGCAGCCAACACCGATCAGTCCGATGGCAATCAAACGGTTTCGTTTATCCATTTCGCACCTCCTAAAAGTTTTGCGTAGCAAAACTAACTTCGTAAGCAAAACTACAACCATCAATATATTATAGCCAGCCGCTACAAAAGCCATATCGGTATGGAGATCCATACCGTATGGCTTCTTCTTGTCCAGCATATCATATCTACTTAAGTTTTAGGAACAGGATTTATTCTTCTTTTTTGTTTAAAGAAGGAGCAGCCGGTGTATCATTCAGCTTGCTTCTCAGTGCAGCCAGTTGCTCATCCACTTTCAGTTGCTTCTCAACATCGACTGGTTTTGTGTAGGCAGCGGATGGGCTGTAAGGTGCACGCATTACATCTGCTTCTGCTTCAAGCTGCATAATCTTCTCTTCCATCCGGTGGAATCCGAGTGACGCACTGCCACTTTCGATGGAATGTACGCTGCTGATTTGCGTCATTTGTTTCTTCGCTTTAGCCATTTGAGCACGGGATACGAGCTCGTTACGCTTGTTGCGCAGCTTGTAGAATTCATCCTTCATATCATGCAGCTGCCCAACCAATTCCTTCGCTTGCACTTCAGCTTGAGCATGAAGATCGCTGTATTCCGCTTGTTTTTGATCGAAGTAGATTTTTTCTTCCAACAGCTTGCGAGTCACTTCTTCTTGGCCGTTTTTCAGTGCCAATTCAGCTTGTGCTCCACGTTGTGCGGACATTTTTGCTGCTTCTTCCACGCGTTGTTTCATGCGGCGTTCGTTCGCCATTTGCTTGGCAACTGTAACTTCTGCTTCGTGGATTTCAGCCTCCATATCGCGCAGATATTGGTTAAGCATTACGATTGGGTCCTCTACCTTATCCAACAAGTCATTTACCGACGCCTTAGTCATATCTTTAATTCTTTGAAATACTCCCATGATTTACAATTCCCCTTTCTCATATTTAGACAGTTTTTGTTTGAGTTCTTCTACTTCTTTTTGCAAAGCCTTCTTCTCGATATCCTTCATCATCGCATCCAAACCGGAATCCGGAGCTGAATATGCGTTGTTCTTCTCAAAATTAGGATTGTAGTTAGGTTGGCGTCCATAAGGTCCATGTCCGCCATTAGCATGCGGTCCGTGTCCATGTTCCGGTCTACCTGAGTAAGGACCATCGAATGGGCCACCCGGTGCACCAGGGCCTGGTCCGAAAGGATTATAATGCGTAGGCTCCTTCGGAATGACCAGCGCTGCAATGAAGTACACTGGAATCACGGCACCTCCTGTAAACGGAATGCTGACCAGTAACAGAATCCGGAATAGCGTGGAATCAATACCGAGTGTCTCAGATAATCCACCTGCAAGACCCGTCATCACTTTATCTCTAGTTGAACGATATAATCGACTCATAGCGCTACTCCTTTCCACCATTGTTCAGTTTCTCCTTTAAGCGAGCCATTTCTCTTTCGAGTACGGTTGCTACAGTCTCACCTGCTTGCACCGCATATTCCTGTCCCATGCGACGCACATCGCGCAAGCTCTTCGCTTCTAATTCCCAATCTGACATCCGATCTTCCAGACGTCCGAACATTTTGGGAACATCACCGCCGTTACCATAAGCACTTGCTCTTTGGTTCATACGTTGCTGTAGTCTCAGCGACTCCATCCGTGCCGCGTAATACTGACGTTTGCTGTACACTGTCTGATACTCTATTTTCAGCTCATTCAGCTGTCCTTCAAGTTCAAACAAGGATTGCTTACTTTGTTCAAGTAGCCCGCTGTACTGCTCCAACTTTTCCTCGTGAATGATCTTTTCTTGCAAAGCCAGCTTTGCCAGATGATCTTCGCCCGCTTTTAATGCGAGTAACGCCTGTTCCTCACGTTTATTTCTCATGGCAGTCGCTTGATTCACTTGCTGCTGCAATTGCTTCGTATGGGAAGCGTATTGCTGATACAGTCTTTCAGCTTCACTGATTTCCTCGCGAGTTGAATGTAGAAATTGATCAATTAGCTTCACAGGATCTTGACTTTGCTCTAGACGTTCATTTAGATTAGCTACTGTAATATCCCTCATGCGACGAAAAACACTCATAATCTCCTGCTCCCTCCCTGCTTCTTGTTTAAGTACAATTCTTCTTAATAAGTACCATTTCTTCTACCCTTTAAAGCTGACACTCCCCATACGATCAACGCCACACCTAGCAGTGGTCCGATGATCCAGGAAAGCTTCGCGATCAAGGTCATGACACCAATGAACATTAGTACCCAACCGATAACCTTGCGTCCACTCTTAATCCCATAGTACCCGAGAACAACCAGCAATACTGGGAACAGTAGTCTGAAAATACCGTGAATCAGAGGAAGCGCTAAACCGAGTAGCATTACCGCACCAATCACAATCAGCACAACCGCCAATCCGTTTCCTTGTCTTCTTTGCATTATTTTCTCACCGCCTTTCGTTGTCCTTAACCTTATAGCCTTATTCTAGAGCAATTCGCAGACTTTCAAAACAGACCAACGACGGTTTTTGGTACTGGACCTTAGTCGAGGTAGCTGTGCGACTGCAGACCACTATAGGGCTAGCAAAGCACTTTTCCTCCATGAAATAGCGACTTTAATGAGAAAAACCCCCAATTTAGGGGGCTAAGCTTAGAGTACATTCAGAATCAGCGTAACGGCAAAAATATAGAAAAAACACTTCCTTTACTTAACTCCGATCTCACTTTTATATATCCACCCTGCTCGGTCACAATTTTACGGGCTAAATAAAGGCCTATACCAACACCTTCTGTTCCATTACAACCCGTTCCTCGATAAAATCGTTTGAAAATGTCATTCATCTCAGCGACAGGAATTCCTATTCCACCATCAGCAATATCAATCCTTGCAAAAAGATCATATCTGCGAATCGTAATTCTAACACTGCAGGACCCGAGCGTATATTTCAGAGCATTATCGATGATGTTATAGATAGCTTCTCCCGTCCACTTGGGATCATGTTGCAGCGTAATCTCCTGATCCATTTCCAGTAAGATCTCTATATTCTTTTGCTCGGCTGCTGGAAATGCCTGTTTGATGGCTGACAGCACAGTATTCTCAAGATTATGCTTCTCCGCAGCATGAAGCTCTATAATACCGGATTCGAGCCGTGATAACTTGATCAGATTCTCCATAAGCCAAGACAGCTTCTCAATCTGACTACCCATATGGCGGGTAAATTCACTGCGTGTTTCAGCGGGGAGCCCTTCATCCATAAGAAGACTGTTATACATCCCTAAATTGGCTAAAGGGGTCTTCAGTTGATGAGAGATATCAGAGATCAATGTTTTGACTTCATGACTCTCTTCACGGTAGCGCTGCTTCTGCGAAGACAACAGCTCAGATAATTGAATAACCTGATGCTGTAATTTAGAGAGGAGTGTATCCTCCTGCACCGGGAACATCTGAGTCATTTGTCCATTAATAAGATCTTGAATCAATCCCGACAATGAAGATAGCGTGTTTAGCATTTCTTTACGAAGCGCGAGCACAAAGCTTATAAACAGCAGAGCCATCACGCTAATAAACACCACGCATCCAATAACTACATGCTTCTCAGGCATATAATAGATAAGCATTGATACAAACAACACAACGACTACTGCCAAAAGGGTGAACGAGCTCCAAATAATTTTTCTAAAAGGGTTCTTCATCCTTACTCTCCCCATGTGTAGCCAATGCCGAATACGGTTTTAATGTATTGACAATCTTTAGGATCATCCTCAATTTTGGCCCGTAGCCTACGAATATTTACGCTTAGCGTATTCTCATCCACGAAATTACCTTCTATATCCCATAGCTTCTCCAGCATTAACCTCCGAGTAAGGACCTGACCGCTATTCTCGGTTAAGATAGCAAGGAGACGATACTCATTGGTGGTTAGTTTTATTTCTTGCCCATATTTATAAACCTTCATTTTGGCTGAGTTAATTGTAATATCCTTGTATTGAAACAGCTCTGAGCCCCCATCAGTGCCTGTTCGTCGAAGAACAGCCTTAACACGCTGCAAAAGTACGACCATGCTAAATGGCTTCGCAATATAATCATCAGCTCCTAGCCCAAATCCAGCTACCATATCCTGCTCAGTATCGTTGGCAGTTAGAAATATAACCGGAATGGAACTCGTTCGCCGAATTTCCTGGCACAGTGCAAGACCACTCCCATCTGGGAGATTAATGTCCAAAAGGACCAGACCGATGGTCTGATCCTGAATTCTAGAAGCCGCCTCCTGAAAAGAATAGGCCTGAATAATATTATAGTTTTCTTTTGCAAGCATGAACTTCAGCCCCTCGTTTAAGAGACGGTCATCCTCTACAATTAGAATGGTTGTCATTAAACTCACCTCTATACTTATCATTGTAACAAGCAGAGGAAGGCTACGCTGTTAATTAATTAGCTCTATTCCATTTGCCGCAGACGTTCCACAATGCTGTCCTTTTTGATTTGCTTATAAGCAATAAGCGGAACACTCAGGCAAACCGCAAAAACGAGTACAATCGCAATAGAAAGCGGAAGGGTTGGGAAGCTAAATACTGCATAAGTAGCCTCTTGGCTGAACAGGCTATAAGCACCGTAACTGATTAATGTGCCTATTGTTGAGATTAGCAGTGTCGATATGATCGCATAACCTGCCCCTTCAAACAGCAACAGCTTTCTCATCTGCTTAGAGGTCATCCCGATACTCTCCATCACTGCGAACTCCAGCTTCCGAGCTACAACCCCTGTATACATAATATTAACGTAATTCAAAATTCCAATCAGCGCTAGAATGAGCGCAATTCCGCCACCCATAATGTAAAAGGTTAGCTTAGCCGATTCCATGAACTTTTCCATATACAGCTTCGACTCCAGCTTCAGCTCACCATCTCCGCCGATGAGTCCTTCCAATTGATCGGTAATCGGCTTCCAGTCTTTTGGGTCTGCATTAATATATACTTTACTTATAAGTGGGTCATTCATGAGTTTCTCCATAGCAGTATGGCTAATGTATACATTCGGAGCTACAAAGTGTGACGACTCTAGAGAGCTGAAATCAGCAAGCCCTCCAATTTCGAAAGATTGTGCTGCATCGCTATTTATAGGACTAATTTGAAAGTTATCTCCAATCTTAATACCTCCGAGATTAAAATTGTCCAGCAAGGCAATCTCACCCTTTTCAAAACGTTCCATATCCACAGTGATTCCTAATTTTCCTTCCATCTTCTTAACCTGATCTGCATCTACCCCAATAACATGGGTCATTGAGAACATGCTTTGAGGCTCAGCCAATTGATCATCGGTAGGGCGATCTGTGTGATATGATTTTGCGAATTCATCCACATACTTACTGAACACCTCAGGATCATACTTGATCTGACCTATCCCAGTATAAGCTTTGAAGACTTCTTTTACGCCCTTTATATCCTGAATTTCCTTGATCATATCCCCTGTAATCTTGGCTTTCTCTTCCCCCTCAAATCCAAAGGACATCGTTTGATTAGACAGCGTGAAATCGTTATCCATGTATTCAGCAATAAAATGATCTGTACTCATACTAAGCACAAGTGTATTGATCACCAGAAATGTTGTCAGTCCCAGAAATAAAGAGAGAAACACAACCATCGCCCGTTTTTTCACTCTAAAAATATTACGCCAAGCCAGTCGGTGCAGCTTAGATCCGCCAGTTCCCCGCTTCGTCTTAGCTTTAACCATCGTCCCTGTATATCTCACCGCTTCTATTGGAGAAACTTTGCCAGCGATAGAGGCAGGTTTGATAGCGCTAAACATAGTGGTCAACCAAGCAAACAACGCAGCTCCAATAAAGATTAACGGGTGAAAAGAAATCACCACGCCCGTATCCAAATCCATTGTACTCATAGCCAGCGGCACCATTACGAAGGAAGTCACAGCTCCTGCGGCAAGTCCCAGTGGGATAGCGATAAGTGCTAACCGTGAAGCCTGTGCCCTAACTATTTTTTTAATCTGCCGTTGTGTAGTTCCTAGCGTTCTAAGCAGACCGTAGAACCTTGTATCCCGTGAGACAGAAATATAAAGCACATTATAAATCAATAAATATCCGCTCAACATAACAAATAATATAATTCCAGCGTAACCAATCAAAGTTGCTGTTCTATCCGAAGAGGTAGACGATTGGTTAGAGATAGGTTCAAGCTTTTGATTTTTTCCCAAAGGAATATCCTGTTGCAAACGTGAGATAAGTACATCCGTATTTTTCTCATTAAAAAGAATAGTGGCATTTTTGGGATTCTTAAGATCTACGCCATGAGCTGTAGCAAAAGCCCCCGATACCAGCATAGCTCCAGAATTTCCGGTACGGACATGACTGTAATCGGTAAACCATCCACTTAGTACGAAATTGCTACTTTGCTGAGATTTCACCCCATCGCGGGTAACAGAGTAAGTTAACGGCAAGCTCATACCAATCTGTGGATCATCCATCCCCATTGACTGTAATATCCATAAAGGAACGGCGATTTCATTTTCCTTATCTGGATAAGTTCCCTTTAGACCATCGATCACTGGCTTACGCATCTCTGTCCATTCTGTAGAGTCATACCAGAGCAGAGCTAAATTAAGATCTCCTATTTCTGGCGTATTGATCACATTACCTACTCTGGACTGGAGTCCGATGGTCTTAATATAGGAGAGTTCCTTTAACTTGTTCATTTGTTGTTCTGACGGGGAGGTTAAGTAGACATCCGCCATGGTTCCGTTTATTTTCAATTGCTGCATTTCGAAGGTCATATAGTTACTCAGTCCAATACTAAAAAAAGAAGTAATGAGCCAGGTAGTAAGCACGATGGCCAGAATCACAAAACGATTTCGGGTCCGATTGGCTTTCAGGCTTCTGCTCGTCAGCTTTTTAACAACGGGCTTATTACTGTTTGGAAACATCATCACAATGCCCCTCCAGTAATTTTACCGTCCTCTATCCGGATGGTCCGGTCTGCAAGCTGAGCAATCTCTTCATTATGAGTAATCATTAGAATCGTCTGATTAAACTGTCTGCTTGTTACTTTGAGTAAACCAATGACCTCCTGGCTAGTGATGCTGTCCAAGTTCCCTGTAGGTTCATCTGCTAGGATAATGGAAGGTTTAGCTGCCAAGGCCCGTGCGATGGCTACCCTTTGCTGCTGACCGCCTGAAAGCTGACCAGGGAGGTTGTCCAATTTTTGCGAAAGACCTAACGTATTCACAATATGATCCACGAAATCCTTGTCTATTTTGTTTCCATCCAGCTCTATGGGCAACACAATATTCTCGTATACATTAAGAATCGGCACTAGATTATAGTTCTGAAACACAAATCCGATCTTTCTTCTTCTAAATACCGTCAACTCATCATCCTTCATCCCAAAAATATTTTTACCATCTATGATCACCTGACCTTCTGTCGCCCGATCAAGCCCGCCTAGCATATGTAAGAGCGTTGATTTGCCACTTCCTGAAGTCCCGACAATCGCTATAAATTCACCGTTGTGTACCTCTACATTAATACCATCCAGTGCCTTGACCAGGTTAGTCCCCTTACCGTAATGTTTTGTGAGATTAATTGCGCTGAGTACAGACATATTTCCCATCTCCATTCCGCTTTGTTATTCTACAACCCATTATATAGAGCAGTTCTTACATTCTAGTGACACACTAAAATATCCCCACAAAGTGGGGACTCCCAATACATACTTGCTGATATGTAAAAAAAAGACTTGCCCATAATGGACAAGTCTCTATAAATTGCTGACCTAGCTGTTTAAGCTTATTTAAAAGCAGGCAACGCAATATCCGCATAGTTATCTTCAAGGAATTTCTTCACTTCTGGTCCGCTAATCCGTTTAGCTAGCTTCTGGATCGCATCAGAGTCCTTGTTGTCTTCACGCGCAACCAAGGTGATCGTGAATTCAGAATCCGCGCCTTCAGTAATCAGTGCATCTTTCTTTGGTGTCAATCCAAGCGGGCTGGCATAAGCCGGAGTCATTGCCACTAGATCTCCATCATCCAGCATACGGGCCAACATCAATAGATCTACTTCCTCAAACTTAAAGTTTTTTGGATTCTCAGTAATGTCTGCTTGTGTAGCCTTGATGCCTACACCTTCTTTTAGCTTAATCAAATCAGCTGCAGCGAACATTTGTAAAGAACGGCCGATATTTGAAGGGTCATTAGCCATTACTAGTGTTGCGCCTTCCGGCAGATCCGCAACATTCTTGTAACGTTTCGAGTATCCACCGTAAATAGCGTCATAGACAGGCTGTACCTCTACTAGATTGGAGCCTTTGCTTTCATTAAACTGCTTCATATAAGGAACATGTTGGAAAAAGTTAGCGTCTACCTCTTTATTCGCCAAAGCCTCATTAGGCTGTACATTGTCAGACAGCACAACGATTTCAAGATCAATGCCATCTTCCTTCAGAAGTGGCTTTACAATGTCCAGAATTTCCGTCATTGGCGGAATCAAAGTAGCAATCTTTAATTTGGTTAGCTCATCGCTACCTTTTGCAGAATTGTTCTCGGCTGCTTTATTAGAGCCACAACCCGCTACGACCAATACCATTAACATAAGCACAACTATCATTGATTTTTTCATTACTACAACTAACCCCCAGTTTATATGTTTAACCATTTTGTATTACAAAATTTGATGTACGGGTTGAACGATTAACGTTTATCTAACAGCCGTGAGATCGTACCTCCTGTGAATTGAACCAACTGAACCAATACAATCATCACAACAATCGCATAGATCATCACTTCAGTCTCAAAACGCTGATATCCGTAACGGATCGCGAAATCTCCAACCCCGCCCCCTCCAACAACCCCCATTACGGTCGAATAAGAGATAAAACTAATGGTGGAGGTAGTAAGTCCGAGCACTAGACCCGAACGAGCCTCTACATACAGAAACTTAAAGATTAATCCCAGCTTCGAGGCTCCCATAGACAACGCCGCTTCTATAACTCCTTTAGGAACCTCCAGCAAAGACTGCTCCACCAGACGAGAGTAATAAGCAATGGCAACAATGGATAACGGAACCGTGGCAGCCATTGTTCCAATCGCAGTTCCGACGAGGAAACGAGTGACCGGAATGAGTGCAACCACAAGCAGCAGGAATGGAAATGAACGGATAATATTTACGATGCTGTTGAGTACCAGTGACAATGTTTTGTTCTCATAGAGCTGCCCTTTTCGGCAAAAAAACAATAACGTCCCGAGCGGAAGCCCCAGCAGCAGTGCGGCACCCACAGAAATACCGACCATTATAAAGGTTTCTCCGATAGATTCCCACATTTGTACCTGATATTGAAGTACACTATCAAACATGCGTTTCCCCCGCTTTACCCAGAATTTGATCCCGGTAAGAGCCAGTACGGACTGCAGCAGGCCGGAAATCACCATCTTGGCGTGAGAATGAATCTACGATTCGACCATTTTCCATCACCGATACGTGAGTGCATATGCTTTTGACAACATCCATCTCATGCGTAACAATCACTACCGTAACCCCAAGGCCCCCATTAATATGCTTTAGGACATCTAGAATATCCGCAGTTGTTCCTGGATCTAGTGAGGATGTTGGTTCGTCACATAGCAATAGTCCTGGACTGTTCGAAAGCGCCCGGGCGATCGCCACACGTTGTCGCTGTCCTCCACTTAGCTGTGCGGGATATTGCTCTGCCTTATCAGCCAATCCGACAAAATCGAGACATTCCTTCACCCGCTTCATCCGTTCACGCTTCGGCACCCCCGCCAGTTCCAGAGGGATCGAAATGTTGCGGCTTACCGTGACGTTATTGACCAGATTAAATTGCTGAAAAATCATCCCAATCTTTTCCCTAGCTTTCCGTAGCTGTTTACTCGGCATTTCGGTTAAATTATGCCCTTCTACGGTAACTGTCCCTTGATCCGGCTTTTCCAGCAGATTAATCAATCGTAGCAGCGTGGATTTCCCTGCCCCGCTTTCACCAATAATCCCGTGAATCGATCCCTTCTTCACATCAAGCGATACATCATCTACCGCCTGATATGTGCCGTCCTTCAGCTTGAATCCTTTACTCACCCGACTCAGCGATAGGATTGCAAACTCCCCCTTCCTTTCCGTTTATTCTGAAACCTTCTAAGCCAAGGTTTGTACTATAATTATTTAAAAACTGTTTTACTAAAAATCTCTTTAAATAATAAGGCATTTTATGTTCTGTGTCATCATTTTTATTTTAGTAATATATCAGATTAAAAGAATTAAAGAATAAAAGCCCATTAAATCGGACTATTTTCACGTGCTTATCTCCCAATAAATGACTGAGCTTAATCCCTCTTCAAATCAGGATTCTCCTGTTACCTAACTCCTAAACCCGCTGTTACATCTATTTCAAGAACTAGATCACCACGAAAAAAAGGATGTCTAAGCTCGATAGCTTAAGACATCCTTTCATTCTTTTCGTAATCCTTGTTCTAAGACTTTTCGGCAAGCTCTCCTCGAATCTTCAAGAAGACCTGATAGCTGCGCTCTGCGCATTCCGAAATCGCTATCGGATGAAACCCGGGTAGATCCGCATATAGCGTATCATGGAGCGGTTCAACCCACGAAGCCGGCAACACATTTGCTCCAAGCTTCGCTCCCATAATAGAACCCACTGTAGCACCATTACAGTCTGTATCCATTCCTCCGTAAACGGATGTAACGACCGCTTTTTCAAAATCATTCCCGCCATAGACCAGCGAAGCAGCTACAAGAGCAGCATTATTATTGGTGTGCACCGCATCATAGTGGCTGAATGTATCCCAAATCTTACTTACCAACTCCCGCTCACTTTTGGCCTTCTGCGCAATATCTATACCTCGTAGAACGTCATTTGCCAGACGACTAGTACTAGGGATCTCACTAAGACCAATCTCAAGAATACGCTCGTTATCTTTTTCAGCAAAAGCAGCCGAAATCATCGCCGCATTAAACATCTCACCATAGATTCCGTTCTTCACATGTGAAAAAGAAGCATCGCGCCAGCCTAACTCCGCTGCAAGCTCAGGATGGCCTGCTGCACCATAAGCCAGTCCATCTGCGCGTATAGCCGCACCAATCCACTCCCGGTATGGATTTAAGTGCATCCGCACTCTTTCCTGCCGCGCCAGCCAATCCGCAGGCTTCTCACCATGCAGATGAGACGTTTCCTGCGCAAAATTCATATACGACTGTGTCTCTGCCGTACATACCTGGGCGTATGTCAGATGTTTATGCCAGAGCTTCCCGATATCCCAAGAATCCCAGCTCAGCCCCTTTTGCTCCAGCAACATAAGGCCTAGAACCGTGTAACGAATATCATCATCGCTCTCCATAAACTTAATAGTCTCGCTGGTACTCGCATACGTCCAATCACTTAAACCAAGACTATATTCTGCCTCTGCCCGTGAATGCCCAGGCGTATAGCCAGTAATAGGCCATGCATCGGCACCCCGGAACCACAGCTCGATATTCTCCCAACCCGGACGTCCATCTTTACCGTAGAGGTAGTCCCAATACTCCAATGGTTTGCCAAGTGCGCAACCGACGCTTCTACCTAGCCAAGCTCCGTAGAACTTATCTCTCCATTCTGCTTCGCTCCAGTCAGCCTCAAGCTTGCGTGGACCTTCTGGACGAAGACGACGAATCTCCTCCAGTGAAGACGGCTCTTCATAAGGAAAGTCCTCAGCAACCGTAAGCTCCATCAACTCGTTGTATACTTGCATCAGCTTGATCTCATCGGCACCTGCAGCTGCTAGTTTATCCGCGAAGCCGTCAATCCTGCAGCCTTCTTCTCCACGCTGAACCAATTCAAACTGAACCGTCTCCTGAAGTCTCTCCCATCCTGCCATAGGTTAGTTCCCTTCAGCCGCAAGCAGCTCTTGATCTAGCTTTTCCAGTGAATCAAAAATCAACTTCATAAATGCTTCCCGGTCTACTCCCACCAGGACTTCTACATTCGCTGGGCGATCCGTCTTCTTTCGTTTGTCTGCAACCGTCATTCCCCGCGTCAGCTTGCCTTCTGTCTCTACCGTTACATATAGATGCTCGGATTCGAACAGTTCTGGGTGCAAGAGCCAAGCTACGGCGCATGGATCATGCAGTGCACTACCGACATAGCCCATTTTCTTTCCGAAGATCGAATAGAAATCTAACAGCTCTCCGACCATAGTGGACACTGGCCCACGCTCTTTCAATGCTACGATCTCATCTTCGAAAATGGCTGCCTTATCGGTCACATCCAGACCACTCATGGTAATCGGAATACCCGATTCAAACACGATACGAGCAGCTTCAGGATCTACATAGATGTTAAACTCCGCAGTAGAGGTTACATTTCCATAAGAAATTCCTCCGCCCATCAGTGAAATCTTTTCAATTCTTTCCTTAATCTCTGGATAAGCAGTGATTAGCAGGGCGATATTTGTTAAAGGAGCCATCGGTACGAGCGTAATCTTCTCCTCCGAAGAACGGATAATATTCAGCATGAATTCCACAGCGCCTTCTTCTACAGGCCGGAATTTACTTGGTGGCAATAGTGGGCCGTCCATGCCAGATTCACCATGCGCTTCCTCACCTGTAACAAGCTTGCCGAACAGCGGACCCGCAGCCCCTTTGGCTACAGGAATATCAGCATTCACAAAGCTGATCACTTTAAGTGCGTTTTCTGTGATTTTATCGAGGATCTGGTTTCCACCAACCGTTGTAATCCCGCGCAGATCCAGCTTCTCCGAATTTGCTATTGCAAGCAGGATAGCGATTGCGTCATCATGTCCTGGATCGCAGTCAATAATAATAGGTGTTCGCATAGTCATTCACTCCTTAGTTGTATAAATCCTCGTTACTCCTATCGCTATTTCACTAGCGGGCTCTTTAGCTTTTTGTTCTTCTTCCGTGTCTCAGATACGGCATAGATCACTAGTCCAATTACCGTTGCTACATAAGGAAGCGTCCCGATCAGTTCTGCAGGAATCTTCAGGACCTGTAACGCATTCGACAAGGCGTCTGCCGTACCAAATAATAGAGAGGTCAGCGCCGTGCCCACTGTCGTACTTCTCCCCATAGACTCTGCGGCAATCGCAATCCAGCCCCGTCCAGCGATCATATCGCGAGTGAACAGTGACAGGTAACCCATCGACATGTAAGCTCCACCCAAACCAGCGAAAAATCCACTAAGCAGCAAAGCCATATACTGTATTTTCACAACACTTACTCCTACAGATTGAGCCGCATGTGGATTTTCACCCACTGAACGAATGCGCAGACCAAGCGGTGTACGGTTTAAGAGATAGTAGACAACAAACACAGCAATGATAGATACATACGTCAAAATGTGATGTCCTGATAGAATAGGCCCCAGCACTGGAATGTCCTTCAGCAAAGGAATCTCTACACTAGGTAGCACTTTACTCGCCAGAGAAGTAGAAGAACCCTTGTCTCCACTCAGCAGATAAAGAATAAACACGGTTCCTCCCGAAGCGAACATATTAATAGCTACACCGCCGAGAATGATATGTGTTTTAAATTTCAGTGTGAAAAAAGCTAATATTCCAGCGATCAGTGTTCCGGACATCACAGCCCCAAGTAAACCTACCCACGCACTATGCGTGTAGCTGCTTACAATGACACCGGCTAACGCCGCGACAAGCATGATGCCTTCCATACCAATGTTGATGATGCCAGCCCTATTAGAGATTAACGCTCCCAATGCGGCGAATAGAATCGGTGTCGTCACTCGAAGAACAGAAAACGCAAAGTCAGTCGTAAAAATTACATCAAACAAGCTGTTCACGCTTCCTTCGCCTCCTTCAAGAGCATCCGATTTTTCCAGAACTTCAGAAATTGCTCAGCCGAAATCAGAAGAATGATAATCGCCTGTATAATAGAAATCATCTCTGAAGGTACATCCGATAGACGTGCCATCATGTCGGCTCCGATCCGGATATATGCAAGGAACAATGCAGCGCCGATTACGGATAGCGGATTATTCTTGGCTAACATCGCTACAAGAGCACCATCTAAGCCATAACCTGGTAACGATGTCCATTGGAATCGATTGTACATCCCTAGCACTTCTACGGAACCACCCATTCCCGCGATAAAACCAGCAATCAAGTGAACCAGTATAATAACCTTCGCGGTCTTCATGCCTGAATAACGTGCAAAGTTCCGGTTGATGCCTGTCATTCGCAGCTCATATCCCCATTTAGTCTTGTATAGGAATAAATGCGCTGCAATAATAAGCACGATAACGATAATAAGTCCGGTATGAATACGGGTGCCAGGTACCATTTTACTCAGCAGTGCCGTTTTCTCGAATTTGTAGGATACATTGGCAAATGCTTTTGCATCACGTAAGTGATAGTTCAGTAGATATAAACCTACTCCAAACAAAATATTATTGAACATCAAGGATGTAACGAGCTCATTAGCATTCCATTTGGCTTTGAGGATCCCGGGTATTGCCGAGAGCAACGCACCAACAATAGAACCCGCAGCAATAGCTACGATCGGATGAAGCCACCCGTCCAGCGTTAAATGAATAGCCAACACGGAAGTTACAACACCGGAGAAATAGAAAATCCCTTCAGCTCCCAAATTGAACATATTTGCCCGGAACAACAAGGAAACTGCTAGCCCAGTGAACATGAGCGGAATGGCCATCTCAATCACATTACCGATATGACCTTTACTGGATAGCGGCTCAAATAGGAATATCCCAATCGTCTTCACCGGCTGATTGCTGACCAATGAGATGATCAGAAAAGCAATAGCGAGTGCAATTACGATTACTGCCGATGTTCGAATGTATTCAAAATATTTTACTTTAAACATGATTTACGGCCCTCCTGATTTGCTCCTCGTCCTGTCGATGAATCCCTAGCATATAAAGCCCTAATTCTTCTTCACTAACCTTGGAAGGCTCCTCGAAAAAGGCAACAATCTTTCCTTCATACATCACTAGTAGACTATCGCTGATCTCCAAGATCTCATTTAAGTCTGCTGACACTAGCAAAATAGCGCAATCGTCTGAGCGCAGCTCCAACAGCTTTTGATGTATGAACTGCGCCGCGCCTATATCCACGCCCCGTGTCGGCTGCTCTGCAATAAGCAGTTGCGGTTCTGTAGAACACTCTCTAGCTACGACAACCTTCTGCATGTTACCACCTGATAACATACCTATTGGCTGAGAAGGTCCCGAACAGCGGACTTTAAATTCTTCTACAAGTGATACTGCAAGCTTGGCAATTCGTGATCCATTTAAAAAGGGACCTTTATTCATAGCTTTTGTACGATACTGAGTGGACAGCAGATTATCCGCTATGCTCGCTTCACTGGCTATCCCTTGATGCATCCTATCCTCTGGGATATAGGAAACGCCTAGCTTACGAATATCTAAAATATCCGATTCACGAATATCTTTTCCCTTCACTAGCACAGAGCCTTGGCTTGAGACCCCTCTTAGGCTACCCGTAAGAGCCTCAATGAGCTGTGTCTGCCCATTCCCTTCTACACCAGCAATCCCGATAATTTGTCCCCCGCGTACTGCAAAGTTGATATCTGTTAGCAACGCTTTGCCGTGTGCATCATTTACACCTAAGCCCTGCACAGTGAGTACCGGCTCCCCAATAGACAGAATCTCCTTGTCATATTTCAACACGACGTCTCTGCCCACCATAAGGCGTGAGATTTCTTGCTCCGTGACATCCTTCGTTTGGAAGACACCTTCACTACGTCCACTACGCATGATCGTAATTCTGTCACAGATCGCTTTAACTTCTTTCAACTTGTGTGAAATAAAAACAATCGTATGACCCTGCTCTCTTAACTGCTTAAGCTCCCGGAACAATTCCTCTGTTTCCTGTGGGGTCAACACTGCGGTCGGCTCATCCAGAACGAGGATTTTTGCACCACGCAGCAGCGCCTTCAGAATTTCAACCTTTTGCTTCATACCAACCGTGAGATCCTCCACTTTTGCTTTTGGATCCACTGCCAGATTGTATTTCTTCGCAGTCTCTTCGGTCATGCGTACAGCTTCTGCATAATTGATGCCAACGCCCTTACGAGGTTCCATGCCCAGCACCATGTTCTCTGCTACCGTAAAAGAAGGGACCAGCATAAAATGCTGGTGAACCATACCAATCCCTCTATCAATGGCATCCTGAGCAGATTGCAGCTTCACTTTTTCACCCTTGATAAAGATTTCACCTTCACTAGGCTCTTCCATGCCGAACATGATCTTCATTAAAGTTGATTTACCAGCGCCGTTCTCGCCCGCAATCGCATGAATTTCTCCCTCACGTAAAGAAAAATGCACGTCTTTATTTGCAACGACACCATTGGGATACACCTTGGTAATTCCCCGCATTTCCAGCAGAGCTTTGTTCATAGGTCTCAACGCCTTTCGACTTGGAGGTCTGCAAAAATATACAGCTGGAATTCTTCTAAAAGAAGAATCTCCAACTGTAGGTTTATCACTTTATAGCTATACTTAAGGCTTAACTGCGTTACGAATGGCTTCTACTTCAGAGGTTTCCATTCCCATCGCGTTATCTACTGTAATTTCTTTATTGATCAGCTTTTGCTTCACTTCTTCAACTTTAGCCTGAAGATCGGCAGGGAAGATATTTTTATAGATCTCATTCTCTGCAATGCCTACACCATCATCTACAAAGCTCAACACATCACGTTTACCCATCTCAAGTGTACCGTCTTGTAATCTCTTCACGGCACCCAGAATAGCACTATCAATCTTTTTAATAGAAGAAGTAACGATCAAGTTTGCTTTTTCGCTATCTGTATCGTTAAGCAACATCGCCTGATCGGAGTCTACGCCGATAGCATATTTCTTCTTCTCCTTAGCTGCATCAAAGATCCCAAGACCTGTACCCCCAGCCACGTTAAAAATAACGTCCACACCGGAGTTATATTGAATCAGCGAAAGCTCCTTGCCTTTAGCCGGGTTAACGAAATCGCCAGCATATGATACAGCGACCTTCACATCAGGATCAACATATTGAGCGCCCTGAATGTAGCCTACCAAGAAAGCGTTAATTCCTGGAATATCCATGCCGCCTACAAAACCGATCACATTCTCAGGATTAGCATTTTCCATATCCGATTGTGTAGCTAGCGCCGCTACAGCACCTGCTAGAAAAGATACTTCATTTGTTGCATAAGACATGTTGTACATATTCTCTGGTGCTTCATCTATATCGGTATCATAGTTAATGAACTTTTTGTCAGGATATAATTCAGCCGTTGCATTAAACATCTCTGTAATTTCTGATCCGCCAGAAATAATAACATCCCAGTCCTCAGCGGCGATATCGTTAAACGTAGGCTCCCATTTCGTTTTATCGACACCCATTTCTACAACTTTTGTTTCTGCACCCAGTTCATCCTTAACCTTTTGCAAACCGCTATTCGCAGAGTCAAAGAAAGATTTATCTCCAAGCGTTCCTGGAATCAGAAGTACTACTTTGAGTTTATCCCCTGAACCTGTTTCTCCACCTTCAGCTGCGTTAGATCCTGCATTCGCGGAAGATCCATTACTCGACGTATTATTTCCACAGGCTGTGACCATTACCATTACTACTAGTAACAACAAAGAAAGAACTTTCTTTTTCATTTTTCTATTCCCCCTATTTATAGTTGGTTAGTAATTTGAGAGGTTCTCCTTCTTAGTCCGTTGTATATTTCACGATTTAGATGGAAACTCTCATTTTTCATGTAACATTGTCAAAATTTTAATGATTTTAACGAATACACTCAAAAAAAGAGATAAAATTATAATTTTTACGAATAATCCGACTAATTTCCGAACGAGATGGCCAGTCAGGTTGCTAATCTTCGGATTTCTTGATACGATCATATCAAATATTAATGAAAATAATTATATGATTTCGGTCATATTTTTGTACGATTCGGCTAAAACATAATTATTGGAGGGTCATCATGGATCGTGTTCTATATATTGTAAATGCAGCACATGAGGTTAATACCTATATTCCACCACACCAGCATGAATGTTATGAACTAGTCTATTATTTAAACGGCTTAGGAACTACCAATGTAGGTTCGCGAAGTTATCATTTTCGTTCTTCTTCATTCGCGCTGATACCACCCAATCATAAACATGACGAGAACCATCGTGAGGATGCTACTATACTATTTGTAGGCTTCCATTCAAATCACCCAAATATGGAGAATTTGCAAGGCGTATATGAAGATGATAAAGACCATACTGTTCTACAAATCTTGCTTCGAATGAAAGCAGAGTTTACGCGCAAACAAGATGGATTCTCTGAACTATTGAACCTGCAAATGAGCGAAATCACTGTTCATCTGATACGGCTTCTTAGTGCCTCTGGGTTTCAATCACCAACGGAAGACAGAGTCCAATATGTTCTAAACTATATGAATGAGCATTACCGCCATAAGCTATCGGTCGCAACACTTTCAGAGATGTCTGGATACAGCTATGATCGTTTCCGCCATTTATTTAAAGAGCGATTCGGTTCTTCACCTCTGCGCTATCTACTATTGAAACGTCTGGATTATGCAAAGTCTCTCTTGCAACATACCCAGATGCATATCTCTGAAGTATCAGCTGCTGCTGGGTTTGTGAATGACGCCCAATTCTGCAATATGTTTAAACGTGAAATTGGTCTCACCCCACGAGCATTCCGACTAAGCAGTCAATAAAACAAAACTCCACACAAAAAGGCCGTTGATTAGAGACGCCTCTAATTCAACGGCTTAAGAATAAAAGCTCAAAGACAAAGAAAAAAGGTTTGTAAAGTTGCTTATACAAGCGACTTTACAAACCTTTTTGATATACCGGCGAGAGGACTCGAACCTCCACGGTTTCCCTCTCGATTTTGAGTCGAGCGCGTCTGCCATTCCGCCACGCCGGCACATATGAACTTAATGGAGGCGCCACCCAGATTTGAACTGGGGATAAAGCTTTTGCAGAGCTTTGCCTTACCACTTGGCTATGGCGCCATATGAAAACTTTGGAGCGGACGACGGGAATCGAACCCGCGACCCTCGCCTTGGCAAGGCGATGCTCTACCGCTGAGCCACGTCCGCATAAAATGGCTGGGGATATAGGATTTGAACCTATGCGTGACGGAGTCAAAGTCCGTTGCCTTACCGCTTGGCTAATCCCCAATAACATTTTAAAATAAAAGGGGCGACTGATGGGTCTCGAACCCACGAATGCCGGAACCACAATCCGGTGCGTTAACCACTTCGCCACAATCGCCATATTAAACTAATATTGTTGCTGTTCTTCTTAAAGTAAATGGGGCGACCGATGGGACTTGAACCCACGAATGCCGGATCCACAAACCGGTGCGTTAACCCCTTCGCCACGACCGCCATATTAAACTTTAGAGAAAGACTTTAGATAAAGATTGGCAGGGGCAGCAGGAATTGAACCCACACCAACGGTTTTGGAGACCGTTGTTCTACCTTTAAACTATGCCCCTAAAAAATGGTGGGGGATGATGGATTCGAACCACCGAACACGTACGTGAGCAGATTTACAGTCTGATGCGTTTGGCCACTTCGCTAATCCCCCAAAGATGGTGCCGGCGAGAGGACTTGAACCCCCAACCTACTGATTACAAGTCAGTTGCTCTACCAATTGAGCTACACCGGCATATTAAGTTGTATACTATATGGTGGCTCGAGACGGATTCGAACCGCCGACACGAGGATTTTCAGTCCTCTGCTCTACCGACTGAGCTATCGAGCCAAGGTAAAAATGGCGGAACCGACGAGATTCGAACTCGCGATCTCCTGCGTGACAGGCAGGCATGTTAGGCCAACTACACCACGGTTCCAAAAGATATAATTTCTTAATGAAAATTGGTTGCGGGGGCAGGATTTGAACCTGCGGCCTTCGGGTTATGAGCCCGACGAGCTACCGGGCTGCTCCACCCCGCGTCGTTCTTAAATGAATA
>NZ_JBHXIZ010000007.1:0-240231 GCF_042723305.1 Paenibacillus sp. NPDC058367
CCTGAGCCAGGATCAAACTCTCCAATTAGTATTGAAAAGAGCGATATGCTCATTTTGAAACATCTGACGAGAAAATTAATTCTCTAATTTTGGATATCACTTTCGTGATTTCCTACTCACTCGTTGTTCAGTTTTCAAAGATCAAGCTGTTTATTTCGTCGTCGCGTTGTTCAGCAGCGACCTTTATAATATATCACAGCGTCCTCGTTTTAGTCAACCTTTTTTTTAATTTCTTTTTTCGGTTGTCTTTCGAATGTTTTCGAAAGCACATCTCTGTGTCAGAGGGACGAGTTATAATTTAACACATGAACTAGGAAAGAGTCAACCATAAATTTATTAGAATAAATATGAGCGCATCATAATAGCGAGCAAACAAAAAAGAGAGTGCTCAGCCTCTCCCTATCCCTACTTATTTTATCTATAGATTACCGGCAAATCCTGCATCTAATTTCTTATCTATAAGGTATATCGGATCGCATGACCCTCTCCCCCATGACCGTCAGCCCATAAAGTAATCTCACGGATTAGCGAACGAGAAACAAGCTTTCGTAAAACTAGGGGCAACTCAGCCTCTAACTGACACAGGCCAGAATGCTGTAGTAATTCTTTTATACTCCACGCTTCCTTACGGCTATTCAGAATATTGAAAAGCAATGCACAACAATCCGTCATTTTGGACATGATCCCAAATTCACATGCTAGAAGAACAAGCTCTACTCTTTGCTCTAAGGTCTCCGTGCTGATGGTTAGTTCCTCATATAGTTTATGGACCGAAGTGTTCATACTTTTAACCTGCTCCCAAACAGCCGGCTCTGGAAATGAACCAGATTCACTCACTTCTATTCTTGCCCAATGATATAGAGCCATCAATACACAGTTATATGCATCCATAATGTAGCCAGCTTCTATATACCGTTTAGATTTCACATACAAATGTAAGAATCGTGCAAACTCCATGAACTCAACTCGTTCCTTAAGAGGCCCTTCAAATTGTAAAATCTCCCGGCGCATATCCCCTAGTATTCCTTTGGGATCCCAGATCACTTCCCCAATCATCAAACTAGTAAGGAGCTCGTTATTATCTCCCGCCATGACAGCCCGCTCCAAAGCGGAAAGGCCAATATGGACTGACTGGGTCCGTGTGTCACCGGCAATGGTGTGGCGAACAATATGTTCTAAATCCTGTTCCTCATGTAAAACTAACACAACCATATCAAAATCGTGAAGTAGCGCGCTTTGAAAAGGAGTACTCCCTTTCTGCCGCAAAGCGACAGCTCCTAAAACATTTTCTTCAAACGTTTCTCCACTCAACAAAGTTACATTGGATAATTCCATGCTTCCCTCCATTAAATTTGGCGAATTTGCGTCCAGTCAGTTATAATTCAGTTATAATTATTATTCTACATATGAAAGACAGTTCCTTCTGGACAACCCAACTATATTTAGTTAGGAGCAAACACTCATGAAGTTTAAAACGGCTAAGATCAACGCTTTTCGCACATGGGGATTACTGCTCACAATGCTCGGAATGGGACTTATGGTTTTGGGTACAGCAGGCATCGTATTCTGGGGATCGACTGGGAAAGTATTCGCTGGAATCGGACTTGTAATCGGTTTAATTTCCATGATGGCAAGTCTTGCGATCTATTTCTGGGCTGGCATGCTCTCAACGAGTGCAGTTCAGCTAGAGTGCCCTGAGTGTCACAAGCTGACCAAGATGCTCGGTAAAACAGACCGCTGTATGTTCTGCCACACCATTCTTACTATGGATCGGGCTGAGGCTACTATTACTGCAGATCAGCTTGAGCATCAGCAACTAAACCACTAAACACACCTTACAGAGGCTCATTACTAACTAGTTAAAATGCACTCAAATATTTGCTAATACAACAAAGAGGCCCCCGATATGGGAGCCTCTTTGTTTGTTATAAATGAAATTATGATTACTTATGAATCTCTTGTAATGCTTCCCATGCTGATGGATTGCTAAAACTGCGATTCCATGATCCGATGCCTCCAAGCCCCATGGACTTAGCAAGCTCAACTCTTGATTTTAAGCTAACCTTATCTTCTATCCATATTTTCTTAAGAGCGCCATCTTCCTTGTACTCTACGTAATTCTGCCCAGCAGCCTTATCAAATGTAGGAGTTAGCTTCTTCTCTTTGATAATTTTTTCAACGGCATTCATACTAACGGATTTGGAGCTTACCTTTGTCTTGCCATCTACTTGAGCCTCAGTCCAGATGCGGGTGTACAATGGGATCCCCAAAATCACCTTCTCAGGCGGCACATTGTCTTCCTCTATGATCCGGCTTATTGAATTCTCTACCCAAGGTAAGGAGGCAACAGAGCCCGCGATAGGGCTAGCTGCCCAATGTTCATCATAAGCCATCACGATTAGATAATCGACTAATGTCCCAAGAGCCTTACGATCAAGGAATGCTGACCACATCTCGCTATTGGATTTAGGTGTCACGTCTATGGAGACGATTAGATTCTTAGCCTGAGCCATCGGTTTTAGCTCTCTCATAAATTGAGTGACATTCTCTCCGTCTTTCGTATACACATTCTCAAAATCGATATTAATTCCATCCAAATTGTATAAATCCGAATATTCTAAGATCTGTACGATTGCATTCATCCGTTTCTCATAGCTGGACAATGCCTCAGTAGTCATGTCTGGATCGAAGCTATTGCTAAGCAACCCCCATACCTCTAACCCGCGCCCATGCGCCCACTGCACATACGCACTGTCGGCCTGACTGCGCACATTGCCATCGCCATCTATAATACTAAACCAGGTTGGGCTAGCCACGTTAACGCCTGGTAGCTCACCGAAGGTTTCTGGGTTAGGTTTGCGTTGGTAAACAGCCTCCCAATACAAATTCACTGACTTCCCTTTCCAGTTACGTTCAGCGCGTGTTGGCGTGGATTTTTTCGGTTCCACTGTCTTTTGACCATCCCGAACAATGTCACTTGCCTTGGCATAACCTGCATAACCGCTGCTTAATTGTACAAACAGCCAGTCCTTATTTTCTTCATTCCAAATATTCACGACTGCCCCAGGAGACATATCCGCAACTATAGGTGCGTGGATGGATGCCTCATTTCGTAGAGCTACTGACTTGTCGCCTTTTTCACCTTTAACTTTTCCTAGCGAGACAGACTCTCCTGCCGTCATTAGCAGTATTGCTCCGGTATTTGTATCCTCCTGTATTTCAAACCCATATAGATCTTCTAATACATCCGCAGGAAGGTAGGTCACTTTCTCCTTTACTTCAGGTGCTAACCGCAGTTGCAGCGGACGATTGTTCAGACTAGCATCAGTCTTATCCTCCTGCATGTAAAGAAGTTCACTATCCGTTGATAAGATGACCGATTTCGTCTTCTCTTCATAACGAATGGAAGGATCCACATACTCTTGCAACAATGGTAATGGTAATAGCATGCTATCCCCAGTCCCCGAGGCAGAATAACCTGTATGCTCTCCTTTTACAAAGATGGGATGCGCTTGAGCTTTCCAATCTACATCTATGTGCTGACGATTTGGCAATACATAAAACACTACCCAATATGCTGCTGCTACAATGATTAACAGTCCAAATAACCGCCTAAAAAAACCTCCGCGCTTTTTGACGCGCCTCTGTCCCAGTCTTCTGTCCAAAATATATCCTCCAGATAATAATATGATTTTTAATAGAGTCTAACATTACGATTATAACATCCACTTGGTTTCGTATAACCAGTAGAAAATAGTCATTTATCCTACAAATTGTTATATTCAAGAAGAAATGACGTTGTCGTTCTTATATTTGTAAAAAAATAAAAACGTGAGTCCTCCGCTTTCGGATTTCGCACGTTTAGTGATAACTTGGTAGATCGCCTTGATACCGTTCTATTCTAGTCTTAATGCTGCTTCTCTCTACAACTTTTGCAAAATCCATGCAGCTCCATACGCAATCCTGTAATCTTAAAGCCTGTAGCTTGCTCAGCATGCAGCTCTACATCCCTAAGCGAAGGATAACTGAAATCCTCAATCTTACCGCATTTCTGACATATAACATGATAATGATCAGACACATTGGCATCAAAACGGCTGGAGCTATCCCCATAGGTCAACTCACGAACCATGCCAGCTTCCATAAACATCTTGAGATTATTATATACGGTTGCCACGCTCATGCTCGGAAATTTAGGCTCTAATGCCCGATATATATCGTCAGCTGTAGGATGATTCATTGCTTCCATCAAATACGTAAGAATCGCATGACGCTGGGGCGTTATACGGACACCTGTTGTTTTTAATTGTTCCAATGCATGTTGTACGCCACTCCCCATGACTGTCACCGCCTTTTAAATTTAAAAATAAAAGAAATATTTCTTATAATTGTAAGACTGGGTTTTCAATCTTGTCAACGAAGTCGATACATTATATTCATTATTATATAAGAAAAATTACTTTTTTCAATAACCTCTCACATTTAAGTTGCTGTTTCCCTCAACCTGAATCTTGAACTCACCTGTGCCCACTTCACCAGATATCTTCTTCTTATCAATGGTTAAGGTAGGTAAATCTGAAATAATATCGCCATATCCACTTGAGCCATTCAACTTATAGTTCCCTAACTGCGGCAAATACAATTGAATATCGCCAACTGCACTATAAATGTCCCAGTCTCCTCCGACTTCATGCGAACGAACATCAATGATGCCATTCAAGGATTCTGCATGCAGCTTTGATCTGGCTCCATCAATCTCTAAATTACCATTTTTGCTAGAAATATCGATCTCGGCTTCATTCCCGGTTGCACCGATATTGCCAACTGCCGTTGATAATTTCAAGGCTCCTGTGACATTCCAAGCATTCATATTGCCACCGCTCGTTGATAAATCAACACTGCCCTGGACGGATCTCGCACGCACAGCTCCATTCAATGTTTTCCCCTTCACATTACCAAAGATACGATGAAGAATAAGTTCTCCATTCCCCGTTTCCAGCGAAATATCTTCGATCGCTTCTATGTTCTGCAGGGTGATCCCACCATTCATAGTGCGAACATCGAGATTAAACCGGCGGTCTTCCGGCAAAGAAATGTCCAAATCCATTCGCGGCTGACGCTTACCTGATTCTCCGTACGCCTTGCTGTTTGAAGTGATTTTTATAGTTGGTCCTTCAACAACATCCACAAAGGACTGTTCCGAAATGGCCTCAGCCATCGGACCTTCCAATTGATCTACCCAAACTGTAGTAGTAATTTGAATATTATCTACGGGAGCCCGATGCAATAAAATATCCCCATTAATACCATCAACGGATATTTTGGCTGTATTTAGCTTCACTGGAACAATAAGCGGAGCCTTCTGAAATTTACTTCCCTTCGCCTCGCCATAGTCGACTGCAGCTGCAGTAAGATTGAGACTCACATTTTTCCACAGATATAAGTAATGTTCTTGTTCGGCAACGATAAACACACTCGCAGCAAGCAATATAGCAGATAAAAGGCCGCGTAAATCCAATCTGATTCTTGTTCCCTTTTGTACAGAGCCTGAACGACCAGAGAAGAAATACATGAACAGAAACTCAATCCCCCATAACACTGGGATGACCGGCCACCACTTCAAGAGTAAAAGCATATAATCCGACCCGTCTCTCCAATCCAGAAACAACGGGATGGCCATAGCAATAAGCAAGACCGATGCCGTATATCTTCCTACACGCCGGTTATGAGACTCATTTTTCTTGCGCGAAACGATTCCTCTGACAATTTCTCTCGCTCCTACATATATACCACCACATAATAAAACTGCAGACACGGCCACTTCGGAGTAATGCTCAATAAAAAATTGCAGCCATGCTGGCTTTTGGCGAAACAGAATGAGAAGCGCTCCCCCTAAAAGAAGTAGAAATCCAAAGGATACGCCAGGTTCACTGACGATACTACGACGCTTAGGAGGTGAAGTTATTTTTGCCACAGAATCATCAAGCTCTTGATCTTCAGGGTAACGGAGAATCTTGTCCGCTGATTGCAGTACATCATACACATTATAGAAATATATCGCCGGAATAATTAGTGCAAGTAAAATAAGCAACGGAACATTAATCTGCATTCCAATGGATGAGAAATAAATTAAAGCTGAGATATCCAATAGTATCAAGAAGATAAAGGTAATTCCTTTGCGGAGAAGCCCAAAGTATAAGTGCCCAGTTCCTGGGATGAGAGCTGCCAATAGTCCAGCGATAAATTTGCGTTTGCGGCGGCGCCGTTTTGGACGTGGAGGGATTATCTTCTTCTGAATCTCACTCTCCGTAGTCTCAAGATCGGCTGAACCCCGCTGCTCTTCCTGCGCTGAGAGCATTGCAGAATCATTTGTCATATCTCGGCTCCTCCTTTCGTAAACATGGGTCTGTGTATATGCTTCTTCAAAGTGAACCACTCCGATAAAAATCAATCAATTCGACACCGGGAGCAACTTCCTGCGATCCCATAGGTACAAAACCATGCTTGCTGTACAAAGAAACGGCAGGCAGGTTTAGCTTACCCGTAGATACGATGTATTGCTCCATCCCTGGAAAATGTTCAAATACATATTCCAAGAGATTGCTTGCAATACCTCTGCGGAAAAAGTCCGGTCCCACCATCATCCGCGTAATCGTGAGTTTGCCCGGTGATTCTTCTTCTATAGCAATGGCACCCATCAGTTCTTCATCTTCATCAAAGCAGCCGTAAAAATCCTCTTTAGAGTGGCTGAGCATCTCTCTCGTCTCCATAAGCGGCGGGATCTCACGAAACCCTATTAACTCCGCTTCTAGCCGGTAGGCCTTATGCTGGAGGCTCCATAGTTCATTAACGGTACTATCATCCTGGAGGTTTAGCTTAATAATTGTATTCATCCCTGTTAGTCCCCTTATATGCCGCTAAGGGCCTGCCGTTGCCGACAAGCCCTTAGCTTATTACATAAGTATATTACCCCAAGTATAAACAACGTTATCGACTACTAAAGACGATAATCTTTTTAATTGCTCAATACCTCGATCAGAAGTTTATTCGCAAGACCTGGATTTGCCTTACCTTTACTTTCTTTCATAACTTGTCCTACGAGGAAACCGATGGCTTTCTGTTTACCTGCTTTATAATCTTCCACTGATTGTGGATTGGCAGCTACGACAGCTTCCACAATTCCTTTAATGGCACCTTCATCGCTGATTTGTACCAGACCTTTTTCCTCAACGATTGCAGCAGGCAATTTACCGCTCTCTAGCATTTCTTTAAATACCGTTTTAGCGATCTTGTTGCTGATGGTTCCGCCTGCAATGAGGCCGATCATTTCCCCGAGCCCTTGCGGTGTAATTTTGACCTGAGACAAGTCCAGGTTATTACTGTTCAAATAAGCAAGCAACTCACCCATGATCCAGTTAGCTACAGCCTTGGCATCCTGCGTATAAGTAAGGCATCCTTCGAAAAAGTCCGCTAGCGGTTTAGAGGAAGTGATCACGCCAGCATCATAAGCTGTAAGACCCAGTTCTTCACTGTAGCGAGCTTGTCTTGCATCCGGTAGTTCCGGGATCGTCGAACGAATGGATTCTTTCCAGGCATCGTCAATATGCAGCACGATCAGATCTGGATCTGGGAAATAACGATAATCGTGCGCTTCTTCTTTTCCACGCATAGATAAAGTTTTCCCTTGGGCTTCATCCCAGCGGCGAGTCTCTTGTACAACTACTCCACCATCATCCAGGATCTCAGCCTGACGATATTGTTCATACTCCAGTCCACGCAGCACACCGCGGAAGGAGTTCATGTTCTTAAGCTCTGCTCTAATGCCGAATTCCTCTTGTCCTTCTGGACGTAGACTGATGTTCGCATCACAGCGCATCGATCCCTCTTCCATCTTGACATCGGATACGTCGCAGTATTGCATAATGGCACGGATTTTCTCCAGATAAGCACGAGCTTCCTCTGGCGAGCGCAAGTCTGGCTCAGATACGATTTCGATAAGCGGTGTTCCCACCCGGTTGAAATCGACGAGCGACGCAAAACCGCCATCTACGTGCGTTAGCTTACCCGCATCCTCTTCCAAATGAAGACGAGTAATACCAATCCGTTTCGTTTCTCCATTCACTTCAATGTCGATCCAGCCGTTCAAACCGATAGGTTGATCGAACTGCGAAATCTGATAAGCTTTCGGTGAATCCGGGTAAAAATAGTTCTTGCGGTCGAATTTACTAACATCACCAATGGTACAATTTAGCGCCATCGCTGCTTTCATAGCGTAATCTACCGCTTGTTTGTTAAGAACTGGCAATACGCCGGGGTGACCCAGGCAGACAGGACAGGTATGCGTGTTAGGCGGGGCTCCAAATTCAGTGGAGCATCCGCAAAAGATTTTGGAGTTGGTATGAAGTTCTACGTGAACCTCTAAGCCGATGACCGTTTCGTATTTAGACATAAGTAATCCCATTCCCTCCTTTACTACAGCTGTGGACGCTGCTTGTGATGATCAGTATTTTGTTCAAACGCGTGAGCAACACGCAGAATCGTACTCTCGTCAAATTCTTTACCGATAATTTGCAAACCTACTGGCATGCCTTCCGCAAAGCCACAAGGAACGCTAACGGCAGGAATACCTGCCAAGCTCACAGGAATCGTGAGAATATCGTTCAGATACATGGTCAGCGGATCCTCCGTCTGTGAACCTAATTTGAATGCTGTCGTAGGCGCTGTTGGCCCGATGACCACATCATATTTTTTAAAGATGTCATCAAAGTCCTGTTTAATCAAAGTACGCACCTTTTGTGCTTTTAAATAGTATGCATCGTAATACCCGGAGCTGAGTGCATAAGTACCCAACATAATACGACGTTTGACCTCAGGGCCAAAGCCGCGACTGCGGGAATTAAGATATAGATCAAGCAATCCTCCGCCTTCATCTACACGTGCACCATAACGCACACCGTCAAAACGCGCGAGGTTAGATGAAGCTTCCGAAGAGGACAGCAAATAATAAGCTGCTACTGCGTATTCCGTATGTGGTAATGAAACTTCCTCCCAGACAGCACCCATTCCTTCCAGCACCTTAAGTGCGGACAAGACTGTCTCACGCACAGAAGCATCGACACCTGCTCCTAAGTATTCCTTAGGTACAGCAATGCGAAGTCCGGAAACATCACCAGTCAGAGAACTCAAATAATCAGGAATTTCTACTTTAGCTGAAGTAGAGTCCTGGGCATCATAACCAGCAATCGCTTGAAGCACATATGCAGAATCCTCTACATTACGTGTTAATGGTCCAATCTGATCGAGTGAGGAAGCAAAGGCTACCAGTCCATAACGTGATACAAGACCATAAGTAGGTTTGAGACCTACAACACCACAATAGGAAGCAGGCTGGCGGATGGAACCCCCAGTATCGGAACCTAGTGAGAAGAATACTTCGCCAGCAGCTACTGCAGCAGCAGATCCGCCACTGGAACCGCCGGGCACACGCTCTAAATCCCAAGGATTGCGTACAGGACCAAAGCTTGAATTCTCATTAGATCCACCCATTGCGAATTCATCCATATTCAATTTACCCATCGTTACAGCATCTGCCTGCTGCAGTTTAGAAGCCACAGTAGCGTTATAAATCGGCTGGAAATCTTTCAAAAATTGGCTGGCACAGGTCGTGCGTAGTTCCTTAGTTACAATATTATCCTTAATTCCGGCAGGAAGACCAAACAGCAATCCACGTGCTGCTCCAGATGCCAGTTTGTCGTCCAAAGCGCGTGCGGTGCTACGAGCGCCCTCCTCGTTCAAGGTCAAAAATGCATTTACTTTCTTATCCCGCTCAGCGATAATCGCCAGCGATTCTTCAGTCAGTTCACTGACCGATACTTCTTTAGCAGTTAACATGCGATGTACTTCAGGCAATCGATTTTGAAACAGGCTCAAGATTCTTCCCCCTTTCTAATTATGTAGTTATTCCAAAACAGCTGGAACCTTGAAATGTCCGTCTTCATCATCCGGCGCGTTAAGAAGTGCTTCCTCTTGCGTTAGGCTTTCCTTCACAACATCATCACGCATCACATTACTGACCTGCAGTACATGCGTGGTCGGCTTCACATTCTCCGTATCTAGCTCATTCAACTTCTCAGCATATTGTAAAATAGCATTCATTTGTTCTGTAAAGGTTGCCTCTTCTTCCGGGCTCAATTGCAGACGAGCCAGCTTGGCCACATGCTGCACATCTTTAACGGTAATGCTCATAAGATAAATCCCTCCTGTTTAAAGGGCTAAAGCGCCCGGATAACGTTTTTAATTATATTGTAGAAGCTTGGACAATTCAATGATGGGGTTATAACAAAAAAGCCGGCTTTCGCCGGCCTTCCTTAAATCCAAGCTCTAAGATTCACTTGTTTGATGAAATCTGCTTGGGACATGCTTTCGGTTGACGTTGTTTCCGTCTCTTCTGTATCCATATCTTCACCGTTCATCAAATGATGGAACAGCTTCTCATTGTACGTGGACAAAGCATAATCAATTAACGCTTCATGCGTTGCTCTTTCAGCCTCAGCTACTAATAAATGTTCTTCCGCCTCAATGTCTTCAGCCGGAACATAAAAGTTCCTGTTGGCTTCCGGTACACGTATAACATAGTCAAACGCATTATCGGGATTGCGGTCGTAAGCAATTAGGTAGCCGTATTCCCCGATAGGAAGACTCTGCTCAAAAGCGTCCGCAACAATGACAATCTTTTCTCCTAAACGCAGCATCGCCCTACCTCCTGACCCCAAAATCTATCATGATTTTGCTTGTTTCAACAGTCTACTAAAAAAAGATAGAACTGTCTAGCGGCAGTCCAGACGATCCTGAAAATTCTACCAAGCAATAACGCCTTCGGCGTCCCCTAAGGACGATATGCGTTTATGCGAGAAATAGAAGGAAAATGTATAGTGTGAAACTTATACTTTCTTATATTTTTAAATATACTATATTCGATACAGTACAGCTTAATAATCAATCGGGAAAGTTGTTCTTTCTTGTCAAAAGCGCAGCCCCAACAAGGCAAATTATGATCAATACACTTGCAGAAAGATATGGACCTGCTCTAAAGCCCTCTCCAGCTGTAAGAATTCCTGCTGACAGTCCGGAAAGTCCTGCGGGTGTCCAGTCAAACCATGTAGGCAATAAGCTTAAGCCTAATGACAATCCAGCCATTAACGCCAGTGCTAAAAAAGCAGCTACTGGCGGTCTTAAAAAGGCACTAAACAACAACGTAGCCGAGACAACACATAATAACCACAAACCATATACTCCTGAAGCTGCGATAGCATCGCCCCACGGTACTGAACCAATTAGCTGCTCCGTGTAATAAGCTGCACCCGCTGCACCCAATCCAAGCGCAACAACAAGCAGGGTCAGTTGAGCTGTCCATTTAGCGATCACTATTGCTGCGGGAGAAACAGGTCTTACTAGAATTAACTCCATAGTTCCGCTATAGCGTTCTCCAGCTAAAGTATTCATCGAGCCTAGCGCCAATACCAGCATTCCAATTGTTCCATACTGTCCCAGTGCTTGCGCCATCACAACTGCGGCATGCGGTATTTCATACCCTTCCAGCAGACCTGGGGGCACATCCCCGGAGGCTTTTAATATTTCCGGCAAATAATAAATAGTTAAAGGCTGCATAATGCCTAAAATGATGAACACGACAGGTATCCAGATTAGCTTATAACTGCGAGCCATCTCGAGCATTTCTTTTCGATAAAGGACCCAGGTGCTGCTCATACGCCCACCACCTTCATAAATAAATCCTCTAATGTGGAAGAGCCTGCTTCAAATTGCAGCAATGGAATTTCGAGCTGCGCTGCTTCTTGCAAAATCGTCTGGCGGGCCTTTTCTACATCATGCACATTAAATACCGCATGATCTCCAAACAACTCCGAATCCAGTACAAACGGCTTGGAGGCAAGAGATTCCAGCCACTGAATGGCTTCTTTGTGCTTCTCGGTACGTAAACGAATAACAGGAAGGCTGTATTGTGAACGAAGCTGCGACAGAGACCCCTGCTCAGCAATGCGTCCATGATTCATTAAAATAATATCATCACAAATCTCTTCCGCGTCATGCAGCACATGCGTGGAGAAAACTACCGTTGTCTCTTCACGTATTTCTCGTAGCAATTCCATCACTTCCCTGCGGCCGATCGGATCAAGTGCAGATACGGGCTCATCCAGTAAAAGCAGTCGAGGGCGATGCACAAGTGCCTGTGCGAGACCCAACCGCTGCTTCATCCCCCCGGAATATCCACCAATCCTGCGGCGTGCATCGTCTTTGAGGCCTACACGTATAAGCGATTCCAAAGCGCTGCTTGTTGCTTCTTTAGCTCCCATTCCACTAAGCTTTGCAGCAAACACAACATATTCCTGTCCAGTCATCCAACCGTAAAAGGCTGGAGATTGCGGTACATATCCTAGTCCTCTGCGATATTCTGCTCCAGGACGGCTCCCCTCAAACGAAATCATTCCAGAGGTAGGTTCTAGAAGACCCGCCAGCATACGTAGTGTGGTCGTCTTGCCTGCACCATTGGGTCCTAGTAAAGCAACACATCTCCCTTTTTCAATATCAAAGCTTATATCATGTACGGAAATATGCACCCCATAGCTTTTGCGCAAATTCGTAACTTGAAGAAGTGACATTAGACATCTTTCCTTCCTATCGTGAAATAAGCTACGCTGCCTAATATATTTCCGAAAATAATGATTATAATCCACATCCATTTTGGACCGCGTACTCTATCTGCTTTGGCTAAAGAAATCAAACCGATAATAGCCAGTAAAGCCTGCAAAATGATCAACGGCATAATTAATCCCCAATTTACATCTTCCATGAAGTACCACTCCTTTTGTGTAATGAAAGGAACGAGCTCATATCCTGGACCTTCACATCTTCTTTCTCCTACGTCTTTCCGGTAGAATGACAACAAGTAAATAGACCAAAGCGGGTGAAGGAACTGTAGTTATAGCCCATAGACCCCAGAACCAGGCTTTTCTTCCGCGTCGTCTTGCGTCCCTGAATAGCAATGTCCCTTGCAGCATTAATGCTATCGCTATGCAAAACCATAGAGGCACATCCTGCAGCTCATTCATTCTTGCGCACCTTCTCTGTTCCTCCTGATCCTCGCTATTCCTAGAGCACTGAGTCCCGCAATAGGAATAATCGCTTGAATAATCCAATAGATCATCGGTGCAGAACCGAGAATGGATAGAAATACGCTGATCAGGATCAACGATATGCCCCAGAATAACAGCAGCTCTTTACGTTCCATGCTCTTTCTATGCACAGAGGCATCAACCATTAACCTCTCCAGTTCCTGTAATGAAGGTGGTGTGATGTCATTATATTGTGCATCTAACCGGTCAAGCTCATCTGAAAGCTTATGCAAATACAACTCAGGCTCCTTATCTTTATCCTTCTCCATCCTCATTCAGCTCCTTTCGTAGTTGGTTAAGTCCAAGGGATACACGCGACTTGACTGTACCTGAAGGAACTCGCAGGATTTCGCCAATTTCGTCATAACTATAGCCATAGTAATGCTTCAGTAGCACAGCCACTCTTTGCGCAGAAGGTAATTTGGAGAGGGAATCCAGCACTTCACTCCACTCTTCCCCCCTGCTCTCAAATCGCCAACGAATCGAACGGATCCCCTGTTCCTGTTGCTCCCGCTGTTTCCATTCCGCTTCACGCTTCCAGCGCCGCTTGCGATCAATAAATATTCTGGTGGCAATTGTGATTAACCAAGAGGAAAAGGAAGAAGTTCCGTTATAGGTGTTGATCTTCTCCATACATCTGACCATGGTGTCCTGTACAAGATCCTCTGCCAGCAACGGGTCCATGGTCACCTTGATTAAATATTTGAATAAAAAAGTATAGTGTTCTCGCAGCAGTGAAGACAGTGCTGAAGTATCTCCCTGCTGTGCCCGTCTGATTCTCTCCAGCGACTGATCGCTCATCTGCCCCTCCATTCAAGATTTCGTTTCTATTTGTAGTACGAATATGTATTATGAATCGTTCATTCCACTCCATAATTATTTTTTGAGATCCCACAACTTACGCCGCCAGGGCTGAATTATCCCTTTCCTTGCCGGAAAATGCCAAAAAAGAGGCGTTCTTCTGAGCTCGCCTCCTGAAACCACTGGTACTCCCCCGTAAACCCCACAGGCCTCCTGAAGCAAGCCCTTACGAAGTTCCTTATCTTCAAATTGTATGTCTCTACGTTCTATGGATGAACAAAAGCCACCCTTTCCTGAACACTCCGAAAAAAAACGGCAATTACTGCTGCAAAAATGGTTCCATTTCTCCTTGGAGTCATACCAACCGTAGTCCAGCGGGTAGTATATATTCTTCTCCATTCTACTTCCCTCCATGCTTTTAAGCCTATATGAAGACAAAAAAAGAACGCAAACCGGGATTAATTCCGCAGTCTGCGTGCTTCGCGAGGTTAATGTTACATTTAATTAACCTCATTCTAGTCCTTTTGTAGTCTTTTGTCTATTAAAACTTCCTCGGTTTTTGTCGGTTCTACTAGAACCAACGTCTATTGAGGAACATAAGGGTTGCGAATCTTTTCAAATCCAATGGTTGTCCGTGGACCATGTCCTGGATAAACCTTCACTTCGTCATCCATTTTGTATAGCTTGCCACGAATAGAATCGAACAGATCCCGTTCCCTACCACCAGGTAAATCTGTGCGCCCAACTCCCATTTTAAAGAGTACATCTCCGGAGAATAGATCATTTCCACAAAGGAAACTTACACTGCCTGGAGAGTGACCAGGTGTATGGTACACACGGAAGGTGTGTCCAATGAACTGCAGAACTTGCCCTTCTGCCAGATCATATTCCGCAGGATCTGTAGCTAGAGGAGGTGACACCTCCGACCACATTAGTGAACCGTTCAGCTTGGGGCTACTTAGCCATTCACTTTCAAGTGGATGTAAATAAACAGGACATTTCTTAGCTTTACGAATTTCGTCTACACCGCCCATATGATCAAAATGTGCATGTGTTAACAAAATAGCTTCGATTTCCATTCCTTCGATACTCCGCACTAATGCAGCAGGATTCATACCAGGATCTACGATGATACCCTTCGCAGGATCCGCACCTGTCAGTAAGTAGGCATTCGTTTGAAGCGGACCCAGATTAAATGAACGTATATTTAACATCGGTCTAGAATCCGGAAACCAGACTACGCAGTTCTTTTGCGATAACTGCCTGATATTCCGTTCCTTCCCCATAGGCTTGCCCCATGGCCTTACGTGCTTCTGCGATTTTGCTGTCGTAATCAGCGGCCTCACGGTCAGGATTCTCACGTTTGAACTCTCTCATTATACGCTGCACATGCTCTGGTCTAGGACCCCAATGTCCGAGCACATATCCTCCAGTGTCTGCAAAAATCACGACTGGGACAGATCTGCCACCCATGGTCAAGAAATCATCCATAAGCTCCGGATTCTCTTCCAAAATAAATACCTCTGTCTTCATTCCCGCCGTCTCCAGAATACGGAATACAGCAGGAACATTGCGTACTACGTCTCCACACCAATCCGCTGCTAGGATAAGTACCCGCAAATCGTCGCGATGGTTCAGACTTTCGAAATATTCCTTATCGCTCTCATCTTCCCAATTAAACTTTTCATACCAGGATTCAAAAGCCTGTTGATTCTTCGTCATACTTTCTACGAATTGGCGCGGTGTTAGGCCTTTTCCAAACTTTTGAGCTACATTCTGCTTCATTTTGTAGTCCCCTTTTTCTTGGATTTGTACCATTTAAACACAAAGTAAATGATGATCAGAGCGATCGCTACAAGTATAATTTCGTTGGTATACTTAGCTGCTACTTTGTCAATATCTTCCCATTTATTCCCCAAGGTCATACCCAGATATACAAACAGAGCACTCCATGGAATAACAGCAAGCGTAGTCAACAAAGTGAACTTACCTAAAGGCATTTTCGATATCCCAGCTGGAACGGAAATGGCATGACGAACAACCGGAATAAAACGAGCTGTAAAGATTACGCCAGTCCCGTATTTATTGAACCACTCTTCCGAATGGTCAATATGCTTCTTTTGAATGAAAATATATTTCCCGTATTTCTCCAAAACAGGTCTGCCACCATAACGGCCAATCCAATATACAAAAATCTGTGCAATGACTCCGCCGATCGTACCGAATAATACGGCGCCAAAAAAATTAATATCTCCACTCCATACTAAAAAGCCACCGAAAGCCAGTACAATTTCACTCGGAATAACTTCAATCATAAGTCCGATCATAATCCCAAAATAACCAAGACTCTGAATCCATTCAAACAATGTTGAGATCAGATCAGAAATAACATGCAACCGTACTCCTCCTCCCTTTTCCGCAGAATATGGCTATGTATCTAGCATAAACATCTTTGGCGTCTATATAAAGACGCTTAGCGTTTAAACGAGAAATATAAGAACATAAAGTATAGATGCTAAACTTTTACTTTCTTATATTTTTATATGCTCTGCCGCTCTGCTCTATTTTCCAGTTTCTCTTAGCCTATTCTAGCACAAGCAACCTTATCACATCTACTTACAGCGGCGAGCCCATTACCCTATATCGACCCTCTCTTAAAAAGAATTAGAACGACCTGTATAACCAGAAAAGGTGTACACTTCCAGCAATGAAGATGGAAATGGACACCTGTTTGTCTAAAATGTAAAAGCTATTTAATAAGCGGTCCATCCGGCATCCGCCGTTATTACCGTTCCATTCACGAAGCTCGCAGCTTCTGAAGCCAGGAATAAAGCTATCGATGCGATCTCGCTGCTTTCCCCTGTTCGCGGCATGGACGCCATACCATCTCCTGCCTTTTGACTACCAAAAGTACTCGGATTAGACAAATCAATATTCGTCTTTACCCCACCTGGTGCTATAGCATTACAGCGAATTCCAAGCTTCGAGTACTGATACCCTACATTTTTAGTCATACCGATGACAGCGTGCTTGGAGGCAGTATAGGCCACTCCTGCACGTGATCCCTCTAAGCCGCCGATCGATGCTACATTGATGATACATCCACCTTCTTGTGCCATGAAAATCGGTAGGACCTTACGAATGGCTCTCATGGGTCCGGTGACGTTCACTGCAATTACGTTCTCCCATAAGTCGTCTGTGATTTCATGAACCGGGGTCATTTTATCCATGATCCCCGCATTATTAACGAGAATATGAAGTCCACCAAATTGTGTACTTGCGGCATCAATCATTCGCTGAGTATCCTCTTCCTTCGAAACGTCTGCCTTTACAGGATACACCACCCCGTTGCCATGACCTTGTTCTGCCTTCTTGGCCACCGCTTCAACATCCCCCAGATGGATGTCCGCAGCAATAACCTTAGCCCCTTGCTGGGCAAAAAGAAGAGCAATTGCTTCCCCAATCCCAGAACCCGCACCTGTAACAACTGCAACCTTATTCGTCAGCATCATATATCCTCTCCTCTGCTTCTATGTTTCGAACCATTCATCGAATACTTGCCCACAGTTAGTATTAGCAAGGGCATAGCCGCAAACGGCGGTAAATCCAAAGATTCGGTGACAATTTCTTTCTTAATCAAAATCAGGAGAATACGCATTGACAGATAAGAATAAGAATGGTTATTATATATTTAGACAGTTACCTAAATATCGAAATGGTGGGTGGAATATGAATGAGTCTTTCAAAGCACTAGCTGATCCTACCCGTCGCCAAATCATTCGGTTACTAAGGGAAAAGGACCGAACCGCAGGTGAAATTGCTGATTTTTTCAACATGTCAAAGCCAAGCATTTCTCACCATCTGAATGCACTGAAGCATGCTGATCTCGTACAGGATGAACGAAAAGGTCAATTCATTATGTATTCATTAAATACGACGGTTCTCGAAGAGGTTCTTGGCTGGTTGCTCGAGCTAACAGGTACGGGAAAGCAATCGGAGACGGAAAGCAAATCACGGGACGGAAAACAAAGCCGTCAGAATATGCATTCTGAGAAGGAGGATGATTGAAGATGAAGGATTCTAAATGGAGATGGCAAGATACACTGATTGTAATATTAGGTTTAGCATCATTAAGCTTATGCTTTAATCAATTATGGCAAGCTGCCACAGGAGCTGCCCGCGCAGTGGGGAATTACAGGTAAAGTCAACCGGTATTGGGATAAAAATATAGCTATTTTTATGTTCGGAATCCTGGGCATTGTGCTTCCGCTGATCATGCAGTTCACACGTAGCATTGATCCTAAACGGGAAAATTATAAGAAGTTCGAAAATGCCTATGCTATGAGCAGACTCGCTATTGGGGTGCTTTTTAATCTCATGCTCGTGCTCACGGTTGCTTACGGTCTGGGTAAAGAGATTAATGTGGGTAAAATTGCTATAGGAGCCCTAGGAGTGATGTTTATTGCGCTCGGCAACTACATGCCACAGGTAAAAGATAATTATTTGTTCGGTGTTCGCACAGCATGGACACTCTCTAGCCCAGAGGTGTGGCGAAAAACACATCGTCTCTCCGGAAGAATGTGGATGATCGGCGGATTGCTTATTTTTGGGGGAGCCTTTTTGAGCGGCACCTTGTCTCAGACCCTTATTATTACGGCTCTTGTACTTGTTATTCTCGTTCCTGTTCTGTACTCTTGGATCATTTCACGTCAGTTAAAATCGTGAAGCCAATACACTAAGCCGTCGACTCAGGTCGTCGGCTTGTTCTGTTATTTGGAACTTCCGGTCATTATGCTGCTCACCTTTACTTGCCTCGTATTCTGCCAACACTCTATACTCCCGCAGAAGCTCGTTCCCTGAGGCAATACAGCTTATGGCCTCCATTCGATTCCCTTCCGCTAACTTCTTCCGGCCCATCATAAGCATGCCTTCAATCCCTTTGACCCACTTAACAGAGTTGTATTTATCGAGCTTAATACTTCGGCGTATCCAATATAATGCAGCTCCCGGATCATCACTGTACATCCATCGTCTAGCCATTTCCCAGTTTAAACTTGCATTCTCCGGAGAATATTGCAAACTCTGCTGGAGTATACTCACGCTTTGTTCACCCGTAAGCAGCCTGGATAATGCTACAGCTGTTTTAGGAGACTGGGGATTCCACGCTAGTGATTGCTCTAGCAAATCTACCTTCACCGAGGGATCAACCGTCTGAACTGCTTGCCGGTAGTACCTCTCTCCTTGTGTGGCGTGAAGGGACAATACAGATAGCATGAGACAAAGGCAGCAGGCGACAGTGATGAATAGTCGGCGGGAATATGGGGGTGACATGCTCGCGAATGCAGGGATAGGGGCGCTGAGGTTCGCGGATGCGAAATGAGTGGTGAACAAACTTATGGACGTAAAGCGGGTATTCGCAGATTGATGTTTCTGCTCATATTCAGACAGGGCAAGTGCTGGCAGCCAAAAAAGCAGCAGCCAGATTAATCCGTAGCTCCAGTCAAAATCGACTGCGCTATGCATAACGATAACCAAAAATGGCGGCAGCAGACGCGGCGATCTCTGAGCCAGCAGCCAGCCTGCTGCTAGCAGCATAAGCAGTATGGCTGCCAGGCCGACAAATCCTAGGTTCAACAGGATGTCGAGATAACCGCTATGCACTTGGCTGCCAACATAAGGGCGAGATTGGGCGGCGAGGTATGAACTCCGCCAAGTCTCGCCCCCGCGCCCCAGCCAAGGTGCCTCTACCGCCAGCCGCCAGGCGTCGCGGTAGAACAGACCACGCGCGGATACCGTCGATGACGGTCCGGTGATCCGCTCGCGCACGTGCAGGAGGACGGCGGTGCCCGCCGCCGTCCAACCTGCTGCCGCCAATGCCAGCATGGCGGCTCGGGCAATGCCCGCCGCGCTGCGCTGGCAGCGGCACAGCCATAGGCCGGCTAGCAACGCGCCGGCCCAAAGCCCGGCCAGCAACAGCAGGCCGGGCAAAGGCTCTACCGCCAACCCGGCACGGGCCAGTTGGCGGTAGAGCAGCGCCGCGGCGACCACGGGCGCGGCGCCAGCGGCAAGAAGCGGCGCGATGAGCAGCCGCTTCCAGAGCAAGACGGCGGCGCAGGCGCAAGCCGCCGTCAGCCACGCGCCGCGCGACTCGCTGAGGAGCAGCGCGGCGGCGTACGGGAACAGCGGCAGCAAGCGCAGCAGCACGGCGGCCGTGCTGCGCGGTTCTCGCCGTTCCAATCTATCGCATCCATCCACACTCTTCTGAGGTCTTTCATAATAAGCAGCGACAGCAAACAGCCGCTCCAGTAGAAAAACAGCCATCACAGCACCAAAGGCATTAGGATATTCCATCACCCCTGCTAATCTGGCACCTGTAATGCTTACTTCCGATGAATTGCTGTAAGCTATAGCGAAAGGTAACTCTACCACCCCGCACACTGCCAGCAAAGCACTTATGCTTAAGAATATGCCCAAAATAGACCATGCAGCAATGATAAGCTGACGCCCCACCCGATTCAACGCGCAAAAACAAACCAAAAATGCAAAGCTAGCATACAAGCCCCACCGTAATATTTCATTCATTGTTCCCTGTGCCGAAAGAGGATCTCTTAGCCTATGAATCAGATAGAGTGATAGAACTATTAAAGGTGCAGTCAACATTATTTTCAAAGCTCTACGTACTCCACTTGCTCCCCCTGCGCTACTTCTCCACTTGCCTACTCCAATGTACAAATAAAGCAAAGCCGCAGAACACATCACAAACCATAGGGTCAGAAAGAGGTACATCTCCTCTGTAAAAAAAAATCCACGCAGCAAACAAGCTCCTACTCCGGCTGCGATGACTAAGGCTGCACTAAAATATACGATTATTGAATCCAGACTCCGCTCTCTGTTAACGCTCCCCATTTAGATACCCCTATATTCGTTAAGTTATCTCTATCCTTTCCACATTTCCCCTTCGCAAAACTAGAATGCAAAAAGGACGATACCTCTCCACGAAGGAGCTGTACCGTCCCAATTCTCATCAAAAAAGTTATATAGTTGCAAAAAGTACAACTAACCTCTGATATTCGTTACTGCATCCTAGTGTAATTGCATAATGTACAACTATTTTTCGAGAATTCCGCTATATGCGGAGAATTGTTCATTTTTAAGTGTACAGAGTACAATTAAGTCCAAAAAAAACATCTTCAAAGCATATATAGCTGCACAAAATACAACTAAAGCAACTTACCGCTCCTAAAATGCCGTGCTATTACCCCTCCACCGAAATTTCACTCGGAAGCAGGTCAGCACATACGCGCTCAAGGTAAGGTTTCGCCCCTATAAAATCACGAAATGCGGTGTATTCACGCCATTTGACGGAGTTATCACCACCCGAGCTTTTAACGGCGCGGATTAAAATATTCTTCGGTGTATTCTCCAGGTCGATAAATTCCAGCAGCTGGCTGCTATAACCCATCATATCGAGCAATTTGGCACGGATAGCATCCGTAGCCAAGGCAGAGAAACGTTCCTTAAGTATCCCATGTGAAAGCATCGGACTCATTACTTCATTCTCAATCTGCGCGAACAATTCATGCTGACAGCAAGGCACAGACAAAATTACGGAGGCGCCCCAACGTACTGCTTTTTCGAGTGCAGCATCTGTAGCTGTGTCACAAGCATGAAGCGTTATAACCATATCTACCTGATCCAGCTCATCGTACTCGGCAATGTCACCCACAAGGAACTTCAGGTGATCATAACCGATTTTCGCAGCAAGCTCATTACAATGCTCAATTACATCCGCTTTCAAATCAAGTCCAATAATATTAAGCTCCCGCTTCTTGCGGACGGTCAGATAGTGATAAAGAGCAAAGGTCAAATACGATTTACCACATCCAAAATCAACAATCGTTAATGGCCGTCCCGTTGGCAGATCGGCAAGCACATCCTCAACCATCTCCAAAAAACGGTTGATCTGCCGGAACTTATCGTATCGCTTGGCCAGCACTTTTCCTTCTCTGTTCATTATGCCAAGCTCAACAAGAAATGGCACAGGTTCTCCATCCTCCAGCACATAACGCTTGCGGCGGTTGTGTGCCAGATCCGGCTCTTCTTTTTTACTTGGAGACTTGGTAAGGATGGATACTTTGAATTTCTTGCTAATCAGCACCTGATAATCCGCTTCCACCGTGCATAACAAGCCTTGGCGATATGATTCTCTAAATAAAAGGGTCATGTCCTCCGCTGCTAATTCTGCCGGTACGTTGCGATGTTCAACCTTTGTACCAATATAGGACGCAAACTGATAATGCAACTTACCTTTTAGTTCGACAGGTTTAATCTGTACCTTCGTACAGGTCTCCCCTTTGTTACGTACTTGGCTTAAGGTAGCCATAATCAAGGTACGGTCATTAATCAGTTGTTCAATAAGAGCTTTTAAAGATTCCACAACGCACATCTCACTTTCGGGATTAAAAATGGAGAATCATTGTCTCCTAACCATCATCGTTCCATTATATCACGGCTCTACAAGAGTTATCCTATCAGGGCTTCACATGCAGCTCTCCACTAACAATAGTTATTGCTCGGCCAGACATCTTAATCTGATCTTTGCTTACCTCAAGTTGAAGTAAGCCTCCTCGTTCGGAAGCTTGATAAGCGGTCAGCTGCGTACGGTTAAGTCGACTAGCCCAGAAAGGTGCTAGCGCAGTATGCGCTGAGCCTGTGACCGGATCCTCATTTACCCCCATCTTCGGTGCAAAGAACCGTGACACACAATCAATGCCTTCGATGGAGCTTTCTGCAGTAACCGCAAAGGCTCGCTCTTCAAGCCGGGATAAAGCCCCGAAGTCTGGGCTAAGTTCGCGAACTAGGGATTCCTGATCGAGCCGTACAAGTACATTGTCAGCATAGAGCATAGTTTCTACCACATTTTCTTCTGTAATACCAAGCGCTTCTATAAGAGCCGGAATTGTAGGAGAAGACTTAAGCTCATAAGGCGGGAAGTACAGTGAGATGAGGTCATCCGCACGAGAAGCTCTAAGCAACCCACTGTGTGTATAAAATCTAGCTTCCACCTCTGGATCCAGCAATCCCACCTCCCATAATATATGTGCACTCGCTAGAGTAGCATGACCACATAAATTAACCTCAACCTTGGGCGTGAACCAGCGCAGACGATATCCATCATTCTCCGGCCAGAGAAATGCCGTCTCTGACAAGTTCATTTCTGCTGCTGTCTTAAGCATAAATGCCTCGTCGACTGGATGCTTCAGCAAGCATACTGCTGCCGGGTTTCCTGAATATGCTTTTCCTGCAAAGGCATCGATAATAAATAAAGGGGTATTCATTAGGCTTCCGACTCCCTCCGAACTTCTGTGATCCGGCGCCACTCTTTCCATCCTTGTTCCACTTCATGGATAGGAAGCGAGCCTTGTTCCAATTCTTCCGGTGATTTAAGCAGCAGCCGTCTGTACAATTCATCACCTTCCAGTGAGACATCTTCCCCCTGCTCCCATAGTCGATACAGACTGTCCTCCGCTTTACTATAATGTCCGATTGACTCCATATAATCTAGAAGCAGCCGTTCCGTCTTGGCTGGAAGACGATACGCTTTGACTTCCTCCAGAAGTTCATTAATATCCTCTGTCATCTGCAGCATTTCTCGATCAGCGCCGTGCAAATCTGCGTACAAATATAAATGCAGTGCTCTCATACTTCTGAATAGTGCCGCGTCATGATCGCCATTTGCAGCATAAATGCTGCCCTCTTCCTTAAGCAGCTTAGCTACACCTTGAAGCTTATCTGACTCCAATACACCGTTAAACCGGAACATATCTATAATATCTTCTACAGATAGTGAATTTAAAAGACGTGAGTTCAGCGGAAAATGTCGGTTCAATAGCTCATCAATTTCCCATAAGGCTTCCGTTGTCTTCCGCTCTTGCTTCAGCGTTAGAACCTTGGCAACCATCGCCGTCATATCTTCGATCATTCGGACAATATAGTCTCTTCGGAACATGAACTTCCCCCCTTTTCCATACTGTAACTGTGAAGCTTTTGTATCTAGGTATTATATGTGTTTTATTCATTTATCTTAAACCATTGCACTACGCTATGCCACTAAAGCAATTACGGGAAAAATAATGACTAGAATCCTTCTACTTATTGACATGAAATACCGTTCCACATTGGCGGCGTAACAACCATAGCTATCTTTGCCGGATTGGGAATCCGTAAGTTTCAATAGTCTCCTAAAAAAGAGGCAGCCCACGCCAGTTACTTTGACGCGGAGCTGCCTCTTTTTGAATTATTATTTCAGCGATCACGAATGGCTGTTAATACTAACCGTAGCTTGGGTGAATTCCTTGATAACCTCAGCTAACCGTTCAGGAGCTTCAAAGAGGCTCATGTGGCCCGCTCCAGAAATCGTAGCTTGCGTTATATTTGGTTTATCCGAAGTAAAGGTGCGCTCCGCAGGAATCAGTTCATCCTGCTCGCCAGCAACAAGTAGTACCGGCAACGTGGTAGCTGTGATCACATCACGCCGATCCGGACGCTCGCGCATCGCCAGCGCAGCTCCCGCTGCTCCTTGTGGAGGCGTTTTGTAACCAATTTCTTTAGCTCGCTCCAGCAGCTGCGGTGATGCAGAAGCGGTTGCTTTAGCAAAAATTCCTGGGACGAAGCTGTCCACAAAAGGAGTAATGCCTTCATTTTGAATCCTGCTGACACTTTTCAATCGATTCTCCCGAGCTTCTTCACTATCCGGATATGCAGTAGAATGGATTAATCCGAAGCCCTTCAATCGAGAGGCATACCGCTGCGCGAACGAAAGTGTAATATATCCACCAAGAGAATGTCCCAGCATGGTGCATTCAGAAATTTCTAGTGTATCTAACAAGCCCAGAACATCGTCTGCCATTTGTTCAATAGTATAGGGGCCTAGTGGAGCCTCTGAAGCTCCATGACCACGTAAATCGGGAGCAATCACTCGGTAGTCGCTGCTTAAGATGGGAATGATTTGTTCCCAGTATTCAGCACTTCCGCAAAAGCCATGCAATAATACAATAACCTCGCCTTTCCCCTGATCACTGTAGCAAATATTGCTTCCGTCACAACGTACTCTTTCCATGGCTGCTTCCCTCTTTCCAAAATACTAAGATATATTAACTAATATCTATTATTAAGCAAAACAGCTCTCCTTGAAACCGGCATCCTATTCTTAACCCCCAATTCCAAACCCTTTTGCTGCTGCGGCGGCAATTTGTTCAGCCATAACCATAACTCTATGTAGTGGAGTCGTCTGCAGCGTCCGATAGGGCTTGGGACCGTTGATATCTACAATCGCCGCCAAGCTATAATGCCCCACTGCGGGAAGGCATACCCCCACCGATTGTGCTGGCTGAAGCGGCTCATCCGAAACGAAGTAATATCCAAGAGCTATTGGAGGTCCTAGGCAAGCATCCACAGCAATAATGATATGCTCAGATGGAATCTCAGCGACTCTGGCCACCAAATTATCTGCATCGCAAGGAGATGGCAACGTACCGATTACGTGCGGAAAGCCATATTCCAGAAGTTTGCTGCCTGTTAGTGGACCGAGAGCATCTCCTGTAGATCGATCCGTTCCGATACACAGAAAGGTAACTTTCTTAGCTGAATGCAGCGCTGCAATTTCCATAAAAAAGGACACCAATCCTACATCGTCCATTTTGCTTCGTTTACCGCTTCCCTGTTCTCTAATTGCCAATACCTTTCCTCCCTTCGATGATATTTTTTGATTTCACGCCTTTAATTTAACATGATTTCTGTGAGCCCGACAAAAAAATGGTGATCAAGCTCACAATCATGGTAAAATACATGAATCAGTGTACAGAAAGGATGTTAATAACCCTATGGATTTAACACAACCTAGTCAGGAAAATGTTGAATATATGATCGAGGCCATCAAGAACAAACTGAAGATGGCAAGTGCTGCTGCAATGCAAGCCTCCGCTTTTTCAGTAGATAAATATGAAGATATCTTCGATGTCTATGAGGTAGCCATGGGCAGCGATAGACTCAGTATTTCTCAGGTGGAAGCGCTCGTCTCCGAACTCGGTCGTCTACGTCAGAAATAATTGTTCTTCGTTTACAAAAGGAGCCCGTCGCTGCGAATCCGAGATGGATGCGCAGCGACGGGCTCCTTTTTAAGTTCCTATTTCATGAAATGAAGCTGAAATTCTGTATCTGCATGACCTACCCGTGTACCACCATCATTGTAGATCACACCTGAAAATGCATTACGCAGCTTTTCCAAAGTATTTTTCTGACTGTATCCAATCTGATTTAAAATCCCCTGTACAATAAGTCCCCACTCTTCTTCTGATCCATCCAGAATCTTGAAGGCAATACCCAGTCGCTCGCGGCGCAACCCGAAGCAATATACGCCTTTAAATCCACCCTTAGCAATAATATTTTCATCTTCCAAAAGGATTGAATCAAGGCGTCCAGACCCAGAAACCATCTCCGGATGAGCATTCATGGCCGCAGTGATTGTGGTGACCGCTCTGCGAGTTGCCTCGTCAGCAATTAAATCAGGATTGGCTAATTTCAAATACGCAGTCGCCAAGGCTGTCAAAGGCATGGCAAATACCGGCAGACCGCATCCATCCGTACCTAGACCAATACTGTCTGGTGCTACACCAGCCATATAAGCAATCGTATCTATAATTTCACGCTGAACCGTTTGCTCCGGCTGAGAGTATTCTTCAAGTGGTAGTCCTTTGAGCTTACTATATGATAAAATCCCCATGTGCTTGCCCGCACAGTTATGATAGAACTTTCTTTTGCCCGTGCCGCGAATGGCATTCTCTCTACTCGTATAATCCAGTGGATAGCTAGTGGCACATATCATTTGTTGCTCATCGATCCCAATCTTGGAGGAAATACTCTCTAGCGCGGCAACATGGTAGCTCTCTCCTCGGTGAGAAGCAGTCATTAGGGCAACCTCTGCGGGTGTAAAACCATAATGCTCCACGATTCCTCCACGAATGCCTGGGATAGCCTGAAGTGGCTTGGCCGCAGAACGGGTAAAGGATACAAACTCAGGATCACCTGCATAGCCCTTTACGTTCCCGTGTTCTCCTACGATTGCAATATGTCCGCTATGGACACATTCCAGCAAATCTGACCGATATTCTCTTACTAATACTGTTTCCATGGTAACTCTCCTCTTTTCTCTTTGCTGCTCTATAACTCACAAGGATTTATTAGGATTCTACATTTAATAAATGCTAGAAAATAACCCCGTGCTCCGGGGATTTTTTGTACATCACAAACTCCCTTAAGTGTTAGTTCCATGAGGAATTCTACTCCTATTTTCATCATTCTTCAATCCTCTCCACACCAAGAAGATTTTAGAAACCACACAAAAACAATTCCATCAGCAATAAATCCTGAATGACAGGAACATAAATGAAGCTTTTAAATTAAAAAACCACTCCCGCATCAGATTCTTGCTCTTCTGAAAAGGAAGTGGTTTTTATAGAATTCAGTACTGCTGTAGAGTGGGAGCGCAAATCGAATTAACCCTTACTTGCACCCGCGGTCAGACCGTCCACCAGGAAACGCTGAAGGAAAATGAACAGTAGCGTGACCGGGAGAGCAACCAGCACCGCTCCGGCGGCGAACAATGTGAATTCGGTCGAATTGCTTTGATTCACCATCCGGAAAAGCCCGACAGCGAGCGTTCTCGTCTCTTCCGTACGCAATACAAGGTCCGCGAATATGAAATCCACAAAGCAGCCATTAAATATCATAAGACTGGCATAGGTAAGCATCGGTTTGGACAGCGGGATCATTATAGAGAGAAAAACTTTCATATGACTCGCCCCGTCCATCCGCGCAGCATCTTCCAGACTTTTAGGAATAGTATCAAAAAAACCTTTAGCCACAAACACATTGGTGATAATGGCGCCACTGCTGTATACAAGCACAAGTGCCCAATGGGAATTCAGTAGCCCAAGCGTGTTCAGCAGCACGTAAACTGCAATCATAGCCATGAATCCCGGAAACATTTGCAGAACTAGAAGCGCGGTCAGTGTCGTTTTTCTGCCCGTGAACCGATAGCGAGAGATGGCATACGAAGTCAACAGCAGCAGAAAAGTGCCAAGTAGCGTAGACAGCGCTGCAACCTTTAGTGTATTCATGAACCAAATCAAATATTTAGTTTGCTCAAACAGTTCCTTGTAATGAATGAACGTGAAATTTTTAGGAATCAACGAGTCGCTGAACAAACTGTTTCCCGTCTTGAATGAAGACATAATAATCCAAAACGCTGGAAAAAGACTAATAAAACTGAGCACAATCAGTAGCAAATGGCTTCCAATCGTTTTAAACGCTTCTGTCAGTTTTGGCTTCATGCAATCATATCCTCCTCTTTGTAGGATCGCGTTCGGCGGTAGCTCCAGATGGAGAAGGTCGCGACCAGCAGGAAGATGACAATCCCGATTACGGAAGCAAAGCTGTATTGCGATTGGTTAAGCGCCAGTTTGTAGAGCCAAGTCACCAGCAGATCGGTATGGCCCGCGTACTGGTAATCCGGATTAACCGGTTCTCCGTTGGTCATCAGGTAAATGACGTTAAAGCTATTAATGTTACCGGCAAACTGCATGATCAGGATTGGAGCAGTCGCGAACAGTACCATAGGCAGTGTAACCATGCGGAATTTGTAGAATGCCCCAGCACCGTCCACTTCAGCAGCTTCGTACATATCCCTTGGAATCGTTGTCAGTACCCCAAAGGCCAGAATCATGGTAACCGGAATTCCGATCCACATATTAGCCAGAATTACGGTGACCTTTGCCCAGAAAGGATTAGTCAGCCAGGCCACCCCCTCCAATCCCAAAGCTCTTACATAACTATTGATCGGTCCGAACTGATTATTGAACATATTACGCATGACGAGCAGAGAAATCATATTAGGAATAGCAAAGGGAACGATCAGCAGTGTACGCCAAAGCTTTTTCCACCGAACACGGGGCTGGTGAATAAGTACAGCGATGAGCACACCTCCAATGTAAGTCGTCGCAGTAGCAATAATCGCCCAGATCAGTGTCCAAGTCAGCACTCCGCCGAAGGTTGAACTCCATACATCCAAACTTAGCATTTTATTAAAATTACCGAACCCCACCCATTCTACTAGATGCGCAGGCGGTAAAATCGGGTCGGCATAGTTCGTAAACGCCAGTAGCACCGAAAAAACAAGCGGCAATATCGTCAGAAAAACCACTGCCACAAAAGGAATCGCTAGTACAAGATAGGCGAAGTTTCTACGCCCCATATGTCTGAGCGATTCACCGAATGAATGAATGGGCTCATTCCGGTCCCGCGCAGCTCCAACTAGAAAGGCATCCCTGATATTCAGTAAATGAAAAGCTGTATAAAACAGCAGCGCCAGCAATGACATCAGACCATTGATCATCATAAAAATGGAGTGATCGCCCTCCACCATCCGGGTTAATTTACCTACCTTGACCATACGGCTTGGAAATTCACCAAGTGTGATCAATCCCCGCAAATAACCCATTAGATCATGAGCAATAAAATAGATTCCAGCAGACCCCACCAGCAGGAATACTAATCCTTTCAGCCACTGTCGATTGAAGAACTGGCCCAGTCCCGGAATAATAGCCGAGAGTAGCGCTGCACCTGTTTTTTTGTGCATAGCTCAAGTCACCTGTCCTTTACTTCGAATCCAGATCGGCCTGAATCGTTGATACAGTCTTATCGAGCGTCTGCTTAACATCAAGACCCGGGTCGTTCCACAGGGATACAAAAGCTGCCTTTAGCGGTTCCCAGACGGATTTGATTTCCGATAGAGAAGGCATCGGCACGGAGTGTTGGAACTGCTCGAAGAATCCACTTATAATCGGATCATCTTTGATTACCGGCGCTTCTCCGGCTTCAATGCTCGCAGGAATCGCACCCGTCATTTCAAAGTTCTTTAGCTGATTCTCCTTGCTGCTTGCAAAATGTGCGAACAAGCGGCTAGCGACCGGATATACCGTATAGGAATTGACATAATACGATTTAACACCGGAAAAAGAAATGCTGTCTTGACCATCAGGTCCCTTAGGAAGAGGCGCCACTCCAAGGTTAACATGATCCTTGAACATCGCTATGGACCAAGGCCCGTCGATGTTCATCGCCAGCTTGCCTTCCTGAAACAATTGAGTTTTAACGTCATAGGTGATATCTCCTGCATTCAATGGGAGAATTCCTTTTAAGCTCTGAAGAAAGGTAAATCCTTTGACGGTGCCTTCATTATTCAAGCCGATATCTTTGACATTCGTATTGTTGTCACCGTAAATGTATCCGCCGAAGCTGCCAATGAATGGATAGCTGTAATACCCGACGAATTCCCACATGATCGCAAATTTGTTCTCTTTCGGCTTATTGTACGTATTGGCAAAAGCGATCACATCATCCCAAGTTTTTGGAGCTTCGGATATCAGATCCTTGTTGTAGAACAGCGCATAGGTCTCCACCGATTTAGGATAGCCGTACAGGATACCGTCATAAGTCGATGCCTGAATAGCTGTCTCCACCATAGTTGATTTCGTTTCTTCCTCAAACACATCATTTGGCAAAAGCAATCCCGCTTTGACAGCCTGACCAATCTGATCATGCGGGAGAGTCAACACATCGGCGGCTAGTTTGGACGGGCCATCTGTCGCCAACCTTGTTCCCTGATCGCCGCCCGCCATTTCCTCAACCTTGACAGGAACGCCGTATTCTTTTTCGAAATCAGCGGCTAACTGCTTCATGTACTCAACCTGCTCCTTGGCTTCCCAGACCGTTAATTCGGCCCCAGCTTCCGGTTTCAGCTCCTCTTCGGCGGGATTCGTCTCATTTGTAGTTCCCCCCGGCTCGTTCACTATGGAATTCGGGCTTGAATTCGGCTGAGCCGTAGAGTTCCCATTGCCTGAACCGCAAGCCGTAACCGTCAATGCCAACAGCAGACTTAGGGTCAAACTAAATGATACCGCTTGCATTTTAGATCGTTTACTCTTCTTCATTTGCTCATCTCCCCTTTATTCATAAGTGATCAGACCTAACACGCATAGAAAAAGAGCATGCAAAAAAGGTACAACCTCATTCGCACAAAGTGCCGAGGTTGTACCTTTTAGGTAACAGTGCCTTTAATTTGTTTGCGTATTAAGAAAAATCAAGTTCGTTCGCCCTCATTCTATAATACCCATAATTTGGATTGCAATCAGAGTATAGATCCAAATGGGGTTATTTAATAGCACTTTTCTTGTTTTTCCTTATATTTTCTCCTTTTTTCAACTACATACTAAATATTCCATATTGTGAATTCATGTGAAATAATCTCTTGCTTTAATCTTGAGGGGTATGATAAGATTCAGACAAAATTTAAAGGCAATGAAACCGGCAAGGGTTCAACCTCTGATTATCATGAGGTTGGCCCTTTTTTGCGTTTACAGGCCACGAAGGGATGGAAATTGATTATGATTCAACAAGAAGCCGTTTATCATCGCATGGGGCAGAATTGGTCATATGCCTACGATGAGTCTACACTGCATATTCGCATAAGAACTAAACGGGATAACGTGTCAAAGATTGATCTTTTTTGCGGAGATAAATACAGTTGGGACAAAACCCATGAGGTTATTCCCTTGCAGCACATGGCTTCTGATAGCTTATTCGATTATTGGCAGGCTGCCGTCCGTCCTGTTTATCGCAGACTCACTTACTATTTTGCACTTTATAACAAAGATGAGGTCCTTTATTATTTGGAAAAAGGCTTCTTCTCAGAGCCTCCAGTCATAATATATGAGGGCTTATTCGACTTTCCTTTCTTGAACCGTGAAGATGTACACTCCCCTCCAGCATGGGTAAAGGATGCAGTATTTTATCAAATTTTTCCGGAGCGTTTCGCAAATGGCGATCATACTAACGATCCGGCAGATGTGCTAGATTGGGGCGGTACGCCGAGTCCCCGGAATTTCTTCGGAGGAGACTTGCAAGGTGTACTAGATCATTTGGATTATCTCTGTGAATTGGGCATTACCGCCATCTATTTCAATCCTCTGTTTGAGGCAACCACCAATCATAAATATGATATAAAGGATTATTTCTTGGTGGACCCTCATTTTGGAACCAACGCTTTGCTAAAAGAACTTGTCGACGCCTGTCATTCCAAAGGTATCCGCGTCATTCTAGACGGTGTCTTTAATCATTGCGGCCATACCTTTCCGCCATTTGTTGATCTGCTCACCAACGGGCGTTCTTCCCGTTATGCCGATTGGTTTCATGTGCGTGAGTGGCCACCACAAGTCATCGACGGAATTCCCACCTATGACACATTTGCATTCGAGCCTATCATGCCAAAATTCAACACTGAGAATCCTGAAGTCAGAGAGTATCTGTTGAACGTTGGTCGTTATTGGATTGAGGAAATCGGTGTAGACGGTTGGCGGCTTGATGTCGCGAATGAAGTCTCTCATACGTTCTGGCGACAATTCCGTAATACGATCAAAAGCATTAATCCAGAAGCCTATCTTGTAGGCGAAATTATGCATGACTCCTTGCCGTGGCTACTTGGCGATCAATTTGATGCCGTTATGAATTACCCATTAACCAACATTCAGATTAATTTCTTCGCTCACGGACAAATTAATGCTTCACAATTTTCTCTATCGATTGCTACTATGCTAGCGAATTACCCGCAGCAAATTATAGAGGCCACTTTTAATCTATTAGACAGCCATGACACAACTCGTTTCCTGACCCTTTGCGGTGGTGACATCCGGAGATTAAAACTGGCCGTTTTGTTCCAAATGACCTTTCAGGGAGCACCATGTATTTACTATGGCGATGAAATCGGTATGGAAGGTGAATATGACCCAGATAATCGTAAATGTATGGAGTGGGACATCAAGAAACAGAACAGGGAACTGTTTGAATACTATCGCTGGACGATCGGTCTTCGTAATTCGCATACTGCGTTCCGTAGTAGCGGCTTTAAATCGCTGGAGATCCCGGACCACCCAAGACTGCTTGTATATGAACGGTGGGACGAACATAACCGCTTCTTAATCGTGCTCAACAATGAAGAGGTGCTAGTCGACGCCACCATTCCTGTACCCGGGATGGATGCTATATGGGTAAACCTAGAGACGCAGAAGCGAACAGAAAAATTCACATCATTACTACATCTGAATCTGCCCGAATTCGGCTATGCGGTATTCCAAGCTGTTAATAAATAGTCCATAACAAGAGCCCCTCGCCATCTACGCCTTGCTCATCAATTGTTTCAGCCTATACGCCAAAGTTTAAATACGAAGTAAGATAACTTATAAGGAGTGATTGGTGATGAGTAACGTAGAACATAAAGTAGAGCATGAAGTAGAAAACGGAAGCAACTTTTTCAAAGGTATCTTTATTGGTAGCTTAATAGGTGCTGCAGCAGCCCTATTATTTGCACCAAAGCCTGGTCGTGAAATGCGCAGTGATCTGTCCGATAAACTTACGCTTGCTACTGACAAAACTAAAGAAGTTGCTGGTGTCGTAACTGACAAGACCAAAGCCATTGCCACAACGGTAGGTGAAAAAGCAACCGATCTGGCTAGTACAGTTTCAGTCAAAGCTTCTGATATCTACACTACTGTCAGCGACAGCAAGCAGCAAATTGCCGCTACCCTTCAAGAAGCAGGCAGCAAAATTGGTGACACTGTAAGTGAGTCTTCAAATAATGTAGCCTCTGATGTTAAAGACGCTTCTAAAGAAGTGGCTGACGAAGCCAAAGCATCCTCTAAAGAAGTCGCCGATGAGGCTAAAGATGCGAAAGAGGATGTTAAATCCTCCTATAAATCCAGTTACTAATCTGCGGCATAATACAGCTATCATTTCATTCGACAACAGCCAGCTGTCCGCAGCTGGCTGTTGTTTAGTTATACCCTATATAAAGTTTCATCTGATTGAATAGATCCTTAATGAATGCCCGATCGGGCTACAGAAAGCAGGGGTGCTCCATGGGAGAATCAAATAGCCAAACAAAAGCATATGAAATTGATGAACATCCTTTCGAATTACGGCATGAGGTCAAACGCTTAAACAATCGTCTGGATAAGATTGCTGACTCACTAGAAAAATCAGAATTTAAGGACATCCTTGATAACTACTCAGATCCCAAAAAAAGAATTATCACAAACTTGATGGCCGGTATATCCCGAGGTCTCGGCCTATCTCTCGGAACGTTCGTAGTCCTTGGTGTTCTGGGCTACATTCTTAGTCTATTTCTTGATGTTCCCGTGATCGGTGAGTACCTTGGCGAGATCAAAAAATACATTGATGCGAACAGCTAACAAGTGGGCTATTTATCGCCCCTCTATCACCGCTCCCCCTTACCCCGCTTGTCCGGCTAATCCTTCAAGGTTAGCCGGACAAGCGGGGTAAGGGCGTTGTGGAACACAAATAAAGGACATGCTATTCTCCAGGCACGGAGAGAGGCATGTCCTTATCGTCGAACAGTAGAATTCAAATCCAGGTAATGTATATTACACATAAAGGAGCTCAATAGGATGAGTTGGCCATAATCTGCTTTAACTTCTCAGTGGCCCGCTTCTGTATCCGTGAAACACTCATCTGTGAAACCCCCAGCTTCTGAGCAATTGCCCGCTGGGATTGACCATCTTGGAAGGCTAGCAGCAACACTTGCTGCTCTTGCTCCTTCAATTGTCCTAGTGCTTGCTGCAGATCCATTCGTTTCTCTACAGTCTCGTAATCGTTCGCATCAGAGCTGATAAGCTCCCCTAGCGTAGCTCCAGTTTCCTCTTGAGAAAGCGGTGAATCTAGAGATACGTAATGGTAACATTCTCTGCCTGCCAGTACTTCTACAGTTTCTTCAACAGACAGATCAAGATAATGAGCGATCTCATCGACCGCAGGAGAACGCTCAAGCTTCACTGTAAGTTCATCAATCGCGTGTTGAACAAGCGCTCCTTTTTCTTTAATCCGTCTAGGAACCTGTATGTACCAAGATTTATCACGCAAATAATTCTTCATATGTCCAATCATGCTTTTCATCGCATAGGGCTCAAAAGGGATTCCGAGACTGATATCATATTGCTGCAGTAACCGGATGAGCGCCATTTGCCCGACCTGATATAAATCCTCATACAAGTCGGGGCGATTACGGGAAATCTTCCCAGCAGCCATTTTCACCATAGGCTCATATTTCTGTATCAGCAACGTCGCCTGATCGTTATCCTTGGTCTGCTGATACTCCCAAATTTGGGTGACTGCTTCATTCATGGACTCGGGGGGAGTCACTTTGTCACTCATACTTTCTCCTCGCTAAAATTAAGGTGCTTCTTCAAAGTTACCACCGTCCCTTTTCCGGCTTCACTTACGACACTAACGTCATCCATCAACGCTTGCATTAAGTAGAACCCTAACCCGCCAACCTGAACGTCACTTAACTCCTTATCATGCAGTGTCATACGTTCATTAGACTTGTCCAAGCCGTCAAAGCTCTCCCCTTCGTCTTTGACTGTAATGGATAAGGAGCTTTCCTCTACCTCAAAAATAACATCTACTACTCCGTCTTTTTGGCCATAAGCATATAATACTGAATTGTTACACGCCTCTGACACTGCCACTTTCATGTCTTCTATATCCTCATAGGTGAAACCCATTTTCGAGGCAATGCCGTATAAATTCAACCTAACAATATCCACATACTCTGCGCTAGCAGGCAACTGAAGAATTACTTTTTGCACATCATCACTCATTCTTTGTTCTATCCTTTCCTAGTGGGAATTCTCTTGGGAGGCAAAAAACTTGGAAATACCAGTCATGTCAAACAACTTCTGAATTTGTGGAGGAACATCCTCAACCATAAACTTAACGTCCATTCCTTGTCTTGATTTCAGGATCGAAAGTAGAATACCAATCCCTGTGCTATCGATGTATTTTAATTCTTTTAGATTAATAACTAAATCTAGTTTGGTGTCTCCCACAAGTGGCTCCATAACCAGGCGGAAATCGGAAGCAACTGATAAATCAAGTTCACCACTCAGGAAAACTGTGCATACATTCCCTTTGGTTTCTGTCTTAGCATGGAACTTGTTACTTTTATGCGTATTCATTAGACGATCTCTCCTGAACAAATATTTTCTATATTAATAACCTTAATGATATACCTTTGAATCAGATAACGTTAAAAAAACGGATTGGTAAATACTAGATTACGCTTGGAAAATAGATATATCAGGTTCTACTAATACATTGTCGTTGCTAGAATATCGAGAAATAATTTGTTTTATACTACTCATCTTCAGCGGTTTGCTGATGTAATCATCCATTCCAGAGGCCTTACAGCGATTCTGAATTCCTTCCATGACGTTCGCCGTCATTGCAATGATAACGGTCTTCTCGGCAGCAGGACCACCCTCTCGACGAATTTGAGCGGTCGCCTCCAAGCCATCCATCACTGGCATTTGAAGGTCCATAAAGATAAAATCATAAGGGTGTTTAATCGCCATCTCCACAGCCTGTTGACCATCTTCAGCCATATCGGCCGCATAGCCCAGCTTATCCAGCATGCTGACCATTAGACGCTGATTAATCGGATGGTCATCCACAACAAGGATTCTACTTCTTCCCTCTTGATTGGAAACAGGATGTGTGGATTCCTCTTCTTGATATCCACCTATCAAATCTTCTCCTGGCATAGATACCTGAATCGTAAAGATAAAAGTGGCTCCTTTTTGCTCCATCGATTCTACCCGAATTTCTCCGCCCATCATTCCGACAAGAGATTTACATATAGCTAGTCCCAGACCTGTTCCCCCATATTTCCGTGTCATGGAAGAATCAAGCTGCGAGAAGGGCTCAAATAGTCGGTCACATTTCTCCGGAGAAATACCAATCCCCGTATCCATAATTGTGAACTCAACTTCCATTTTATGATCCGCAACGCTCTTGATCGAGGCGACTAGATAGACCCCACCTTGATTTGTGAATTTAACTGCGTTAGCGATCAGATTAATTAAAACTTGGCGTAAACGAGCCATATCCCCATATAAAAGTCGAGGCAATTTCTGATCAATAAAATAAGCGAGCTCCAGGTTCTTCTTTCCTGCTTCTATCGAGAAGAGGCTGAACACCTCTTGAATACAATTTCGGAGTTCAAATAAGTGCTCTTCAACTTCCATTTTTCCAGATTCCATTTTAGTAAAATCAAGAATGTCGTTAATTACCGTAATCAACGTGTCCGCACTTTTCCGAATGATCTCCGAATATTCCTTTTGCTCAGAAGTAAGATCCGTCTCCATTAATAGATCGATCATGCCAACTACGCCGTTCATAGGTGTACGAATTTCATGACTCATCATGGCTAGAAATTCCGACTTTGCTTTCGAGGCAATCTCAGCCTCTTCTTTTGCCTTGATAAGCTCACTATTAATGATTTCCAGTTCTTTCGTCTTTTGCTGCAGCAGCATGGTTTGAGTCTGATGCTTCTTGCTCGTGATGTACATTTCGACAAAGCCTTGTATCTTAGAGTTCAAAATTTGTGGAATGAAAGGCTTGACCATATAATCAATAGCCCCTGCCGAATAGCCCGCGAATAAATGCTCCGCTTCTTTGCTATTGGCAGAGATAAAAATAATCGGAATTTCCTTCGTTTTCTCTCTGGCCTTGATCAATTTGGCAGTTTCAATTCCATCCATACCCGGCATCTGTACATCTAGTACAATGACAGCAAAATCATACCTTAACAAACAGCGCAACGCTTCTTCACCGGAGGTAGCTTTAATTAGCTCGTAATGCTGGCTCTCAAGCACTGCCTCCAGCGCCAGCAAATTTTCAGGACGGTCGTCTACTAGTAGTATATGAATTGGTTCTTGAAACCCCATAGGACCACCCTCCTACATGCGTTATTTTATGTTACGGTATATTTTCTCCACTCTGTCTAAAGATTCATAGCAATCGCTATATTTCGTAAAGTGAATGGACTCCTTAGAGCCCAGAACAAGGATTCCAAAGCGACTTAGACTTTCATGAAACAACCCGTGAACATGATCACGAAGCTCATCATTGAAATAGATCATTACATTCCGGCAGAGAATAACATTAAATTCATTAAATGAAGTGTCAGTAGCTAAATTATGCTCAGCAAAAATAATATTTTTGCGTAAATAAGGTTGTAAAATAACTGAGTTATACTTAGCAGTATAGTATTCGGAAAATGCCCGGGTACCTCCTGCCTCCAAATAATTCTTTGTGTATTGCTTCATTCTGCTAATATCATAAACGCCTTCCTTAGCCTGCTGTAAAGAACGCTCATTCATATCTGTGGCATAAATTCGAGCCTTATCGTAAAGCCCTTCTTCATGAAGCAGGATGGCCATAGAATAAACTTCCTCCCCAGTGGAACATCCGGCATGCCAGATACGAATATAGGGATAGGTTCTTAACAAAGGAACTACCTTCTGGCGAAAAGTTAGAAATAATCCCGGATCCCTGAACATTTCAGTCACAGGAATAGAGAGACTGTAGACAAATCGTTCAAAACAAGCCCGATCATGCAGAACCTTCTCTTGCAGCGCGGATATGGTGAGTACATTCTCCGCATGAACATGATGCCAGATGCGCCGTTTTAATGAAGGCAACGCATAATTCCGGAAATCATAGCCATATAAACGGTGTACCCCATCAAGAAGCAGCTCAATCTCAATTTGCTCCAGTTCGTCACTTCCCGCCAGAACGGGTTGCTCCTCATATCCGTGTTCTATTGCTTTCATTGTTATCCCGACTCCCTTATCAACACGCCGTACTTTTGAAGAATGGCTTTTTGTTAGTTCTTTTAAAGTATTACCCCAATATTAAGGTTACGAATACAGCCAGACTCGCATTAAAGATAGAAGTTGACCTGTTGCAATTGGCTTCTTCATATAGTCAGAGGCTCCAGCTTCAATGCATTTGGCACGATCCTCTTTCATAGCTTTGGCGGTCAGCGCAATAATAGGCAGTTTCTGATACTGTGGCATCTCGCGAATCCGGCGCATAGCCTCATATCCGTCCATTTCTGGCATCATCATATCCATTAGCACAAGATCAAAATCTTCTTGCTCTACCAGCATTTCCAGCGCTTCGCGTCCATTCTCCGCAAACTTCACTTCCATATGATACTCTTCGAGTACGCTGGAGAGCGCAAAGACATTGCGAATATCATCATCGACGAGCAGTATTTTCTTTCCTTCAAACAATTCTTCTTTATTATGAAGCTTCTGCAGAATCTTACGTTTATCTTCCGGAAGATTTGCTTCTACCCGGTGCAAGAACAATGTTGTCTCATCCAACAACCGCTCTGGAGAACGTACATCCTTGATAATGATTGATTCCGCATATTTACGCAGCTGCGTCTCTTCTTTGCCATCCAAATCCTTACCCGTATAAATAATAATAGGCAGATCATTTAATTCCTCATCATCACGAATCTGATCCAGCAGATCGAAGCCTGTCATATCCTCAAGCATCAAATCTAGAACCATACAATCATATCTCTGCTTCCGCAGCTCATTCAGTGCTTCCCCGCCAGTTGAAACTGCGGTTATGGCCACATCGTCGTGACCGATCAACTCCATGATAGAACGACGTTGAATCTCATCATCCTCTACAATCAGCAAGTACTTCAACGTACTGGAGGTGTAGTTCTCGATTTGCGAGAAAGCCCGTTCTAGCGCCTCTCTAGAAGAAGGTTTTCTTAAATAAGCCATTGCCCCCATCATAAGCCCCTGCTTCACTTCATCATTTACAGAGATGACATGGACAGGGATATGGCGAGTCTGTGATGCACTCTTTAGTTCTCTAAGGATGGTCCAGCCATCCATAACCGGCAGCTGAATATCAAGAATAATCGCATCTGGTAAATAAGTCTTCGCCATCTGCAATCCGGTATCCCCTTGGAGGGCTACCAGTCCTTTGAAGTTGCGGCCATGAGCCATATCCAGCAGAATTTTTGCGAAGCTCTCATCATCTTCAATAATAAGTAAAACCTTATCATTTGCAGTTAATTGATCACGATCATCATCGATCACCAATTGTGGGATAGGTGCATGAGCCTGCGTTGGTACAAGGGTTGGAAGTATATCTCCAATATACCCCTCGAAGGTTGCATCTTCTCTAGAAGCAGCAGCTTCTATTACTGCAGGTTGCTGCTTAATATAATTCCCTATAACTGGCAAATACATAGTAAAGGTACTACCTTGGCCCTCACGGGATTCCAGTACAATAGCTCCACCCATTAAACGTGCTAACTCACGGCTAATGGACAAACCTAAGCCTGTCCCCCCAAATTTACGGCTGGTAGTTCCATCCACCTGTTGGAAGGCTTCGAACACAATATCAGTTTTGTCTGCCGGAATACCAATTCCGCTATCCTTTACAGCAATAGCAATATATTCAACTTCACCTGGCAGATCTAGCGGAATAAGATTGTCATCTGCTTGGCTAACCGAGAACTCAATAAATCCTTCCATCGTAAATTTAAAGGCATTAGAAAGCAGATTTCTTAGCACCTGCTTCAACCGATGACCATCGGCAATGACACTATCTGGCAGTGGCTCATTAAAGGTAATTTTTAAAGAAAGTCCCTTTTTGAGCGCTTGCGGAGCAAAATTCTGCTTCACAAAGCTCTTCAGCTCCGTTAATTTAATTTCTTCTTGGTTCAGTTCCATTTTGCCAGCATCAACCTTGGATAAGTCCAAAATCTCATCAATCATCTTAAGCAAGTCTGCACCTGACATATAAATAGTATGTGCAAATTCAACCTGTTTCTCTGACAAGTTGCCATCCTTATTCTCCGTGAGTAGCTGCGACAGAATCAAGAGACTGTTGAGCGGAGTTCGCAATTCATGAGACATATTCGCCAAGAACTCTGATTTATATTTACTAGTAACAGATAATTGCTTGGCCTGTTTCTCTAATTGAATTTTTGCATGCTCAATTTCATCTTTCTTCTCTTCAACCTCCTGCACTTGTTCCTCTAAAGCGCGGGTCTTGGCAATAAGTTCCGTATTATAATGCTCCAGTTCTTCCTGCTGACGCTGGAGCAGTTCTTCCGAACGTTTAAGCGCATCCGTCTGCTCTTCCAAGTTCTCATTGGAACGACGCAATTCCTCTTGCTGAGTCTGTAGTTCCTCCGACTGACACTGCAGCTCTTCCGTAAGAGCTTGTGAATCACGCAACAATTTCTCCACGATCAAACGACGGCTAATATTATTAAAAATAATGCTTAAATTATTAGCGAGTTGTTGCAGCAAATCATTTTTCAAACTGCTAAAAGGTTGGAATGAAGCAAATTCTACTACGCCTAGCAGTTCGTCTTCAAAAATAAGCGGATGGATAGAAATATATCCAGGTTGCGCATCCACGAATCCGGACTTAACGGATGAATAGTCTTCAGGAGCCTTCTCCAGTCTGATCGGGTGCATATCGAGCGCACTTTGTCCTACAAGCCCTTCTCCAATCACAAACCCGTCCTTAGGTTTCTTATCATTATCTACTGCATAATATCCACTGCTTCGTAAAAAGTCAGGACGATTAGCATCTTTTAAATATACAGCTCCGAACTGTGCTCCCAGCACAGGGGTAAACTCATTGATGAAGGTCTGTGAGACCTGATCCAAGGAGCTAACACCTCGCAATAGTTCCGTCACCCGAGCAACATTCGCATTCAGCCAGGATTGGTCATTCTGCGCTTGCGCATAGGCCTGTTCCATTTGCTGCTTCTGTTCAAGATCTAAAGCCATCTTCTTAAAGACAAGAGCAACCTCACCAATTTCATCTTTAGTAGTAACCTTTATACGCCGTATGGCCCTCACTCTACCGTTGCCAAAGCTGGTAATCATCATCGAAACGACATTAAGCCCCCGAGTGATGCTTGGGATAATCCATAAAACCACTCCAAGTCCCAGAAGTAAGCCCATAATCATCATTAGAACTACCATTTGAGTCGAACTTTTATAAGCTTCGTTGGCCTTCGTACTCTCTTCATTCATAATAAAAGCATTATAATCAGAGAGACTGTTCAGAGCGTTTAACACGGCATTCTGAATCGCTTGTCCCTCTGTGTTTGAATACGTGCTGGCATTCTGAAAATAACCAGCCGATAGCAGTTTCAATACCTTTTCCTGATAATTTAAATAAGTGGTGTACGCATCATCTATTTGACCAACCATTTGCATTTCTTCAGCGCTAGTCATCGATGCTTTTATTTTCTCGTAGTGCTCATTCGCTTTAGTAATCTTTTTATTAATCTCATTCTTTTGAGATTCTACCGATGATGCATCTGCACTTAACATGGTCGTGGTCAATATTCGCGCCATATCATTGACTTCTCCACGCATCCCCGAAGAAGACCGCCCCTTCATATATCTATCCTGATACCCTTCCAGTTGGTTATTCATATAATTTAAGCGGTCGTATCCTATCATCGTAAGTGCAAGCATAATCGCTAACATGGCACTGAAGCCAATTAAGAGTTTAGCCTTTATCTTCATTCTCTATCTGTTCCCTTCTTCAGTGAGATCCACACAATACACTTATCATCATCACGCTCTTTAGGAACCTCAACATTGAAAAAAGCAGCTCGAATAGCTTCTTCGTTCCACTCATGTTCAACATTTAAATGTTGAATCATAAATTTCAGCTGCTCTTCTTGTTCGCCCTCAACCAGCTCCAATAGACCATCTGTATAAAGAACTAGATGCCCTTCATCTTCATAGGTTAAGCTCTGTGGCTGAATATCAATCCGTTCAAACAGACCTACCGGGTGACAGTTACTTTCCAGCATGACTGGAGTCTTAGCCACACCTTCAAAAAATAGCGCAGGTGGATGCCCGGCGTTGACGTAGTCAATACGTTTCATACGGGTATCTATCACAAGATAAATGGTCGTAAAGTAATATTGGATCAGCTTTTTCTCAATATAGAGCTGATTAAACCTTCGATTGAGCTCCTGAATTACCTTTTCCGGCTCTACATACGTAGTTACCGTGTCCTTTAACACAGAAGCAAGAAACATACAAAAAAGAGATGACGATATTCCGTGTCCCATAATGTCCAGCAGGATCACGCCATATCGGCCATCACCAAGGGGGTACCACGCGTATAAATCACCGGCAAGCTCAGAGGATGGCTGATAGATGGCATTGACCTCAAAATCCTCTTCCTGAAGAGGCAAGCTCAACACAGCATTCTGAACAAGTGCGGCCAGTCTCAATTCTTCTTGAATTCGCTGATCTCGTTCCTTATGCCAATCTTTCTCTCGCTTCAACCGCAGCGCGAGTCGAATTCTGGCCATCAGCTCCACTTTGTTAATGGGTTTCGTAACATAATCTACTGCACCTGCATCCAGTGCTTCTGCCAGCTTCTTGGAATCTCCAACAGCTGTAACCATTATTATTGGAATATCCTTTAGGTGTTCGTATTGCTGTACAACACGACATGCCTCGATTCCATCCATTTCCGGCATCATCATATCCAGTAAAATCAGATCGATATCTGACATCCGAGGACGTCCATCTTCACTCACAGAACCGATACCCAACCGTGTAAGCATCTCTTTTGCAGAGGATGCGGTTACGAAATTTCGGTAATCTTCTTTTTTCAGGATTTCACGGATAATGATAACATTAGTCGGATTGTCATCTACGATTAAGATTCTCATCATCTTCACCTCACACGAATAGTATTACGAACGTAAAAATCTGCGACTCATTACCTATATCATACGCTATTTAAATGTGTTATTTCTATTTTTAATATATGTAAATATAGTAATAGGTTCATTTACGCCTTCAGCAAAGTAACCTCCCGAACCACTACATGTAGTGGTTCGGGAGGTTACTCTATGGTAAAGACAGCCTCTGTTTATTAACCAAAATGATCAAAAGTGAAACATATTAAGAAGAAATACTATCAAATAAATCAATACCTTCAAATTCACCTGCCAAATTTCGATATATTTTGAGCGCATTGTTTCCTCTCATATATACATCACCATCTTCGGCAATAAAATACGGTTTACCCAAGGTCGATTGCACATTATCCTTCACGGGATCAATTCCCACCCCATTTACCTGTAGACCAAACTGCTGTGCTTGAGAAGGTGAGACATGCACATACAGTACAAACCCCTCACCAACACCCACTGTTACATCTGCGTATTGGTACTCCTCTGTCCCTTGCAATGGATCATTTGTTACCGCCAGCGGATTGCCCTTGGCCAGAAGCAATTCTTCCTTCGTAGCATATAAAGCAACACCTTGCAGTGAATCAAACTGATTTATAGCAGGGCTCGTTTCTGAGGAATGTTCAAATGTAAGAACTGTCTTAGGCTGATCACTAAAAGTCGAGATAGGCGTCAACTGTGGAGACGCATCAAAGTATGGGGAAAGTAGACTAAACAAGAGTATGATAATGTTCATGTTGTTATCCCACCTTTCTTATCTGCAGCCGCCATTTACAGAGGACTTGCTGCCTTAACTTTAATGACGGAATTTTTTCCAAAGAGTTGCAGCTACATCTACACTTTTTAACACAGTAGCTATTTTCCCCGGTGCTTTCTCGTTATTAACAGCATCATAAGAGTTTACCGTACGTTCCTCAGCTGGAGTCAGCGGAGCTTCTTTTATGGATACCCCCTTACGCTTCTCCCTCAGTTCATGTGATTTACGATATCTCTCAATCACAGTTACTGAAACTTGCTTAACGGTTAAGGTTAACTCATTCATAACTTCTCCCAAATTCTTCACAGAATCTATGACAGGATCAATCTTCTGAATTTTATTCTGTACATCAGCGGTAATTTCATTTGCATGTCTGACTGTAGTCTTCACTTCATAAGTCAGTTCATCCATCGTCTTCTGCACTTCCACCAAGGTCTGGCTTACTTTGTCGAGAGATTGCTTCGCTGACTGCAAAGTCTTAATTAGAAAGAAAACAAGTATTGCGAATGCGATAGCAACGAGAGCTACACTAAGTTCAATGATCATATTCATAACCCCTTCCAAATCTCATAAATAGTGGCTAATCAGCCTTGTATACTGCATAGTTACCCCTACTACCATATGCCGAAACAATCTGTCGAGCGTTGTCAAAATTCCCTGCTCCCCTTTGTTTCAGAATCAAAGTCCCCGTTTATACAATGACTACAAATCAAAAAAAGGATAGGTGATATGTAATGTTAAAATGGTCCGCAATTCTGCTAGTTGTAGCTGTAATCGCTGGTATCTTTGGTTTCTTCAATCTTGTAGCAGCCGCTGCTGGTCTTGCAAAGATACTATTCTTCGTATTCTTGGTTCTGTTTGTTGTTTCCCTCTTCACGGGACGCAGAGGTAGATCGATGTAGCCTCCTCCCATATCTATCCATATATCTTATTCATCATGCAGAAAGTATAGGTCATTCCCACACAGATGTCACTTGAGAAAATAAGAAAAAGTTTTGAAGTTAGATCATAATGAGGAGGAACTTAACATGAAAAAATTCGCCAGCATTACACTTGCCTTGGGACTTATGGCTTCAATAGCAGCTACAGCATCAGCCGCTGAGGTAACAGGGACAACTACAGATTCTACGCCCGGAACTGGAAGCACTTACACAACATCTTTTGAAACGATCATTACCCCATCGGATATTACTCCAGCCACACCACAAATTGTTCTAACCGAAAAAACAGCTTTCCACTTTTCAGTTGGCAGTATGATTCCCGCAGGCTGGCTTAGCGCTCAAACGCTTGATACCACAGGTGAAGTGATTACGGATACTTGGGGCAATGAATGGAGAGAAATCTACACTTGGCTAGGAAAAGCGTGGGTAATGGTTCCTGTTGCTGCCAATGTAATTATGTAATTAGTACAGAAAAGATGATAACAAGCATAAACGCCTTCGGCGTCCCTATAAGGACGGCAAGTGTTTATGCGAGAAATATAAGAATAATTTATATAACGGAACATATAAATTCTTATATTTACAAAAAGCTACCCCCTCAGTAGATCATTCTACTGAGGGGGTAGCTTTTGCGCTTACGCCGCCTTTGTTCACCCGTCACAAACATGCGATGCTGCCGCTTCTGTATACCTATATAATTATCGGATGACCGATCCCCCGAAGAGGAAACGATTCGTCCAAGAAGCGCTTAATTTATCTACTTTCACCCCGCCTGAAGCTACTGAATACGTATGGAGAACTTGTCCATCTCCTAGATACATAGCAACATGCGATATTCTTGCCTTAGATTTGTCGATCCCTTCATATGCTGAAGCGGAGTTCCCTTTATAATCCATAAAGAACATTAGATCGCCGCGTTTCAAACCGGAAGTAGACGTAACTACCGTACTATTCGATTTCACCCAATCTCCCTGTTGACGGGAATCAGCAGGCAGTTTCAAATTCACAGCATCCATGAAAATTTGCCGGATAAAATCAGAACAATCGAAGGTGCTTGTATCATATCTGCTGGAACCAAACTCATAAGGTGTCCCAAGATAGCCCATACCTGCTGAGATTACACTCTCGATTTGGGCAGAAGCCCCAGGTGTAGAAATAGGTGGTACTGGTGCTGGCGGCGTTGGTGTCGGCGTTACCGTCCCAGTCCCCCCATTATTAGCGAACGAAGTATATTGATCACTTGAACTTATATATCCAATGCTACCATCAGAGGTTTGAATTTGATACCAGGAGCTGTTCGGCTGTGCCAGAAGCTGTACTTGTTCCCCCTTCTTCAGAAGTCTCAGTACTTTTCCGCTTGTAGAAGGCGCAGTTCGAAGATTCACTCCGTACTTTATGGTTCCCGTTTGTGCTGATGGTGCTGTTGGTGTACCTACTGAAGATGAATTTACGCTGATATACTTATCATCTGTACTTGTATAGCCTACGGATCCATCCGCTGCTTTCACCTGATACCAATAGCTATTCGGTTGTGCCACAATCTGCACTTGATCTCCTTTTTGCAAATACTTCACTACTTCTCCACTTGTAGAAGGTGTACTGCGAAGGCGAACACTTGCCTCGATGACCGCTGTTTGACCGGCTGCTGCTGCCATAACTGAATTTGATGGATTTGAGGCTGCTGCTGCATTTCCAGGAGCAGATACTCCTAAACCTGCAACAATTGCAGCTGAAACCAATAAGGATGCTGTTAATTGCTTATGTGATTTAATCATACGTTCCCCCAATACCATGATGAGATTTCAACAAAGGTGTGTACTACATTCCTTTATGCCCTCATTATAGGCTTGCCCGGGATTTGGAACATGCTCCAAATTGCACATATAATCATGCCACTTTATGGTAAAATACAGGACTAAAGTCTTGAATCCTCCTTAAATATGTTTGTTTTTTCCTTAAAATAGAATTTTTCAAATTTAATCTTTAGGTTCCACATGCACCTGTACATTCATAATATTGTGTAGCTTGCTCATTCTCTCTTCAATGGAGTCACTGATCCTATGACCTTCCACCACTGTAATATTCGCGTCTACCTCCACTACAACATCCACGTGTACATGATTCCCATGAACCCGTGCCTTCACATCTTTAATCCCCTCTACTCCCGGTGTTCGAGCAATCGTACTACGTAGATCCATCAATCTATCTTCATCAAAGCCATCCGTAAGCCGGTAGGTCGAGTCACGAAAAATATCCCATGCCGTCTTAGAGATAATCAGTCCGACAACTACTGCCGCCGCAGAATCAATCCATGGCAGTCCGAACTGAGCACCTACAATCCCAACAGCAGCACCTATACTAACCATAGCATCCGAAAAATTATCTTTCGCCGCTGCCATGAGTGCACTACTATTTATCTGCTTAGCCAGCCTTTTGTTGTATATGTATACTCCCATCATTGCTACTGCACACACTAGAGCCACACCAGCAGACCATAGCTGCGGGGTTTCCTTTGCACGATCGAAAAAGGACCGCACCGCCTCCACAATCACTTGAATACCTACTACCGCCATAATAAAAGAAGCCAACAATGCAGCTACCGTCTCTGCCCGAAAATGTCCATAAGCATGGTCAGAGTCAGGTGGCTTCCGCGAAATCTTTAGACCAACCAACACGGCTGCAGATGCTACGATGTCAGTTAAATTATTGACTCCGTCCGCGACCAATGCACTAGAGGCGAATAGATAACCGCTAACCAGCTTGAAAGTCGATAAAATGAGGTAAGCCGCTATGCTAACCCAAGCGCCACGCTCGCCTTTACGTATATCTTCGTAAATATCAACCATTTTGGCTATCTCCTCGTTTTCTGTTTTGTTAGAAAAGAATTCTTTCAATTATTCTTGCCCTTGTAGCAGCATTTAAAAACAATTAGAATAAAGTGAAGGACTTGCTTCAAAGGAGGTTATCATAATGAGCGAAAACAATGAAAAAGGAAAAATCAATTTAGCTGAAGCTATCCGGCAAAAGCTGGAGCAGAAGAAACAACAATCTTCCTCCAAACCTGGATCAACTTTTCAGGCCGGATCCGCTAAACCACTAAAAAGTCAGAATAACAAAAAGCCTAACAACCAACGCCGTCGTACCGGCGGATCCTAGTACTATTTTATAAACATAAAAGGCTGCGCATCCCTCAGGGACAACGCAGCCTTTTATGCGTTCGTCTGCCTTAAAGGATGGGCTAGAACTCATCAAATTCATAACTGATTCTCTTTATTGTACAATTAGCCAACTGAAAACATGCGCTTTGGGAAACCTCAAGTGATAAGGCTTCCTGTCTTGCAAGCCCCGCGTTTACTCCCCGTAGAATTCTACTTGTTAATCCATGTGTAACCGCAATGACCCGCGGAGTGGAGGACAAGCTATCCAGCCAGTCTGTGACACGCTCCTGAACCGCTTCATAGCTCTCTCCATCTGGTGAACGAAAATACCAATCATACATAGTCGTATCTTCAAGACTATTCGGCCAGCCCTGTTCAATTTCCTTGAGCGTTAGCCCTGACCAAGAACCAACGGAAACTTCACTTAACCTAGAATCCGTTTCTATTTCATTGAAATCATAACCTAAGATTTCACACAAAATTTGTGTGCTTTGCAGCGCTCTCCCAAGTGGACTTGAAATCACCTTCCATTCGGAGGGATGCTCCACCGAATAACGAAGCAGCCTACCCATTTGTCTGACTTGATCCATTCCATGCTCAGTCAGAGGTGAATCCAATTGGCCTTGGTAACGACCTTGCGTATTAAACTTGGTCTCCCCATGCCTCATAATAAAAATAGTTCTGTCCACATGCTTCACCTACCGTTACCTTTTCAAAATCGAAATTATAAAGACAGCTACCCTAATCCTATCAGGATTAGAGTAGCTGCTTAACGGGTTCCTTCCGCATAACGGAAAGTAAATATTATACTTCTACAGGATACATGCGTTGGCGCATTTCCTTAATTTCAGGATTCTCTAAATACTCATCGTAAGTCATCGTGCGATCAATTACACCTGTAGGTGTGATCTCGATGATACGGTTAGCAATCGTTTGGATGAACTGATGGTCATGGGAAGTAAAGAGAATAGTCCCGTCGAAATCGATCAGTCCGTTATTCAGTGCCGTAATGGATTCCAGATCCAAGTGATTGGTAGGTTCATCGAATACAAGCACGTTCGCACCGTTCAGCATCATCTTCGCCAACATACAGCGAACCTTCTCGCCCCCGGACAATACACTCGCTTTCTTCAGTGCTTCTTCTCCGGCGAACAGCATCCGTCCAAGGAATCCACGCAGGAACGTCTCATCCTGATCTTTAGAATACTGACGCAGCCATTCTACGAGATTCAAGTCCACGCCATCGAAATAGCTGGAGTTATCTTTCGGGAAATAAGCTTGAGTTGTAGTGACGCCCCACGCATATTCACCCGCATCCGCTTCCTGCTCACCCATGATCACATCAAATAGAAATGATTTAGGCTGGGAGTAAGGACCCACGAAAGCAATCTTATCACCTTTGTTAACTACAAAGCTGATTTCATCAAGAACCTTCTCACCTTCAACCGATTTGGTCAATCCGCTGATCGTCAGAAGCTGCTTACCTGCTTCACGTTCAGGTTTGAAGTTGAGGAACGGATATTTACGGTTAGATGGACGAATGTCATCCAACGTAATTTTCTCGAGTTGTTTCTTACGAGAAGTCGCCTGTTTAGACTTGGAAGCATTGGCCGAGAAACGCTGAATAAAGGCTTGCAGTTCCTTGATCTTGTCTTCCTTCTTCTTGTTCGAATCACGCTGTAAAGCTTGAGCAAGCTGACTGGACTCGTACCAGAAGTCGTAGTTACCAACGTACATCTGGATTTTGCCAAAATCAATATCCGCAATATGCGTACATACTTTGTTCAGGAAGTGACGGTCATGGGATACGACGATAACAGTACCTTCATAATCCATGAGGAAGTTCTCTAACCAGCCAATCGATTCTAGATCCAAGTGGTTGGTAGGCTCATCGAGCAGGAGGTTGTTTGGACGGCCAAACAAGGCTTGTGCCAAGAGTACCCGTACCTTCTCATTGCCGCTCAGTTCGGCCATTTTCTTATCATGCAGTTCACGCATAATGCCCAGACCGATCAGCATAGCCGCCGCATCCGGCTCTGCATCCCAGCCATTAAGTTCGGCAAATTCGCCTTCAAGCTCACCGGCACGCAGACCATCTGCTTCCGTGAAATCAGACTTCGCATAAAGCGCGTCCTTTTCTTTCATGATTTCATAAAGACGAGTGTGACCCATAATTACTGTTTCAAGTACTGGGAATTCATCGTACTCGAAATGATTCTGCTTCAGAACTGCAAGGCGTTCACCTGGTGTTATATGAACATCACCCGTGTTCGCTTCAATCTCCCCAGACAGAATTTTCAGAAAGGTTGATTTACCAGCACCATTGGCACCAATCAAACCATAGCAGTTACCAGGGGTGAATTTTATGTTTACATCTTCGAAGAGAGCGCGTTTTCCGTAGCGGAGTGTTACGCCGCTTGTGCTAATCATTACGCATTACCATCCTTTTCACTTTAGGGTTTCGGCTCATTATAGCATAAAATCAGTGCAAAAATCCCGTGAAATAGGCATTTAAGCTGATCTCACTCCTACAAAACTTATTCCAACTGTTTTACGGCGACAACTTTTAAGGAGGAATTTTTTCAATTATTCCCCAGATGTGCGATTCTCCTTTTGTACGACCAGTGTTTCTCCATAACCGAGTGTACGAATTCTTTCCTCCGAAATCGCATGTTTAACTCGGGCGTTCTCCATGCGATCCAGTGCTTCCCGGGCGGTATCATCCGCAAGTCTGAAGGTACCGTAATGCATCGGAATCATGGTCTCCGCCCCTACATCTAGGAAAGCTTGAATGGCTTCCTCAGGATTTACATGCTGAGAGGTCATGAACCATTCCGGTTCATAAGCCCCAATCGGCATAAGCGCGATATCGATCTTATAACGACTTCCGATCTCCTTAAAGCCTGGAAAATAACCGCTGTCCCCAGCGAAATAAAGATTCGGAGAAGACTTCTGATTTCCGGAATCAGCGGGCTCCAAGATGTACCCACCCCAATGAGAAGTATTCGTATCCCATGGTGTTCTCCGCGTCCAGTGCTGAGTAGGCACAAAACTAAGCTTGATCTTACCTAGCTTAATCTCCTGCCACCATTCCATTTCCACACAGTTGCGGAACCCTTTTCGAAGCATTTTTCGCTTCAGACCAACAGGAACTACAAGCGTTGTCCCTGCCCGATATAATTTGCGGATAGAGGCGATATGCAAATGGTCATAATGAGAGTGCGAAATCAGAATCAGGTCAATCGGTGGCACTTCGCTAAGTGGAATCCCAGGTTGTCCTAGTCTTTTCTCAAAGCCCAGCCTTCTCGCCCAGATGGGATCTGTAATGATATTCATCCCTTCATATTGAAGGAAAAATGTTGAATGCCCAATCCACGTAATGGTAGACTCCAATCGATTCTCAGACAGATAAGATAATCTGGGCGGCGTATTCGGTACAACATATGAATAGTCCTTCTTCTTGCGACGACGCTCCTCACGCCACTGGCGAAATTCCTTTAATGATTTATCGGTACTTACATTATCGACGTTATGGTAACGAGTTTTAGGCATACAACACCTCTTCTACAGAAGTTTACCGAGCAATCCTAGCTTTAGCGAATATACTACAACTATATTGAACAGCAGCGTATTTTGCAAAATATACAAATAGCATGATAAAGGTTCGCCCTTTTATTCATCACAATTGCAGACTTTAGCGAAATAATAGAAGAGTTCTTTTGGTTTCACACCAGAAATGAGATAATATGTGTATAAAGTATGGCGGTGCATATACCGTTCAAGGGGGAGCTACGTATGAAGATTACTTTTATTGAACCGACTCCAAGTCCAAATACGATGAAGCTACATTTGGACGAAAGTTTAGAACCCGGAATTCGCAGAACCTATACTCCAGAAAGTGAGCGTTCCGCACCTGCTTGGGCACGTGAAATGTTAACGATACCGGGCGTTATTAGCATTTATCATGCTGCTGACTTCGCAGCACTTGAGCGCAAAGGCAATGCCGATTGGGCAGCCATTCTAAGAGAAGTTCAAAGCCGCTTCGCTAACAGCGAAGGTGTAACTGGAGATTGGAGCCTAGCTGACGAGAATGCCGGTGCTCATTTTGGGGAAGCGCAAGTCTTCGTCCAATTGTTCCGCGGAATTCCGATGCAAATCCGCGTCAAAACGGGCGCGAATGAAGAGCGCATATCCTTAGCTAACCGCTTTACTAAAGCGGTTATGGATGTGGCTAGCGCCGTGATGATCAAAGAGCGCAAGCTCACCGATTACGGCGTGCGTTATGGCGAGCCCGCGGACATTGCGCGCGAGGTCGAGCAAGAGATCGAGGCAGCGTATCCGCAGGAACGCCTCGACTCCCTCGTGCAGCAAGCCATTGCGCACGGAGCCGAAGGTGAGTTCGTCGAGCAGAGACGAACTCGCACACAGGATGAGCTGCTGCGAGACCTGAAGCATGAGGATTGGCGCGTGCGCTACGCCGCGCTAGAGGATCTTACGCCGACGGCGGAGCTCCTGCCGGAGCTTAAGGCGGCGCTACACGATTCCAAGCTGCATATTCGCAGGCTTGCGGTTGTGTATCTAGGCGACCTTCGTACGCCTGAGGCGATGGAGCTGCTCTATGAGGCGATGGCTGACAGCGCCCCAGCCGTAAGACGTACGGCTGGCGATACGCTGTCCGACATCGGCGATCCTGCCGCCACGCCAGTGATGACGGCGGCGCTAACAGATAAGAGCAAGCTTGTCCGCTGGCGCGCAGCTCGTTTTCTCTACGAAGTTGGTACATCCGAAGCTCAAGATGCGCTCACACTTGCAGCGGATGATCCAGAGTTCGAGGTTGGCCTTCAGGCCAAGATGGCTTTGGAGCGTATCGCCTCAGGTGAAGCCGCAGCAGGCACCGTATGGCAACAGATGTCAGAACGCCGTCGTAATTAACATGGAAGTACCTGATTTTGTCATTGCTTTGAGAAGTAAACTTGCTTTATACTAATTCCTGATGTTTATAAATGAATGAAGTAAAGATAGCCTCGTCATACTAAGATGAGGTAGAGGTCGCGGATATAAAGAGTACGCGTGTGGAGACGTTAGAGCCGTCTATGAATCACGCCGAAAGGAATATCCGCCGAAGCTTGCGCTGTAGCTCTTACAGCGGTGCAGGCTGGGGCCGTTGCCGAAAGGCACGGAACTGTCACATTGTACAGCCTGCGTAAGTAGCAGACTGCAGTGTGTTGCGCTATCTTCACAGGGAGTATGATGCGGAGCTGTATAGATGGAAGCCGCAGACATAGTTTGCGGCTTCTTTGCGTTTACAGAATTTGTATGTTTCGTACAGTCATCCATAACCTTCTGGAAATCACGAAGTATACCTCCCGCCTTGCGGGAGTCAGCAGCTCAGCACTCCCCGTTCATGAACAGTAAGATTAGATCATAAGGAGTGTCATATTCATGCAGGGCAATCAGCAAAACCCAGCGCAAGGCAACATAAATCAGCCTGCGCTAAAAAAATCGTTCAAAGCAAGACATTTGACCATGATCGCACTTGGCGGATCTATTGGTACGGGTCTGTTTCTAGCCAGTGGCGGCGCGATCGCTTCAGCAGGACCTGGTGGAGCGCTTCTAGCTTACACGGCAGTGGGTGTAATGGTTTATTTTCTCATGACTAGTCTTGGGGAGCTCGCCACCTATTTACCGGACTCCGGGTCCTTCAGTACCTACGGCACTCGTTTCGTCAGCCCCGCCTTTGGCTTCGCCATCGGCTGGAACTTCTGGTATAACTGGGCGGTTACGATTGCAGCAGAGCTATCAGCGGCTACCGTCATCATTAAATATTGGTTCCCGGACAGCCCTTCCTTTCTCTGGAGTCTGGTGTTCCTACTGCTGATGTTCGGCCTAAACTTCCTATCTGCTCGTGGCTACGGGGAATCAGAATATTGGTTTGCCATTATCAAAATCATTACCGTTATCGCCTTCCTCGTTGTCGGTGTCCTCATGATATTCGGCATTATGGGTGGAGAAGCCGTAGGCTTCAGTAACTTCCAAATCGGGGGCAGCTCCTTCCACGGTGGCTTCTTCGCCTTCGTCGGGGTCTTTATGGCAGCCGGATTCTCCTTCCAGGGTACCGAGCTAATCGGCGTTGCTGCTGGTGAGAGCGAGAACCCACGCCGCAACGTCCCAATTGCGATCCGCCAAGTATTCTGGCGTATATTAATCTTTTATATCCTTGCTATATTTGTAATCGGAATGTTGATTCCTTATACGAATCCAGATCTTCTGCGTGGAGGCATCGATGACATCGGAGTCAGTCCGTTTACGATCGTGTTCAATAAAGCCGGGCTTGCAATTGCTGCATCCGTAATGAATGCCGTCATTCTCAGCTCTGTACTGTCGGCAGGGAACTCAGGAATGTATGCTTCCACCCGTGTCCTGTATGCAATGGCTAAGGATGGCATGGCTCCGCGCGCACTGGGTAAGCTCAATCGCCGTGGTGTCCCTGTTGGCGCTTTGCTAGTAACTACGGCTGTCGGAATGCTCGCCTTTCTCGCTTCATTCTTTGGTGACGGTGCCGTATATAACTGGCTACTGAACGCCTCTGGTATGTGCGGATTTATTAACTGGTTGGGTATTGCGGTCTGCCATTACCGTTTCAGACGTGCTTTTATAGCACAAGGGCATTCGCTAGATGAACTACCTTACCGAGCTAGATGGTTCCCATTCGGACCTATCTTTGCCTTAGGACTTTGTATTGTAGCTATCCTCGGTCAGAATATGGGCGCCTTCTCAGGTGGAAATATCGACTGGTATGGTATCGCCGTTTCCTATATTAGCTTGCCGCTGTTTGTCTTGATCTGGGTCGGCTATCGCTGGTTCCGGAAGAGCAATATTATTCCTTTGGATAAATGCGACCTAAGTACTCACCCAGAATAAATAGACCCGGTAAAAAAACAAAAAAAAGGACGTCCCGTAGCCATTTAGGCTTATGGGATGTCCTTTTTGGTTATCCTTCTATTCCCAAGTCACAAACACTTTGAGATCGCCTGTATTGTCAAAAGCAGAACTGGAGTAAGATACATCCTCTAGTCCAAGCTTATATAGCTCCTGCAGGTCATTCTTAAGCTTGGTCCCACTCCCTTGATAACGGAATAATATAGACACCTCACCGGAGGCAATTGCCTTATTCGCTAGCCGAGTCAGATCTCCTACCGAACGTACAATTAGCTCCTCGGCATATAGCTCATAATTGAGATCCTTCTGAAGCTGTTTATAGACAGCCGCATTCTGTCCTCCACGCTCCACAAGCGCAGACAAGGTCTTATGATAGCCTACAGAAGCTGCCGGATAAGACTTCGTCCAGCTATGGTCCTGACGCATCTGCGCATCCGTTCTCAAGTAGTATGCTGTGCTAACCACACCTGCCTTATCAGGGGTCGGGTCATCCCAAGTCGTGTCGAGATGATACCACCTTCCATCTAACAACACAAGATTCCAGGCATGCAACTGGCTACGTCCTCCAGGCTGTTTGGCTGTACCCTCAACGATTTTATTCGTGAATCCAGCCTCCTTTAACAGCTTATAGGTCAACAGCGAATACCCTTGGCAAACGGCGCTGCCACTCTTTAATCCTTCATAAGCCGTATATTTACGATACGAAGTGTCATACTTCAGATGAAGCACAACCCAATCGTGGATAGCCTTCACCTTCTGATGATTGTTCATGCCCGGCGTTATGATCTTCTTCAGCGCAGCCTTCACTTCTTTGTTTACAAAAGCCGTCTGCTCCAGCGTCTCCAAATATTTCACTTCCACCGTAACTTTTACAGTGCTTGCGCTTCCTCGATAAGTATATCCGTAGCTGTCTATAATGTAATACAAATAAGGGTCACTAGCCATCGCTTGATCCAGAGCCGCTTGTATTTTCGTTTTCAAATTTGAAGCTTTGCTCTCATAAGTAAAAGTAATGGTCTCCCTGCGGTTGTTCATTGCACCCGTTAGCTTCTGCGCTACTTCATTTACAGAACGAAGGGTGGGTGAACTCGAAGCCGCATAAGCATGACCCCAGCCCCAATAAATCATCGGTGGAATAGCAGCGAATATAATCACTCCTCCCAGAATGATCTTTACTAATGTGAAGCGTTTTTTCCACATATATATTCCGTTCCTCCGGCTCCTATAGACTTGTAATGAACCCTACCATTTAATAGATAATGAGCGTTTAGGCAAAAAAAGACTGCTCCCTGTAGAATAATTCTACTCTGAGAACAGCCTATATGCTAGAACGATGTGTTTTATTCGCTTTGCGGTGTAATGATATAGGTCTCTCCTATAACGGTTTCAAATTCCATCTCTATCCCTATTCGTGAACCATCGGGACTTTGAATGAGCAAAGGCTGGTGACTGTAAATTCTGCATATTTGTCCATGCGTCGAGGTCAGTTCCGCCTTCGTTAAGCGTCCCTCACGCCATTCTATATTTGTGATAAAGCCGCCTCGGGCTATCAAGCCTTTCACACTGCCTTCAGACCACTCTTCCGGAAGAGCGGGTAATAATTCAAGCCCTTCCTGATGACTCTGCAAGAGCATCTCAGCAACTCCGGCCGTAGTTCCGAAGTTACCGTCAATCTGAAATGGAGGGTGATTACCGAATAAATTCGGCAGACTTGAATCTTGCAAAATACGACGTAAACAGCTATACGCACTCTCTCCATCCTTCAAACGCGCATATAGATTAAGTAGCCAGGCTGCACTCCAGCCCGTGTGTCCGCCCCCGCCTTCCAAGCGCTTCTTAAGCGATAACGCTGCCGCCTCTGCTAGCTCTGGTGTGGAGGAAGGACTAATTACATTCCCGGGATATAAATCATACAAATGAGAGACATGGCGGTGCCCAGGCTCTTGTTCAGCAAAATCCTCATTCCATTCACGAATACGTCCGTCCGGTGCAATCCCAGGATGAGCGAGTCGTTCCTGTTTCTGGCGTAGCTCCTGCCTCAGCTGGGCATCGGTATTCAAAATCTCAGCAGCCTGAATGCAATGCTTGAACAGCTCAGCGATCAGCAATAAATCCATAGCTGAGCCAGCTGAAACACTGCATGGCATGCCATCAGCAGTCAAGAATACATTCTCCGGTGAGGTAGACAGACCCGTTGTCCATCTTCCATCAGGCAGCTCTACCAGCCAATCCAGACAAAATAACGCAGCTCCCTTTAACAAAGGATAAGCTGTGTTGCGCAAATATTCCTCATCTGGACGGAAAGCGTAACGCTCCCACAAATGGCGAGAGAGCCAAACTCCTCCCATTGGCCAAAATGCCCACATCGCCTTGCCGTCTGTCGGAGACGTCATACGCCACAAATCTGTATTATGATGCACCGTCCAGCCACGTGCGCCATAATGAATATTTGCTGTACGGCTGCCAGCCACACTAAGCTCCGTAATAAAATCGATTAGAGGTTCATGGCATTCACCCAACCCGCATAACTCGGCTGGCCAATAATTCATTTCAGTGTTTATATTAGTCGTATAATTGCTGTTCCATGGCGGTTGGAGATAGGGATTCCAGATCCCTTGCAAATTCAGAGCTTGCGTCCCCGGCCGTGAGCCAGCAATCATCAGGTAGCGGCCATACTGGAACAGCAGCGCTTCTAGCGCAGAATCTGCCTGCCCCTCCTGGTACCGTGCTAGTCGCTCATCCGTGGGAAGCTCTATCCGGGAGGACGAAGGTGCAAGCGTCAACTCCACGCGGCGGAACAAGGACTGATGATCCTCTAGATGGCGCTGCTTCAGCTCTGCATATCCATTAGAGGACAAAGCCAATTGCTCTAGGCACAACTCCGAAGGCAGCTTACCGCCGCTTCCTGGCATCCGGTCATACCCGACAAAATCGGTTGCGGCAGCTAGGCGGATCGTAATGGAGCGCGCACCTGAAACCGACAACATGCCGTTCTCAGCATTACATTTGCCGCCATCTGTACGGATCTCCATTGCAGCTGCAAAACTTATGCCAAGCCCCTCTTCGTATAATACGGCACGCGGATGATCTCCTACATAATTATCAGCCACATGCGATGGAGCACGACCGGTCATCATCAGCGCGCCATCCGGAGTGATCTCTAGTCGGAAAGGATGCGGCGAAGTCAGAGCCACTGAGAAATCCGGCAAAATACCCAGCCCCTCTTTCCCCTCTGCACGGATATGAATGACTATAAGTTCATCTGGTCTGCTGGCCAAAACTTCGCGCACAATCCTTACATCCCCAGCAGTATATGATACCGTAGCAAGCGCTTGATCCAAATCAAGCCCCCTCTGATAATCCTCTACAGAACCACCAAGATTAAACTTCATTCGCAAGACTCCGAGCGGTTGATAGGATTCAGTCCGTCTGCCTAACATTTTGGAATCTACCAGTGCTTCCGCTTCCTTGTATTTCCCCTCTGCCACTAATTGTTTGGCCGGAGTCAAATGGCGCAGCGCCTCATAATTAGCTGTATCCCGCGGAAATCCCGACCATAAGGTGTCTTCATTTAGTTGAATTAGTTCTTCTTCCGTTCCGCCAAAGATCATACCGCCCAAACGGCCGTTACCCACGGGCAGTGCTTCTTCCCATTCAGCCGCCGGCTGCTTATACCAGAGATCATGCACCCCAGTGTTCTTACTTTCTCCCACGTATATTCCTCCTATCCTATAATTACAGATGAAAAGAAATTGGCGGGAAGCCCGGACTTTCGTTCGGACTTCCCGCCATCTTCATGCTTTTATTTTATTAGCCGTGTTCCAGGAATAATTACTCATTCCAAAGTTTCACGCGTTGTTTAACCAGCTCTTCACGTAAATCTTCAGCTTTCGTCACACCAGCTTTATCCAGTTCAGCCATGTAAGCATCCCAAACTTTGTCGAAATCAGCTGGCTTGGACAAGATGGCTTCAGGAATCCGTTTCCAACTGATATCCTTCAGCTTGTTGTCGAGAACGACAATTTCGCTATCCCCAGGAATCGTGATGTTCCATGCCGCGCCCCAAGGTTTAACTTTGAATTCATCTTCATTTGGGAAGAGGTCTTTCCAAGTTGTTGCTTTATAAGCAGCAAGTGTTTCTTTTTCAACCGCATTGTAGCCTACTGTTACTTGCTCAGGGAAACGAGTGGTATAGTAGTTTCCAGTTGGATCCAATACGCCGTCACCATAGTGAGCGCTAAGCAGAGCGTAGTTTGATCCGACATTGCCAAGTCCTGTTTCTTTTTGGAAATTGGTAGTGTCATTATATTTACGGTTGTTCACATCTTCAGGAATGACGCGTTTGCCGTCAACTACGTTGTAATGCTTGCCTTCGATACCCCAGTTAACCAATACTTGACCTTCATCGGAAGCTAAGTAGTCCAAGAATTTAATTGCACGTACCGGATCTTTAGCATCTACACTGATCCCAATGCCGTTACCACCCATAAAGCCTGTAGGCCAGAAGGAAGTTTCTTTGTACTCTTCAGATAGGGTTACTGGATAGTGTCCGTATCCTTGATCCAGCTTACCTTCAGCTTTCAATGCTCTTTCTCCATCGCCATAACCCCAGTCTTGGTCGATCAAACCAATAACACGGCCGGTAGCGATTTTAGCTTTGTACTGATCATACTTTTGAACGAAGCTTTCCGGGTCAAGCAATCCGATATCGTTCATATGGTTGAGCCAGCGGAAATATTCTTTCTCAGCAGGACGACGGAAGTGATAAGTTACTTCTTGTGTGTCGATATCAATTGCATATTCTCCATCATCAGGAGAGCCTGTAGTAGTGAATGCTGGGTTAGTTACTGTAATGTACATGTACCAATCATCTGCATTTAGGGTCAGACCGATGTTTTTGTTACCATTTTCATCGGTTGGATGTTTTTCCAGGTAAGCCTTGATTACGTTCTCATAATCTTGGACAGTTTTAATTGCAGGATATCCCGCTTCTTTAACAGCACGGTGTTGTAGTTCAAATCCGCCGCCAGCATCAAAGTATTTGTTATCCACACCTGCATACGTAGGGATAGCATAGATCGCGTGGTCATCGTCACTATAGCGTGAGCGTTTCATGCCTTCTTCGCCTAATACTTTTTTGATGTTCGGAGCATATTTTTCAATCAGATCTGTCAGATCAAGCATTGCGCCTGCATCCACCAGCTTGCTTACGTCGGTCTTGGCACTGATCAGATCCGGATAATCACCGCTCGCTGCGATTAGCGCTACTTTCTGAGCAGGGTCACCAACCGCGTATTCAGCATTCAAGGTAACTCCTGTTTTTTCCGTAATCACTTTACCTACTTCATCTTGCATGCCTGTCCAGTTCGGGTTAGGGTCAGCACTGAAGAAAGTCATCGTGAGCGGAGAAGTATCCTCAACCGCATTGGCTGAATTAGCCGAGTTACCCTTATTTGTTGCATTTCCAGCTGCATCTCCAGCTGCATTATTGCCGTTGTTTCCACCACAACCTGCGAGCATGCCGAGCATCATAATAGAAGTGAGTGTAAGTGCAGTTGCTTTAGCTTTTATTTTTCTATTATTCCCCATTACATAAACCCTCCTTAAAATTGTTTATCTATCGTATCACAGATAAATCCTGTTAATACTTATCCCAAAACTTCCCACAAGAAAAGAAAACGGATACAAAACACTCTTAAAGCTTAGGGGAGACTATGCTCCCCTGTTAGCTGTAATTAGCTCTTCACAGCGCCAAGTGTCATACCTTGAACAAAATACTTCTGAATGAACGGATACACCAACAAAATTGGCACGGTTACGACAATCGTAATCGCCATCTTGATAGACTCTGGCGAGACCTGATTCGAAGCTAGAGAAGCAATGTTGGAGCGATAATCGCCACCATTACCACTCGTTGTACTCTGCAGAACCTTCATCAGTTCATATTGGAGTGTTGTCAGATGAGGGCTTGAACCATTATACAAATACGTATCAAACCATGCATTCCATTGACCTACTGCTAGGAACAGCGCGATTGTTGCTAGCGCCGGCTTCATCAGCGGCAGGATGACACGCCAGTAGATGGTAAAGTCATTCGCTCCATCCAGCTTCGCCGATTCTTGCAGTGCATACGGCAGGCCGTCAATGAAGGAGCGGATGACGAAGACATTAAAGGCACTAACCAGTCCAGGTAATACATAGACTGCAAAGCTGTTCATCATATGGAGATCCTTAATCAGCATGTATATTGGAATCATTCCTCCAGAGATATACATGGTCATCGCCAAGAATGTGGAGACGAACTTGCGGCCTGCAAAGTCAGGACGGCTGATCGTAAATGCTAGCATCGAGGCACTGATCAGACCGAACAAAGTACCGACGACTGTCCGCAAAGCGGATATTTTAAACCCGGTGATCAGCCCTGCGAAACTGAAGATTTTCAAGTAATTGTCCCAGGTAAATTCCCGAGGATAGATGGTGATACCGCCGCGCACACTATCCACTGAATCATTCAGCGAGATCGCAAGCACGTTCAGAAACGGATAGATCGTGATTACAACCACGAACAGTATTACAAAGTATACAATGAAGTCAAAGATCCGGTCTGACCACGACTTTCCGGTGATAGCTGTGTTTCCCACTGTAACGCTCTCCTTTCATGAAAAGGGCAATATTGCAGCCACGATTGGTAGAAGGGCCTTCTGTGTTACAGAAGGCTCTCTTTAGTTGTACGCTTGAAGATTCCATTAATCGTAAACAGCAGGATTACACTGATCACTGAGTTGAATATATTGATCGCGGTACCGTAGGAATATCTCGCCATGCCTAGTCCGTATTTCAGAGAGTACAGATCCAGCACCTGAGAGTAGTCGGTAACGAGGTTATTTCCAAGCAAGAATTGTTTCTCAAAGCCGATATTCAGCAAATTACCAATCGACATAATGAGTAGCACTGTAATGGTCGGCCGGATACCAGGAAGAGTAATATGCCATACCTGGCGGAGCCTGCTGGCACCGTCCACTCGAGCCGCTTCGTACAGTTCAGGTCCAATACCCGAGATGGCTGCAAGGTAGATGATCGCATTCCATCCGGTTTCTTTCCACACATCTGATAAAGTAACGATTCCCCAGAAGAGATGGCCCTGAGCCATGAACTGGATAGGTGAGTCTATAAATCCAATTGTTAACAAGAGATCGTTTACAAGACCATTTTCGCTAGATAACATTTTAGTTACAATTCCCGCTGCAACCACCCATGATACAAAGTGAGGCAAATACGAGACGGTCTGAGCAAAACGTTTAAAAAATCCAAGACGCAATTCATTGAGCAATATTGCAAACGTTATCGGAAAGATAAAGCCTGCGACCAAGCCCATTCCGCTCATCGCCAGCGTGTTACGCAGCGCCAGAAGGAATTGCGAGTCACTGAACAATGTCTTAAAGTGTTCAAAACCTACCCATTCTTGTTCAAAAAAGCCACGTGCGGGCTTGTACTTTTGAAAAGCCATCGTCCAGCCCCATAATGGGAGATAACTGAAGACGAATGCCCAGATTACAAAAGGTATCGACATCAGCCACAAATACTTTTGATTCTTAAAGCTTCTCCAAAACCGTCCTCCTGAAGCAGGCTTTTTGTTGCGCATTCGGGTGTCCGGCGGGATTTGAGCAGTTACTGTGTCCGCTTTCATAAAGCCCCTCCTCTCTATGCCTTAATTCTAAAACTTTGTAAGCGATTGCAGTACCCTATAAATTCGACTTAAAATCAGGTGAAAATTAGAGATTTTTGTCCGGGGTGAATTCTCATTTCGCTCCTCGACACAGGGGGGCTAATGCTGCTGGCGTTTGCATTATTCTTTTGATACGGTTCATAAAACTATCTGCTGGATATTAGTCGCTACGCGGAATATTTGGACTTCCGATCGCTGTTATCCTCAGATTTCCTGATTTGAACCGCTTCTCGCGGTAGAAATCCGAGGATAAAGGCGAACGCTCCGCTTCTACAGTTCCAAAAATTCCTCTTCGCTCCTTTACCAGCAGATTTTATTGAACCGAAAATCAAAAGAAACTGCATTAACCCTTCACCCGCATAAGCTTAAGCAGGTGTCTATTTAACTACATTAATACTTCACCACGTACAATTGGTGGGAGTAGGGAAAACAAAAAAAAGACCCGCGGACTGAGGTTCAGAAACTTACCTGAACCTCAGCCGCGGGTAAACATCAGGAGCCATTGAAAATGGTACATTGAGAATATAAATCCTTAAATACTTTTTCGATAAGAAGTTGGTGAGATTCCTACATATTTACGGAACTTAGCGTTGAAATAATCAGGGTTCATATACCCTACCTTCTCAGCCACCTCGTATACTTTCATCCCTTGCGTCAGAAATTCCTTAGCCTTCTCAATCCGGACTTTATCAACGTACGTATTGAAGTATTCTCCTGTGGTGTTCTTGAACATTTTACCGAGGTAAGCGCTGTTGTAGCAGAATAACTCGGATAAGGTCTCCAGCTTTAGGTTCTCATTGTAGCGACGGTTGATTATTTCTGTAATCTTCTTAATTTCATTTCCACGCCCACTGGTCATCTGGCCCGCAATTTCTTCGAGAAATGAGACAGCCTGGTCCTGCAAATCAGACAAATAATAACTTTGATAAAGTTCCCCTATTGGAGGGGAATGCTCTGCTGCATAGGTGCGAATTTCTGGATACATAGGCTCCAGACGGGCCAGGACAGTACTAAGGAGTCTCACAAAGTTCTCTTTAATTCGCAATTCGTCGCTGCCCGCAGATACAAGTTCAGCACAGATAGTCAGCACTATTGGTCGAATCGCGCTCAGACTTCCGGTTTCTACTGCAAGCAGCAGACGACTCTCCGTCTCCTGATCCTCTTCAGTCTTCTCCTTCATCTCCATCAGAAATCCTGAAGGATCTGTACTGATGATGATCCCCTTCTTGAAGAAGAAGGAACGTCTTAACAGTTCACGTGCTGAATTAAACGATTCTCCCACCATTTCAGGTCGAGGTACTACTCCCCCCGCTACTGCAATGAAGTCGTAACCTTTTGGTTCTATCACTGCAGATAATCCCTTATATAATTCTTCCCGCTTGCTCGCGCTCTGGTCCGGATCCTTCATGAGAATGCCCAAATACTGTGACAATGTAAAGAATGATGCATTAGGATGATTACTAAAATGCTGTTCCATTACTGTTTTGATTCCCCGGAGATCCTCATCATTTGCACCAGCTGTTTTTCTTAACTCAATGAGAATGACTTCATAATTTCCCTGATCGAGTCCTAGCGCATCCACATGTCTGCTAAGGTCCTCCTCCAGTTCTTCCTCTGAGGTTGGCTGTAGAAGCGCTCGGAGTAAAGTTTCCCTATTACGAGCGGGCTCCTCCTCATTCCAGTCACTGAACCGTTGCTCCTGCTCAATCGTTTCATGTAGCTGTTCCAGACATACGATCATCTCATCCTCATCCACTGGCTTCAGCAAATAGCCGTCGATCCGATATCCAATCGCCCGCTTAGCATATTCAAAATCAGCATGTCCACTCAAAATGAGTACATGACTTTCTGAGCCTTCTTTACGAAGCTCACTAATCATTTCCAGACCATCCATTCCAGGCATACGAATATCAGCAACGATCAGCTCCGGGTAGAAGGTATGATACTTTTCAAGTGCTTGCAAGCCATTAGCTGCTGTAGCTACCACCGTATAACCGAGCTTCTCCCAAGGGATCAGACTTCGAAGTCCTTCCCGTAGCTTCGGCTCATCATCGACAATCATCACTTTTATCATAGATTGTTGTCCTCCATTGGTATGCAGAAGAAAATAACCGTTCCTACATTAGGTCTACTTTCAATCGTTAGCCCATATTCTGCGCCGTAGGATAGTTTTAGCCGGTCATGTACATTACGAAGTCCAATTCGCTCACCTTCACGCTCTTCCTTACGCTCAAGCGTGTTCAGTAATTCCTCCAGCTGAATTGGAGATATTCCTACTCCGTTATCTGTAATCGTAAATTTAGCATGATCCCCAACTTGTACAACTTCCACCGTCACAAATGCACCTTCCATCTTATTATCCAGTCCGTGGATTACTGCGTTCTCAACGAGTGGCTGAATAAGAAGCGGGGGCATGTAAAGAGATTCAACGGCAGGGTCTACAGTAAATTGATATTTCAACCTCTCCTCATAACGGAATTGCTGAATATCCAAGTAACAACGTACCACTTCTAATTCCTGACTAAGCAAAATTTTACTTCGGCCTACCTCCAGGTTACTGCGCATCATTTTACCTAGAAGACGTACCACACGGGCAATTTCCACTTGCCCCTTCATGTGAGCTTCCATCCGAATCGCTTCTAGTGCATTGAATAAGAAATGCGGGTTAATCTGGCTGGCCAGCATTTTGAATCGTATATCATTTTGTTTCTGTTCCAGCAGACTATTCTGAGCATTGGATTCCTGTACCTCATACATCAAATCATTAATGCTGCGTACCATGGAATTGAATTGACGAGCTAACAGGGCGATTTCATCCTTGCCATCAATCTTTAATGTCGTATCAAAATCCCCAGTACTGACTCGGTTAATATGTCTGCTTAAATGCAGCAATCGTCGTGAAAACAAAGAGGAGAAGCTATATATAATTAAAAAGGCCAATAGAACACTTATCGCAACCACAGTAATCGAAAGCTTAATCACTTGATTGGGTTCTTTAACTATACTTTCAATCGAAAAAACAGATATAATTCGTAGTGCATTTCGGCTGGCTTGTGGTTTAAGCTCCTCGATCACAATTTTGGAAGCTTCACCATCTACTACTGCTTCATAGCTTCCACTTCCCTGCCCCAAGAGCTTCGTGTCAAAAGAAACATCCACCAGCTTTTTACCTGTCCGATCTTTCCGGTTCGCTGCAATGATATTGTCTTGATCATCGACGATCATGGTATCAAAAGATTCCTGGCTTAGAATGGATGCAAGCTGCTGACTGTTCACATTAATAACGAGTACACCGATCTTACTGGAGCCCTCCAGCTCGATTTTGCGGACAAGACTTAAATAATTCCGCTTATCACGCTCATCTTCGATATATTCCCAACCGACAAGACTATCGTACCGCTGTGCTCTCTGATACCACTGGCTCTCCTTAATCTCAGGTGAAGGATTGATCAGCTCCCAGTTGTTAAGCAGCGTAGCGTTGTCAGTGTATAAGCGAATGTTGGATATATCTTTATACAACCTTAGATACTCACGCATATCCGAGTAATCGCGGTAAGCTTCCACCACATCATAAGTGCTAACATACTGACGTATGGCAAGTCTCTTCAACCGTGCATCATTGCTCAAGCGATATGCGATATCCTGAGATACACCGATGACTTCTTCTGTTCTTTTCTTTACCCGATCTACGTTGATTGAAGCTTGTTCCAGTGCGCTCTGAAACGCCATGGTCCTCATCTCAAACGTAAGATAACCGCCTACCAGTAATACCGGAAGTAACGTAGTGAGTAAAAAAGCAAGCAACAGCTTATTGCGGATTTTGATGTCATTCAACAGCTTAACAATCCATTGGAACATGGCCTTCCGCCCCCCGAAACCTTCACTATCTCATGCAGAGTTTAACGCTGCCCTGGAGATACCCCATACTTTACAGAAGAAAAATAGGAACGGCAACAACTACGAATACAGCCTATCCTCAGATCAATAAACGAGATGGTCATAAAAAGGTCCTTCGCCATATGCGAAAGACCTTTTTTATCAGACATATCAAGCATAAACCCTTCGGCGTCCTTAATTATTGGCGGTACGCTGCCAGCTTGTTATTCAGTTCACGGGTCTGACCGTAGACTTCCTGATAGAGGTTAAATAAACCGTCATAGATCGCCGCTTGCTTCGGATCTGGTTTATACACATCCGCAGGACGGATGAAAGCTTCTGCACATGCACTAAGAGAAGTGAACCAGCCGCTACCGTAAGCTGCCAACATCGCTGCTCCCATAGCCGGACCCTGCTCACTTTCAAGCTTCACGATGGATGCATTGAAAATATCTGCTTGCATCTGGAGCCATGCCTCATTTTTAGCCCCGCCACCGATCGCAATGATTTCTGTAATCTCTTTGCCTGAATCACGTACAATCTCAATAGATTCACGTAGCGAAAAGGTGATGCCTTCTAATACAGAACGTGTAAAATGAGTCAACGTATGCCCTGAATCCATACCAATAAAGCTTCCGCGAATATTCGCATCTGGATGAGGTGTACGTTCCCCTACGATATAAGGTGTAAAGAGCAGTCCGCCGCTACCCGCTGGAATGGAAGCTACTCCACTTAGCAATTCATCAAAGCTTTTGTCTGCCGCAAAGGTTTCTTTGAACCATGTAAGGCTATGACCAGCCGCTAGAGTAACGCCCATGATATAGTAGGCATCTTTTTCACCATGGTTGAAGAAATGGACTTTGCCTTCGAGATTTAAATCTTTGTTGCTCTCATAGGAAAGAACTACACCAGATGTACCAATACTGCACATCGTCCGACCTTCACCAAGGACACCTGCCCCAAGTGCTCCACATGCATTATCCGCACCACCAGCAAATACCTTTGTTGATGATAAAAGACCTGATGCTTCCGCAATATCCGGCAATAACGTTCCTGTCTGTTCAAAGGACTCTACCAGTCTAGGACAAAGGGAAAGCGGCAGTTCAAAAGCTTCAGCAATTTCAGCACTCCACGTTTTAGAACCTACATCTAATAGAAGCGTTCCTGCAGCATCGGAATAATCCATCGCATAATCACCGGTCAACCGGAGACGGACATAGTCTTTTGGCAACAGGAACTGATGCGCTTGTGATAATACCTCAGGTTCATTCTCTTGTATCCATAGAATTTTAGGAAGTGTGAAGCCTTCCAGCGCACGGTTTCTAGCAACCTCAATAAGCTTTGCTCCGAGCGTCTTCTCAATTCTTCTGCACTGTGCAGTAGTACGAGTATCATTCCAAAGAATGGCCGGACGAAGCACTTGCCCTTCCTTATCCACTAGTACCAATCCGTGCATTTGCCCGGAGAAGCTAAGACCATCAACTTGTGATGGATCTATGCCCGATACTTCAATCAAACGACGAAGACTGACCAGCGTACCTTTTACCCAGTCCTCAGGATTTTGTTCGCTCCAGTTCGGCTGCGGTCTGCTTAGCGGGTAGGACTCGGAATGCTCAAAAGCCACCTTGCCCTGTGGGTCCACTAGAACAGTCTTCACTGCGCTAGTGCCCAAATCTACACCAATAACGTATTTCATTTTTTACCTCCTAAAAGTTTTATGGAGCTTAGCTACTTGATTCTCTTCGCAATAAAACTTACTTCGAAAGCATCCTGCTTAGTTTTATGAGCATAGGCTTCATTGAATTACTTCGAGTAAAACTTACTTCGTAAGCATCCACTTAGATTTATGAGCATTTCTAGAATATCTTTGTACAAAAAGGGGGCTGCCGAAGAATGCTCTCTTCAGCAACCCCCGTTGCATTTGTTCAAACTGGATTCAAAGCCTAAGCTTCAAGCTCCCTGTAAAGACTACTCAGCCAAGATGTATTGGTTAAGGGTAGCTCTCAAGTATTCTTGGCGTCCGGATTGGTTAGGACGTGGGTTCTCATTGTTCAAAGCATATTCAGCCAAGGAAGCCAAAGTTGCTTTGCCGGATACGATGTCCGCACCAACGCCTTCATTGAAGCTGCTGTAACGTTTTTCAACGAAATCTTCGAATACGCGATCTTCGATCAATTTAGCAGCTACTTTCAAGCCTTTTGCATAAGTATCCATACCAGCGATATGTGCTAGGAACAGATCCTCAGGCTCAAAGGAAGGACGACGTACTTTAGAGTCAAAGTTGATTCCGCCTTTGCCAAGACCATCATTCTTGAGTACTTCATACAGTGTAAGTGTTGCATCGTAGATGTTAACTGGGAATTCATCTGTATCCCATCCGAGCAATGTATCACCTTGGTTAGCATCAAGCGATCCGAGCATGCCGTTGATACGAGCTACACGAAGCTCATGTTCAAAAGTATGACCTGCAAGCGTAGCATGGTTAGCTTCAAGGTTCAGCTTGAAGTGCTTGTCGAGATTGTATTTTTGTAAGAAAGAGATCGTTGTTGCTGCATCGAAATCATATTGATGTTTCGTAGGCTCTTTTGGTTTAGGCTCGATCAGGAATTGACCGTCAAAGCCGATTTCCTTAGCGTAATCTACAGCCATGCTGAACAGACGAGCAATGTTGTCTTGTTCAAGACCCATATCTGTATTCAGCAATTCTTCGTAACCCTCACGACCGCCCCAGAATACATAGTTGCTAGCGCCCAGACGTTTACCAACTTCCAGACCTTTCTTCACTTGTGCTGCTGCATGTGCGAAAACATCAGCGTTAGGTGTAGAACCTGCACCGTGCATGTAACGTGGGTTAGTGAACATATTAGCTGTATTCCACAACAATTTCTTGCCGGAAGTCTTCATGCCTTGTTCAAGGATATCAACGATAGTGTCGATGTTGCTGTAGAATTCACGCAAAGATGCGCCTTCAGGTGCGATATCTACATCATGGAAGCAGAAGTAAGGCAGATCCATCTTGTCCATAAATTCAAATGCTGCTTCAGCGCGAGCCTTAGCTTTGTCCAGACCGTTCAATTTGTTCCAGCTGCGAATTGCTGTTTCAGCGCCAAACGGATCAGAACCGCCAGCAGTTAATGTATGCCAATAAGCCATTGCAAATTTCAGATGTTCTTCCATAGTTTTGCCGGCTACGACTTCTTTAGGATTGTAAAATTTAAATGCGAAAGGGTTGGTGGAACGGCTTCCCTCGTAAGAGATTTTGTTCACTGTCTCAAAATAAGCCATTGTGTAATCCTCCTCAATTTGTGCTTCGCCCGCAAGCGTTTACAGGGTCATCTTAACACATCTTTTGGACTTTGTATATTGGTTAAACAAAGTTTTGATAAGTTTTTTATGACCATTTTTTGGGACCCTGTCTAGCCTCCTCTCTCCTCTTCCCCAATATAGGAGATCCCTGTTGGAAAATTCCCTCTGGACGCTACGTATTGCAATTTGCAGCACATCACTCTAGACTAAGTGGCATACAACAAATGGGAACTATGCCAAGCTAAAACGCCTTTAGCGTCCTTTTTAAGGACGGTAAGCGTTTATGCGAGAATTATAAAGAGAAAGTATACCGCGAAGCTTATACTTTCTTATAATTTAAGAAGGATGTGTGATTTGTGAAGGTTACTGGAGACCAAGCGCTGGTCAAAAAAATAAATAAATCGATTGTACTACATACCATTCGAAGACACTCTCCACTCTCGCGCGCGAAGGTCTCAGAGATGACCGGACTGAATAAAGCTACTGTGTCCAATTTGGTAGCCGAGCTGTGCACGCAAGAATTGGTAACTGAAGTCGGACCTGGGGAATCAAGCGGTGGCCGCAAACCGTTAATGCTGCATTTTAACACGATGGCTGGTAGTGTAATCGGCATAGAATTACGGGTAAAGCAGCTAACAGCGGTCTTATGTGATCTGAGCGGGGGCATTCTTTACGAAAGCGATTTTTCTTTAGAAAACCATGATTTCCCTTACGTTCTGGAACAAATGAAAAAACTTATCTCAGGCTTGATTATCAACGCTCCAGAATCCCCTTACGGCATCGTCGGCATCGGAGTAGGTGTCCCCGGGATGGTGGATGAAAATGGTGTTGTACTCTTCGCTCCCAACCTTGGCTGGGAAATGGTCGAGCTGCGAGCGATACTCGAAGCTGAATTTTCCGTTCCTGTCACCATTGATAACGAAGCGAACGCGGGTGCACAGGGTGAACTCAACTTTGGAGCGGCACGAGAGGTAAGGCATCTCCTTTACATCAGTGCGGGATCAGGGATCGGATCTGGAATTATTATTGGTGGAGAACTATACAAGGGTGCTAGAGGATATGCCGGCGAAACCGGACATATGACGATTGAAGCCCAAGGCAAGCCTTGCAGTTGCGGGAGTCGTGGCTGTTGGGAGTTATATGCCTCTGAGAAAACTTATGATAATCCCGATCTCTCCCTCCCTGCCCATACTACGCCAGAGCTGGTTCGCTATGCAGCCGGCGGGCAAGAAGACGCCCTGCATCACTTCTCAACGATGGGTGAATATCTCGGTATCGGGGTGACCAATCTAATCAATAGCTTCAATCCAGAACTTATTGTGATCGGTGGGGCATTGTCTGAGGCTGAAGAATGGCTAGGCGAACCGCTGCGCCGGGTTGTAGCTGAGCGCACTCTTCCTTACCATAAACAGCAACTCGAAATTACATTCTCTAAGCTCGGCAGCCGTGGAACGATGATCGGCGCAGGTTTCTCTGCTGTTATGCATTTCCTGGGCGATATTCGGGTGACCCTATAATCCATAACGGTAAGCGAAGCGTTTATGTGAGAAATATAAGAATAATTTATAGCGTGGAACATATACATTCTTATATTTTGAAATAATTGACGTAAAATTGACGCATTTGAGTGAATCAAAAGTGCAGTAAAAAGAACAGAAATCCTATATAATAAAGGTCAAGCTAGTGTGACATTTATCACTACAACCCCTTTTTTGAAATGGAGAGCGAGTCCATGACCTATGTTGATACGTCTGATATCTCGGCACAGATGTTCATCACTGTGTTGCTTTTTCTGCTCATTATTGCCCCTTTGATCAGCCTCGGCGTGCTCCGTTTTTTTCAAGCTAAAAAGAAATCAGGATTTATTCTTATTGGCAGCGGCGCTGCTGTATACGTACTATTTCAGCTCATTACATCTTTCACTCAAACCTAAACTCTACTTCTAGATCTACTTTCATAAAAATAGTCTGCGCACAGATGTGTCAGACTATTTTTTGTATGCTTAAAGCTCACAAGCATATTATACTTTCTTATATTTCAAAAAAGACCGCCTCCTGATCGGAGGCGGCCCATTACAATTTCCTTACGGAAATCTTATTTAACAAGAAGAAACGACTTTATCGTCCTATTAAGACGACATCGGTTCCTCGTAGAAATATAAGGATATTATAGTTGTGCAGCATATAAATTCTTATATTTTTAAACAGTCGCGAGTGCTTTGTCGAACTGAGTTTTGTTCATGCCAACAATTTTATGCTCACCGATTACAGTTACAGGAATAGCCCTCACTCCCATGTCCCATACTTGCTGCGCAAAATCATCGTTCTGCTCGACATTGCGTTCTTCGTAGGATACGCCTTTTTCGCTTAAAAAGCTCTTCACCTGACGGCAATGCGGGCAATTTGTTGAGGTATATACAATTACATTCTCCATGGTATGACCTCCTATAAAAGATATACAGTGATGATATCAATTGTAGCAATGAGGGTTTTTCAAACCAAATTATAGAATAACTGCACTGTGCTCCAAGCTTTCGATATATTTCTCAGCATCCATAGCTGCCATACATCCACTACCTGCTGCAGTAATCGCTTGTCTGTAACGAGTATCCTGTACATCACCACATGCGAACACACCTGGGATATTAGTTTCGGAAGTGCCTGGGTTCGTCATGATATAGCCATCCGCATTGGTTGTGATCTGTCCACCTAAGAAAGAGGTATTAGGGTGGTGGCCAATCGCAACAAACACACCGCTTGCTTCGATGATTTCTTCTTCACCAGTCTCATTGTTAAGCACTTTTAGTCCATTGACGCCTCTTTCGCTCGAAGTCACTTCCAGAGGAGTACGGTTCAAGTTCCAGTCTACTTTAACATTAGCGCGTACACGATCCTGCATGATCTTCGAAGCACGCAATTCTCCACGACGGTGCACCAAAGTCACTTTGGAAGCAAAACGAGTCAAGAAACCCGCTTCCTCAAGTGCGGAATCTCCGCCACCAACAACCACGATCTCTTTATTACGGAAGAAAAATCCGTCACAGGTAGCGCAGGTGCTCACACCGCGTCCTACGTTATCTTGCTCCCCTGGGATACCGAGGTATTTTGCTGTAGCGCCTGTGGAAATGATCAATGTATCTGTAGTAAGAACACCCATTCCTTCAACATTCAGCTTAAAAGGGCGCTCTCCAAGTTCTACACTGTTCACCCAGCCCGTACGGAATTCTGCACCAAAACGTTCAGCTTGTTTACGCATATTATCCATCAAGTCAGGGCCCATGATTCCTTCAGGAAATCCAGGGAAATTCTCCACTTCTGTAGTTGTGGTTAATTGTCCACCGGGTTGAGGTCCTTCAATTACTAGTGGGTTCAAATTGGCACGAGCCAAATAGATAGCGGCGGTTAATCCTGCCGGTCCAGTACCAACAATTATTGATTTATACATATCTATGTCCTCCTTGAGCTAAACGGCAATGACGTCGCTTCTTATTTAAAATAATTATAATGTAGTGTTAATTATGATAACTGAAAGCAAATATGTCAATATGCCAGACTCCCAAGTTCCGAAACTATTTTGTGAACAATTTAATTTTAAAAAATATTATCGCAATAATCTTAGTCCATTTAGAATCACTAATATCGTACTGCCTTCATGCCCTATCACGCCAAAAGGAAGTGCGATCCCTTGCACAAAGTTGCTGATCATAAGCACTGCAATCACAGTCACAGCAAAAATCATATTTTGCTTCACAATACGCTGCGAACGACGCGCCAATGATATGGTTGAAGCGATCTCTTCTATATTATCATTCATAAGCACTACATCGGCTATTTCAAGTGCTGCGCCGCTTCCTTTCATACCCATCCCCATGCCTACGGTTGCTGTCGCCAAAGCAGGTGCATCATTCACACCATCACCAACCATAACAACGTGACCATACTTTTCACGTAGTGCTTTGATATGCTTCACTTTATCCTCCGGTAATAGATCGGCAAATACCATATCCACTCCAGTTGTACCTGCAATAACCTGAGCTGTAGCGTCACGGTCACCGGTAAGCATTGCCACCTTAATCCCAAGCTCCTGCAGCTTCCGTACTGCGGCTTCTGCTTGTGGGCGAACCGTATCCTGTAAAGCAATCATTCCGGCAATTTGCTCGCCGTCCAGAATGATGGAGACGGTCTTCCCTTCTTCAGCCAACTGCTGCCGCTTAAGTTTCCAATGCTCTAGTTCAGGATTCATAGCAGATGGAGTCAGCTCATCGAGCAAATTAGACTTCCCTATTCTCCAGAGATGTCCGTCGATTTGACCTTCAATCCCCCAGCCTGTGATGGTCTTACTGTCTTCTACTCCCTGTAGCGCTAAACCTTCCTCTTCCGCTTTACGCACAATCGCTTCCGCCAGTGGATGACGGGACATATGCTCAATGGATGCGCTAACCGTTAGCAACTCTTGCCGACTGTAGCCTTCACCTGCAATAAAATCAGTTACCTGAGGAGTTCCCTCTGTAAGTGTCCCTGTCTTATCGAATGCTACAACCGTTGTGCGTGCCATATTTTCCAGATGGACCCCGCCTTTAAACAGAACCCCTTTTCGCGCACTTTTGGAGATGGCTGACAGCATCGCTGGCATAATGGAAGAGACCAGAGCGCAAGGTGATGCTACTACTAGAAAGACCATCGCTTTATAGAAGGTTGCGCTCCAGCTCCAGTCCAGCAAAAACGGTGGAAGAATAATCAATGCCACTGTCGAGGCTACGACAACCCGTGCATAGATGGCTTCTAGTCTTTTAATAAAACGCTGCGAGTTAGGAACTTCCGTCTCTGCCTCTTCTACCATTTTGATGATTTTAGCAAAAAGGGTGTTCTCAGCTGCTTTCGTTACCTCAATATAAAGGGGACCTTCTCCATTCACAGTGCCTGCAAAAACTTCACTACCGGCACATTTCTCTACAGGAACCGATTCTCCCGTAATGGAAGCCTGATCTACTGCTGATTCCCCCCGATATACCTTGCCGTCTGCCGGAATCAAATCCCCCGGGCGCACAAGCAGCAGATCTCCGATCACCAGCTGGTCAATATTAACCTCATTCATACTTCCTTTTTCAATGCGCATAGCCGTAGCCGGTTTGAGTGCCATCAGCGAGGAAATATCCTTTTTACTACGTTCCATCGTATAACTCTCTAATGCTCCACTAAGTGCAAAAATGAAAATAAGCATAGCACCTTCATTCCAGTATCCAATGGAAGCTGCGCCTAGTGCGGCTGCAATCATTAATAGGTTCACATCGAGATCTCGTTCTTTGACGAGCGTTTCTACGCCTTCTTTTGCCTTGTTCCAGCCACCAATCGTATAAGAAATGACATAGAGCGCTATGGAAAGAATTTCTGACCATCCACTAACTGACCAAGCAAAAAGCATAAGCAGTCCGCTGCCCAGAGCAGCCTGCATTTCAGAATTGCTGAGCATGGCACGCGGATCGAACCGGCGCTTTGGAGCGCCTGGCTTCTTCATGCTGCCAGAGATAGATGACTGCTTGGGTAAATGTTTTGATGTTGCTTGCATAATAATCGCCGTCCTTTAAAGTTTTGTGGAGTTTTACTTCATTAACTCTACTTCGCAACAAAACTTGCTTCGTGAGCATACGCTTTGTTTTGTGGAGTTTTACTTCTGCCAAGTGAGAATGAGAGCCATTATTAAGACCCCTAAAATGACACATGCTGCCCCGGCTTAGCCGGGACAGCATGATTGAAAACTATAGGTAGTGAGAATGATAATCATTGTTGCAATAGTACAACTATATTTCCTTAGTGCAACTTATATTTTAATCATACCACCTGGAATTAAAAAGTAAAGCCTATCTATTCAGCTAAACGCCATTTATTTCAGAATATGTGTTAGCTGCCCGTTTAGTGGCGAATTTTATCTAAAAGCTCTGTTGAAGAAGAGCTCCCAACCATAAATTACAGTGATCATTCAATAACCAAGAGCAATGATCCTCTAATAATAAAGAGCAGTGATTCTCCATTAACGGCAGAATCACTGCTCTTTTGTCTTTTTATCGATTCTAAATGAAACGTATCGTCTTATTTAGAAGAGAAAGCGGCTTAAGTGACAGCCGCTTCATTGTTGTCCTACTGCCTTCCACCGGCGGCAGTATCCAGTGTCTCCTGCTGCCTGGCGATCCAGATCAGACAGGCTGCTCTAAGCAGTGCTTCGGTCCGCTGACCTGCGCTGCAAAAGATCCCGCTGAGGCCGATCTGATACAGATCGGCCAAAGCCGACGCCGCCGGAGTCCCCGCGGCGAGAACTACCGCAGCCGGCTTCACGCTCCGCACGGCGGCAAGGATCTCCCCCGCCGCCAAGGTGAAGCCCTCTGCGGCGGCCCCTTCCGGCGCGAGCTCGCTCGCCGCGCCGTCGAGCACTAGGAAATCGGCGATGCGCGCGATTTCCGCGGCGGCGGAGGGCTCCACATCGGGCGCGATCAGCGCCCCGATGCGGCACGCCGCCGCATAAGCGTGGCCGAGTGTCTGATCGGCCACGACCTCGATGAATTCGCGCTTTGCGGCGAATTCGGCTCCGCTTGCGGTGTAGGCGACCAGCAGGTCAAGGCGGCAATCGCCGCCTTGACGCTGGCTCTCCGCCACCGCAGTAAAAAGCGCTTCGAGCTGCGCGTCCTGAAGCGCGGCGAGCTTTGCGGGCTGCGCCGCAAGCTCCTCTGGATGCAGCAGGGTGACTGCTGCCCATTCACCATCCGGTGATTCCAGCAGAGCTGTGGTGGCTGCTTGCAATCGGTAATAGATCCGCTGCAGCATTCGATTAGCCTGCAGCTCATCCTCACTGGATAACCAATGCTCATAAAGACAAAACAGTTCAGGTTCAAGCAGCCATTCCTCACTTCGTATCAGACAAGGACCGGCTTGAACGGACCTTGCGCCTTCCCGTGTAATCGGACGCTCTTCTCGTTCTTCACGTCCTTCACGCAATACTAAGAAGGCCGACTGTTCTCCAGGTCGTTTAAAATAAGAACGGTTCAAAGGTTCTACAACATCCTTCTGCTCTACCCCGGTAATAAATTCTGCGGCAGCGGAGGCAACGGATCCGGCTTGGCTCATTTCCATCCCAACAGCCCGATCACCGGCCTTATACATGAACTTGAACGGGCGCTCTTCACTACTCCGAAAACCATCCTGCTGACGTTCACCCTTCATCTTCGCACCCACCCTTTATCTTTGGATTGCTGCCGGTACGCCTAGTAAATAAACATCATGCCACCGACATCTTATTACCACACTTATAAATACGGGAACCTCCCATGAAATATGCAAGCGTTGCCAAATCATATGAATAATTTGCCTTATTAAATCACAAAAAAGGCATCGCCACATAGCAGCAGATGCCTTCCTTGAACTTCATTGTTCTATTGTTGACTTGCGGCAATGGCCTGTTCCAGATCATAAATAATATCATCAATAGATTCCGTACCAATCGATAAGCGGAGTAATTCCGGAGTTACTCCCGCTGTGGTTTGCTCTTCATCCGACAGCTGTGCATGTGTTGTGCTTGCAGGGTGGATAATCAATGACTTGGAGTCACCGACATTCGCCAAATGCGAGAACAGCTTCACATTTTCAATCAGCTTGCGTCCCGCAGCACTTCCACCTTTAATACCGAAGGTAAGGATCGCGCCTTGACCTTTAGGTAAATACTTTTGCGCTAATTCATGAGATGGATGAGTAGGAAGTCCAGAATAACTTACCCATTCTACATCTGCGTGTGCCTCCAAATATTGCGCAACCTTTAGTGCATTCTGGCTGTGACGTTCCATCCGCAAATGGAGTGTCTCGAGCCCTTGCAACAGCATCCAAGAGTTAAATGGTGAAATAGAAGCACCTAAATCGCGAAGTAATTGAACACGGGCTTTGATAATATAAGCAATCGGTCCAACAGCTTCCGTATAAACAACGCCATGATAACTTGGATCAGGCTCTGTAAGTCCTGGGAACTTACCGCTTGCCTTCCAATCGAACTTACCACCGTCTACAATAATTCCACCGATAGATGTACCATGCCCGCCGATGAATTTAGTTGCCGAATGAACAACGATGTCAGCTCCATGCTCAATCGGACGCAGTAAATATGGGCTTGGGAACGTATTATCCACAATAAGAGGAATTCCATGTTCGTGTGCGATCGCTGCAACGGCTTCAATATCTAGTACATTCCCCTGTGGGTTACCAATAGTTTCTGCATACAAAGCTTTGGTTTTATCATTAATCGCAGCACGGAAGTTCTCTGGATTATCCGAATCCACAAAATGCACCTTAATGCCAAGCTTAGGCAGCGTTGTAGAAAAAAGATTATAAGTTCCACCGTATAGGCTTGCCGCAGATACAATTTCATCCCCAGCGCCCGCAATATTTAGAATGGAGAAAGAAATAGCCGCTGCCCCGGAAGCTGTAGCAAGTGCACCTGCTCCACCTTCTAGTGCTGCCAAACGCTGTTCAAATACATCTGTAGTCGGATTCATCAGCCGAGTGTAAATATTACCGAATTCTTTGAGCGCAAACAGATCCGCTGCATGATCAGCATCACGGAATCCATAAGACGTGGTCTGATAAAGCGGTACAGCACGTGCGAAAGTAGTTGGATCAATTTCCTGGCCTGCATGAACAGTCAAAGTTTCAAATGACAGCTTACGGTCTTCTGACATAGGTATTTCCTCCCTTTATAAATATGAATAGAAATCTTTAACAAATAATAATTGTACCCATTCTCTCATAAACGACATCATTTGAAAAGAAAAAAATCTTATTATTCCGGTGCGAATTATTATATTTTGATTTATTCGAAGGAAAGCATGTCCGATGAACATCAGATAACGCTTTCAATAAAAATTTTTAAGCCGAAGAAACATGTATAACAATATGTACCTGACACAGAACATCTACGCAATAAAAAATAGAATAGCGGCGGATAAAGCTTATCCACCTCATCTCACCGCTACTATTTTACTTATCTTCTTTTAGTAATTGCTTTGGCTTGTTTCACCCTTAGCAATAGCTACACCGCCGCTGGTACCAATACGGCTTGCACCAGCTTGTACCATTACATGTGCATCTTCTGCACTACGAACACCACCGGAAGCCTTCACACCCACATTAGGTCCAACCGTTGCACGCATCAGCGCGATATCTTCCTTCGTTGCCCCACCTGTAGAGAATCCTGTGGATGTTTTTACGAAGTCTGCTCCAGCTTCAACAGAAAGCTTGCAGGCACGAACCTTTTCTTCTTCCGTTAATAAACAGGTCTCGATAATGACCTTAGTCAGTGCTTTGCCGCGAGCTGCGTCTACAACTGCTGCAATATCACGTTTAACCAACTCATTGTTACCATCTTTCAGCGCTCCGATGTTGATGACCATATCCACTTCACCTGCACCATTAGCGATAGCATTGGTAGTCTCAAATGCTTTGGTCTCTGTTGTCGAGGATCCGAGCGGGAAGCCGATAACTGTGCAGACTTTAACCTCAGGCGTATCCTTCAACACTTCATGGGCAGTAGCTACCCAAGCAGGGTTTACGCAGACTGAAGCAAACTTATATGCTTTTGCTTCCTCTGCCAATTTAACGATATCTTCTTTCCGTGCATCAGCTTTAAGCAGTGTATGATCAATGATCCGCGATAGTGTAATTTCGCTCATTTTTGTCATTCCTCCATGATTTGGATAGTGAATTTTTTTCATCTCTGTAATCATACCAATAGAACTCTGCTTTGCAAAGTCGACTGGACGATCAGACCCACCCTAACCTCGATTAACTCATATAAATACACTTAGAGAAGGTCATTATTTACTAAATTATCTTTTCAAGTTAATTTTATACCTTCTTGTATTTTTTAAAATATAAAGGATAATCCCCCTAAACTTTCCCATTAAAAAATACGATAATATCTATATAAATGGGTTTTTTTAGCCTATTTATTTAAATTTTTCTTTCATCATATTTAGGAGGAGATCGATTTAAAATGGGAAACTTTAATTTCACCTCAAACGCTGCAGCCCAAAAACTGAATGTACAAGTAGAAGGTTCTATGTCACCGGAGGACGCCGGGCGCTTCATTCAGGAGTACAACCAAATCGTAAGTACATTTGACCCAGCACAATATGAGATCATTTTAGATTGCAAGACATTAAACGTATCCTCGCCCGACACTCTTCCTATGCTTGAGCAATGCTACATACTGTATAAAGAATCAGGTTTTAAAAAAGTAACCTTCATTATTGCCAAAAGCCCTGTCCTAAAAATGCAGCTAAGCCGAGTAGCCCGGGCAACAAAATTAGAAAATTACGAAATTATTGAAGCATAGGAGGTTTCATTTGGGACATATAACCATCCGACAAGCCGCTTATTACCATCCGGAACATGTCGTATCTAATGATTATTATCTGGAGCATTTCCAGAGTATGGGCAAGGACATTAAGCGATTCCTAGAAGTCATGGGTCGTGACCGGAGATACATCGTAAACGATAAGGATGAAAATGCCCTAACGATGGGACTCAAGGCCGCCCAAAAAGCGCTACAAGAAGCCAATTTACAAGGTGAAGATATGGATATGATCATGTTCGCTTCACAGACACCGGAATATACCTATCCTACCAACGCACTTCTGCTGCACCACATGCTACATGGTAAACATCGGACCATTACGCAAGATTCCAATGCCAACTGTGCAGGAATGGTGTCTGCTGTAGAGCAGACAAGTCGTTATATGCAAGCTAATCCTAGTATCCGGTACGCACTCGTCGTGGGAAGCGACTATAGCTCAGTGCACTGCAATACGGATGATGAAATTACTTACCCTAACTTCGGGGATGCCGCAGCAGCTGTCATTCTGGAACGAAGTGGCGAGCAATCAGGCTTCATTGACTCCCTTTATTACACTGATTCTGAGGGATCTGAGAATATTATGTTCCCTGCTTGCGGTTTATCGAATATTTATCACGAGGACATTACACCTGAGCAAATTCGGATACGCTGGACACCCTTTGACGGTACTGTTTGTGTAAATGCGGCGGTTGCAGACATGAAAGAGCTTCTCTCAAGAAACGGCCTGACTACAGATGATATATCTGCCTTCTGCCTTTCACAATTCTCTCTCAAAAATATCGAACTCATCCAAGAGGGGCTTGGACTTACTGATGAGAAATTCATCTATGTAGGCGACGAGTTCGGGTATACGGCTACAAGCAGTCCTTTTATCGCCTTTCAACGCGGAGTCGAAGACGGACGAATCAAACGTGGCGATTATGTCTTCTTCTGGTCGGTTGGTGCTGGTTGGCAAATTCCTACAATGCTTTATCAATATTAATAGCATAAAAAGCCCTACTTCTATAGAAGTAGGGCTTCCCCATCAGAGGAGCAGATATTAGCAATTTGTGAAATAAATCAGAAATCCAATAATGAATTATTTAGTCAGAGATTGAACATCCACAAATGGAGTGGCTCCCCCTGTTACAGATGGCAGTACGCCGTTCCATTTTTCCAGCGCTTTCTCCTGAACCTCTATTTGCTTCAGCTGCACCAGCTCAGGTGTAACCTCTTGCTTCTTAAGTCTTAAAGATTCGGCTTCGGCTTGCGCCTGGGCGATCTTTTGCTTCGCTTCAATCTCAATCCGCCGGAGATCATTTTCGGCCTTCAGCGCCTGCTGCTGCGCGACCTGCTTCGCTTCAATCGACTGATTGAACGCCTCCGAGAATTTAAAGTTAACAATGTTAATGTCGTTGACGATCAGATCATATTTTGCCAGCCTAGCGGTTAAATGCTCACTGATCTCACTCGACACTACATCTCGGCGTGTAATCAAATCCTCTGCTGGATATTTGGCTGTCACTTCTTTAACGATTTCTTGAATGGCCGGATTGATAATTACATTATCAAAATTACCTCCGATATTGTTCATCAGATTAAAGGCGGAAGCCTTATTTACGGAATAGTTCACCGCCACATGTGTGGATACGGGCTGAAGATCTTTTGAAGAGGCTGAAGTATCGGTCTCCGCTTTCGTTACCTGAGTATTGACTTGAATCACCGTCTGAATAAACGGAACTTTAAAATGAATGCCAGGTGACAACGTATTGTCATTTAATTTACCAAAGGTTTTGTACAAACCTACATGCCCATATTCCACAGATACAAAAGAGTTCGCGCCAATCAACAATACAATGAGCACCGCTGCAACACCGCTAACTATTTTCCCCGGTCGCAGCTGTTTCAATTTCGGATTCATTTGCATATTCATCCAATACCCCTCCTAGATTATGGATAATCATTTAAGCTTAATCGTCTATACGGAGGTTCGAGGGAATTGGTCGCAGGAAATATTTCAGCAGCAGTAGTCATGGCATTACCGCTCTTGGATCAGTCCTTCTAGGGTCAACCGGAATCTTTTGCTCTGCTTGTCCCCGATATTAAAAGCTTCATATATTCCTTCATACGTTAGCACCACGGAGTCCGCCTTCAAAGCATCATTAACGTAAGTTACCTCGGCGTGATCAACATTCCAGCGGTAAATGTAGGCACTCATCGGATTTCCATGCGCGGCTACACCCTCAATAGATCCATCCCCATCAACATCCAGCTCATTGGAATGTCCGGTATCTATCTGCAGCAATCCCGAGGGGTTACCACTCTCGTCGATTAAATAATAGTTAGTGAGCGAATTATTCGCTCCTAGTCCACCGGTGATTTTCAGCACCTTTTCGCTAAAAATCCCCACCACTTCTACCTTGATATCCTCCGGCTGACGATAATTATAAGTTCCTATCGCCCCTAGACTGTATTGTCCTTTGGAAGTAGAAATTTTGGCATACACGTAGTCTTCGTCACTAACCATCGTATACACTTTCACTTTGACTCCTCCGAAATTATTCAGCTTCTTCTCTGTAATCAAAGTAGCGCCTGTAGGTGGAGCACTTAGTTGAGAGACTACGGGGATTGTATCCACCAGCATCCACTCCAGCTTAATGAGGTTAGCAGAGGTGTCTGTTGGCTTCGGTCTTGATGTGTGGTAGTCGTTAGCCGATTGAAGGGGGGTTGGGTCAACCTGATGTTGGCAACCTGCCAGCAGATTCATTAGAAGCAAAGCTGTCAGCGTAACGGATTTATGTAAAGGAAACATCTCTTATTCACTTCCTATCCTCTTTTTAAAATTAAATCTTTCAGTAATCATAGATGAAGTTAGAATTTCAAATGTTACTTTTAGGGGGCGGGAGGGTTAATTTATTGTCTTTTGAGGGTATGCATCGATCAAAAAGCTAAATTGGGCATACAAAAAACCCGCATCAAATGCGGGTTTGAGAAGAAAGAATCAAGAACCTAGCAGTTCACGCGCCAGTAGTCGGTAAACCTCTAGACGTTTCTCCTGCGAATGCGGAATGCTGCATATCATCGCTTCCTGGAAACCATATTGAGCTTGTTCTTCTTGCAAGCGTACGGCGATGTCTTTGACCGCACCAACCAAATGAATCTTACGGCTTTCCTTGATTGACATCCGGTCAATTTCCGATAACGATATGTTCTGAGCTTCTTCTGGTGTCAGCACCTGAGTAATTCTGCCCTTGCTCATCATCAACCGAAAAATATCCTGCGGTAATGCCTCATACTCAGCTTCTTCCTTCGTTTCTGCTGTGGTTACCATATAGGATACACTAATCTCAGGTTTGTCCATGAAGATAGAAGGCTGGTAGTTATTCCGATATTCATCCAAAATCTCATTACTCATCGCACCATTAAAAAATTGCGCAAAGGAGTATCCGACTCCCATCTGTGCTGCTTTTCGCGCACTGTTGCCGCTCGAGCCTAACAACCACACTTCAGGGAGCGCCACCTTCGTTGGAGCGGCAAGATTTTTGGCATACAACTCACTTTCCGGAATCTGATCACTAAGCAACTGCATAGTAATGCCAAGCTTATCATACATGTTATGCAGCATTAACTCGCGGCCTTCAGACAGAGCGTACATAGCACTTGTATCGCCACCAGGAGCTCGTCCCACACCGAAATCTATTCTCCCCGGGGTAAAAGCACTTAACGTTTTAAATACTTCCGCCAGCTTAAGCGGAGAATAATGCATCATCATAACACCGCCGGTGCCGATTCGAATACGGTTGGTCTTAGCGGCTAAACGGGCTGCCGTTACTTCCGGAGCTGAGCTAGCAAATGTATTTCCGCCATGGTGCTCTGCCATCCACATTCTGCTATATCCCAACTCATCTGCTAAAATAGCTAGTTCTTCTGCTTTATTCAGAGCACCTTCCGCTGTGTTACCACTTGTCACGGGTGCCTGATCCAATACGCTTAATCTCATGCGAATACATCCCTTCTTTGGTTAGATGACCATTTTATTGCTGATCCATTCCTCTAAGGCTGCAATCTTATCTTTAAAGCGCTCACCACGCATTTCCTCCGACAACGAAGCAATAGTTTCCCGCTTTAATACAGCTTTCCAAGAGGATTCAGCTTCTTCCATCAGATTGGTTAACAGGCAGCAGCTATCTTCTTTCTCTAAATCCAACATGTCTACCAGAATACCATTGGATGAATACAGCGACTGCTGTCCTTCCACCGCAAGGTAAACGTCATATACACGAATATCTTCAGGTCTCTTCTTTAATTTAAAGCCACCTTTAATGCCGGGAACAGACGTGATGATGTCTGCGGTTACCAGCTTTCTTAACAGTTTCTGAAAATAGGTCGCCGATGCTCCGAGCTGCTGGCTAATCGCTTCTCCAGACAACACCGCTTTGTCCGGCAGCATGTTAAGCAGAACCAGTGCATACACTGACTGTTCCACCCCTGTTTTCATATGCATGTACAGCACCTCGATCTACATAAATTGCTTAATATAAACTGTAGACTATACCACCGCGTATAAAGCGGATAAACATTATCCACTTTATACTTTATATCAGTTTGCACCAAAAGTAAAACCCTGCTCGTCTTCTCTTACAGTTAATATCTGCTATAAAAAAAAGATCGCGCATATAGCGCAATCTTTTTCATATGGATAGTCCCACCCGCTGAACCAGCTGTGAGCTCTGATCATTAAGTCCGGTAATGGTGACTTTTTTGCCACGCACGGCGTATTTGCTCATCGTCTTCGCTATGGCATGAACTGCGGATTGGTCCCACACATGGGAATGTGAAAAATCGATAATAATATGATCGGGATCGCTATCGTAGGCGAATTCATGAATGAAGTGGCTTGTCGTGCCGAAGAACAGCTGGCCGGTAACCGCATATGTTTTGGAAGAGGCAGCTTCCTGAACTGTTAGACGGATCGAAGCTATTTTCCAAGCAAACGTTAAAGCACTTAGCAGAACCCCAAACAAAACGCCAATAGAAAGATTGTCTGTAGCCACCACGGTGACAACCGTCACAATCATAACCAACGCATCGCTAAGCGGAACACGGGTTAGAGATTTAAGCGAGCCCCATTCAAAGGTGCTGATACAGACCATTATCATTACGCCAACGAGCGCGCCCATCGGAATCTGCTTAACCACATCGCCAAGTACGATAATTAGGAACAATAAAAAGATCCCTGATACAAACGTGGACAGACGCGTGCGTCCTCCTGACTTCATGTTAACCATTGACTGGCCAATCATCGCACAGCCTGCCATCCCTCCGAAAAAACCAGTGACTACATTCGCCAGCCCCTGTCCCTTCGCCTCTCTGTTCTTATCACTACCTGTGCCCGTAATATCGTCTATTAAGGTGGCAGTCATCAGTGATTCCAATAATCCAACTACGGCCAGCGAGAGTGAATATGGCAAAATAATAAGCAGCGTATCCAGCGTGAACGGGATCTGCGGTAAATGGAATAGTGGCAAAGTTGCTGTAATATTCCCCATATCCCCTACGGTTCTTACGTCCAGATGAAGAGCGATGCTAAGAATAGAAACGATAACAATCGCTACAAGCGCTGAGGGTACGGCTTTGGTAAACCGAGGAACCGTATAGATAATAAGCAATGTCAGAGCTACCAGTCCATACATCACCCAGCCTTGTCCCTTAAAATGGGTAAACTGCGCCATGAAAATCAGTATCGCCAGCGCGTTGACAAACCCCGTCATGACCGGCTGTGGCAAAAAAGTGATGAATCGGCCCAGCTTTAGCATCCCCATCAATATCTGAAACACACCAGCCAGTACAGTTGCCGCGAACAGATACTCTATTCCATGCTCTAGTACGAGACTTCCGACTAATAGGGCCATAGCCCCTGTAGCCGCCGAGATCATTCCGGGTCTGCCTCCGGCAAGTGCGGTTACAATTGCAATACAAAAAGAGGCATATAAACCAACCATCGGACTTACTCCTGCCAAGATCGAAAAAGCGATCGCTTCAGGAATCAGTGCAACGGCTACGGTCATCCCCGATAAAATATCGGTTCGAGTGTTAGAAAACCACCCATTATTTAAGGTAAGCTGCTTCAAAATCTAATTTCCTCCTGTGACTAATAAGGTATATAGGCCTTTTCAAAAAGACCCGGGGCCGGTGCAACGCTAATGTTCCTTATTGTACTCGACCCGCCTTCACCTTCACAAAAAGATTAGATAGACTTGTAAGCGCTTATTCACCTCATTTTCTAGCCAATCCTTGAAATATCATTCAAATTCTATATTTCTAGATTACCGGTATAGTCCGGAAGCTTTCACTTCATTAAAGAAGTTGTTGAACTCATCAATATTCAGCTGCTGCGCAGCATCGGACAACGCAGTTGCAGGATCAGGATGAACCTCGACCATAATACCATCGGCTCCGGCTGCGAGTGCGGCTTTTGCACAAGGGATAAGAATATCTTTGCGTCCTGTGGAGTGAGTAACATCGACCAATACTGGCAGATGGCATTCCTGCTTAAGAATAGGCACTGCTGAGATATCGAGCGTGTTGCGGGTCGCTTTTTCATACGTACGAATTCCGCGTTCAATCAACATGATTTGTGTATTACCACGAGACATGATGTATTCCGCTGCATGTATGAATTCATCGAGCGTAGCAGCCAATCCGCGTTTCAGCAGCACAGGCTTATTGACTTCTCCGACCGCTTTAAGCAGCTCAAAATTATGCATGTTCCGTGCACCGATCTGGATAATATCTACATAATCTAAGGACTCTTCAATATGTCTTGGATCTACAATTTCACTGATGGTCAGCAGACCATAATCATTTGCTGCTTCACGTAATATTCTTAGGCCGTCCATACCTAGACCTTGGAAATCATAAGGAGAAGTCCGCGGCTTGAAGGCACCTCCACGCATAACACGTACACCAGCTTTTTGCAGTGCTGCAGCTACGGTGCGGGTCTGTAGTTCACTTTCCACAGAGCAAGGTCCAGCTACCATCAGTGAAGAAGGACCGCCAACAGTAACATCTCCCGGCAGAACAATCACAGTGTCTTCTTTGTGACTCTTACGCGCTACTAGTAAAGTTTTTTTATGTTCATCGGATTGTAAGTCCAGAGATGCTGAAAAAATTTGTTTGAAGAGGCTGCGGATGGTTCCGTTAGTGAAAGGTCCTTTGTTGCTCGCTACGAGCTGATCCAGCATTTTCTTTTCACGTTCTGGATCGAATTTAGGCACACCTTGCTTTTCTTTAACTACTCCAATCTCCTGTACAATTTTAGCCCGCTCGGAGATCAGCTCCAGCAATTGCCCATTAATTTCATCCAGACGACCTCTAAGAACATCCAATTCCACGTTACTCATTACCCTTCCACTCCCTCTTCTTATTTATAATTTGAAACGCAAAAAGGCCCCCCGTCGCAAGGGACGAGGAGCCGTGGTACCACCCTTATTTAGAATTAACCCTTAAACTAGCACAAAGGAATAGAAAATCGGATTCCCTCGACTAAAGATTAACTCTATCTTAAACCCGGTAACGCGGGGCGCGGGCCTCCCTACTCATACCTGTCACGACCTGTGACAAACTACTTCAGGGGCCGACTCGGAAGTGAACTTCGGCATTAATCGTCTCATGAGGGTGCTCTCAGTCTCCGGCACGCCTTCCCTGTTAAGATCCGCTATAATGCTTACTCTCTTCGTCATAGTCTTATTTATGTCAGCGTGTCTTTGCGCTGGTTTCTGCTATCTTAATCAAAAAATGTTTCCGATGCAAGATAATAATGGAACGCTGAGTAGCTTTAACGCAATAAAATCACATGAGATACAATTATTCTTATAACAACTCACTAGAATAGGCTTTGAAGTATGAAATAACCCATACCCATACTATTCTGCCACTGATTAAAAGGTTCCAATCCCTTTCTATGTATGAAGTTGACAGCGATATTTTGATTGTTTACAATTAAATCATTGAAAATATTTCCTGTTCTTATTCACTGGCAGCTTTAGCGTTGACAATACATAACTGAAGGGATGTAGCAGCATGAGCATTTATCCATATACAGCACGCAGTATTCGAGGAAAAGAGATCGAACTAGAGGAATACAAAGGTAAAGTACTTTTGATTGTGAATACAGCAAGTAAGTGTGGGTTTACCCACCAATACTCCGACCTGCAAAAGCTCTATGAGCGATACGAAGATCGCGGCTTCCAAATTCTCGGTTTCCCTTCCAATCAGTTTGGGGAACAGGAGCCTGGCAGCAATGAAGAAGTGAATGTATTTTGCCAAATCAATTACGGCGTTACGTTCCCTCTCTTTGAGAAGGTTGAAGTAAAGGGCGAAAATAAACATCCCCTCTTCACTCACCTTACTGAGCAGGCTGGATTTGAAGGCTTCGACATGAACCATTCTTCAGGAAAGCTGCTTCAAAGCATGCTTGAGAGCAAAGATCCGGAAGCACTGAACAATGACGAAATCAAATGGAACTTTACTAAATTTCTAATTGATCGCGAAGGCAATGTAATTACAAGATTCGAATCTACTGTGGATCCGCTGGATATTGAGCCAGCGATCGAAGCACTGCTATAGTTTTTTTAGATATATACCGAACTAATGATATCAACTTAAAGCATAGTAGTCACTGCGGTGAATAATTGGACTTCCGGCCGCTGTTGTCCCCAGATTTCTTGATTGAAACCGCTCTTCGCGGTGGAAATCCCGGGACAAAGGCCTACATAGATTGAATTTCTATACAACAATAAGCCGCCCAGACTCCAACTCTGGGCGGCTTTTTCACGTACGGTACTGCTCGGTAAACACTTCAAAATAAGGGGTGGTATCCCTTTCAGCCATTGAGCCATTAGCGCCCGGTCCCCAGCCGATCTCAGCCCGCCAGCTCCCTAGCAACCCTGTCTGGATTAGCGCCTCCTCATTTACACCGATCAGCTGATCTGCCTGTGGCGCTACATAAAGTGCATCTACAGGGCAATAAGCTTCACACATAAAACAAGTCTGGCAATCTTCCTGACGCGCAATAACCGGAATCTTCCCCTGCATTTCGAATACGTTTGTCGGACATACTTTCGTACACAGTTTACAACCCACGCAGCGTTCCACGCTGATTAGTTCGATCATATCGCCTGCCCCTCCTTTAGTTGATTCAGTTCATGAGCATGGGGCACAGCCTCGGTACTGATGCTTATTTGCTCTATACCGGATACAATCAGCCGGTGGGTTTGACGCGGATCAAGCTCCGGATATTCCGCGAGCTTTTGCAGGCCGCGCGTCTCCTTCCGGGCCAGCGCGGCGGTGTACATCCATCTGCCGACCGCGAGCATAGCCGCGGCTTCGCGTGCTTGCACGATGCCCTGTACGGTGGCGGGAACGCGCCCGTTCAACAAGGGCATCAAGGCATTCAGCCGCTTCAAGGCTGAAGAAATGCCCGGCTCGCTGCGGAAATAATTAATCTGCAGCGGTAAGATTTCACGCTGGATCGCCGCGACTAGCGGCTTCACCTCCAGCGTTTCCGAGGTGTCGGTGCCAGCCGCCAAACCGTAGCGTCCCGCTGCGGTCAGGTTGCGGCTGTTCGCCTGCCCTCGGCAGGACCGCGCATGCTGCGCGGCTCCCTGACCTGCCCAGCTTCCGCTGCATATGGCCCAGGAAGCGTTATAAGCCCCGCCGCCGGAGATGGCGCCGGTCACTTTCTCGCGAGATGCGGCATCTCCGGCCGCATAGAGTCCGGGCACGGTCGTTCGGCAGTCCGTGCCCGTAAGGCGCAGACCCCCAGTGCCGCGCATCGTGCCCTCATAGCGCAGGGTGAGCGGGAATTTCTGCTTAAACGCATCAATTCCCGCCCGCTCCAGCGGCATAAAGAAAATCGGATGCGCTTTTCGCAGAAAATCCTGTTTCTCCGCTGTATCTGCCAGATCGAGCGAAGCATAAACCGGCCCCTTGAGCATCATTTCAGGGATGCTGCCAAAAGTTCGATCCCCTTTATGCAACGGATGACCGTCCGCATCATAAAGCGTAGCCCACGCTAGCATACGGCCACGTGTTACCGTTCCATCTGCAAAGCTCGGAGCGTACTGACGGCTGAATTCCATGCCTGACAAATCAGCTCCCACCTCAGCGGACATCAACAGCCCTTCGCCTGTCAATACGTTGCAGCCAAGACCTTTGCTGAGAAAAGCACAGCCTCCGGTTGCCATCACAACGGCATTGGCCTTTACTTCCCAAGACTCCCCTGTCAGACGGTTGATCCCACGCGCCCCGCCAACCCCATGTTCATCATGAAGAAGCTCTAGCGCTGGCGACTGATCGAGGATCGTGACTCCCGCTTTGCGGACAACTCTTCGCATAATCCTCATGTACTCTGGTCCATGCAGATGTATACGCAGCGAGTTACCTTCTTCATCCTTCGGAAAAGGATACCCCCACTTCTCAACTAGAGCCAGATTCTGCTCTACCTGATCCAGCACGCGGTGAATCCAAGCGTTCTCCGACAGATATCCACCAGATTTTAGTCTGGATTGAACCGCCTGCTCACGCAGCTCGGCAATTGGAGGGATAACGAGCAGCGTTGTACCGCCCGGAGCAGTGGCGCCGCTTGTGCCCAAGTAGCCCTTATCGGCCAAGACTACCTTTGCACCTTGCGACGCTGCACTCCATGCCGCCCAAGCTCCTGCGGGACCTCCGCCAAGCACGAGCACATCCACTGTCATTTCCTTCTTAAGCTGCGACATATCTTTTCCTCCCAAGCATTTGCGCTTTCCAAGCAATTGTTATTTCAGCTGCCAATCGCTAATATTGAAGTCTTTTTTCGCTAATTTTTCTTCGACAAGGAAGTTCTTGGTACCCTCCAGTAGCTTGGTTCCTTCGTCAGTGAACGCGGTATCTTTGATATCACTAATTGGATTTACTTGCTTCGCCAGCTCTGGCGTTGTATCTCCGATTTCAGCCAAAAATTGATAATATTCATCCTCGTGTTGTTTCAAATCCGCCAAGGCTTTCTCACGGGCTTCGTTCCACGCCTTCGGAAAGTCAGGGAATTTCGCCAGATAATCCTCGGACACGACAGTTGCACTAGTGCCGAGCAAGTTCGGATGCTTCGAGGCATCGTCTAAGTGAGTGTAACCTTGGTCAATTAACTTCAGCGCAGGTACACCCAAATTAGTCGTAGCATCTACATCTCCACGGGCCAAAGCTGCGGTAGCATCCGGAATGAGCATATGCACGAGTTTATAGTCAGTTACGCCTTCCTCCTGAAGTAACCCAACCACATAGCGGTGCATGAAAGAGCCTTTTTGAATGGCTATAGTCTTCCCTTGCAGTTCCTTCACCGTCTTTGGTCCATCCTTCTTACCGATTAGATAACCGATAGTGTTGGCTGAGGATTGTGAAATCAGACGTGTCTTGGCCCCAGAAGCATAAGCAATAATAGCAGGTGTATCCCCAAGGCTGCCGATATCTAATCGACCACTAATTAAGGATTCTGTCTGATCAGGACCGTTTGGAAAGCCCGTAAGCTTCACTTCAGTAATGCCATATTTCTTCAACTCTTCTTGAATGATCCCTTTATAAAAGCCCCAGCCCTCCGCGCCACCTGGCACATTCAGCTTATTAGAGCCTATAAAACCAAAGTTCAGTACCGCTGGAACGTTACTTTCGGCTTTGCCTCCAGATTTCTCTGTACTAGAGCCGCCGGATGCAGATGCTCCATTTCCTCCAGCGTTATTTCCGCAAGCCTGAAGAACCAGCATAACCATCATAATCGTAGTTAAAAGTGCAAATCGTATCCTTTTAGAACGTTTCCCTTGAATCTCTCTGTACGCTGGTTTCATTTCTTTCTCCCCCTAGATTTATGTTATTTATCTTAATCTTAATCAAGGTCAGAACCCTGCCCTCGACGCCAATTTGTACATAAAGTCATGACTTGCTACCGGTTGTCTGCCTTTGCCCCAGCCTACCTTTTCACGATAACCACCAAGTAATCCCTGCTTCTCTAGCCCTGCCTCTGTCACCCCAATCACTTTCTCTGAATCTGGCGCAACGTAGAGAGCATCCACAGGACAATACAGCTCACACATAAAGCAAGTCTGGCAATCGCTCTGCCGGGCAATAATAGGAATGCCATCCTCTACCCGTTCGAAGACATTGGTCGGGCAGACCGATACACATTGGTTGCACTCTACACATCTGGCAGCGCTGATCACCTCAATCATGATAGAACACCCTCCTTGGCCACGGCTTCTGTCTTCACCCATACCTGATCCAATCCACCGCTAATCAAGCGATGATGCTGTTCTTGATCCGTTCCCTTAAAATCTTCACGCTTATGCATGCCCCTCGTCTCCGTACGGGCAAGCGCGGAATTGTACATCCAGCGGGCGGTTGCAGTCATGGCTTCAGCTTCACGCGCTTTAACCCCTTCAGGTGTTCGCTGAATCTCACGGCTACGCTGATCTTTCCACAATTCATCCAGACGACCTAATGAAGAGGTCAGCCCTTTATCCGTACGGAATAAATTAATGTCATACGGCTTCACTTCAGCCTGCACAGCAGACACAACCTCTGACGTATGAGCTGATACTCCAGGCTTCACTTCTTGATGAACCAGTGGAGAAGATGATAAGCCGACTGGATTACGGTACGCTGCATTCGAGCCAAGGCTCTGCGCATAGACAGCTGCACCTTCTCCTGCAAAACTGCCGGATGACATAGCCCAAGCCGCATTATGGCTGCCACCACCAGTAAATCCCCCGCAAATTAGCTCACGGGTAGCTGCATCTCCTGCCGCATAAAGTCCGGGAACACCTGTGCCACAGCTTTCGTCCGTGATATGAATACCACCCGTCCCACGAACCGTTCCTTCGAGACGAAGCGTAACCGGAAAAGCATCCTTGAAAGGATCGATCCCTTGTCGATCAAAGGGCAAGAAAAAATTCGTCTGCGCCACCCGCAGCAGCGGTCTTAAATCCTCGGGCGCTCCATCCAGCTTGGCATACACCTGATTGCCTGCTAGCAGATTCCGAGCGATAACTGAACGCCCTTTCTTGGAACCCGCCCCTTCCACAATGCTTCCATCCTCATAATAAAAGCTGGCATAGTTGTAATATGCTGTCTTGGTTACAGAGGAGAACGTAGGGCAGATAGCATAGGCATTGGAGAATTCCATGCCGGACAAGTTCGCCCCAGCTTCAGCTGCAAATAGATAGCCATCTCCGGTCAACACGTTACAGCCGAGAGCCTTACTTAGAAAAGCACACCCACCAGTTGCAATGACAACCGCTCCTGCCTGAACAGTCCAGGTGTCACCACTCTGCGTATGGACTCCAGCCGCTCCAGCTACGCCATGCTCATCCGCTAGGAGCTCCATGGCTGGACTATGATCTAGAATTTTAACGCCCGCTTTTTTCACAAGCTTACGCATTAATTTCATATATTCCGGTCCCTGAAGACTCTTACGATACTGGTTACCCTGCTCATCTACAGGGAATGGATATCCTGAAACGCCAAGTTTGTTCATATTGGCATAGGTACGGTCTAGCACTCGGTCCATCCAGCGGGATTCAGCCAACTGACCGCCCAATGTATAACGACTTGCTTTGGCCTCCTCCCGGAGCTTCTCATCCGGCTTCACATACCAGACTCCTGTTCCTGAGGGGGCCGTTGCACCGCTCGAACCGCAGTAGCCTTTATCTGCAAGGACAACTTTCGCCCCCTTCGCTGAGGCCGTAAGGGCTGCCCATGTTCCTGCAGGGCCTCCGCCTATAACAAGCACATCCGCCACCAAATTCAACAACCCTTTTTGTATCGATCCACTCATAGCTCAAGACCTCCTCAAATGATTTACCCTTCGTAACTATCGCGCCAGAACAGGCACTTGCGTTCAATGATTCGGAACAAAGAATCGATTAGCTTGCCGACAATAGCAAAGATAATAATGCCTACAAACACAACCTCTGTATTAGAGTTCTGCTTCGCCTCATTGATCAGGAATCCAATGCCGGATTGTGATCCAATGAGTTCAGCTACAACAAGACCGATCCATGCTACAGCCAATGACAGCCGCAATCCTAACAAAATCCCGGGTAATGCTGCCGGTAATATCAGCCTGCGCAGCCTCTGATAAGGGCTAAATCCTAACACCCGGGACACCTCAAACAGCTTATTGTCCACATTGCGGATGCCCATAAACGTATTAATATAGAGCGGAAAGAATGACCCTGTCAGAATGATCACTACTTTGGACATCTCCCCAAAGCCGAACCACAAAATAATTAGCGGTGCTATAGCTAGATGAGGAACAAGCCTAAGAACCTGTACACTAGGATCGAGCACATATTCCACACTGCGAAACAAGCCAGTCAGTACTCCGAATAGAAGGCCTAGAACGCCTCCGATAAGAAATCCAACTCCCGCCCTCCCCATACTGACACCTAGGTGATGAGTTAACTCTCCAGTCACCAATAGGCCTGTAAAAGCTCTGGCGATCGACAATGGAGTCGGCAGAAACTGCGCGGAGATCAATCCGGTGCTTCCTGCCAGCTGCCAAAGTACTATTGTCACCACCGGAATGATAGCGCCCGTTCCCCAATCTGACAGTAGAGATTTCCATACTATAGGTACCGCGGATTTCTCCAATTTCTTAGTCGATAAAGGAGCAATATCACTGCTATCTAGCGATTCTCTTGCTCTTGTAGTGTTATTCAAAATAGCTTCTACTCCATCGCTCATGGCGCATCCCCCTTTCGTTTCTTGCGCGTTTTCTGTTTATCCGCGATAGCTGTCCTGCCATCTCAGCAGCCGGCGTTCAATGTAGCGAACAACAGAATCACTCACCAGTCCTGCAATGGCAAAAATAATAATTCCCACGAACACCACAGGTGTATCCGCGAATTGACGCGCGTCCGACATCATATACCCGATGCCTGAAGTGGAAGCAATCAGCTCTGCGACTACCAGACCTAACCAAGAGAGCCCCAAGGAAAGGCGCACTCCGAGAATAATATTCGGCAATGCCGCTGGAAGTACTAGTCTTACAACCTGTTTTAACCGGCTGAATCCAAGCACTCGAGATACCTCGAACAGCTTGTTATCCACGCCGCGAATGCCCATGAACGTATTAATATAAAGCGGAAAAAATGCTCCTTTAGCAATCAACAGCACTTTAGACTCCTCACCGATCCCGAACCATAAAATGAATAGCGGCACTACCGCCAAGCTTGGTATCATGCGAATCATTTGCAGGGATGGATCTAGCAATTTCTCTGATCTGCGGAACAGACCTACGAGAATGCCTAATAGCAGACCAAGTCCACCACCGAGCAGGAATCCGGCAAGGGCTCTGACCAAGCTGATCCTAAAGTTCGGCCATAAATCCCCTGAAGCAGCCAAAGTTACAAATGATTCTGCAATGGTATACGGCGTCGGGAACAGCATCTCTGAGATCATTCCATAGTGTCCAAGGGTCTGCCACAGAATTAGCACAGTGCCCGGCAGCAGAAGGCCCAGTCCAAATGTTGTTACCTTTCCGGGGCGTCCGGAAGTTCTTACGGCTATAGCCCGGTTTGTCATGCTCTGCACCCACCTTTTTTAGCTTTACAATCTCTTTAAATAACAAAAAGAGACCCTCGAATATTGAACACTTTCGGAGGTCTCCATTGGTATGGTCGACATATTTATATTCCTGCCCCGTCAATAAGCTCAAGCTCATCGACTTTTTCAAAATAATTCAGCACCTTCAGGCGTAGCTCTTGAAAGGAAGACGTTGTTTTTTTACGTGGATACGGCAAATCAACCGGGACAATCTTACGTATTTTCCCGGGGCGAGGTTCTAAAATCACTACCCGATTACCTAGAAATACAGCCTCATCAATATCATGCGTTACAAAAATCATGGTTGTTTTGTTGGCCCGCCAAATGTCCAGTAACACCGTCTGCATATGCGCTCTAGTGAACGCATCCAGTGCACCAAACGGTTCATCCAGCAGCAGGATTTTGGGATTTCGCAGTAGCGCACGGGCTATCGCCACCCTCTGGGCCATCCCTCCCGATAACTCCCGGGGATAGGATTTCTCAAACCCATTTAACTTGACGAGATCAATTAACTCATCGACCTTGCGTCTAATTTCTTTGTTGCCTAGCGGCAAATCAGAAGCAATATTCTTCTCTACGGTGAGCCAAGGAAAGAGACGATGCTCTTGAAAAATAAATCCCTTATCGATTCCGGGACCCCCAATCTCCGTCCCTCCTAAGGTAACACTCCCCGTATATCCACTGTCCAAACCGGCCACGATGCGCAGCAGCGTGCTTTTGCCACAGCCACTGGGCCCGATGACCGTAATGAATTCACCCTCTTGCACATGGAGATCAACATTATACAGTGCCTGAACATGCCCTCCGGTAGTCTCAAAACGTTTATTTAGATTTGAAATCGACAGCAACGCTTCTCCCATCGTGACCCCTCCTTAAATTCTGTATACAAAAAAACAGAGGTATTGCGCTTTTACATTCGCAATACCTCTGTAGGAACAGTCGGTAATTTTTATTCAAAGTAAATCAATTGGAATTATAATATTTAAAATATCATCCATTTGAAAAGCTGTCAACAATAAAACTTTTTTCAGACACACTTGTTTACATCAAATATCTTAAATATAAATATATGCTTGAGATCACAATGGACAGCAGCATTAAAGGGAAACCCACCTTCAAATACTTCATGAATGTAATCGGATAACCCTCTTTTCCAGCTAGACCAGCAACAATCAGATTAGCACTGGCACCGATCAATGTACCATTGCCACCCAAGCAGGCACCCAAGGCTAGACTCCACCAGAGGGGCTCCAGATTGGTAATCCCCATCTGCCCCATCTCCTGTATCAAAGGAATCATCGTTGCTACAAAAGGAATATTATCAAGAAACGCAGAAGCAATTGCACTGACCCATAAGATCATCATCGAGCTCATGAGCACATCCCCACCCGTTAAATCAATCGCTTTGGCAGCCAGCTCCGCGATGACACCTGTCTCGACGAGTCCTGATACCAAAACAAACAGTCCGATAAAAAAGAAGATCGTAATCCATTCCACGCTGTGAAAAGCTTTTTCCAGCATGTGTTCTCCTCCAGTTAATAAGAGCAGTAAAAAAGCCCCCGCTAAGGCAACCGTAGCGGACTCCAAATGTAGCGCCTGATGTAAAAAGAAGCCTATAATCGTAAATCCAAGTACGGTAAGGCATTTTCGCAGCAGCTTATGATCCGTAATCATTGCCTTCTCGTCCATGTTCATGATACTTTGCTGCAATTCCGGAGTGGATTTAATTTGCTTACTAAACATCAGTAGTAAAAGCGGGATATACGCTAACATAATGATGACAATCACAGGTGTTAGATTGCTGATAAAGGACATAAACGTCAGCTCTTTCACAGCGCTGCCGATCATAATATTCGGTGGATCTCCGATCAATGTTGCCGTCCCACCGACATTTGATGCAATAATTTGTGACATCAAAAAAGGCAGCGGATTTATACGCAGTTGCCTTGTAATACTGAAGGTAACAGGCACCATAAGTAGCACTGTTGTAACATTATCCAAGAAAGCAGATGCCACAGCAGTAACAACAAACAAAGCAATCAGGATTCTTCTCGGCTTCCCTTTCGCCAGCTTTGCTGATTTCACTGCCGCATATTTAAAAAGTCCTGTCTCAGCAGTAATCCCTACAATCATCATCATGCCTACAAGTAATCCGATGGTATTAAAATCAATGTGATGTAGTGCCGTCTCCTGATCCACAATGCCCATCGCTACCATAACAATAGCGCCTAACATCGCTAAGATCGTACGGTGAATTTTCTCAGAAATAATCAGTCCATAAATCAGTAGAAAAATACCTATTGCCCAAATCGCTTGCTGTTCCATGATATCCCCCGGTCCTTCTATCTAATTTCATTAATGGTACAACCTACTCATTATATAACCTATTTATCATAAAATAGATTTGTATTTTTCGCACTGGAATTGTGGATTACTCCATAAAAAACGACTCTGCCGAGTATTTATCGGAGAGCCGTTTTTTTATGGAGTCGATTATTTCATTTTCAAAACCTGAGGCTCCTTAAAAGCGGTCAAAATACCTTTGCTCTGCACAATAATCATACCGCTTTCCAGCAAGGTTGGGCCGAACACTCTACCTGATGTTTTGAGCTGCACAACCGGTTTTGCGGAAATCAAATCTATCGCGATTAATTTGCCGTCAGTCTGGGCTACATACATGCCATGTCCGAGCAGATCGAAGCGGGCAATCGGATTGCTGATTCCACTGTACTGAACCGCTGATTTATTCGCCATTTTAACACCATAAATGCTCTGTTCGTTACTAAAAAGAATTCTTCCATCATAAGGACCAGCGGCGTAGGATAACTTAGCTCCGATGGATTCGTAAGAATAATTATCGCGTGTTACGGTAGCAGGATCAGCATTGACTGGATAGCTGTAGACACCTTTTTGTCCTGTTATAAAAATTCTGTCACCGTCACTCCAAGCAATGCCCCCCTTTGGTGCTTCGGGATCATTTGGGTCAATATTAGCAGGGTTATAAACTACCGTCTTCACTACTTTACCTGTCTTAACATCCAAACTGTCGAGTGTAGTAAGAGGAAGAGCGTCGAATAAGGTAGCCTTACGTTGTGTTATAAGCGTTCCATTAATCTCAGTAATCGGAAAATAATGATCCTTGTTATTCCAAAGCTCCTTACCCGTTGTTCGATCAAAGGCATGTAGAATGTCATACGTATACGCTCCGGATTCTGAGTTTTGAGCTAATATCAGGTTTCCCTCAACCATGAACGGTTCATACAGCTTTTCACCGAAATTATCACGCCACTGCAGTTTCCCATCCTTCAGATTGTAGGCTTGAATATCACCATTGGCAGCAAAAAGCTGATCTTTATCAATAACTAATTGGCTGATGCCTTTGCTGTTTGCCGATGAACTCCATTTATTTTTTCCGGTAGCCGCGTTAACTGCATAGATTGTGCCTGCTTCTGAAGTCACATAGGCCACTCCATCTTGGTAAAGTAACGGTGTCTTTAATTTGGAGCCATATTTCCACATTACTTTTCCCGTCTGAGCGTTAATGGCTAAAAGCTGACCCTTTTGTAGGATAAAAGCTTTGCCCGCACCGACTGCAACTACGCCCTTGCCCATAATGTAGTCCGTCGCTATATCTCCTAGCGTTGGCAAATCCATCGTAGTGGACCACTCAACCTTCGCAGCAGACAAATTTACATAATAATCATCTAAATTCGAGCCTATAAAGGAAGTGTGCGAATCAACCGCAGCAGCTTGTACCGGGTTTACCATAAGCAATACCCCTAAACCAATAATCACAGTACGAAGATATGACTTCAATAATGTTCCTCTCACCACCACACGCCTCCTCATATAAATGCTTCAATTGGATAGATTCTCAAAATAAAATATAATACTAATGACGAGCAGGATGTAAGAACATGGATTATTATTCCTCATTTTGACATCCTAAAGAGCAGAAATCAAAACATTTACTCATAAACTTACAATTTGTAAGTTATTGTGTTATAATAATCACATTCTTCTATAAACGAACAAGCTTTATCAAATATATGAATAACAAGGGGTTTGTAATCATGAGTAACGAGGTAACCACAGCACCAGCATCCGATTTTGAATTCGGTATCTACACCTTAGGAGACATTGTAGCTGATTGTCATACCGGGAATAAGATCAGCCCGAAACAACGACTCGACGAAGTTGTAGCTGCGGCCAAGCTGGCGGATGAGGCGGGGCTTGATGTATTCGGTGTAGGTGAGCATCATCGTCTTGATTTTGCGATTTCTTCGGTTCCAGTCGTGCTGGCAGCCATCTCCCAGGTTACCCGCAGAATCAAGTTGACGAGCGCCACTACTGTATTAAGCACCATTGATCCCGTGCGCGTATTCGAGGATTTCGCCACACTTGATTTACTATCAGATGGCCGTGCAGAGATTATTGCTGGACGTGGTGCTTTTGTGGAATCTTTTCCGCTCTTTGGGTACGAACTTGAAGACTATCATCGACTATTCGCCGAGAATATTAATCTGCTTCTCGAGCTTAATAAGCATGAAATTATGAACTGGGAGGGTTCCTTCCGCTCATCCTTGAAGGATTCTGAGATTGCACCACGCCCTCTTCAGCAAAGCCTTCCTGTATGGATAGGTGTAGGTGGTTCTCCTGAAAGCGCGGAAAAAGCTGGGGTACTCGGGACTGGAATGGCCATCGCCATTCTTAGCGGTAGTCCAGAACCTTTCCAAGAGCTTGCTGCAACTTATCGACGCGCTGGAATTCAGGCGGGTCATGCCCCTGAATCTTTAAAGATTGCGATTACTAGCCACGGCTACATTGCCGAAACTTCACAGCAAGCGCTCGATGAATATTACCCATACTACTATAGTTATCGTAATTCCATCAGCCCAAAACCTGGTCAAGAATACAATGTATCTCGTGACGACTTTGGGCAATATGTATCTGCTGATAACACGATGGCTGTAGGTAGCCCGCAGCAAATTATTGAAAAAATCCTCTATCAGCATGAGCTGTTCGGCCATAGCCGCTTTATGACTCAGCTCGACATCGGCGGCCTTCCTTACGCCAAGGTAGCCAAAGCTATTGAACTATTGGCAACTGAGGTCGCCCCTGTCGTACGACGTGAGATTGCCAAGAAGAATAGCCGATAGAACTGAGGGGCTGTACCAGTTAATAAAAAAGCACTTCTCCCGCTCGTGGAGAAGTGCTTTTTGTGCTGTTGCAACATTGTGTCTTGCTGTAAGAAGTGAACCGGATGCTCTGCTCAAGAATTAGGGAATATCTCCCTGAAAATCGGAGATTTCTACTCAATAGACTAACAATTAGGGAATACCTCCCTATAATTAACCTGATTCGGCGGTAAATATAGATATTCCCCCGATTTTTAGGGAGGAATTCCCTGATTTCACTCATTTAGAGTAATTATCAGCTATTTTCAGGGAGTTTTTCCCTAATTACTCTCAAAAAAAGAAGCTGCCCCCTAAGTAGATTCACTACTTTTGAGACAGCACTTATGCTCATCACGCAAAGGATGGTTTATTGTTGTCTACCTTCCCGCTAATAAGCTTCTTATATTCATCGTCTCCACCATCTAAAGAAGGCGCAGTATAAATTTGAGCTGAAGCTGGTTGCTGAGCGGAATGGCTCGACCCTGTTTTGCTTGTGGTATTCTTATTATCTTCTGCACTCCTGCTTCCACCACTTGCAGAGCGGAGAACAGCACCCGATAAGTTGTTAATACCCTTTATTCGCTTCATGCTGAATCCTCCCCTACTAAATGATTGATGGTACGGAATAAATCCTGATTATTCGCAACTACCGCCTTAAGATCATCCGCAGATAATCCATCACTCCCTGAAAAGTGTACGGAAAGAACATACTTCTTACCTAGAGGATAGCATAGGATATATACCTCCGCAACTTCCGTGCGTTGAAAAAAAGTCCATTTGCTCGATAAAAATGCATCTACCACACTAGGCTGCTTCTCATTCCCTTTCGTAACAGTCAAGGAATAGGAGTGCCCACGTCCGACATTTCCTCCCACCTGAACAAGCTGTTCTTTCTCTCGAGCCTGCCAAATCGCAGCACCGATCACACGACAATGCTTCGGAGGTAAGAAAGAATTGCGGATCGCCTCACTGAGTGCGTGATACTTCTCTCCATCCTCAGAGATGGTCACATTACTATTATATTGCCAAAAAAAATGAAGGATACTTTCTTTGCGCCTTAATTCCATCTTTAGCTGCTCTAAATCTTTCACCGGGTCACGGAATTTTCCAAACCCCTGGACACTATCAATAATCTTACCACAGCTCACATCCACAGCAGCCGTAGGATTATCATGGTGCATCTCATACTCTAAAGCTGTAATTCCCGATAAATCGGACAACAGATGATATTCTTCAACATTCTGTCCAGGGATTAAATCGTCGCGGGCAGTCACCTGATCCGGCACTAAGCAAAAGACGCGATTACGCCGTAATCTGGCCCAAAACAATCCCATTTCAAACCCCGTATTATCACGAGTCACATAATAAAATTTACCGCGTATTTTGGCGACATCATCTGGCGAGAACACAAATACGGCAAAATCGCTCTCATCCAAATTTCTCTCCAGTGCCTCCATCGTGTATTCATTCGCTCGAAAGGCATTGGCATACCAAGGATGTACTTCAGCATCCCTCTTCAGCTGCTCATGAATCGCTCTTGCATAACGTATGGATTCTCTGGAAGATCCAATGAATAGCTTTGGTTTAGTCACGGCAGTGCTCCTTCATCCTTCCCAATATGTAATAATTATACAAGTCTTTAGACCACCGGAAAAGAGGCCAAGTTCTCATAAATTTCTCAAAAAATATTATTCTAAACCTCGTAAAGTGGGTAAAAAATTACGACTACTTTGAAAAAGCGAGGATACTATGAAAAAAATGATAGGTGTCACATTGCTTGCAGCAAGCCTTATGGGTATAACAGCGTCACAGCCTGCTGAAGCTAAAACGGCAGCAGTTAGTTATACCGCTCAGGTATACGCGAACTCTTTAAATGTACGCAGTGAGCCGGCAAAGAATGCAACTGTTGTAGGATCTATTAAGAACGGAGCAAAAGTAACTGTGACCGATGAACAACACGGGTGGTTGAAGGTTAAGACGGGGAACACCTCTGGCTGGGTAGCCGGCTATTACCTTAAAAAGGTGAACAATAGCTCCAAGCAATCTGGCGCTTCTGGATCATCGGTAGCTTCCAAACCCAGCACTACTTCTTCCACCTCAACCAGCGCCTTGAGTAGTACCACAAAGGTTACAGTTACGGCAGATTCACTACGCGTTCGAAGCGGTCCAGGCACACAATATAAGGTACTCGGTTCTTTAAAAGCTAAGGATACAGCTATCCTCCTCCTTCGTCAGAACGATTGGGCACGAATTCGAACAGCTAGCGGTGACATCGGTTGGGTCGCAGCACAATACATCCGATCTGGAACCACGCCAAGAAGCACAAGCACTACAAGCAGCATTTCGCACACAGGAAATTTACGAGGAAAATTAATCGTCGTAGATCCCGGTCATGGCGGCAGTGATCCGGGAATGCTCGGCACTACATATAACACCATGGAGAAGGATTTGAACCTGCAAACCGCACTTTATCTCCGCGATGCCCTTTTAGCTAAAGGTGCACGGGTTGAGATGACACGTACCCGGGAGGATCAGAAGCCTACGCTCGCACGGCGTGTTCAGATGAGTGAGGACCTGCGTGCAAATGCATTTGTAAGCATTCATTATAATTCCTCTCCGAAAAAAGTATCTGGGACACTAACCTTCTTTTACTCCGAGTCCGATGATCTAAAGCTGGCACGGGCGATTGAAACCCGGCTGGGACAAGGCATCGGTCTAAAGAGCAATGGGTTATCCTTTGGTGATTATCACATCCTAAGGGAGAATCGAATTCCAGCTACCTTAGTTGAACTCGGATTTCTTACCAACCCTACAGATGAGTCAATTGTCCGTAAATCCTCCTATCAGAAAAAAGCAGCCAAGGCTATCGCCGAAGGATTGGCAGACTACTTCAGAAACTAGACAGACCTATAAATAATCAGCAAAGAAGCAGGCTAGGAAATTCCCTAGCCTGCTTTAGTTTATATTTCATATTTAGCCTTCTATTAATCCCTTTTTGATCAGGAAATTACGAGCTACATCCTCTTCCTTGAGCGCATCCACATCAACTTCTGCGTTCAATTGCTGCATTTCTTCGTCACTGATTTGTCCGTTCAATTGATTTAAGACGCCTTTCAATTCAGGGTATTTATCTAACGTTTCCTGACGAATAATCGGTCCTGCATCATAAGGTGGGAAGAATTCCTTATCATCCTGCAGAATCACCAGATCATGTACTTTAATTTGTGCATCCGTCGCGTATGCATTGGTTACATCTGTTTCCCCATCGTCAATCGAACGGTACATGATACCATGGTCCATTCCTTTGCTCTGCTTGAAATCCATTCCGTAGAGTTTTTGGATACCGGGGTATCCGTCCTCACGATCCAAGAACTCGAACTCTACGCCAAGAACCATATTTCCAGATACTTTGGCCAAATCGCTGAAAGTCTTTAGATTGTACTTCTCAGCCGTTTCACGACTAACAGCTAAAGTATAGGTATTATTTATGCCGAATGGATCCAGAAAGGCCATTTCATCTTTTTCAAGCAGTTCTCTGGTTTTTGCCAACGATTCCTCAGAGTTTCCCGTCTCCTCTTGATAGTAATTGGCTACAATGGTTCCGGTGTAATCCGGATATAGCTGGATATTATTATTCTCAAGCGCACTCCAAGCTACATTAGAGCCTCCCAAGTTCATCTGACGCTTCACTTTAATATCTGTTTTATCTTCTATCAGATCTGCCATCATATGAGCGAGTAGAACATTCTCCGTGAAGTTTTTGGAGCCAATCGTGATTTCTCCACTGTTACCCGCAGCAGCGTTATTATTCCCGCCACCACACCCAGCAAGTAACGTCCCCATTAATACTGTAGTTAGAACGCCTGTCATCAATTTTGGAATTTTCATATATAATCTCCCCTTTTATATTCTTTCAAGACTAGAGTTTTAGTTATACTTTCAATCCCTTTGGAGTCGTTAATCTTTCAAGCAATCCGAGTAGATAATCCAGCACGAGTGCAAGAATCGCGGCCGGAATAGCGCCAAGTAAGGTTAGAGCTTCGATGTTCCGTTGAATACCTAAGAAAATAAATTCACCCAATCCGCCAGCACCGATAAAGGCTGCCAGTGTTGCTGTCCCGACATTAATAACTGCAGCAGTACGGATCCCCGCCATAATTACACTTAAAGCTAAAGGGAGTTGAACCCTGAATAGAATTTGCCAGCTCTTCATTCCCATTCCCCGGGCCGCTTCCACTATAGACGGATCCACATCAGTAATTCCCGTGTAGGTGTTGCGGATGATTGGCAGCAGTGAATACAGAAACAAAGCTACAACTGCCGTCTTCATCCCTATGCCAAATAGAGGAATCATAAATCCGAGCATCGCCAGACTAGGTATTGTCTGAAGAATCCCCGCAGCACCAAGCGTAATCCCTTTCAGTGGTTTAACCCGTGTAATCATGATTCCAAGCGCAATGCCAACAATAATCGCAAATAACATGGACAAGAGCACAAGTTGCATATGCACTCCCATAGAATGAATCAAATCATCCCTACGTAAATCTAATTGATATATGAGTTGTTGCCATAACGATTGATCTCTCATACAGACACTTCCTCCTCTTTCGTGCCTCCCCATTGTGCTGCAAACGCCGTCAGAAGACTACCTCTTGTAACAATCCCGGCAATGTTCCCCTCAGCGGTTACAATCGGAATAATGCCGTATGGAGCTTCCGTAATCAATGATAATGCGTCTCTTGCTGTTGCTGTATCCTGCAGCACCACCCCAGGTGGTGTCATAATTTCCTCGATAGTAAGGCTTTGTTCCATTTTGGCGGTAACATCATAAGCGGAGACTATGCCAAGCAGCTTACCTTTCTCGTTTCCAACCAGTAATGTATCCATTTTGCGTTGACGCATAAAGGTAAGAGCTTTACCCAGCGTGCGCCCGGGAAGAGATGTAGATGGATTGTCGCGCATAACTTCTGTTACGGGGATATACTCAGGGTTTTGGTAAATACGGTTTTTGCCGATAAATGATTCTACGAAATCATTAGCAGGCCGGCTGAGCAGCTCATAAGGTGTATCTAGTTGAACGATTTCACCATCTTTAAGAATAGCGATTTTATCTCCAAGCTTCAGTGCTTCATCCATATCATGTGTTACAAATACTATTGTCTTCTTCACTTCTTGTTGCATGCGCAGCAGTTCATCCTGCAGCTGCTCACGGGTAATAGGGTCCAAAGCACCAAACGGTTCATCCATCAATATAATCTCGGGATCAGCAGCCAATGCACGGGCTACACCTACACGCTGCTGCTGCCCACCTGATAATTGTTTCGGATAACGTTTGGCAAATATGGCCGGATCAAGTCCGACTAGGCGGAGCATTTCGAGCACCCGTTCTTTTTTCTTCTTCACATCCCAGCCCTTTAGGTCGGGAATCAAGCCTACATTATCTTCTATGGTGTAGTGCGGGAACAAACCAGCTTGTTGAATAACATAACCGATGTTCTTGCGGAGGGTTACGGGGTTCTCCTTGGTGATATCTTTGCCGTGGATATAAATATGGCCTGAAGTATGCGGAACAAGACGATTTATCATTTTCATCGTTGTTGTCTTTCCGCAACCGCTCGGACCGATCAATACTAGTATTTCTCCAGCTTCAATTTCAAAGCTAATATTCTTAACTGCTTCATAACCATTCGGGTATTTCTTACCTACTTTTTCAAATTTCAGCATAGGGTCTCTCCTTCTTATTTCTATCGTCAGATCATCTCACCGGGCGACTCTGTAAGTTAAACTATAACAAACAACTCTCCAACTGACAACCTACATTATTACAATAAGTTGTTTGTAAATAAATGTAATATTGTAATTATAAAAAAAGCTATCCAGTGATAAACCCCGCTGGATAGCCTTTTTTTGATCTATTATTATAAATGATTCTCTGCATTTTTATTAATAAATTGCTCTGTTCTTTGGTACATTTTCTCATCACCAACTGCTACAAGTACATCATTTTCTCTGAGTATGACATGTGGACCTGGGGAGATTGTTACGTTCGCACCCCGGCGAAGCGCTATAATCGTAGCACCTGTATTCTGCCAAAATTGTAATGCTCCAATGGTTTTGCCAACCACATGTGATTCTTCATGGATTGTAATTTCTTCCGGGTGGTACGGCTTTAAATTCTTCATCCGGTCTGATGCCTCGATAATTCCAGTTAGTACCCTCTCGAACTTGCCGTCGAGCTTCTTCTTTTCAAGCAACAATTGCTCTAGATCCTGTTTCAACGAATAAGCTGATTTCAGATAGTTATTCCTGGTAATATACTCATACGCCTTTTGATCAGAGATGACAATAATCTCTTTTCCTTGCGAAACAAACACTATATTCTCATCCTTCAATAATCCCATAGCCTTACGAATCGTTTCTGGAGAAACATGATATTGCCCTGCCAATAGAGAACGCCCGGATAGCTTACTCTGTACGGGAAATTCCCCGCTTACAATTCTTTGTGCAATATCAAGGGCTATAGACTTATAACCGGATATTTCTTGCATGGACATTGTCGATCTCCTTACTCTGGCGTGAATTATAAACATGCTCAAGTATACCTTTTTTCACTCACCAAATAAAGATGTCCTGCCTTATCCAAATATTTGATATACCAAAAATAAATTTAACGATACAACAAGACCAGAGATAAGCCAGCCGAGAGCCGCTGTCATCTTACGATTCACTAACCCGCCCATAATCTGACGATTGCTTGTAAACATAACCAGTGGTACCAGAGCAAAGGCAATCCCAAAGGACAAGATCACCTGGCTGATAACGAGTGCTTTCGTTGGATTTACACCAAAACCAATGATAGCCAAAGGTGGAATAATCGTAATCGCACGGCGTAAGTACAGGTTAATTCTTTTGTTGATGAAGCCTTGCATTACCACATCGCCAGCCATAGTTCCTACAGAAGAGCTCGATAGTCCTGCGATGAGTAGTCCTAAGCCAAAGGAGATGGCCGTTACGGGTCCAGCTAAGTGACTAAATTGCTGAAACGCAACATCCAAATCCTCAACCACGATACCATTTTTAAAAAATAATGCGGCTGAGACAATAACCATCGCCAGATTCACTGCCCCTGCAATAATCATCGCAATAATAATATCTATGAATTCCAGTTTAAAGATTTGTTTCTTCTCCGCTTCATTTACTCCGACAATACGGTTCTGTGTAAGTGATGAATGTAGATAAATGGCATGTGGCATCACGGTTGCGCCTAGAATTCCTGCGGCCAAAAGAATGCTATCCACCCCTTCAAACTTAGGTGTGAACATGCCTACAGCAACAGCACCCATATCCGGTTTAGCTACAATTACTTGAAAAGCAAAAGCTAATACAACTATAAGAATCATTGCAGCAATTCCGGCCTCAAGGGAACGGTAACCCCGGCGCTGAAGCTCCAGGATAGCAAATGAACCGACCGCAGTAATGAGTGCTGCCGGCAGCATGGGAATATCAAATAATAGATAAAGCCCCAATGCCGCCCCGATAAACTCCGCCAGATCCGTAGCTATAATCACCAGTTCACTTTGAATCCATAAGAAGATCGATACACTCTTCGGAAAACGATCATGAGCGATCTCCGGCAGATTCTTTCCTGTAGCAATACCAAGCTTGGCGGATAACGCCTGAATAAGAACGGCCATTAAATTCGAGGCTACAATCACCCATAATAAAAGATAGCCGTATTTTGAACCTGCCGTAATGTTGGTGGCAAAATTACCGGGATCCAGATAAGCAACCGCAGCGATAAACGCTGGACCTAAGAAAGGAAGTAATCTTTTAATTCCTTTGGTCTCCCCATTAAGTACGGCTTGCGCCGAAATGGAGTTTTTATGTTGTCTCATATGCGGTTGTTCTATATGTGGTTTTTCTATTAAAGTTTGTTCCAACATGTCCATTCCTCCTCTTGCCCAAAAAAAGTTGTCTATATACACGAAAGTTTCCTCTGTGCAACTTATATTTAAAGTATATGCTCATTTCTGAAAAATGTAAATATGTTTCATTAGAAATTTTCATATGCTTGTCCACCTACGACCAAGAACAAAAAAAGCTGGACGATGATCAGAAATTACCCGATCTTCGCCCAGCTTAAGCCAATTAATCCGAAATGCTTATGGTGTGAGACTTTGAATATCTCTTCTCATTTGTTCATTCTGCATTTTCAGCTCATTCAATTCTTTCTGAAGCTCCTGATAATCAGGCGACGCTTGCTTTCTCGACCCATGCCCGTGCCCGTGTCCATGTTTCCCACCCAGTCCGAACATCATAAATAACATCATCAAAGGACAGATCAATGTGATTAACCAAGACCAATTCATAGCATTACCTCCTACAATTTCATTATGACCTCTATATCATAAAGAAAAGTTGTGGAGAAAGGATGTGCTGTGAATTACGAATTTTTCTTCCATGTATCCTTAAGCGGCACAATTCGGTTCAGTACCAGCTTATCTGCTGTGGTATATTTCTTATCTACACAGAAGAATCCATGCCGGATGAATTGAAATTTATCTTCTGGAAGTGCACTCGCCATGGAAGGCTCCAACAAACAATCCTTCAGAATGGTTAGGGAATCTGGATTAAGATACGCGTCCCAGCGCTCATCCTCTTCTTTAGGACCGTCGTTATCTTTTAGCAACCGCTCATATAGATGAACTTCCGCCTTGATCGCGTGCTCTGCCGATACCCAGTGGATGGTCGCTTTAACCTTCCGTTCATTAAATCCACTTCCACTCTTCGTTCTCGGATCATAGGTGCAGCGAAGCTCTATAACTTCTCCAGTTGCTTCGTCCTTGAGCACCTCATTGCACTTAATGAAGTAGGCGCCCTTTAACCTAACCTCATTCCCTATAGTCAGCCTGTGATAACCTTTGGGTGGCTCCTCCATGAAATCCTCTTGTTCAATATAAAGCGTCCGTGAAAAAGGAACTTCCCTTTCCCCAAGCGTCTTATCCTCACTGTTATTCTCAATCTTCAGCCATTCGCTTTGATTCTCAGGGTAGTTAGTAATAACCACCTTTAGAGGCTTTAGAACAGCCATCACGCTAGTTGCCTTCGCCTTCAAATCTTGTCTAAGCGAATGCTCTAACATGGCAATATCTACAATGGTGCTATTCCTAACAAATCCAATTTCCTTCACAAAATTCCGAATACTCTCCGGCGTAAAACCTCTTCTCCGCAGTCCGCGAAGCGTTGGAAGTCTTGGATCATCCCAGCCATCCACATAATGTCCTGTAACCAGTTGTCTAATATACCGTTTGCTAGTAACGACGCCGGTGATATTTACGCGTCCGAATTCCCTTTGCTTTGGAGCCTCAGGGGTATCCAGTTCATTCAGCACCCACTCATACAGTGGTCGATGATCCTTAAACTCAATGGAACATAGGGAATGCGTAATCCCTTCGATTGCATCTTGTATAGGATGGGCAAAATCATACATCGGATAGATGCACCAATCGTTGCCGGTTCTATAATGCTCCGCATGAATGATTCTGTAAATCACTGGATCACGCAAGTTGATATTAGGTGAGCTCATATCTATTTTGGCCCGTAATACTCTGGCTCCCGTCGGATAGGCTCCATTCCTCATCTCCGTGAATAACTTCAAATTCTCTTCCACAGAACGCTCCCGATAAGGGCTGTTCTTTCCCGGCTCAGTAAGCGTTCCTCTATAAGCTGACACCTCTTCAGGTGATAAATCGCAGACGTAGGCTTTTCCTTTTTGGATTAACTTTACCGCGCTATTATATATTTTTTCCGAATAGTCTGATCCGTAGAAAGTATGGTCTGGCGGGTAGCCCATCCAAAACATATCTTCGCAAATAGCATTTACATACTCCAGATCCTCTTTTAAAGGATTGGTGTCATCGAACCGCAAATGGAACTTCCCGCCATACTTTTTCGCAGTCGTATAGTTCGTGTGAATCGCATACGCACTGCCAATATGCAAATACCCATTAGGCTCCGGTGGGAATCTCGTGCAAATATCTCTACTGTAAGTTCCAGCTTCCAGCTCTTCTTGAATCAATCTGTCGATGTAACTCTCTGCTAATACTTCCGGTTCCTTGTTGATTGGTATTACCTCCTGTTTATAAGTGATATCCGCCTGATTATTCTGCACAAGCATAAACGCCTTCGGCGTCCTATAAGGACGGTAAGTGTTTAAGCGAGAAATATAAGGATAAAGTATAGTGTGAAACTTATACTTTCTTATATTTAAATAAAAAAGAACCTCACCTCCAAGACTTATGGTCTTGGGGACGAAATTCTCGCGGTACCACCCCAGGTTCATTAATATGTCGCCATATTAATCTCATCAAGTACGGCAATGCATCTTACGCATTGGTTATACTCTAGCTCTATAACAGGAGCTCCCGTCATACCATCCCCGTCGATCGGTTCCGATATGCCGCTCAGAGGCTTGTTTCGATAAAATCTCCCTTACCCTGTTCTCATCATTCAGGGCTCTCTGTGAAGGAATGATTTTATTTACTCTTCTCGTCATCGCGTTTAATTATTTTGTATAGGATACCAAATTGAGGATCCTGTGTAAATGGTGCTGTACTTCTGTCTTCTTACAATTTAATCCTCGCTCAGAGCCGTTATCAGTTCCAACACTACTTCATTATCAGGCTCTACAGCCAAAGCTCTACGCGCGTAATCCAGTGCAGCCCCTTCAGCTCCAAGCTCATAATTACAAATCGCCATACTATAAAGCACCGAGGCTAATGGTTCTTCCGAATTGGCATGCATAGACCGTGCTAAGTAGGCTAACGCCTCCTCGAACTTATCCATTTCATACAGCAGTAACCCAGCATCCAGTGATAGGTCATAGCTCTGTTCCATCGGATAGTAACCTGTCCACATTAATCGTATTCCCTGCTGAAGATCCAGTATTTCTTCATCACTGGCATCCGGCAGCAGCTCTGAAATCTGTTCTGCACTATGGATAAACCATTCTGCATCATACCCACCTAAGCGCCAAAAAGCCAAAATCTGCTGGAGACCCATTGTATCTAATTGCTGATCCATCCATTCCTTCATACTGAAGAAATCATCCGGGCCAAAACGCTCTATAAACCGCTTGTAACCTAACCGAGTGTTCGTATAGCTCATAGGCGCGTCCAGCATAAGAATGCATCCGATATTCAAGTTTTTGTAATGATGAGTGGTAAATAAGGAGTGTGCTCCTTTTTGCTCCAACATATACTGAATTGCATGATAATTCGCTGTTAAGGAGAAGCTACCGTGATGAATCAGCAAAGGGGGTTCCGCAAATTCCCAATTCTCTATTCGGTGATCTCCCTTATCCGCTGTAAGGAGTACGAACCCTTCTATAGACAACTTAGCTAGCCGCTCCAAACAAGTAAGCCCCACAACAGGAAACAGAATATGGGAATCCTCCAGCTTCTGCTGGTAGAGCTTTATAACATCGTGATAGGGGTAGGTTTCCACTTCGTAATTAGCCGCTCGAACATAATGATATTGTGGGATGATTGTACCGAGTACATCAGAGGGGTTGTCCGATCCTGCAGCCTCTGAATACTGAATCGACACCTCACATTCAAATATTTTACCTTCATCCACATAAATTAATTCCTGCGGGATACTGTCAAAAAAATAATTTGCTACAAGCAGCAGCGGCTGCTGTAAATCACCAGGTTTGATGCTGAGCTTAGCCTGTACTAAATACAGTTCAGTATCCTGTACAGCATCAAATCGTGCGAAATCCAGTATACCCTGCTCTACGAATGGAAGTAAGCTTGGATGCTGCTGCCAGCTGGTTATATTTTTAACGGGTAAATCACTCATCACATAACGAAAAGGAGGAAGTGGAGTCCCCGCATAATCTATGATTTCGCATAGCTTCTTAAGGATATGGAACGCTAACCGACCCGCCCCAGCTCCCAATTCCAGTATAGTGACTGTTTCAGAGAGATGTCCTTGTCCAGCCCGATCTTGCAGGAATCCGAAGATCATTTCCGCATATGCTGTCGCAATCATAGGATTACTCGTAATATACTGCGGAACCTGATCATTATTCCAAGCCTTTAATCCCTGTTCTTCATAATAAGCCCGCTGCAACTCCCAAATGGGTGCTTCACTGAAGCGATAGTGCTGCCCTTCGTTACCTGTCATCTATTTCTTAACCTGCTCTCTGTATATCTTGTTAGAACACCTATGATACTTATTCCGCTCTCAATGTACGTGATCTGAAAATGACGTATTCAGCCTCTGTAGGAATGGAAACGGAAAATGATAATAATGCCGCCTTGGAGGTTAAAGAGTCAGGTCCTTTTAACGTTTGGTAGTAAGAGTTCCCTTTACTGTCCACACTCACCAGCTCCAGTTCCGCATTCCCTTTAGGGATGACAAAACCAGAGGTATTTTGCACGCCTAAGGTTAGTCTGTATTCTTTCCCAGATTGAGTCTGTGTTAGCTTAAACGGATATAACGGATATGGATGTGCTGTTGTTTCCACTGGGTAAGGGGTAAGCGCTCGATCCGCCTCAGGCTTTGCCCATTCCTCCCCTTTTCTGGCGCCAATGCCAAGGGTTAATTTATTCACATTATTGAACTGAGTTTCCCAGCGAAATGTCTTTAACCCCTCTAGAATAGGGGATGCTGGAACAAACAGGATTCCATCCTTGATCTCTGGGGCGATCCCTAATGAATCTTCAGTCTCCCCATTAAATTCTGCCTCTAGCTGCCCTGCTTTAATCTTCCCTACAGAGCGATCCAGTAGTGAAACCGTAACGCTGTTCGTTAATGCGTCATAGAGCAAATCCGCACCAATCGCACTCGAGAAAGCCCGAATCGGCACCATTAATTTACCTGATTTAAAATAAGGAGCGAGTTTACCTGGAAAAAGGACGTAATACCCCCCATATGACAGTGGCATTACCTGAGTCCCTAACTGAACAGCCGCCGACACCGATGTAGGTGTAACCGCGGAACCCGCGGCGAACATAATTACCAACAGACCTATGACATAAGCTCTTATTCTCCCTAATCGTTGTAAGGACTCCTTAATGTGATTCATCTCAAACCCCTCTCCCTCTCTACTCCGTCTAGAACAAAGCCTCTATTAGTAATAATCAATGATCCCCTTGCGCATGTCAACTTGTTCCACTTTTGTTATTCATCATAAAAGACAGGATTCCGCATATATTTTCATTGAGTTATTTAGAATCATGAAAGGAGTGCGATGGATGACTGCAGATGGACAGGATTCGCCAAGAAAGACAAATATCCCACAGCCCATTCGAAGCGATGGCGCAGGGGGATTAGATAAAGGACCACGTGATATAATGCGGGATTTGGAGAATCCCGACATGTTTGTCCCTCCCGTGACCGATGCCGGTCTCGTCCCCAATTTAAAATTTTCTTTCTCCGATGCACATATGCAGCTTAATCATGGTGGCTGGTCGAGAGAGGTGACAGTCAGAGACCTCCCCATCGCCACTACACTAGCTGGCGTCAACATGAGCCTAACCCCCGGTGGAGTACGTGAACTCCATTGGCATCAGCAAGCGGAATGGTCTTATATGCTGCTAGGTCGAGCTCGAATTACCGCCGTAGATCAAAATGGTCGAAACTTCATAGCAGATGTGGGGCCAGGTGATCTATGGTATTTCCCGCCAGGTATTCCCCACTCTATACAAGGTCTTGAAGAAGGCTGTGAGTTTCTGCTTGTATTCGACGATGGAAGTTTCTCTGATCTAAACACCTTGTCCATTTCCGATTGGTTTGCCCATACTCCGAAAGAAGTGCTTTCGGCTAACTTTGGGGTGCCTGCCGCTGCATTTGACTCCATTCCTACCGAACAGGTCTATATTTATCAGGATCAGGTTCCGGGTTCATTGCAAAGTCAAAGGGTAGAATCTCCATACGGAGAGATCCCACAAACCTTTAAACATTCCTTATTGGCTCAACCTCCGCTGAGGACTCCCGGCGGGAGTGTCAGAATAGTCGATTCCAGTAACTTTCCCATCTCCAAAACCGTAGCTGCCGCATTGGTAGAAATTGAACCCGGAGGGATGAGAGAGCTGCACTGGCATCCAAATAACGATGAATGGCAGTATTATCTTACCGGAAAAGGACGCATGACCGTATTCGCTGGAAATGGTGTAGCACGTACCTTTAACTACAGAGCAGGCGATGTAGGATATGTTCCTTTTGCGTTTGGACATTATATTCAGAATACAGGCGACGACTCCTTATGGTTCCTTGAAATGTTCAAAAGCGATCGTTTTGCCGACGTTTCTCTGAATCAATGGATGGCTCTCACTCCCCATGAGTTGGTTCAAAGTAATCTGAACGTTGGACCAGAGGTTATGAACGCCTTAAGGAAAGTCAAATGGCCCGTTGTGAAATATCCTAAGACAAGCAATAACGCCTCCGGCGTCCCTAAAGGCTAAAGGACGGTAAGCGTTTTGCGAGAAATATAAGGATATGGTGTAGTGTGAAACTTATACTTTCTTATATTTTTAAAAGAATAGGATGCTTCACCTGGTAACTATTCGCCGGTCTCCGCAAATCGTTTGATTCTTACCTCAATCTGGTCACGCACACGCTGGAACACTGCCCACTTCTCTTCATCGGTCCCTTGCGCCTTTGCCGGATCATCGAAGCCCCAGTGTTCCCGTTTGACCTTCGGAGGCGTCATTGGACATTTATCCGCAGCATCCCCACATAACGTAACGACTAGATCCGCATTATTCAGCAGATTAGAATCAATCATATCCGAGGTCTGTCCAGTGATATCTATGCCTACTTCGTTCATAGCTTGTACAGCTTTTGGATTTAGACCATGGGCTTCAATTCCAGCGCTGTACACGTTCCATTCTCCCCCTAAATATTGCTTCGCCCAGCCCTCAGCCATCTGACTCCGGCAAGAGTTTCCTGTACATAAAAAATAAATCGTTTTCTTGTTCATCCTGATCTTCCCCTTTTCAAATTAAATAATCAACAACCACAGATAGAGACCTAAAAGTGTAATAAACAACGTTGGGATAGTTAATATAATCCCCGTCTTAAAATACGTTCCCCAGGATATCTTCACACCTTTGGCCGAAAGCACATGGAGCCACAGCAGCGTTGCTAGTGAGCCAATTGGGGTAATTTTAGGGCCTAAGTCTGAACCTATAACATTCGCATATATTAATGCCTCTTTAATAACTCCGGTTGTATGCGTTGCATCAATTGCGAGTGCGTCAATCATTACAGTAGGCAGATTATTCATCAATGATGAGATCAATGCAGCAATGAACCCCATACCCATAGTTGCAGCGAATAGACCCTGATCAGCAATCATTCCTATCGCCTTAGCGAGTAGATCAGTTAGACCCGCATTCCGAAGTCCATATACCACGACATACATTCCAATGGAGAAGAACACAATCGCCCAAGGTGCTCCTGTAAGCACTTGTTTCACCTTGACGGAAGGGCTTCTTCTCGCGAGGAGCATGAACAAAATTGCAATGATTCCCACAACCACTGATACCGGAATCTTCAAGAATCCACTAACGAAATACCCTATTAAAAGAATAGCCAGTACAATCCATGATAGACGGAACATCTTCTTATCTTTAATAGCCTCTTGCGGATCTTTTAGTTCGGAATCATTAAATCGCTTCGGAATACTTTTGCGAAAAAAGAAATAAAGCACCACGATACTCGCTATCAATGAGAATAGCGTAGGTACAATCATTTTCCCCGCATACTCCATAAAGGTAATTCCAAAAAAGTCAGCCGATACGATATTCACAAGATTGCTAACCACAAGCGGTAATGAGGTGGTGTCCGCAATAAAGCCGCTAGCAATAATGAATGGAAATACTTTTTTCTCATCAAAATTCAGCGCTCTAACCATAGCAAGTACAATAGGGGTAAGTATTAGCGCCGCTCCATCATTTGCAAAAAAGGCAGAAACCAACGCACCAAGAACAATGACATAGACAAACATTCGTGTTCCGTTCCCCCGTGCTGCTCGCGCCATATGTAACGCAGCCCATTCAAAAAATCCAATACTGTCTAAAATTAAGGAAATTAAGATGATTGCAACAAACGCCAACGTCGCATTCCACACCATCTGTGTTACATCCAGAACATCATTAAAGCTAACTACCCCAGCTAGTAAAGCAATGATCGCTCCGCCGCAGGCTGACCATCCAATCGATAAATTTCGAGGCTGCCAGATTACAAAAATTAAAGTTACCATAAAAATAAGTATGGCTAGAATGACCACTTTCTCAACACTCCTATAATCTACGAATAAATCCTAATAAATCCTATATCACCATATAACTATATAGTTATATACACTTTAAAAAACTACAACTATATTTTAGTCGCAGCACGGTGCTTTAACTTCTTTATTCAAACTAGCCAATATCGCGGCTGAGCTGGGCATTTGTTGAAGAACAGCCTTAAGATGTGGTTTATCCTCGACATTTAATGAATAATGCACCCACTGCCCTCGTTTGCTTTCTTTCACGATCCCTCGATTCTTCAATTTCCGTAAATGCTGACTAATCGCCGGCTGGGATATATCAAAAATATCAAGAAATTCACACACGCACCATTCCCGTTCTTTCAAAAGTGAAAGCATGGCCAGTCGCGTCTTATCTCCTAAGAGCTTCAAATCATCTGCAATATCCGTCAGTGACTGCATCCCTACTTCTCCTCCTTCCAACACTTATATAAGCGAATACTTATATTGTAATGAACTAGACATTTAGAAGCAAGACTTTATTTTAGCGCACTTCCTTATCCCATTCTTGCTCCAATACACTAAACACTAAAGAATCTCGCCAGCCATCTTTTATGAGTAAAGCATCTCTTAATCTGCCTTCATAGGTCATGCCAATCTTGGTGAGCACCTTGGATGATCCACTATTTCGAGGGTCACAGGTCGCGTATATTCGATGTAGATGCAGTTCTTCAAAACCAAGCTTCAACATTAGTCCGGCTGCTGCTGTAGCGACTCCCTGTCCCCAGACATCAGGATGGACAATATAGCCGATTTCACCGCTTCTGTCCGTATGGCTTCTAATATTTAATTCAACCATGCCGATCAAATTTTCAGTTCCTACTGCAACTATGGCTTGCGCGAACCGAGTTCTGGGAACTTTTTGAGAGTCATCTAGTGCCTGGCTCACAAATGAACGAGTTTGATCAGCAGTATTTGGACCCCAGGCTTGAAAACGGCACACATGATCCTGTGAACAATACGAATGAACATCTTTCCAGTCCGTATGCTTCAATTCGCGTAAATAGATAGGATTTAGATCTTTCATCATCATCCCCCTCAAAGTTTACCTTTAGCTTTAGCATATTAACTATTCATGTGGTTTAGGTTCTAGGAATCGTTACAACAAACTGGGTTCCTTCTCCAACTTTACTCTCCACATCAATATTACAATCATGTATTTTTAGAATCTTCATCACAATGGAAAGTCCAAGTCCATTCCCTTTAAGAGCGCTGCTACGCGCTTTCTCCACCATATAAAATCGATCAAAGATAAGCGGAAGTGCTTCCTCAGGAATGCCTTTACCAGAATCTTTGATATATACCTTCACAAATTGCGCGTTCATCTCAATTTCAACATGAATGGTACCGTCTTGCCCCGTATATTTTATAGCATTATTTATTAAGTTCTGCCAGACCTGATCAAATAAATCTTTATCCACCGTGATCTCGCAAGGCAATAAATCCAATTCAATCATAATATCTTTCCGTGCCCACTGTGGTTCCGCTAATACGATCGTTCTTCTTAATTGTTCGTCTAATTGGAATGTGGTGGGATTAACCGGATGGTGCTCCGAATCGAGTGAGGCTAATCGGAGCAGATTATCACTAAGCCTAGATAGGCGTAAGGTTTCCTCATAGATAATATCCAGATGCTCTTTTTGCTCTTCTAATGGAATGACACCGTCTTGCAGCGCTCTTGTAAATCCTCTAATCGATGTAAGTGGTGACTGCATTTCATGAGAAACATTGCTGACAAAATCATCACGAACTGAGTCCATTTTCTGCAGCTCACTTGCCATACGATTAAAGCTCTCCATCAGTTCACCAAATTCATCTTTATTACGATAAGTCAATCGGACAGATAAATTGCCTGACGCCATTTCCTTCGCTGCAACAGTTAGCTTCTTAATAGGCTTCACAATATACCTAGACATGAACAAGATAAGCAAGCTTCCGATGACTAGTACAGCTAATAGTGTAAACAGAAGCGTAATTCTCAAGCCTCTTACAGTCGATGAAAAATCAATCTTAATAATGAAAGCACCTTTTCCATCATCTATCTTAGGAACCCCTACGATAGCAAGTCCACCCCTACCCGATAGAAAGACCGCATCGGTTGTGTTGGAATTGAATAAGATAGCAACTTTCTCCTTGTCTACAGAAAAAACAGATTCACTTGGCTCATTAACAACCGCTATATCTATACCAAATCGATTAAGCAGATCTGCAAATGCGTTTACTTTTTCCGGATCATCTATTAGATTTGTCACCTTTGCTATATCTTTAGCAATATTAATAAACATATGGTTTGGGGTATTATTTTTTTCTGAAAACTGCATAAAAAGAAAAAAGGAAATAATTAAACTGACTAAAACAATACCAATGAACGTAACGACGATTCGAAGACGTAGGCTTTTTCTCACCATCTAGGCTAGCTCCAGACGATAACCAAGTCCTCTTACTGTAGAAATGATGAACTGAGGGATGGGTTCAAGACGTTCTCTCAAGCGTTTGATATGCACATCAACCGTCCGCTCATCGCCTTCATAATCCATTCCCCATATATTCTCTATTAGCTGAGTGCGGGTGAATATTTGCCTTGGCGAACCCGCCAAAGCAAATAGCAATTCACATTCCTTCTTTTTCAATTCAACCATTTGATCGGCATTAGCGACTGTTAAATTCCCTAGATCAATCGTTACTCCCCCTAATTGAATAACATTCGAAGGGGTTACATGATATCTCTTTAATAAAGATTTCACACGCAGTACCAATTCAATGGGATCAAACGGCTTTACTAAATAATCGTCTGACCCCGCATTAAATCCTCTGACTTTATCCTTAGACTCTCCTTTGGCTGTAACCATTAGGATCGGCATATCAATATAAGATCGAATATCTTCTGTCAGTTCAATACCATCGATATGAGGCATCATCACATCCACAATCGCTAAATCTATTTTTGTATGAGCTAGAATGTCTAATGCTATTTGACCATCTTCCGCTTCCACTACGGAAAACTGATCTTTTTCAAGATATAATCGTATTAATTTGCGGATATGGGAATCATCATCAACCACTAGAATTGTGCTCATACATCAATTTCCTTTCCAACATTGTATTTATTCGTATCGCAGAGATTCCATTGGATCGAGCTTGGCAGCCTTCGATGAAGGCATCAAACCAGCGACAATACTAATCCCTGTACTTACAACTAATCCGAATACGATATAAGATCCAGATAAGTTAATAAGCTTTACGCCAAAAGCATTTTCCAAAAGTATATTTAAACCAAAGCTAATGATAGCTGCAAAGATTATTGCGAAGACACCACTAAATATACCCAATAATGCGGATTCGGAAAAGAATATTCGCTTGATATCTTTCTTTCTTGCTCCAATCGCACGAAGGATCCCAATTTCTTTCGTCCGTTCCACTACACTAATGTAAAGTACAACCAATATCATAATCCCTGATACGATGAGCGAAATCCCTGCAATACCAGATAGAACGATCGTAGCCATATCCACATAAGTCGTGATACGCTCCATGATTTTTGCCGTTTGGGAGCCCGAGAAGCCCGCATCAACAGCTGCTTTATTAATATCATTCACATATTTCATATCCGTTGCAAAAGCATTAACCTGAATCGGGCCAATGGTAATCCCTTTATCAGTATACATTTGCTCCAGTGTCTGTGTTGGAATATATCCTGTTGGTGACATTTGCGCTCTTGGATCAGTGGCTTCATAAACACCAGAGACCGTGATTTCTTTTTCCAATGTTATCGGTTTATGTTGAGCATCCATTTCATTAATATACAGATGAATAGACTTCCCTACCATAGCATTCGGTTGGTCATTTCCACTTAATTGACTCGCTATTTTCGTTGGTAATAATACTTCATTTTCTTTCGGTAAAGCCCCTGCTTTAATCGTCGCTTTATCAAATGTATCGTTTAAGGTGGTTAATTGTGTAAGACTACTCGTTTGTTCCCCAAAAACCGTGGTAGATTTGCCTGTAATGGTTGTTATGGTCTCTACATGATCTACATTTGGAAGGTTACGAATCGTCTCAACATCGGCCTTTGTAAACGTAACGCCGGGTAACATCATCGCTTCTGGGCCCTTCATGTCTTTGGCTTCTGGATTTGGCTTAGTGATATCTACCAGCAAAGGGTCCATACTTGAATTAATTTCATTATTAATATAGCTAGTGATCCCATTTCCTAAGGAAAGCATCAAGAGTACACTTAAAATACCTATTGATCCACCCAAAGCTACCAATACATTACGTTTGGCATTAAGCTTCATATTTTGAAGGGCCATTTTGAAAGAAGCCATTAAGCTGAGATTTCTGGCCGAACCATCTCCCCCATCGTAGGTAGCCATGGAACGTTCCTTCAAATGAATATCGTCTTTCACCAATCCCTCTTCAAGCTTAACGATACGGCTACCGTAATCAGCTACTTTCTGCGAGTGGGTCACGGTAATGACCAAGATTCCTCTTTTCGCTATGCTGTCCAACAAAACTAAGATTTGATCACCTGTATCCTTATCCAGCGCACCCGTAGGTTCATCTGCCAGTATAATATCTGGATTGTTCGACAATGCGCGTGCGATGGATACCCGTTGCTTCTGTCCACCGGACAGTTGATTCGGACGTTTTTTCAGATGATCCTTTAATCCTACCTCCGTCAAAATCTCTATAGCACGCTTATTACGTTCCTTCTCGCTTGTATTCGTCATCTGCATCGCAACCGTAACATTTTCCAAGACTGATAAGTGTGGAATCAGATTGAAGTTTTGAAATACGAAGCCGATGTTGTTCTTGCGATAATCATCCATTTCCTTTTCGGTCATCTTGCTTAGATTCTTCCCGCGAACAAGGACATCGCCCTCATAATCAGAGTCCATTCCACCAATGATATTCATTAGTGTGGACTTACCGCAACCAGACTCACCGAGGATGGAGACAAATTCACCTGTCTCAAAGCTTAAATTCACATCATGTAGTACTGGAACCTTTTCCTTACCATACAAAGTATACGATTTTTTAACATTCTTAACCTCTAATATGTTCATTCCGATCTCTTCCTCTCCTGGGTCACGCTCTTTATCTCTTCCTTTGATGTTGCCTATCCTAACAAATTTATGTGAACTGATAATGAACTGGAAACTTTCATGATTTGCATATAAAAAAACAACCTTCAATAACTGAGGTTGTCTTGTCCCGCGTAATATGATTCTGCATGAACAGCAATCATGCTCCTTCTTTCTTTAAGCTAGCGCTCTTTTTCGTATCAATCTAATTTGGCCTCTGTGATTAATTTCATCTTCGAATACATGAAACCACATGAAGTAGTAATTCGCCTGTTTGTTATGCCAGAATTCCTCTTCTGTATATAACCAGTCATCATCGACGGTTGCGAACCATTCATATGTTTTTTCCCTTACTTCATTTAAACGGTCTAAATAATAGCTAAGATCATGTCCTTTAATCATCGCCCTGCCTTCATCCCCTAAGTTCAGTGCCGGCCCCCATGTCGCTAACTCTTCTTCGGATAAGTCTCTTCCCTCAAATGTCGCAACTTGATACGCATACTCTACAGCAGCGTAATGTAATAATAATGCTCCTATAGAGTTGCTCTCCGAATCCAATAAATAGTCAAGCTGCTCTACACTTAAGTCTTTAACTGCCGCTAATGTGGTATGTCTTGCATAATTCATCATGGATAAAAGGCGACTAATTTGCGGCGAATAACCGGGGATATCTGTGATCAAATATATTTTGTCCATGTCTATCATAATGAGTGCTCTCCTTCATGTTTTGGAAATGTAAATAGGCTTATCTGAATGGCTCTGAAGCTTTGATTACAGGTAATGACACACAAAAATCAAAATTGCTCCGATCTAACAAGTCCGAGCCGCTTTCCCTCTACAATTGCTTCGGATCTGGAATGTACACTCAGCTTCTCAAAGATTCTCGTCAGGTTATACTCCACAGTTCTTTGTGACATTAAGAGCTTGCTGGCTATGTCCTTATTGCTTTTTCCACTGGCTACTTCCTGGAGTATTTCCTGTTCCCTTTGATTAATGGACACTTCTTCAATTAACTGATTATCACGATTGCCCGATATTTTAATATCATTTCTTCGAAGCTGTTTGAGTAAAGAAACCGGTATGACAGCCTCATTCCTCAGAGCGCAGCGTATCGTATTTAATAATTGTTCTCTGGATGCAGTCTTAGAGATAAATCCTGTAACCCCTGACTCCATCAACAGGTTATAATGTGCACTGATTTCATATCCGGTATAAATCACCACTTTTGATTCAGGATCAAGCTGAACAGCTCTTTTGGTGAATTCCAGTCCGCTGATCGTAGGCATGTTAAGATCGCATAAGATCACGTCAAATTCTTGCTTCTCCAGCATATCGAAAGCTTCTATTGCTGACAAAACAAAGGTAACCTCCATATCAGCATCCTGCTCAATCATATTTTTAGTCCCTTCTCCTACTGAAGGATGATCATCAACCAACAAGATACGTATCATCGTCATCGCCTCCTCTGTTCTTTCCTTCCGCAAAAGCTGTTGTCGGTAAATAAATAATGACCTCCAGCCCTTTACCCTTCTCCGAGTTAAACAGGCACTCTCCTTCTAAGCTTGCTACACGCTCTTTAATTCCGGACAGACCCATATGCTGAAAAGATTCTTTAATATCTAAGATATTCATGCCTACTCCATCATCCTTGTAACGGAAATAGAGTTGCTCTTGCTGGTCAAGCTCAATCTCAATCTGATTCGCTTTGGCGTGCTTTCCGGCATTTCTCAGAAGTTCCTGTACAATTCGATAAAGGGCAATCACTAGATCTTCGCTTAGCGCCCCTATTGGGCTTGATTTAAAGGTAATAATATAATTGGACTGTAACTGAGCATATTCAAACAAAATTTCTAGTGCCTTGACGATTCCAGTCTCTCTTAGTAGTGGCGGGCGTAGCTCATTGCAGGTCTCACGAATTTGATGGATAACATCTAATAAACCTTCTTTAATTTGAAGCAACTCAGGTAGGATTTCATTGGGAATAACATGATCCGAGATTAGCGTTTCAAGTCTACGAAGCCAAATGAGTTGATCCTGAAGCGCAGAATCATGTAAATCCGCCGCCAGCTTTCTTCGTTCATTCTCAGATAGGTTAAAGATCAGACGAAGAACCCATGGTGCCGCATGTTGATCTTTTTTCATTTCAGCTTCAAGGTCTTCAATCAGACCTTCTATCAGATATAAATTCTCATAGACAATGCTTGCATAGTTTGCAATGGTATTTAACCAATTTAGTTCATCTGTATTAAACTTGGTGTGATTCTTCTTATGATCAATCCATAAAAGGTGGAATTTCTTTTTGTGACGGCCGATTACGAGTGCTATCCCCTGCTGAAGCTGGACTACTTCGCCTACTTTAAGAACTGGAGATATCGAAACAAATTGTATATTGATCTCTTGTTCCGAATTGTCCACGATTTGTGCGAGATTACTCAAATCCTCATCTATCTCAAAAAAAGCCGACCGATTAACCGGTAGAATCTCATTGATTTCCTTGTAAAGTGCAGCCTCCAAATCAGATCGCTTCATCACTTTGGAAATTTGCTTGGAGAATCTCTCCAGACTGCCTTGATAATGATAAAGTTCACGAAAAAGCCTAGGTCGGAAATAATAATCTATTTTCTCCTTGAAAAATAAGAAGGCCGTAATCGATAAATAAACCACCAAGAACATCTGAACCCATTTGATCCAATCATATTCTTGCCTACTCTGTATGATCGCAAGTACAGCTACAATCATTAGTGCTGGAAGAAAGGCAATTAACAGATAATATTTAAAGCGATTAAAAGCAAAATCAATATCAAATAGTTGTTTAGCAGTTAGCAGATAAAAATAGGTAACCGGCATCAAAAATAAGAAGATCGTGGTGACCTCGAAAGGAATCAAGCTAACCCCAAAAACAATGGGTACAGCAGAGAAGAGAACAAACGGTGTAAACGCAAGAACGTGTCCGGTAAGCATAATTTTGAACATAGATTTAAATGCTGATTTCCGATTATTGATATATAGAGATAACAGCTTAAATATGCTGTATAGGATGCCAACCACAAAGAACCCGATAACAAACAGACGCATAAAGGAATATAAAGATCTATCCCACGAATATATGACTAAACTAAAGGTTGTAAGTATACTTAGAAGAATGACTAATCCATAGTATACCTTGAGTAGAAAAGTAGATATAAATTGGATATTAAACCGCTTCAGATAAACTTGGAGAAAGTGGATAAACACCACCGGAATTAAAGGCAGCATACAACTTAAAGTGATCCTACCGATGAGATCTGATCTGCTTGAGGCATAACCCGCAAAGTAAGTTACGCTCACCATCAAAAAAAATAAAATTAACAATTCAGCCGAACGTTCTCCTGCCCTTTTGCGATACAAAAAGAGACTTAATATCATTAGAAAAAGTAACGTTACTCCAGGGACTACAAGCTGTGTAAACTTGTGATAAAGTGAATACTCATTCTTTATATTGACATGCATATGAATGGAGTTTCCTTCGTTTGAGGTGCGGATAATATCCACTGATTGGACCTGCGCCAGGACATTATACCGCACCACTTTATCCGCTAGTTCGACGTCTACACCATTGACCTGAACTATGATATCTCCTAATCGTAAATTCTGTTTATAGCCTTCCTCAGACGCGCTGATTTCAGAGATAACATATTGTCCCTCTGTATTCTTCTCTATTCCCACTCCGAGCAGTACATTAGAGTATATTACTTGTACAGAGTGAATCAAAAGAAAAGAAAACAAACAAATCAATCCCGCTATGATGTAATTACGAATTTTAGCTGACATTTGAGGTCCCCCGAATTGATCTTAATGTTTTAGAACCAGGCATCCGTTATGAATTCATCACTCTTACTATTCTTACGAAGAAATGTATCCTTTAAAGCTAGCTGCTCAGCAGCTGGCATACCAGCAAGTTGCAGTTTTCCCGACAGAAGCTCATTAACCTTCATTGGCTCTTCTAACAAAACTTGGATCCATTCTTTCAACATTGTTAATTCCTCCCTTTTTTCTTCTTGCTCTCAATATATCAATAGAAATAGGGATGTAAAACGACAATGTGATTGATATTTACCGCAGTTTTTAATTGCGGTTACACTTGCGTGGACTTGCGGTCTCGGTGAGGAAGCTTGTGTAATTATTTTAACTGAAGAAGTAAAAGCTCTTTCCAATGGGCTTCCAGTTCCATCTGATCCACGAGTTCTAGAAATTTGTAATAATGTGTACGCATCCGAGCGGACGAATACAACAACGTACCAGAATCATTACATATCTGCTCGATCTCCTGCCTACGACTTAATATCCCTTCTGTTGTGCCTTTACCGTTAAAATAATCAATCAACCAATCCTGTTCCTCATTAGCAGCCATTTTCAGTAAATATAAGGTAGGCACTGTTCTCTTGCGATGCAAAAAGTCATTTTTCTCTTCCCAGTTTAGCAAATCACGGAGATCATTCTTCATTTGAGCAGCAATGCCCACTTCATTGATATAAACCGCTACCTTTTCGTTCCAATCCCCGCAAGCGAGAATAACGCCTATCATACAGGCAGAAATAAGCAGTGCCGAAGACTTTTGTTCAATTATGCTTATGTATTCTTCTTCGTTCTTGGATTCATTCATAAGGTCTAGGGTCTGACCATTGATGGCCGTAAGCATCTGCCGATTCATAATTTCGGATGCCTTCATTAGCCTGTCCTGCGGAAAGTCACAATCGAGTAAACCTTGATGTGCCAGCGTAAGGAAGCCTATCGCTATGTTTAAGGAGATCTCAGGTGGCGTCTGGCACCATATGGTGGAGGGTTGATCCTGATCCTGCAAATCATCAATAATGTCCAGTCCGAGTATCATTAACTCAATGGATGCGGCTGCACGATAAATATCTGTCTGTTCACCAGCAAACATCCGGTAGTGAATGACACATAACTTGCTGAACAATAAGGTTTCTTTCAACTTCACTTCCAGAAAAGCTACAGCTGTCTCATGTAGGTATCCTACTAAAAAGTATTTTTTGAGTAATTCCCGTAGTTCAGCCTCAACATTCTCCCTCAGTTGTTCCATTCGATCCCTCACCCTTGAGAAAATAACCACTTTACCATTTTAAAACAATTATTTTGAAAATAATATACCCTAACCCATATTATTCCTTATAGTTCAAAATACAAGAAACGACATGAAGATAATAGTGCACAGTATAAGAATGCTTATATTAAAAAAAGCGCCACCTTTCCTATAATGAAGACTAGGAAAAATATGACGCTTACTGTGGCTTAGGGTTCTCTGACGTTCAACTCATCCTTCTTAGATGGATGAGCCTCCAAGTAGTCCTGTGGGAGACTATTATTCTGACGATTCATAAATAGTGATTTCCCCAGCATTTGTAATACTAGCGAGTAAACCATCTTCATGCGGGTGCCTACTAATAATTCCCGGGTAGATAGATCCTCCAGATCTCCTTGGTACTCACCCAGCTCCTCCTCATCCGATAAACTAGGCATACACTCACTTCCTTTTCAATGAGCAGTGTTATACCGTTATCATATGATAGAAGTAGCTGCTTCACACCGAAAACCTTATTGCAATCTCCCGCCATTCTTTTACGTTTATCCAAAGCTCGTTAAATCATCAGATCGGATGTAGCTGCTTGCCGCTTCTTTCTTCGGTTGTGATTAAGTATCCAGATGGCCGTAGCGCCGTATATGATAACGGGGACTATCCCACTCTCCCCCGCAATATATTCCAGCATTGGTGACGAAGTAGATGAAATATTACGAAACACGCTGTCTACAGCATTATTAGTTCCATGTAAAAGTACAGCCGGCCAGATACTGCCTGAGGTCAGGCGTAATTCATTTATAACGATTCCTGCAAAAACAACAGATAGGGTGAACAAGCCTACTACAATATAACGGTTCCCTGAAGAATGATAAGCACGAGGGCCAAGAATTGCCGGGTAATGCCATAATGCCCAAATGAAGCCCATTGTTATACTTGAGCTCACTCTGCCCATCCACTGAAAACGCGGGAGGAGCCAGCCTCGCCAGCCTATTTCTTCTCCCAAGGCGGACAGCGAACCAAGCACAATATACACAGCCAAGTAAACACCCGTCTCGATCCATGAATTGGGAGAAATCAAGCCTGATTTCCATCCACTCCAATAAACTGTATAGCCCGCTCCCAGTGAAAATAAGGGAATGAGCAAAGCCAATATGTACTCTTGTCCTCCTCTAAATTTAAAGCCCAGCCTTCTCCAGCCTGCCGAACTGTATCCATCCCTTACAACGAGAAACATCATGATACACACCGCAAAAAACGGAGTATACCCGTATATGCCTTGTAATGAATCCGGGAGCAGCAGCATGCCAAGCGCCATGGCCCATACAATGGCAATAAATATCAGGGATTGTTTCTTATCCGAGATCAATCTCCTCACCTACCCTTGTCTATTATATTTTGAATAAGCAACACATGCATTATATACAAAATATGATAGAATTATACATTAAGATAGATTCATAGAGAAAAAATAGATTAAGGCCGTGCTCTAAAGTGAACATCATTCACATTAGAGCACGGCCCTTTTCCAGCATATTCGATTAGCTTATTTATACGATTCTCGGCTTACGAATACTGCTTAACAAGAAGAGCAATAGGAAGAACAATAGCAATACCCCCGTCTCCAGATAAAGGGAAGAGAAACCTTTGCCGTTCAGAATTTTCTCCGCTGCGATAAGGATCCAGGTCGTCGGAACAAACTCACTGATTCCTTTCAGTACAGAAGGCATCATTTCTCTTGGCCAGAAGCATCCACCCAGCATACAAATAGGAACATTAATCAAACCGATTAACGCATTGGCCTGCCTGGTTGTTGACGAGAAGCTGCTGACTAGTACACCCATGGAGATGCATACTAGCGAGAATAACATAAAGAAAAGGATTAGTGTTACGAGATGCGTTCCCATATCAAGCTTGAAGCCCTTAATCATGACATAAAACACAATAAGAATCTGGAAGACCGATAAGCCCAAGAAACTCAGAATATTCTGAAGCATGTAGCTCTTCTGTTTCATGGGTGAATACAAGAGACGCTTGTATACACCCGAGGTCTTATCTTCGATAATCATCGTTGTAGAAGTTGTAATCAAGAATACCATGCTCATGACCAGAAATCCCAAGGCTCGCAACGATTGACTGAGGTCCCGCCCCTTGTCTTCGATGACCTTTAGTTCGGAAGTGAAGCTTCCGTTCTGATAGAGCTTTAATCCCTCATAAAAGCTCTCGCTGCTCCCTCCAGAGGATTTCCCTATATTTGCAGCAGCATTAGTAAAACTTTGAATATCCATTTTGATGGGGAGCGTTGCATCGGATTCCTCCACACTAAAGGTCTTAATCTTGGCGTCCTGCCCTTGAATCAATTTTTCCGTGAGCCCTTGATCGATTTGAATCGCGTAATCAATCTTGTTATTAATTAATTGATCCTGTATATCCTCTTTCTTCAGTACAATCAACCGACTGTCCTTCGATAATTTGTCTTGAATCATTTGAGTGTAAGGCGTCTTATCCTCGTCGGCAATACCAACCTTATATTTACTCTGCTGTACGGAACCTCCGATAATAATCATTGTGAACACAATAGGTATAACCAACATGGTGATAAGCTTACCCTTCTTCTTGAACAACCGCTTGAGATTATTTTGGAATATAATCATGCTAACTTCCTCCTAGCTCCCCATCCGGAAATGATAAAGATTACCGCAATAATGGTCCATAAGGCAATAAAGCATGAGGCCGAACCTACTGTACCTCCATAAATATTATTGAAAATAATCGTCTGCCCTAAATAATTAGGCGATAAATACATGAGCTGCTCAAGGTCTAGCTTGACATATCCTCCACCAATAAAAGTCATGATCGGCACCAGCATATTTAGAATAGATGTAGAGCGTGCCTGATCCTTAGACAACATGCTGATCATAACTCCCAAGGCAGTTGAAAGCACGGCCAGTGTCAGCACCACCAGCATAATCATTCCTGGATTTGCTCCCCAGTTCGCATCAAATGCTACTTTAGTAAAGAAGTAGACGATCATAGCCTGCACGAACAATAGGGTGACACAACCGATGATCTTACCCACAAAATGCTGCATAGGTCTCATCGGCGAACTGCGAAGCCTACGTCCAAGCGCGCCTGTGAAGTCCTGTGACATCTCATCACTACCGTATAATGCCCCTGCCATCAGGGTAAGCATGAGCATGGTTACTGCATAATAGTCCATAGATCCCGGTGTCTTACCACCAACAGAAACGGGAACCTCTTCTATCCCTCCAGACTTGGCATCATAATTCATTTTGGAATCCAGCTTAGCAAGTGCCTCTGTAGTATTAGCACCGATGATAAAGCTGTCGACAATGTTCTGTACAATCGTTACCCGGCTGTTCTTCACGTTATTGCTATAGATAGAGATAGCGCTCTTTTTCTTATCCATAATCGCCTTCGAGTAATCCTGATTCAGATAGATGAATGCGGAAGCATCGCCATCTTTTACGCTCGTCATCCCTTCCTCTTCACTCTTCACCTCTTTGACGTTAAGCAATGTGGTGATCGCTTCGAGCTTAAGAAACTCATCGAAATTACGGGAGACATCCCCTGCATCCGCGTTGTAGTATACGACGGAGGTCTTCTCCAGCTTAGTTGGCTCAAAAACCCCTTGCAGCGCGGTTCCTAGAATTAGTGTGATCAGCAGCGGCATAAACAATCTTTTGACAAACGTCCGGTAATCCCTAACGTTCGTGATGATCGTGTAATACGCGATATATAAAATGTTCATAAGGTACCTCCTAATCCCGAAGGGTCCTTCCGGTTAGAGTAAGAAAGACGCTTTCCAGGCTAGGTCGCTCAACACCTATGGTAATAATCTCAGCGTGTGCGCTGGTTAATCGTTCAATCATACGGGTCAAGTTATTGCTGCCTTTTGTCGAAACGACTGTAATTCTGTTCTCATCTACCAAGCACTCAGTTACGCCTTCTACATTCTTCAGACTGTCTGCAAACATTTGACTCGTCGTAGCCACTTCGATAAAGGTCTTCTCCTCATTTGCGATTTGTTCCTTCAGTTCTTCACTAGTGCCGCAAGCGATTAAACGACCTTCATCCATAATGGCAATGGAGCTGCAAATCTCCTCAATCTCCTCCATGTAATGGGAGGTATAAATGATAGTGGAGCCTCTCCGGTTTAATTCGCAGATAGATTCGAGAATATGATTTCTGGACTGGGGATCTACGCCAACCGTGGGTTCATCCATAATAATCAGCTTCGGCTGGTGTACGATCGCACAAGCAATATTTAATCGGCGCTGCATGCCTCCTGAATATTTGCCCGGCTTATCCTTTCTGCGGTCCCATAATCCTGTGAAATTTAATGCTTCTTCTACCCTTTCCTTAAGAAGCTTTCCTTTCAATCCATAAAGCTTGCCGAAAAACGTTACATTCTCGTAGGCAGTCAGCCCTTGGATTACGGCAATATCCTGCGGAACAACACCGATTTGCTTTTTGATTTCCGTTCCTGCGGATTTCATCGTTTTGCCAAACAGAAGAATCTCGCCTTCCTCAGGATCACTCAATCCACAAATAGTACTAATCAAAGTTGTCTTCCCTGCACCATTCGGGCCTAGCAGACCGAAGATTTCGCCTTCTTTTACCGTCAGACTTACTTGATTTACAGCCGTTTTATTCTGGTAGCGTTTTACGATGCCATTCAGTTCCAATATCATTAACTCTCACTCCTCTTAGATAATTGATTATTGAGCCCAGTGGCGAGTACGGTTAAAGGGATACACCGGCACACTCAGCTTGTTCCAGCTTGAATCCTTATACCATAGCTTCCAGTCCAGTACGGCTCCGTTAACGAATAATTGGCAGATCTCCCGCGCAATTTCCGTCTGTTCTACGGGTGCCTTTCTATCCTGCAATGCTGCTTGGAGAAGCAGGTTTGCTGCCTCCGACTGTTTTCTCCTCTGGCTTTCGGTGATCGCAGTGTCAGTTGATCCTGCTGCGTATATTCTCTTATCCCGTAAATACCTTATACCACTGCTGATGATCTCCTGAAGACAGATAAGCAGTTCCTCTAGGCTCGTAACTGGAATAGCCAAACGGTACTCATGCTGACCTCTCCCTGTATTGGCTGTATGGCATAAGTCTCCTATAGCGCTTGAAGGGTGATCCTCAATCCAGGAGATATACGCGTTCACCAATCGGATCAGCGAAGTCTCGTTAGTGGCTGAAAGTGTGAAGATATGCGTTTTCAGACGCTGTTCCTTCTCTGGCGAAGTTGTTTTGGAGACCGCAACCTCTTTGCTGCTATTGTCACTGAAAGCTTCCTCCACAATTAGATGACAGTTGGTTCCGCTATAGCCATAAGAATTGATTCCCGCTCTTCTCGGAGTGCCTTCAACCTCCCAAGCTACCTTTCGATCGTTCACATAAACGGCAGACTGAACAAATGGGATAAAGGGATTTGGCTCTTGAAAGCCGCCACTTGGAGGTAGCGTCTTGTGCTTAAGTGCACCGATCACCTTGAGCAAGGAGGCAACACCCGAACCGGCAACCAGATGACCAATGTTTCCTTTCGTAGAGCCTATCGCACAGAACTGTTTCTTATCTGTCCGTGTTCTGAAAGCAGAAGTGATTCCGCTAAGCTCTATCGAATCGCCAAGCTTTGTCGCGAGTCCGTGTGCCTCTAAATAGGTAATCGTTTCAGGATCTATCTTGGCATCTTCCCAAGCATCAGTAATTGCATTTCGGATTCCCTCTGCGCTCATTTCCGCCAGTTTACTTGTGCTTCCATTATTACTGAGAGCACTGCCCTTTATGATGGCATGAATGTGATCTCTATCCTGTACGGCCTTCTGCAGGGGCTTCAATAAGAGAACTACTACTCCTTCTCCCCAGGTTACCCCTCCAGGACTGCGGTCAAAGACTCGCGTAGTATCTTTGCTAGTCTCAAGCATGCTGTTCTGAACGATAGGATACAGAAAGAGATTAATACCACCCGTAATGGCCATAGTGCATTCTTTATTCCGAATGGCTTGGCAGGCCGTATGTACGGCTGCCATGCCGGAAGAACAACCGGTATCCACAACTAGACTAGGACCGTTAAGATTCAAGTAATTCGAGATCCGACTGGCCAGAATTCCTGTCCATGAGCCTAAGAGCGTATCTGCATCCCTCGTTCTTTGAACATCCAAGTAAGAAAACAACATGCGATGGGTATGATCATTACCAACATATACACCAGTCTTACTGCCATGGAGCTTTGTTCCCCCATATCCCCCCTCTTCGAGCGCTTCATAGGCTGTTTCTAGAAAGAGTCTTTGATAGGGATCTATACTTTCTGCTTTCTTCGAAGGAATCCGAAAGAATTCAGCATCAAATTGATCCAGATTCTCTAAATATCCACCGCTGAAATAAGGATCACTGCCACGCAGATGCTCCGGTAGGAAGACATCCATGTCCTGCTTTCTGCCTTCCGGGAAAGGAATAACCGAGGAGATACCCTTCTCCATGTTGCTCCAGAATTGCTGTGGATGGTCAGCACCCGGCAGTTTACAAGCCAGACCGATAATCGCAATGTCACGGTTAACTGGGGCCATCTTTTTCAGCATAGTTAAGGCTGTACCTCTATCGAGTTCACCTTTTTGAAGAAGCTCCAGGATTTTGCGATTGATTACCTCCGCCTCACTCATGCTCCCCCTCCTTACTCCAAATCTGCGGCGATAAACTCAAGGACACTAGCCATATCCGCATCTCCGGTCTCAAACTGTCCAAGTAATTGATCCAGATATTCTTCTTCTTTAGCATCCTTATTCTCAGTCGCAGAAGATGGTTGGATTACCCCTCGTTTGGTATCGATATATTCCGCCATCTCAGCTACATTCGAATAGGTAAACATATCAGAAATATCAACGAGATCTGGGTATTCACGATCGATGTACTTTAACAGCTCGGTGGCCATAATTGAGTCACCACCCATCGCGTTGAAGCTCTCATAGATGTCGATCACAGGCATGTTTAAACCGCGGGCATAGATATTGGCAATGGTGCGTTCAGTCTCCGTGTATTCATCTTCACCCTTCCCACTAAAGGTGATTTCACCAAGCGGTTGTGGTGTTGCGGAACCCCCTGCCGCCCCCGCATGCTGCTGATGTTTGCTGAGCATTTTACGTAAAGAGAGAGACAGACTCATCGGTAATTGCGGCTCGATCGCTGAGAGTAGCGTAAGATTGATTTCACCAGGGATCACATTGGATAGATCCGTTTCTAGGAGCTGGCTGATCACTTCAAAAGCTCGCTCATTATTCACGGAGCGGAAGAGCACTACATCCTCAGAAATGTTGTAGTCCACTGCCATTCCGACCTCACTCCAAGCTGGCCAGTTTACTGTGGCTGTTTTGCCTGCCACCTTGCGGCGCTGGGAGGAGAATGCATCCAGATAGCTGTTGGCTGCTGTGTAATCGCCTTGGCCTCTTGAACCGAACAAGGTAGCGATGGAAGAGAAGCTGATGAAGAAATCCAATTGATCTTCCCTTGTCAAATGATCCAGCAGCCACGTTCCATACAGCTTTGGATGAATAACTTCATCAAAGTTTCCCTTCTCTTTGCGAATTAGGAATCCGTCACCAGCTACACCTGCCCCATGGAATACTCCGTTGATTCTTCCGAACTTATGACGCAAGGTACTTAAAGCTTCCGTTACCTCATCTTCGTTACTAAGATCAGCACTGAAGCACAACACTTCGGATCCCAGCTTCTCAATTTCTTGGATCTTCAATAATTTGTCGACAAGGGTCTGTTGTTCGCCTTGTTCGATAATAGTTGCCCAGTCTGCTTTATCTGGCAGCTGTGACCGGTTAATTAAGCCTAAACGAACCGGCTGTTTGGAGGCCAAATGGCGTGCCAGTGCCAACCCGATTCCACCAGTACCTCCAGTGATCACATAGACACCATCAGCCGTAATCTCCACCGGCTCCGACTTGACTTGATCCCAATCCACATGGCCCAATTGCTCGGTATATCGCTCGTTCTCACGATAAGCTACCCGAAAGCTTGGAGCTGTGGTTCCAATCTCAGCAATAACACGTTCAACCGAAGTGTTCGGGTCTATTTCGATACTGCGGCAGGAAAGTTCCGGGAACTCCTGAGCCACTACCTTCGATAACCCTAGCAATGCAGCATTATGCGAATGAATAACACGTTCTTCCCCATTCACTTCATGAGCATTATCTGTAAGAATGATAAGTTCAAATTCCTGTTTTACTTTGCTCTGAACATACGCTCGGCTCAAATGGTAAAGGCTGTCTACCCCTTGCTTCACGGCTTGCTTCAGTTCAAAGAGTTCATTGATTTGTTGTTCTCCAGCTAATGACAAGGTATGAATGATTTTATGAATTCCACTGCCAGCCAGATCTTCGAACATCCGGCGATATCCAGACTCCGTACCATCAATGATGATATGGTTGTCATCGATCTGCTCATAAGCCTCTCCCCACTGCGATTCAACGATGCTCATGCCCTTATTATGCAATTCTGCCATTAGTGACCGCGTAAATTCTGAATCTTGTTTAAGAATGAGAATCTTTTCTCCGGAAGCGAAAGCTGGAGCTTCTTCCATGATCGGAGCAGCTACCCATGATGTTTTGTAGTAATGATGAAGCTGGTTCGATTCTTTAAATTGTTTCACTTGAATTCGCTTAATCGTGTACTCTTCGATTTCTGCGAATACTTTGCCGTCCATATCTGTCAAAGAAATATTAAATTTGATCGTTTCTTTGTTCTTGGACTCTTTCTCAATTTTGCGGATATGTGTATAGAAGCGTTCAGGCATTGATCTATAAAACTTGAAGTTCTTATAGGAGAGAGGAAGATACATACCCTCACCGAAGCTTTGTGTAGCAGCATTAACGGCATTGTCGAGCATGCCGGGATGTAATCCATACTGCTCCAAATCCGAAATGAAGGCTTCAGGAATGTTAAGCTCGGCAACAACATCCTTTTCTCCTAAGTAGACTTGCACTACATTCAGCCATCTTGGACCGAAGGTAACTCTGCCACTCTTGTTCGTTAATGCATCATTATCGACAATCAACTCACGGCGTCCGCTCTGATTTTGTAATTGCTCCAGAGGATAAAATACATCTTGGACATCAGACATCGGATAAATATCTACCTCCATATGGGCGGTCCACGTTCCAGCAGCTTCTTCCTCCTGCTTCGCTTCACTCGCTACGATCAGGTGGAGATGATCCCGTTCCCTCTGCACGATAAACTGTACTTCTTTATTCTCTTCTTCTCTTACCGAAACTGGGGAAAGGAAGATGATATCCTTCAATTCCAGACCGCCGTTCGGATAATATCTTTTTCCAATTTCTCTGGCAATTTCCACGTAAGCGGTGCCTGGTACGATGCAGGTACCAAATAGCATGTGGTCCTTCAGCACCCAGTGCTTTTCTGTGTTTAGAGAGACCGAATAAATCTCCTGCTTGTAGGACTTGAGAATACAGCGGTCAATCAAAGGATAATTCCCCTCTTTCACAGGTTCCGCTGCTGCCTTCAACTTACTGACCTTAATCTCTCCCCAATACGGAGTGCGTTCAAAAGGGTATACTGGTAGACTCACCTTCTGTATCGCCTGACCTTGATACAAGATAGACCAGTCGATCATAGCTCCTTCTACGTAGAGCTTTCCTAGCTGGTGGTAGGGATTAACCATCTCAGGCTCCGTATGGATTTTCGTTAGAAATAGGGTAACTTGCTTCCCTTTCTCCGTAAGAATCCGTCTCTCGCTTTCGGAAATTTCACCTTCATCCTTCAGCTTCTTCTTATCAGAGACCACCTTATGTTTGCCAAAATAGATATCCGGCTGATCTTGGATTGATTCTAAGCCTTCGCGGTGTACCCAGGCTATTTTGCTGCGAAGCTCCTCTACGTTTCGGGCAACAACAGACAATCTGTAATCGAAATGCCCGCGGCCAGTATTAGAGGTGTAGCAGATTTGGGCTAGACTGGCCGATGGTGAACCTGCTAAGTATTTATTGTAGCGATCGACAATACGCACCAACGCTTCTTTGCTTTTACCGGATAACGTCAGCATTTGCTGCTCATCTGCTGCTTCCTTGCTCGATTCAATTCTTTCCGGTGCCTCCTCCAGCACGATATGGCAGTTCGTACCGCTAAATCCGAACCCGCTCACACCACCTCTGCGAGGATGTTCCCCCTTATCCCAAGTTGTGAGTCGATCTACAACGTACAGTGGGGAATCCGTGAATGGAATGTGTGGATTCGGCTCCTCGAAATGGAGGCTGGCTGGTATTTTTTTATTCTTAAGACTTAAGATCACCTTCAGAATACCAGCAACACCAGATGCACCAACCAGATGTCCCATGTTCGTCTTGGCTGAACCGATCCCGCAGAATTGACTTTTGGTCGTCTTCTTACGGAACGCATTGCTCAGACCTTTGATCTCAATCGGATCTCCAAGCAAGGTTCCCGTGCCATGTGCTTCAATGTAGCCAATGGTTTCAGGGTTAATTCCAGCCTGTTCCCAAGCTTTGGTGATTACTTCCTCCTGTGCGATTGGATTAGGAGAAGTAATTCCGTTGGAAGCACCATCATTATTAGCTGCACTTCCTTTGATTACGGCATATATATGATCTCCATCCGCAAGTGCCTTTTGTAGCGGCTTCAGCAGCAGTGCTGCAACACCTTCACCAAATACTGTACCTGTAGATTTCTTATCGAAGGTTCTGACGATGTTATCCGTGGAGGCCACCGAACTAAGTACGTCATCACTTCCGTCTTCAGTATTGCCTTGAGCAGAGGTTCCCACGGAAATTCCGCCGGCAATTGCCATATCGCACTCCTGATTCCGCAAGGCTTGACTGGCGGTGTGAATAGCCACCAGACCAGAAGAGCAGGCGGTGTCGACCACCATGCTCGGTCCACGCAGATTGAACAAATAGTTAATCCGGCTAGCCAGTATGCCTTCCCATGTCCCCGTCAAATGCATAGGGTCCGGTTCCGTCAAGAAGCGGTAGAACGTTCCAGAGGTGCAGTCTCTTCCTACATAGACACCAGTATTGGTGCCGACAATGCGATCTCCGCCATACCCTCCGTCTTCAACAGCACTCCATGCAGTTTGCAAGAACAGTCGCTGTGCAGGGTCCATAAAACGTGCTTCGCGTGGAGGAATATTGAAGAATCCCGCATCGAACATTTCAATATCCTTGATATAGCCAGCTTTAACACTCTGTGATTCTTTTTTCTCTTCCTCTGACATCAGCTTCTGGCCAAGGAACTCCGCATAATGGGCGTTATCACTTAGAGGAGAAAAATATTTTCTGCGTTCTTCCGGGTATTCCACCATGCAGGACTCCCCGTTCTCTAAGTGATTCCAGTAAGCCTCTGGAGAGTCTGTATCTGCGAAATTACAGGCAATTCCAATAACTGCAACATCACTATTTTGCTTGTTATCCGAATTGTGTATTTCTAATAGGAGGTTTTTAGCATCTTTTTGTGACAGATTTTGTCCAGCTACTTGTTCCAAAATATACTTTTTAACTTGCTGCATCTTCCCATCTCCTCACAATATTAGTCCTGTATATAGGCCTCCGCTTGATCCGCAGCAAGCTTACCAGACGCGAGCCGCTCCAATATGAAATCAATGTTATCCTCAAAGCTACTGTTTACATTCACGCCTTCGATAACTGCAGGAACGGTCTTGCTTTCAATAAAGCCTGCCATTTCTAGAATGGTTGAATAAATGAATACATCCGTAATGTCGATAACACCGGGATATACCTTCTCTACTTCCTTCAGCAGATGTGAAGCCAGAAGAGAATCCCCACCAATCTCAAAGAACTTGTCATAGATGTCGATTTCACTCATGCCAAGAACCTTCGCCCAAATGCCTGCGATGCGAAGCTCAGTTGGAGTTAATGCCTCTCGATCCTTCCCTTTGATCGTAATCGCAGCATCCAGGTTATTAACTTGCTCTAAATTATTAATGCTCGTATGACTTCGTTTATATTTAGCATTCAGCGCAGGCGATAAGCTGACCGGAAGAAATGGAATCGATTCAGCAAAAATCGAATCATTCACTTCACCTACAAGCACCTGTCGATGCTCTAAGCTGCCGATAGTTGTTAAGGCCAGAATCCCTTCTGCAGAAGTTAAGGGTTTGAACATGCCCGCCTTCTCGCTGACACCGTAGTCCAGAGCCATTCCGGTTTCATTCCAGCCTGCCCAATTAATGGTGAGGGTCTTTCTACCTTGCTTATTTCTGAAAAATGAGTACGCATCCTGATAAGCATTCGCGGCGGTATAATCACTCTGTCCAGGTGCGCCAAAGACCGAGGTCAAGGATGAGCAGAGAATAAAGAAATCCAATGGATCTTTCTCCGTAAGCTTGTCGAGCAGCCACGTCCCTTGTACCTTGGGCTTAAGCACTCTCACCATTTCTTCCACTTCTTTGCGGATGATGTAACCCTCCCCAGCTACACCTGCACAATGGATCATGCCGCTCAGCGTTCCATACTTCGCGCGGATATGTTCAAGCGCAGGCTCAAGCTGGTGCTCTTCCGTAATATCTACTGACATCCATTCCACTGTAGCTCCGCAGCTCTCCATCTCTCTCACTGCGTCTAGCAGCCGATGATATCCAGCCTGCAATTTCTGTTTCGCCAGTTCCGGTTGATGCCCTTTCGCTGGATAAGTGGTTCGGCTTAAGAGAATAATGGTTATATCTCCGAAGGAAGCAAGATATTTACCTATCTCAAGCCCAATACCTCCTGTTCCACCCGTGATTACATATACTCCACCCGGTCGGATCTTCAATCCATTCTCAAGTTCCCGTTGAAGTTGAAGTTCAGTGAACTGCTCTACATAACGAACGCCATTTCGATAAGACGAAGTGAATTCCTGCTTAGGCATAAGTATCTCTGCACTGGCTGCGGATACAGACTCATCTCCATCGAGCTCTACGCAGCGAACTGGAATTTTGGTATTTTCATGGCTGATTACTTTAGCTAGCCCAAAGAGTGAGGCATGATGAGGATGGATTTTTTGTTCCTCACCGTTCACTTCAAAAGCTTCAGTAGCCATAACAATAAGCTCCATCTCTCTTCCCCTCTTTGTACCCGCTAAAGCTTTAGATAAGTGAAAGAGGCTAATTACGCCCAGTTGTATTTGTTCATTCACTTGCTCCACATTTGCCGGGCTCTCGTCTTCCGATAAACCCCAAGCGTGAATGATTTTGTCCGCTGATAGATGTTTGGTAGCCTGAAGCAATTGTGCAAATCCTTCCAGCGTGTTAGGCAGTATAAATGTTCTCCCATCAATCTGCTGAAACACTGTTCCGAGAAGGACTTGCGTAACCTCTACCCCGGAGGATTCTAAATACCTAGACATCTTCTGACAAATAGAGCTTTCATTCGCCAACATGATCATTCGCTTTGGTTGAGTCTGAGTTTCGGTCAGCTGAGCATCTCTCGGTTTGGGTATCCAGCAAATCTCATGATATTTACTCTGCTTTCCTGAGATCTCTTGCAGCTTCGTCTCGAACTCATGCAACTTCTTAATCGTATAGTTTTCAATCTCGCCGAAGACTTCGCCATCTAGATCCACCAGAGAAATATCAAAGGCTGCTACTTCGTCGCTGGCCTTGGACATGCTTTTTCTCCTAAGATAACTATAGAATCGACCAGGGATTGCTTTTGCGAATCTGGCTTTTTCGTAGTGAAGTGGTAAGTACAGCCCCTCTCCCGCAGTACCATTAGCAGCGTTAACCGCACCATCCAGCAAGGATGGGTATAAATAATATTTCTTCATCTCATCCACATAAGCCTCAGATATTTCTAGCTTCGCAAGTACCTCATCATCACCAATATAAAGCTTGCGAATATTTCTCCATCTAGGACCAGTGTGCACAAGTGCTCCTGCCAGCGCCTCATCATCGATGATCAATTGGTGGAGACTACGCTGCTGAATCTCGCTGATATCCAGCATCTTAGGTTTCACGCTAGCTAATGGATAAATAAATCCCTCGGCATGCTTCACCCACTCCGATTCCGGTCGCGCTTTGCTCACAATCGTGAATTCCAGATGGTCAGCGAACATCCGAATACTGGTCTGAACCTCTTTCTCTTCGTCCTGATCCACGACTAAAGGTAGTGTAAAGAGGACATTTCTCAGCTCGATATTCTGGCTTCCATAATACTGACTACCTACCTCACGGGCCATTTCAATATAAGATGTTCCAGGAAGGATAGAATGCCCTCCAAGCACATGCTCGCGAAGCTCCCAATGTCTTTCGATACTAAATATCGTGGAGTAAATTTGAGTATCTATCGACTTAGCTAAGCATCTGTCCAATAGAGGATGACCAATGGTTTTCTCAGAAGCAGGTCTGCGCTCATGGTGACCTTTACTTTCTATCCAGCATCTTTTTCTAGTGAATGGGTATAAAGGAGCTCTCGTCTTGTGAATTTCTTGCCCCTCATACAGATGCTCCCATTCCACTTCAGCACCTCTCGTGTATACCTTAGCCAATGCGGCAAGAGAAGCCGTATCTGCATGTTGTTTTAAGCGGATGATCCATTCCTCAGCCTCACAAGTCAGGCGGTGTTTATCTTCCTTAGTGATTTCGCCCTGCTCTCTGCTCTCTTTCAGTTGGGAGATCAGTTTGCTCTCTCCGTAATAAATTCTGGGGGAATTAACGTTCTCTGGATCTTGATTCAGCAGAATTTGTAAAAGATCCCGAAGTTCCTCCTTATCCGACAAAAGCAGCGCTAAACGGTAATTGTAATGTCCTCTTCCTGTATTTGCTGTATAGCATAGACTTTCCAGTGCAACTTCCGGTTCGGCCAGCAAGTGCTCACCGTAATGTCCAACTAAAGCTTTGAGAGCTTCCTTACTCTTCGCCGACAGCGTCAACAATCGCTCCCCAGATGCGCAAGATTTATGAATTACAGGAGGTGCCTCCTCCAGAATGACATGACTGTTCGTGCCACTTAAGCCGAAAGAGCTGACTCCACATCTCCGTGGCCCCTTTTCATACTCCCATTCCATTAGGCGGTCATTAATGTAAAGGGGGGAATCGATAAAGGGTATGCTCCGGTTCGGGCGTTTGAAATGCAGGCTAGGAGGAAGCTTTTTATAATGAAGTGAAAGAATAGCCTTAATCATGCCCGCCATGCCTGCCGCACCGTCTAAATGTCCAATATTCGTCTTCACGGAGCCTATTGCACAAAATTGCTTCTTATCCGTATGTTTGCGAAAGGCACGCTCCAATCCATTCATTTCTACCGGATCGCCCAGCTTCGTGCCTGTTCCATGTGCTTCGATATAAGTAATGGTGTTAGGATTAACTCTGGCATCCTCCCACGCCTTAAGAATCACAGCTTCCTGTGCGGCAGAATTAGGGGCCGTAATCCCCACCGAGCTGCCATCCTGATTAATAGCGCTGCCTTTAATGACCGCATAGATATCGTCGCCATCGAGCATGGCTTGATGCAGAGGTTTCAGAAGTATGGCTCCCACACCCTCGCCGCCTCCCGTACCATCCGAGCTGTCGTCAAAAGTTCGGGTTCTGCCATCTGAAGCGCTGATACCAATATCTTCGTTCTCACTCTTCACTCCCGGAATCAGGTTCAGCTTCACCCCACCTGCTACAGCCAAATCGCAGTCTCCGTTACGTATAGCTTGGCATGCAATGTGAACCGCTGTTAAGGACGAAGAACAAGCGGTGTCAATCAACATGCTCGGACCCTTAAGATCGAATAAGTAATTGATTCTGCTCGCGATAATGGACTTAATATTTCCCGGGATGGAAATGTTGAATAGAGAAGGATCCGCCATTTCTATAAAGCGTAAGTATTCTTCCAATGAAATATTGCAGTATCCAACATAAATCCCGGTTTTACTGCCTACCAGTTTCTTACCTCCGTATCCGGCATCTTCAATGGCCCCCCACACTGCCTCTAGAAACAGTCGCTGATTCGGGTCCATCAAACTTGCCTCTGTAGGAGAAATAGCGAATAGCTGATAGTCAAACTTATCAATTTCCTCCAAATATGCTTTTTCAGAAAAGTTTAATTTCTTTGCGTCATCAGCATTCATAAAATGTCTAAGATAGTTTTCAGCATCGGCTCTTCGTTCCTGTGGATAAGGTCCAATCTGGTCTTTTCCGGTGCTTAAAGCATCCCAGTATTCATAGCGATTCTTAGAGCTCCCGAATTGGCAGGAGAGCCCGATCACTGCAATATCCCGTCTGGATCCCTGATCCGTTCTATTTGTTCCGGGTCTGGAAGCTTCCGTATCTCTCTTCCGCCTTCCGCTTTCAAACTTAAAATCATTGTTGGCCATGCCCTTCACCTCCATCTAGTCCCGTGATCAGCCTACGCTCATACCATTACTTTATAATCCTGAAATAAATGGCCGGTACCCGTCTCTGCGAACAGCTGCTCGAATCTTTCCACTGCCTCTTCTGGCGGTGTGCCCTTGGTCTTAAACACGCTTTCCAGCATAAGCACAGCTTCTTTCATTTCACTTAAACTAGGTTCTCTTCCTTCCTGCTCAAGTTTCTCTTGCAGTTGTTGAATTTGTTTGTAGGGTTCAGATACTCCCTTTTTGTAGGCTACTTGATCCCAATTGCGGTTTCTAGTACTGACAGCAATCCCTAGGCTTCGAGCTAGCAGTGATAAAGCTGGCCGAGAACCTGATGTTGGAACGGTTTGAACCTGCTCAATGGTCTCCTTGATTACTTCAAGGGATGGCGACTTATCAAAAGAGAGGGTTTGTATTTCAGGCGCTGTTCTGCTCATAAGATTAGTGAGTACGGCGCCTGGCCCAAACTCAATCGCTGTGGTGACCCCTTGTTCAGCCAAATATTTCATACTGGCAACCCACTGAACCGGAGCGACTATCTGTTTCACTAAATTGGCAACAATTTGTTCTCCACCTTCATAAGGACGACCAGAGATATTCGAGAGGACTGGAGTTCCAAACGGCCCTTTCTTAAAGCTGTATTTCAACAGCTCCTCGGAGAAACTTTCTGCTGCTGGTGCCATCAATGAACTGTGAAAGGGTCCCCCCACTTTTAAAAGAACTGCGCGTCCTCCAATACTCTTTAAAGCTTCAATCGCCGATTGGACTGCTTCTTTATTACCTGAAATCACAATTTGTGAAGGAGCGTTAATATTGGATATAGCAACTGAGTATCCATCCCGCGATGCCAACGAACATTGTTTTTCAATCTCTGCTTGATCCACTCCGCTGATCGCAGCCATGGCTCCTGCTCCATCGGCTGCTGCGGCTTGCATTAGCAGCCCTCTTTTACGGGCAATTCGGATGGCATCCGTCAGGGATATCGCACCGGCGCAAGCTAATGCGGAAATTTCTCCAAGACTATGTCCAGCCATCAGATCCGCCTGGGCGCCGATTCTATTCATATACACGCGATAAGCGGCAACACTCATGGCCACTAAAACAGGCTGCGTATTCTCCGTACGGGTTAGTTCCTCTATACTGCCTTCGAAAGTCAGCTTAGCTAGATCGAATCCAGCAGCTTCGTTTGCCTCTTCATATACTTCTTGAGCTTCGGGATATAACGGCACCCAATTTTTACCCATTCCAGCATATTGAGAGCCTTGACCTGCAAATAAAAATGCGATTTTGCCCATGTACAATCACTCCTCTTCTATATTTGGACCTCAAGCATTTTGACAACGCTGTCCGCGTACTTCTCCAAAAATTCAAAAACCTTAGCTTCTTTCCACAGATCTGTACGATAATCACAGATACATTCATAGCCCTCTAAATCCTCAACAATTTGCACATATAAATCAGCCTGGTGAAGACTCATATTCTCCTCATATTCGTTATAAGAGAAGTATGGCACGATCGATTTGCTGTTCTTCAAGCGATCCGTTTCCAGCCAATCAATAGCTTGATAGACCGGATAGCCATCTGAGCCTTTCAGTCCTGAAATAGTTGTAGATACCTGTTCAAGAAGCTCATTAAATTGATAAATGTCATCGAAATCTGTTGTAACCGGCACAATCCATTGCAGATCCTCTGAAAGGACCTGGACCACAATTTCTTCTTGCACACTCATTTCAAATATCTGATAGAAGAATGCAGCTAAGAACAAGCTAGGTAGATCAAAGGTAGACCCTTCCTCCCAATCACGCAGTTGCTCCGCTCTCCATCCCTCTAGACGGAATCGAATGTTTCCATCCCCTTCCTCTTCCTCGAGGCTTCGCAAGCAATCCGCTCTAAGCATTACTTCTGTATGAACGGGTTCGATCACCGCTGGCTGTGAACTCTCATCTATAAAGCACGCAAGCTTGGATATGGACGGATAATCAAACAAATCAACGACTTTTACTTTTCCCGGAGCCTCCTCCTCTAATCTGGCATGAACTGATACTAAAAGCAGAGAATTCCCGCCTAGATCAAAGAAGTTATCATCGAGACCAATCTGCTCGACCTCTAGCAGCTCCCCCCAAATCCGAGAAAGCATCTGTTCAGTCTCCGTCTTGGATGAGGAATATAGAACCTCCAGCATAGGTCGTGCTACACTAGGCTCCGGTAAAGCGCGTCTGTCGATTTTCCCATTCGGGGTGATCGGTAGCTGCTTCAAATACATATAAGTCGAAGGCATCCATGCCTCGGGTAAGGTCTCTGAGAGGAACAATCGAAGCTGCGAAACCGGAATCTCCTGTCTGGCCTCATAATAAGCAACAAGGTATTTACCAGATTCCTCATTCTCACGGGTTGTGATTACACAGCCCTCTACTTCTGGATATTGAGACAATCGATTTTCGATTTCCTCGAGTTCAATACGAACCCCTCGAATCTTGACCTGGTCATCCATTCTTCCGATGAATTCTATGTTTCCGTCGGAAAGCCATCTGGCGTAATCACCTGAACGGTACATTCTCTCTCCCGGCTCGAAGGGATTGCTAACAAACTTAGCTGCAGTTAATGCTTCATTATGCAGGTAGCCTCGTGCGAGACTATCCCCTGCGATACACATTTCCCCAATCACTCCCTCTGGTTGTAATGCTCCATACTCATCAACAATATAAATCCGCGTGTTATGAATTGGGCGTCCTATATGATTGGCTAAGCGGGAATCGTAAATGGTATAGCTGGTAGCGACAACGGTATTCTCTGTGGGGCCGTAGTTATTCACCAGCTTATAAGGTGTATTTCGCGTCTGCTTCAGCCGATCACCACCTGTAAGCAGGATCCGAAGTGATGGACTATGATTTGGCAGCCTAATGAATCTTTCACAGATGGAAGTGGGCAGAAAGCTAATGGATATCCCCTTCTCTTCAAAAAAGTGATTAAGCATCACCATATCAAGCTTAGCTTCCGCAGGAACAATGTGGATGGAAGCACCAGCCAGCAAGTAAGGAAATATCTCCCATACTGATGCATCAAATCCGAACCCAGCATATTTTGTTGCACGATCAGTAGCCGTTACCTCGAATTGATCCAGATGCCAGAAGCATAGGTTGAGTAAAGCTCGATGCTCAATCATGACACCTTTGGGTGCTCCTGTTGATCCTGATGTATAAATAACATAAGCCAGATCTTCAGGAGTATATGGCACGTTTGGATTACCTAAGCTCTCTTCCTCGTCCCCTTCCCCCAAAACCTTCAGATCAAGTAATCTTCCTCCGTAATGTTTGGGCAGTTCCAGTTCTGTCTGGTATAGCATCGCCTCTGCTTTACTGTCATTCAGCATGTACTGAATACGGTCCAGCGGATATTCGGGATCAATCGGCAGATAAGCAGCTCCTGACTTTAAAATGCCAAGTATGCCACTGAACATCTCCAGTGAGGGCTGAGCCATAATGCCTACAATGGAGCCCGAACCTATGCCTTGTGCTTGCAACTGGTGAGCAATTCGATTGGCAGCTGCATTAAGTTTCTGGTAAGTAAATTGCTGATTGCCGGATGTGACCGCCGCTTCATCCGGCATCTCCAGTACTTTCGATTCAAACAGCTTAACCACGGTTTGGGTCTGCGGATAAAGAGTAGCGATAGGGTTGAATTCATAAAGCAATCTGTTCTTCTCCTCAGGAGGAACAATATCAAGCTGCATTAACGGTTGATTGGGATGGCTCAGGGCTTCCATTAACCAATGAAGCAATTGGCCCGAGAGGGTAGAAACCTTCTCCGCTGAGAACAACAGGCCGTTGTATACTACCTCCAGAATCATTGCTTCATTTCGCTCTACCAGAGCAAAAGCCATTTCCGCACCAATAATTTCCGCTTCTTCTGCACTTTCGAGTGCTTCTGTAAGCACTAGCGTTTTCCAAGGTGACTCTCCCCGTTCTACCTTAAGGGGCTCCAAGCTTTTTTTAGGCTTCAAAGATGATCTCTTGATGGAATCCTCGGTGAAAGATTCCATGATGCCCGATTCTACAAGCTGTTCCATCAAAGAAGAACCAGGATCGATAGAAGTCAGCACAGGATATACCCTTCTCTCCACCTTCGAACCAGTTGCACTTTTCGTTAGCACCCCGGTTGTAATCAGTTGATTACCGCAATATTTGAAGAGCATATATTGCACGGCTCTTAACAGTAGAGAAACTTTTCCGCTGGAGGAGTTAGATACCACCTCCATTACTCTTTCAGCTAGAGCAGAGGGTAAGGGTATTCTGCACTGCTGAAATTGATAGACTTCTTCAGAAAATAGATTTCTCTGTTCATGTTCCTCAGGAAATCCACTCCAGATTAGCTCCCCCTTAGACTGCTGCTTCTCTGAATCATCGCTAAGATCCCATAACTTCCGATCATGCTCTTGCTCCGGAAAGCCGCTCATGACCCGTTTATTTACTGCCATCTCTTCTCCTCCTTTTGAATATCATTCATTCCTTACTGACCTCCTTCTACAATAAATTAGGAGTATATCTCTTCAGCCGGAGAGTGGATATCCACTTCCTGAATATAACAATCAGGAGCCTCTGCCATGGTTCGAAGAACCCGCATATATTGGTTGGCCATATTGACTACGGTCTCTTCGCGGAAAAGCGAAGTTCTATAATTGAAGCTAAAGTACAATTGATCACTTCTTTCCCCGGCGAACAGTGCCAGGTCAAACTTGGTTAACCCTGAACGTATATCCAGCCTTTGAACAGCAAGCCCATTCATCACCGGATCTGCTCCTGGATCCGCCAAGCTCTGGAGCTCGAATAAGGTATCAAACAATGGATTTCGGGATGCTTCTCGTGCAAGCTTCAGATCACTGATCATATGCTCGAAAGGGAAATCCAGATGGTTAAATGCAGACAACGTCTCCTCCTTCAACTCTCTAAGGAAGGTTCTGAAGGTCTTCTTCCCTTGCGGACGGCTGCGAATAGCAGCTGTATTCACCAACATGCCCACCATGGAGCTTAAATCGCCATGACTTCTACCAGATACGCCACAACCGACAATAACATCCTCGCTATCCACATACTTGGACAACCAAATATGATAACAAGCAGCCAGCACATTGTTCAGGGTAGTTCCTTCCGTTATGGAAAGCTTCTTCAGGGCTTCCCTCAATTCAGGCTCTGCTTCAAAGCAGACGTCCCTGCCTTCATACGTTCTAGTTACAGAGCGAGGGTAGTCGGTCGGAAGATCTTTAGAGGGAAGAACACCTGAAAACATCTTCATCCAATAGCTCTTTTGTTCACTGTACATCTCGGACTGTAGAAAGTTCTCCTGCCATACAGAGAAATCCTTATACTGCACTTCCAGCTTCGAAAGGCCTGTTCCGTTGTATAGTGCAGTTAAGTCGCGAAGCAGAACAGATATTGAGGTTCCGTCTGAAACAATATGGTGCATGTCTAGGAACAATACATTTCTCTGCTCATGAATGTTAAGCAGAACGGCTCGGAATAAAGGAGCACGAGTCACATCAAAGAATCTACTATACGATTTCAGTGCTTTTTCCAGACTAACCTCAGGGATTTTTCGATACCCCATGCGAAATGGAACTTCGGAATGAACCTGCTGTACAATCTTGCCTTGATTCAGATGAAAGGAGGTTCTTAACGGCTCATGCCTTGCAATCAACTGCTCCAAGGCCTGTTCTAACCGGGTACGATCCAGAACGCCGTCAAGCATAAGCGCTACAGGCATGTTATAGACCGTGCTGCTCTCCTGCATCTGGTTCAGTACAAACATCCGTTTTTGCGCTGAGGAAGCAGGGTACAATCCGCTAGCTTCCAGTGATACTACAACTCTTGCCAAGGTCTCCCGCTGCTCTTTTTCAAGTAAGCTTGCAAGCTCCCGGATGGTTGGATAATGGAACAATTCAGCAATAGCCACCTTAATGCCCATTTGCTTATGAATTTCGGACACCAGCGAGATCGCCCGGATCGAATCGCCCCCGAGTTCGAAGAAATTATCCGAGGCATTCACCCCCGTCTTCCCTAGAACCTTATTCCATACCTCTGCCAGACTGCGTTCACACTCATTCTGGAAAGTTGTATCCTCATTTCCTCGCTTGGAGGTGAACTTAGGGGCAGGCAATGCTGCAATATCCGTTTTCCCATTAGACGTCAGTGGGAACTGCTCCAGATGAATAAAAGCGGCTGGAAGCATGTAATCTGGAAGACGATAGGATAGATGCTTCCGCAATTCTCGTTCTTCTACCTTTCCCTCGCCGATAATATAAGCACACAAGTATAACTTGCCTTCATCATCCTTTCTGCCGATAACAAGCGCTTGGGTTACCTCTTCATGACGGAGCAGCTCGTTCTCAATTTCATCGGTCTCAATCCGGTAGCCGCGAATTTTGATTTGACGATCTATTCTTCCGATGTAGCAAAGGTTTCCGTCTGGCAGCCACTTCACCAAATCCCCTGTCTTATACATGCGTTTTTCAGGAAAATAAGGATTGGAAATGAACTTCTCTGCGTTCAGCTCCGGTCGATTCAAGTAACCGACAGCCAAGCCTGTACCTGAAATACATAGCTCCCCTTCCATACCTGCTGGCATCAGAAGATGATCCTTGCCAAGTACGTAGATCTCCGTGTTTGCAATCGGCTTACCAATATATACAGGTCTATCCGGCTGCAAATTTCTAAAGAAGGTTGTTGCCACGCTATTCTCCGTAGGTCCGTATTCATTCATCAACTCTGTGTGTGGGAGCAGCCGTTTGCTCTCTTCAATCACGTGTTTCGTAATCTGTTCACCCGCCAATGTCACTTGATTTAGCGAATGCAGACGCTCCGCTTCACAGCATTCGAGAAGAGCCAGATACAGGCTAGGCACTGCTATAAAATGAGTTACATGGTAATCAGAAATACTGTCCGCGATAACAAACGGATCCTTAGCATCACTATCAGACAGTAGAACCACTCGACTTCCCGAGATAAGTGGAGTGAATAGACTCGTCAAGAAGCCATCGAATGAGAAAGAAAATAACTGAAGCACAGTGTCCGAGATCCCGAGTGCATAAGCCTCACGGCGCCATTGCAGCGTATTGGCTATACTCCGCTGAGTAACGGCCACTCCTTTTGGTCTTCCCGTCGTACCCGAAGTGTAGATGACATAAGCTAGGTCATCTGGTGATTTCTTCAAAGGCAATGTTCCCTCGTCCTGATGCTCCACCGGATTTTCAAAATTAATCACCGTACCTGAGAAACTAATCTTCTTGCTTCCTTGTTCATTAGTTAGCAGCCACTTGGCTCCGCAATCCTCCAGCATGAAAGAGATTCTTTCCTGCGGGTAATCAGGATCAAGAGGTACATAAGCCCCTCCAGCTTTCCATATCGCTAGAATTCCGATAACCATCTCGATCGAACGATCCAGCATCACAGCAACCGTAGCTGAAGGTTGAATACCCAAGCTGACAAACCCTCTTGCCATTTGCTCTGCACGCTCGTTTAGCGCTCCGTAGGTGATCTGTGAGTCGCCATGGACTAATGCGATCTGCTCGGGGTTCGATACTGCCTGCTCTTCAAACAACAGGAGCAAAGTATTATTTTCCTCGTATTCAACCGCAGTGTTGTTGTAGCCGAACAAGAGCGCCTCTTTTTCAGCTCCATTCACCATCTCAAGCATGGAGATACTGGCATGAGGACAGCTACACAACTGGCTCAACATCTCAGTAAAGTAACGACTAAGTCTTTTTACCGTCTCTAGCTTGAATAGTTGGCGACTATAATCCCATTTCAGTGAGATCCCGCCAGCTACCTCTTCCACAGCCACTAGTGTAAGATCCGTCTTGGCACTACCAGCACTGTTCTGAATAGGTGTGCATACGGTATCTCCAAACTGAAGTCGGCCTGTCTCGGTATTCTCATAGATGAACATGGCGTCAAATAGTGGATTACGGCTAGCATCAGGCTTTACATCGAGTGCATGAACTAAATGATCGAAAGGATAGTCCTGATTTTCAAAAGCATTCAGTGTAGTCATTTTGATCTCTTGTAGAAATTGCTTTCCTGTTTTATCGAAAGCTGGATTTCCTCGAATGACCAAGGTTTGAGCGAACATCCCTACCGTATCGTGGATATCACCCTCTGTTCTTCCCGCTGCCACGGTCCCTACAAGTAGATCTTGTTCTCCAGTAATCTTGGCTAACATGATTTGAAAAGCGGCCATTAAGACCATATAGGATGTCGTACCTGTCTCTCGACTGAGTGCTCCGATCCTTCCGAACAATTCCTCATTCAATGTGGCCGTCAAGCTGGCACCTTCAAAGGAACGAACAGCTGGTCTCGGAAAATCCACTGGCAAGTTCAACACCGGAATATCACCCTGAAGTTGCTCTATCCAGTAGTTCTCTTGAGCCTTCATACTTTCAGAGCGGATGAACTGCTGCTGCCAGACTGCATAATCCTTATACTGGCGCCACACTGGTGGTAGTAATTCCCCACGATAGAGCTGCATCCACTCTTTAAAAAGAATCGCTATTGAGCTGCCATCGCTTATGCTGTGATGCATATCGAGCATGAGCAGATACCTTCCGGTAGACAGTGTTCCGATTCCGCAACGTACCAAAGGTCCTTTGGTAAGCTCAAAGGGACGAATAAAGCTTCCAATCATCTCCTCTGATTGCTCTTCTGTCCCTTGGTAATGTTCAAGTGGAATCTTCTGCTCTGGCAGAATCCGTTGAGCCACCGTCCCCTCTACCTCTTCAAATACAGTACGTAAAGCTTCATGACGATTCGTTAACTCCTGAAGACTTTCTCCCAGTCTTGCAAGGTCTAGCTCCCCATCCAGGTATACCGCAAAGGGGATATTGTAGCCGATACTATCCGGTTCTCTCATGGATGAAGCGTAGATCCGCTGCTGTGCAGAAGATGCCGGGTACAACACCTGAAACTCTGCCACTGGAACAACCCGTTCTAAGTTAGGCTGCGCCAGGTTCATATTCTCTGATAATTGTCTAACCGTCGGACCTGAAAATAATTTTGAAAGTGGCAAATGAAGCTGAAATCGCTGCTGTATTTTGGCTAAAAGGACCATCGCCTTCAGCGAATGTCCGCCAAGCCTGAAGAAATCATCATGCACACCGATACTCTGAACACCCAGTACTTCCTTCCAGAGTTGCAGTAGCAGCTCTTCTTGTGTATTCGCTGGTCCTTCAAAGAGTTGATCGCCCGCTTCTAATAATCCGTACATTGGCTCAGGCAGAGCCCGAGTATTCACCTTGCCATTTGAGGTTAAAGGCAGTGCATCCATAAAGATGAAATGGGCTGGAATCATATATTCCGGCAATCTTTGACTTAAGTAATGGCGGATATCCGTCGGCTTAAGCAATTCGTCAGTAACCAGATACGCGCATAATTGCTTGTTTCCTATACCGTTGTCCTTGGCGAGCACTACCCCCTCTTGCACTCCAGCCAACTGTAGCAGCACTGCCTCTATTTCCCCTGGCTCTATACGAAATCCACGAATCTTTACCTGTTGATCTATTCTGCCGTGGAACTCTATCGATCCGTCCGGAAGCCAGCGGCCCAAATCCCCCGTCTTATACATCGTGCAGCCTTCCAGATATGCATGCTCTACAAATTTATCTGCGGTCATCTCCGGTTGATTCAGATAGCCGAGCGATAAGCCATCACCGGAAATCATAATTTCCCCGAGCGCACCTATAGGCTGCAATTGATGGTAACGATCCACAATGAACACTTGGGTATTGGAGACCGGTCTGCCGATCGGAAGGGTCCCCGAATTTGAAAGAGCCTTTACTTCCTGGTAAGTAGCGAACACCGTGCTTTCCGTTGGACCATAAACATGAATCAGCTTATCATCACCAAAGGTATCGAGTGCTTTACGAACATGATTCACAGAAACGCGTTCCCCTCCGAAGAGGACTTTCCTTACCTGAGACAAAGCTTCAACGTTCACATCCACGACGGTGTTGAATAATGCGGTGGTAATAAACAGTAGCGAAATGCGTTCGTTCTCGATCATCTTCGTCCATTCCGTGATATCCGAAATCGACTCCTTGTCAATTAGCACCAGCTTAGCACCATTTAAAAGAGCGCCGAAGATATCAAAGGTAGATCCGTCGAAAGCATAATTGGACAATTGCAGCAGTGCGTCATCTTCAGTAATTTTGATATAGTTAGTATTCCTTACTATGCGAATAATGCCGGAATGACTGCTTATCGTTCCTTTCGGCTTGCCGGTAGATCCTGAAGTGTACATCACATAGGCTGGAGAGGAGGAATCTATCTGACAAGGAAAAGGTATGAATGATTCGTTAACCTGAAGCGCATGCAGACCATCGAGCCAGATCACTTCACGCAGAACTTCTCTCGTTGTTTCATGAATTTTTGTTACTAATAAGCTTTGGGTTAAAAGTACCTGAATCCGTGCATCCTCAATAATGGTGCCGATACGTTCTTGTGAATACTCTGGATCTATAGGTACGTAGGCTCCGCCTGCTTTCAATATTCCTAAGATCCCAATGATCATTTCAAATGAACGTTCCACCATCAGCCCCACTCTATGACCTGGGCCAACACCTTGAGTTCGAAGCAGATAAGCCAACCTTCCAGACGACTGATCTAGCTCCTCATATGTCATTTGCTCTTCACCAGAGACTAGGGCAACATGTGTAGGAAACTTTGCCACCTGCTCCTCAAATAACTGTGGAACCGTTAGATCTCTTGGATAGTCCGTCCAGGTATCGTTAAATTCCTGAACAATGACTGCTCTCTCTTCCTCGCTCATCAGCTGCAGTTCTTTTATTGGGGCATCTGTCTTCCGAGTCATCTCCCGTATTATATTCAAATAGTGCTCTGTAAAACGCCGTATCGTCTCCTGGTGGAACAAATCAGTTCCATACTCCCATCGGAAAACAATTTCATCCATACGCTCCTCGGCAAACACCGTCATATCAAACTTGGCTATCTTATAATCAAAAGGATAGTAAGACAGCTTGGCATGGCCCAGTTCAATCTGCGGAACATCCATATTCTCCAGAATAAACATGGTATCAAAGATCGGATTCCTGCTTTTTTCTCTTCGTACTTGAAGCACATCCAGCAGCTCGTCGAAAGGGTAATGCTGATTCTCGAATACATCCAACGAACGTTCCTTGATTTCTTTCAGGAAATCAAAAACGGTCTTGTCACCTTCCGGATAATTTCTGTGCGCTACCGTATTCACGAACATGCCCATCGTCCGTTCCAAATCCGCATGTGGCCTTCCCATGGAGACTGAACCGACAATAATATCCTCTTGCCCCGTGTATTTTGATAAAAGAATGTTATAGGCTGCCAGCAAGACCATAAATAAAGTGGCACCCGTTTCTCTAGACAACCGCCGAATATCATCGACAACCGCTCCATTCAAGGTGAAATCAATAAAGTCACCTTTGAAGCTTTGTATAGCTGGCCTTGGAAAATCACTTGGCAGATTCAAGACGGGAAGATCGTCCTGAAGTTGTTCCTTCCAGAATTTCTCCTGTTTACCGCGCTCCTCCACTCCTTCTGAACTCAATCTCCACTCAGTGTAATCCTTGTACTGGATAGTAGCTTCTTCTATAGAATAACCAGCATAAAGATCCATCAGTTCCTGAAATAAAATCGCTGTGGAGATGCCATCAGAAGCAATATGATGAATGTCCATCAGTAGCAGCTGTCTTCCATCCTCAACCCGAACCGTCTGTGCTCTGAGCATCGGAGCCCTGTCTAAGGCAAACGGAGTAATAAACTCATCAATTAATGAAGCAACAGAATCTCTATCTCCTGTAATATCCGGGACTTCAAAAGAGAACTCCTGATGCACTTGCTGCATCAGCCCTTCCTCCGTCATAAGATAAGACGTCCGCAGAATTTCATGCCGTCCGATAATATCTTTCATGGCCTGCTGCAACCGTACGCGATCCAGCTCCCCATCCACGATCCATATATTCGGCATATTATAGGTGGTCGATTGATCATCCAGCTGACTTAAGGCGTAAATTCTTTGCTGCATTGGTGACGCCGAATACATCACCCGTGACTCAGCTGCCGGGATTGGTAGCTGTACTCGCTGGATCGCCCCTCCCATCCAATCCGCAAGACCTGCTATAGTGGAAGTGACGAATAGTTGTTTAAGTGGCACCTCGATACTAAGCTCCTTTTGAATTCGAGATACAAGCACCATGGCCTTAAGCGAATGACCTCCCAGTAAGAAGAAATCATCTTGAATACCTACACGTTCTATATTCAAGACCTCTTGCCAGATATAAGTCAGCTTGCTCTCTAGCTTATTGCGTGGAGCTTTATAGATGTTGTATAAGAAAGCACCTGCTTCCGGTTCGGGAAGCTCCTTCTTGTTGACTTTACCGTTAGGAGTTACAGGTAAGGTAGCCAGCTCCATGAAATAGGTCGGGATCATAAAATCAGGTAATAATTGAGTCAGGAAAGCTCTCAACTCTGCTGGTTTCAGACCTGAATCTGTTACATAATAAGCGCAGAGTAAATTTTGTCCGCTGGAATCCTGACGGCCAATCACGACCGCATCTGTGATGTCCTTATGCTGCTGTATCTGATATGCCACCTCTGCGGGTTCTACTCGGTAGCCTCTTATTTTTATCTGATCATCTATCCGTCCTAGGTAAGCAATAGAGCCATCTGGCAGCACTCTACCTCTGTCACCTGTACGGTATAATCGTTCTTCACATCCTGATAAAGACAGGATTAGAAACTTACTGCTATTCAAATCCTCACGGTTTATATACCCTTTGCCTACTCCATTTCCAGCAATGCAGATTTCTCCGGCTAAACCCGTCGGCATCAGATGATTGTTCTTATCCACAATGTAGATTCTAGTATTATCGATAGGTTTGCCAATCGTAGGCATCTGACTAAATCGCTCTAATCCATCTCGTTCCATCCAATGAGCAATACTGCCGATTGTAGCTTCTGTAGGGCCATAATGATTCATTACTCGAATGTTACTGCTAAGCTGGAAAGTCCGTTCCACGTCCCTCACATGAATCGGTTCACCGCCAAGTACTAGCACTCTCAAGGATGGGAAGAACAGATCCTCAGCCTCTGTTTCGTTTTGCAAGGTGCTGTAAAGTGTTGGTGTCATTTTTAAGAAGGTAAGATTATGAACTCTACCATATTCAAGAAGCCGCTGTGGAGATGCATATAACTCTTTATCCAGTAAATGAAGTTCGCACCCACTTACCATTGCTGAGAAAAGAGCGGTATATCCGAGGTCAAAGGCAAAGGAAGAGGTTAAGGCCGTCTTATCACTGGAACGAAGCTCTGCTGTACGCTGGAACCAGATCAAGTAATTCACAAGATTATGGTGAGCAATCGCGACTCCTTTAGGAACTCCCGTTGTTCCACTGGTATAGATCACATACACCGTATCCGTTGGATCATTATCCGGCCATTGGATCTCCGCACCATTCTCCATTTGATTGCTATCTAGATACAACGTTTCTACCGGAAGTTCCTCTGCCCGAAGATTGCCCTCTTGTGTAATTAACAGCCTTGCTTCACTATCTTTTAGCATATAAGCTTGCCGTTCTGCCGAGAATTCAGGATCTATCGGTACATATCCAGCTCCCGCTTTTAACACACCCCAGATTGCTACGATCATCTCTAGCGAAGGCTCTGCCATAATCCCTATAATATCTCCGGGGCCTATCGCCCATTCTCTGAGCTCACGAGCGAGCGTATTCGATTTTCCATCCAGCTCAGCGTAGGTCAACTTGCTTTCGCCATATACGAGTGCAACGTTATCCGGATTCTGAATAGCCTGTTGCTTAAGCCACTGTGTAAGGGTCCCTGGCTGTTCCAAAGCAGAATACTCTGTTCCCTTTGCCGATCCTGAAGTAGCAGCATCTGTACCTGATAGCAGCATCAATTCGCTGATTCTCATATCCGTCCGATCCAGAAGACTTTCGGCAATTAATTCGATATGTCTTTGAATGCCCTCTATAAAATCCTTATCATATACCTTGGTGTTGTAACCCAAACGTATGGAGATTTCTCCACTAGGAACGATTACAACATTGAAGTGATAGTTGGTCTGTTCGAAGACCTGCACTTGGCTTAATACAAAGCCAAGATCACGTTCATTTTTTAATTGAATCCCTTCTTCTAACGGGTAATTCTCAAAGACAAGCACATGGTCCAGAAGCTCCCGCTTGAGTAACGAAGCGTTCTGAATTTCAGGTAAAGCTACAAATTCATTCCCTGAAGAAAGTGCTACATGATCTCTTACCGTTTCTAGCAATTCTGCAAAAGTAGTCTGATCATTTCTGCGAATACGAACCGGAATGGAATTGATGAACATGCCGACCATCTGCTCAATCCCGCTCACCTCTGGTGGACGCCCAGAGACCACCGAGCCAAACACTACATCATCTACATTATTATATTTCTGTAGTACAATGCCCCAGATCATATGCAGCATCGTACTGAGCGTAACACCACTCTTTCGGGCTAAGGCCTCTAATCTCTCGGTCAACGCCCGGTTTACGGTAAAGTTCACTTCTGAGAGCGAGTAGGCTTCACCTTCGACATTATCAAGCTTCCATGCAGGAACTCCCGCACGCTGCTCATATCCCGACAAATAATGGTTCCAATAATCCATCGCTGAATCTTTATCCTGCTTCTCTAACCACTGAATATAGTTAGAGAACGGCAACACCTGCCGAGTTCTTATCGGTCTGTTTCTTTTAAGCTGCCGATACATACGTCTGAAATCGCGTAGTAGCAAGCCCACACTCCAGCCATCAAGTATGATATGGTGAAACGTCCATATGACATCGACTCGGCGGTCGCTCCGCTCAATAACCGTCAACCTGACAGGAGCATCCAGCGTTAAATCGAACGGCTGACTTCTGTCCGATGCTTTATATTGTTCTATAAATTCAGATTGTGCTGTCTCATCCAACCCGATAACCTGTTCTGTACGAATACTCTGCACCCGCTGCTTCAGCACGACCTGCACCGCTTTTTTCACATTCTTGTGAATGAACACGGTACGTAGAGCCTCGTATTTCTCAACGATTAGTGCGATCGTCTTTTCAAAGATACGTGGATTAAATTCGCCTTGCAGACTAAAATGAAATTGCTCTAGGTAGACGCTGGAAGCTGGATGCATTAAATGATGGAAGAGCATTCCCTCCTGCATAGGTGTCAGAAAATAAATATCCTTAATATCCGCCTTTGTATACATTTGCCTCTACCCCTAAACATTCGTTTTTAATTGCCGATGGATTCAAAGATCTCGCCAAGCAGTTCAAAATCAATTTGACCAGATGAGCAATCACTCGGCGTCAATTCCCCTTCTCTCCGGTTCTGACAATGCTCAATGATTGCCAGTAAGCTACGTCTGTAGGCCTCAGCGAATGCATGTATTGCAGCTGGTTCTAAGGTTTCCCTATTATAGTGACAGACCATTTCAAGGCAGCCGCCGCTGATTACACCTTCCAAGGCTATCGCATGATTATGGTTAAATTCCGGGTGCACTTCCTGTCCTCTATAGAGATTCGATACACTGAATAACTCATTTTCGTTATCCATTTGCCCCATAAAGTTAAAGCTAATTACTGGCGGCGATATCTCACCAAGTCCTTGTCTATGCTCTGTGCTCAAGTATTTCAATACACCGTATCCGATACCATTATGTGGCACGGCCCTCAGCGTTTCTTTAGTTCGTCTGATGGAGTCTCCAATGTCATCGGGATCGATAAGCTCCAGCAGCAATGGATACACAGAGGTAAACCATCCTACTGTTCTAGTCACATCCGTATCAACAAACAATTCTTCGCGTCCATGACTTTCTATTGTAATTTTGATGGCCCGGCGTCCAATCCAATCTTTAACCGCTAAGCTCACTGCACACAGCAGTAAATCGTTAATTTCCGTGTTATAACTGAGATGGGTATCCTTCAGCAACGCCTCCGTCTGTTCACGGGTAAATAGCAAGGTAACACTGCTGGATTGGTTAACCAAATGGGTGGAGGTTAGACCAGGATACAGCGGTTCTTCTTCCCAGGAGGTGATTCTATTCCAGAAATCAAGCTCCTTAAGCAGCTCTTTGCTTTGAGTGTACTGATTCATTTGTTCCGCCCAATAGAAGAATGAATCAGTCGATTCTGGAAGCTGAATTTTCGTATCATGCTCTGCCGTTATTAACTGAGTATAGATATTTCTGAAATCCTCAAGAAGGATTCTCCATGACACCCCATCTACTATAAGGTGATGAATAGCAATTAGAAGGTAATCACCCTCAGTTCTTCTGAATAACCCTAGCTTTACAAGTGGCCCATGTTCTATATTTAATCCCGCTTGAAGCGTATCCGCCTCTTCGCTCATCCTCTGTTCGGGATGTTCTTCTTCTCGTATGTCATACACATTTACTGAAAATCCACCTTCGATGATAGAATCTTGGATTATAGCCTCAAACTCAAACTGCCTTTCTGTGGTTCTTCTGAATTTGGTTCGCAGACCCTCATGTACACTGGACAGAAGATCAAAACTCCGTTCAACGCATTCAGGGCTAAAGCCTTCTTGATGGAAGAGAAGCACGGATTGGTTGAAATGATGACGTACCCTTTCTGGATTCTGAAACAGCCAGTTCTGGATTGGTGTTAGCACAGCCGACTCCAGTTTCACCTTATCTCCTCCCCGCACAGATTTGGTCCTCACGAACGGTGCGATTCGGCGAATCGTATTTTGCTGAAGAATGTGCTTCACATCCAGTTGCAAGCCATATTTGTGTAAACGAGAGGCCACCTGAATGGCTTTGATCGAATCTCCACCCAAGCTATAGAAGTGATCTTCTATCCCCGCAGTCTCACCGAGTACATCTTTCCATACTTCGACAAGAATCCGTTCCATGGTATTCGTAGGTGGTAACTTAATCATATTCGTAGCTTTTTCCGTCACCTTTTGTGCAAGCTGCTTTTTGTCTATTTTCCCGTTAGGAGTAAGCGGTAAGCTCTCCAATAAGACAAGCTGTGCAGGAACCATATATTCAGGCAATTGTTCTCTTAACTGCTCCCTGATCGATTCTTCAACGACACCAGGGTGAACTGGGATACAATATCCATATAATTCGTTGCCCCCGTTATTTCCCTTCTTACTGATCACCACAGCTTCTCTAATCTCAGGGTTAAGCAGCAGCTTCGCCTCAATCTCACCAAGCTCAATCCGATAGCCACGAACTTTGATTTGATCGTCTAACCGCCCTTTATATTCAACATTGCCATCTGTCAGCCAACGGCCCCGATCTCCGGTTAGATACATTTTTCTACCGGGATGAAAAGGATCGTCCACAAACTTCTGGTTAGTTAACATTTCATTATGCAAATAACCTCTAGCGATTCCTGTACCCGCGATAGCAATTTCACCTTCCACGCCTACCGGCTGTAATCTGAAATAAGGATCTATGATGTAAATGGAGGTATTATCAATGGGCTTACCGATAGGGATCTTCCCGCTGCTCTCCTCTACCTGAAAGCTAGTGGCTACAACCGTATGCTCTGTTGGACCGTAATTGTTAACTAGTTTATAACGTTGCGGAATAAACGACTTCAGAGTATCTCCTCCAGTTAGTAGTAAGCGTAGGGATTGATTCTGAAGCGACATAAAAGGCTCGCAGATCGGCGTAGGCAGGAAACTAACCGTAATTCCATTTAAATTCATATATTCATTTAATCGATGGACATCTTTGCGAAGATTCTCCTGAACGAGGTGAAGCTCGGCTCCGCATAAAAGGGAGGGGAAGATCTCCCATGCCGCTGCATCGAATCCAAATCCGGCAAACTGAGTCGTCCGGTCCTGCTCATTTAGTGCAAAAGCCCGGTGATGCCAATGACATAATTGGACCAGTGAGCGATGCTCTATCATAACCCCTTTAGGCATCCCTGTAGACCCGGAGGTATAGATGATATAAGCCAGATCATCCGGTCCGCTCAAGGATTCCAAATCCTCGGCTCCGTAATCCAGACACCATTCCATATGATCTATATCCAGCATTTCTATAGCATAATCATCTGGAGCTGGGAATTGGCTTTGTGTCAACAGGATCTCTGCACCACTATTGTGAAGCATATAAGAAATGCGCTCCGCTGGATAATCAGGATCAATAGGAAGATAAGCTGCTCCACTCTTCAGAATGGCTAGGATTGCTGCAATCATATGCACTGATGGACGGGACATCACAGCGGCAATGCTGTCTTTTCCCAGACCTTTGCTTATTAGTGCCCTTGCCAAGCGATTGGATTGTTCATTTAGCTCTCGGTATGTCAAACGTTCCGTGCCGCAGATCACAGCGGTCTGCTCCGGGGTTTTCCCCGATTGGCACATAAACCATTCATAAGCTGTTATTTCTTCAGGAAACGCTACGGATTCAGTATTGAAGATGCTCAGAAGCTGCTCCCTCTCCGGTATAGTAATCATCTCGAACTCTGAAATAGAGTCATCCAGTCTGGTCACCAGCTGTTCCAATAGCTGTAAGTAATGCTCGTTCATTCGCTCCACCGTCTCTTGTTTGAACGCGGAGGTGAGGTACTCCCATTTCAAAGAGAGCTCTTTGCCTTGCTCCGTTACGATCAGAGCTAACTTAAACCGGGATACAGGGTCTTGGAATGGATAAGAAATGCCTTGGGACCTTCCAAGACGCAAGTCTGGCAGTTCCAGATTCTCCATCGAAAACAAAATATCAAATAATGGATTCCGTTCATGGCTGCGAGAGAACTCTAGCTGCCCAACCAGCTTCTCAAAGGGATACAAGCTATGTTCAGAAGCCGCCAGTACCTGTTGCTTGACTGCTTCCAGAAGTTCTCTTCCCGTTTGTGTACCGTATTGGCGTAGCCGTAAGGGTAAGGTATTCACAAACATTCCTACAACGGATGACATCTCCGAATGACTTCTTCCGTTGTTTACCGTACCGACGATCATGTCCTCTTGACCGCTGTATCTGGATAATAAGAGCTGAAAGGCCCCTAACATTACCATATAGGGTGTTGTTCCGCTGCGGCCTGCCGCTTCCTTCACCTTGTCAGCTAATTTTCGGGTTAAGGGTAGTGTCAAATGGTCTCCTGCGGTTTGGGAATAAGGTCTTTCTGAGTAATCGATGGGCAATTGCAGAATCGGCAGCTCCCCTTCGAATAATTTCAGCCAATACTGTTCTGCTCTTCTGCCGTCCTCCATACACCGCTGTTTCTCTAACCAGTTTGAGCAATCCTTATACTGTATTCTTGCAGGAGTCGCGACCAACTCTCCATTGTATATAGCATTAAGCTGTCTCAGTAGAAGTCCGGTGGATATCCCGTCGCAGACTGAATGATGAATATCCATTAATAGAAGCCCGCGTGAGGGTCCAAGCTCCTTCCATAAAGCCCGAAATAATGGAGCATGGTGCAGATCAAAAGGAGCGATAAAAGCTTGTATCGTCTCCTCGGCAGATTGTTGAGTGTCAGCGATCTTAAGACTCAATACTGCTTGTTCATGCACATTCTGCCGAAGACCGTCTTCCTCCAGGCTAAAAGAGGTGCGGAGCGACTCATGGCAGCGGATCAGCTCATTTAAAGCCATCTCGAGTCTGCTTAAATCCAGCTCTCCATGGATCTCAATAGCCATTGGCAAGTTGTAAGGAGTACTCTCTGGGTGAGCCTGTGAGAGTGTATAAATCCTCTGCTGCGCTGAAGAAGCAGGATAAGAGGCTTGCTCAGCTACCTTATCCATCGATGTGGATATCGTCTTGTCGCTCTGCTCGATAAAAGACGCCAAAGAACGAATGTTCTTTAAGCGGAGCAGGTCAGCCAAGGTGATGCGAATCTCATAATGCTCTAGAATAGCGCTTATGATCTCCGCAGCCTTCAACGAATGGCCACCTAATAGGAGAAAATCATCCTGTACGCCTATCCGATCTGTTCTAAGCACCTGCTGCCATAATAGTGTTAACTCAAATTCTAGTGGTTTTGATGGAGCTATATATAGGTTATTATCATTTATTTCAGTTGTTATAAGAATAAGCCTCTTCCGATCAATCTTCCCACTAGCATTTAAGGGGAATGACGTATCCACTTGGATGAACTGCTGGGGGAGCATATAATCTGGAAGCTTACTCAGTACATATTGTTGTAATTCAGAGGTAGAAATTTTACTTTCGAGTACTAAGTATGCAGCAAGATATTTCTGACCCACTTCGTTATTCTTATCGAGGACGGCTGCATTCTTAACAGCTGGATGTTGCAGCAGCACAGTTTCAATCTCCTCGGTCTCAATCCGGATACCTCTAATCTTCACCTGATGATCAATGCGTCCGATATATTCTACATTTCCGTCAGGAAGCCATTTGGCAAGGTCACCTGTCTTATAAATCCACTCGCCAGATTGAAAAGGATGTGGAACCAATTTTTCTCTGGTGACTTCCGGCAAATTCAAGTAACCGCGAGTTAATCCAATGCCTCCTATACACAGCTCCCCTGCAATGCCAATAGGCTGTGGATTCTGATCAGGATCGATAATATAGAGTTGGAAATTAGCGATCGGTTTTCCGATAGGAACCGCTTTGAGCTTGCTTGCCGCAAGCTCTTTCGGCTTCTTCCAATAGGTTGCACAGATAGATGATTCGGTGGGTCCATAGCCATTTATATATTGAACTTGCTCCCCCCACTGTTCCAATAAAGCAGGTGTAGAAGCCGAGCCAACTACAAAAAGATGTCTTAACGTATGTATGCGTTCAGGATGCAGGGATGCTGCATAAGCAGGTGGAAGTGTTGCAGTATTTACTTCATAATCATTTAAATATCGTTCAAATTGAATGAAATTATAGATGATGTCCCGGGGTGGGATATAAAGTGTTCCTCCCGACGTCAGTGCCTGCAACCATTCCCAAATAGATGCGTCAAACGATACATTAGCGAACTGTACTACACGTTTGGGCACATCCAGAGGGAACTCAGAGGCATACATCGTTGCCAGATTAACCAACCCTCGGTGTTCAATCATTACACCTTTGGGTTTACCGGTTGTTCCCGAAGTGAAAATAATATAAGCCAAATCCTCAAGCTTTCCCACATGCTCCGGCTTCTTGCTGCTGATGTTCTCCCATGATATCGTTACAAGCTCCAATCCTTTGTCGGTACGAATCATTTGTTTACCAGTATCGAAGTATACACAGCTCTTCAGGTCAGTCACTGCTGCCTGCTGCTCACACATTAATGCATGTTTTTGACAGGACAGTAGAGTTTCAATCCCTGAACTCTCGATGATATCAGTGATTCGATCTTGAGGTAAGCCAACGTGAATCGGTACAAAAGCACCTCCGCTCTTAAGGACCGCTAGGGAAGCAATTATGTGCTCAGAACTACTCTCCATCAATAAGCCAATCCGGGTCACCCGTCCCGTCTGCTTCTCACTTGCCAGAAAATTCGCCCATCGGTTCGCTTGTTCATCTAGATCACGATAAGAAATTTGACCGCCTTCGTGAACAATTGCCGGATGTTCTGCTGCAAGTTTGACCTGCTCTTCAAACAGCTCATGAATCGATTGTTGTACTGGAAGAAGGGTGTCCGTTGCATTGAAGTCGATCAGAATGCGGCGTTTTTCTAAGGTGGAGAGCATTTCAATAGAAGCAATAGGGGTAAATGGCTGCCGGATGGCATTAGTCGCCATTCTGCTTAGATGACGGGACAGGCTGCGGATAGAAGCGCTGCGGAGGGCTGTCTTGCTATAAATCAAGCGCAGCGATAGATCATTATCACCTACAACGATATTCAGCGCCAGATCATAAGGAGTGAATGTACATAATGTCCTGCTCTCATAGATTGCAGAATGACCTATAGCATAGCTGTTCGACCGTGTTTCTCTTATCCATTCTGCAGTCCGCTCCATAAAAGCTTCAGCAGCATACCGCGGATTCTCCCTCGCATGATTCTCAGTTTGTTCCCAGGCTTCTATAAAAGATTGTCCCGAATCTACCGCGCATGGGATCGGCTGTATCTCATGATGACCGGTGGAGCATTCGTAATTAATAAGGAAATTCTTCTCGCCAGTATACCGATATAACACCATCGCATACAGGGTCATTATCCCTGAATATATCGAAAATCCGTGTGTATGTGCCAACTTACGGAAAGCGGTAAATGTTCGACTTGAAAATGTGAAATCCACATAGCCCAGAGAATCCTCATTCTTAACTGCTTGGCTGTTTAGTGGACTTCCCCATGAGAGATCTAGCTTCATATTCTCATCCTCATACCGTTCAAGCCATACCGGATCAGAGGATTTGGACAATTGATTAATGGGTGTTGTCGACATTGAAATTGAAACCTCCTTTATTTCCCAGGTATAGCAACCCGGAAGATCCTCTCCAAATATAAGGCGATATAAATTTTCATAATGACGTCATCCAACGATTCGTTAATAAAGAAATGATTACCCGGAAAAATACTGGTGCGGCACTGTCCCGTAGTCGTCTCCCCCCAGGATTGAAGGTCTTCAAGTGTAACCTGGACATCCCTTTTTCCTCCGAATGCACTGATGTTGGCTGAAAATTTGGGTCGGTCTAATCTAGGTTGATACGTCTCGACTAATTTAAAATCGGCTCGTAGAATCGGGAGAAATAACTCGCGAAGCTCTGTATGCTCCAACGCCTGTCTAGTGGTCCCCCCGTAGTTGAGCACTTCCTGTACAAACTCCTCATCAGATAGCATATGAAAGTTATGATTAGGCGAGGGGATAAAAGGAGATCTTCTACCTGAGAAAAAAATATGCTCCGGCCCCGGCAGCCCCTTCTCTTGCAGCTTGTGACATAATTCAAACGCGATCAGACTGCCCATACTATGCCCAAATATCGCATAGGGCTCATACAACTCAGAGCTGATACTCTGATACATATCTTCAACGGCTTCTTCCATATTTTCATAAAAAGGAAGATTCGACTTGCGACCTCTTCCGGCTAGTTCCAGCGGAATAAAATCCATATCATTCTTATCCGGTATCCGCTTCTTCCAGCGTTCATAAGTGACTGCAGAACCGCCCGCGTATGGAATACAGAACACTTTTATATGATTCATCATTACGCCAACTCCAACTTAGGATAGTAAAAATCATTTAAACTCCACAACTTCAACTGCCCTGGTATGCTCTTGGGATGGCAGCAAACAGCACATTGATAACCAGTTATGTCATTAAAGGTCTCAAAAGCCCAATCTTCCAGTAAATGATTCTGTATGTAACATTTGAACCTGCTTTCTTCCTGACTTTTTTGAATAGAAAAGGATTGTAAAGGGATCGACATCCCCTTCCCCAAAGCCTTGATATAGCTCTCCTTCAAGGTCCATAGCTCGTAGAAGCGATTAGGATATTCATGCGAATCTGCTGCCAGATAAACTTTCTCTTCTTCCGTGAAGCATAGATCTCCAATAGCGGGAGGTAAGGAATGACATTGTTCAATATCCGTTCCGATCGGCTGCTCGTCGAGAGCACATGTGACCCAATCACCGGAGTGACTAATGTTAAAATGAATGTTCAGTCCGCTAACCTCTGGCTTACCATAAGGGTTTTCCTGGAACTGGATGCGTCTAACCGGCTGTCCAATTCTGTCGGCAATCACTGTTTTGGCAAGGAAAATACCTGCAAGCGAACGCTCCGCATCTTCCCTTCTATAGAAGCTAGAAATCCGTTTGCGCATACCAGCATCAGTTGAAAGCAAAAGATGTAGATATTGCTGTTCCGGAATGCCACCTTCTATGTGTAAAGCGTGCAATTCCATATCACTCACATCCTTTTCTGAAAATCATCCTATAGCCGAGTTTGTTTCTTTCTTAAGTCAATCTTACAACAGCCTATCAGACCTTTCACCGAAAACCACCCCTGGTTTAACCACAAACCTTTTGCGCTTTTACGAGCCAAGTACCGCAATTATGTTGGTTCATAAATTGTCCAGTTGCGTGGTCCAGTTGCCCATAAGAAAAGACCCGCATTCTACCCGCGGATCCTTTGTTAAAACAAGTATCGTTATTCCATCGAAACGTCTGATTTAATCATCTTTTTAAACTTCAGATAACTGGCTAGTCTCCATGGAATGATGTAGGACGACGCGACGATAAACAGCAGCACAGCCATATTTTGCGGTTCAATCTGGAGAAGATAACTTCTGAGAATAACACGCAAGATCAAGATCCCTACGAAAAAGTAGAGAAAACCTATGTTCCTCTTGGTGTAAATTCGGCCATCCCTTTTCTCATAAGCCGTTGTAATAATCAGCGGAACCGAGAAAGCTAATCCTACAAGTATAGCCAGCAGTGTTTCATTCTGTTGAAGATGTACCTGACCGTTTAGCAGCAGCAGTAGGCCAGGGCTTAAGAATAGAATCGGCAGCATAATCCTAAACGCTCTTTTTCCCATAGGCCTATGTTCCGACATTAGTCTTCTCAGCACAATAATTGCAGCGACACCCAGCATAATGCTTAACATAAAGTTACTATTCATTTTGCAAAGCTCCTTCCACGTAATATGCATCACTGGAATAAAGTGTATCTTATTATTTATAGCTTTACACCGAAAATCATTGTGGTAAAAACCGCAAATTTCAAGCTTGTGACCAGCAAAAAAAGGGATGCCCCAGCATCCCTAGAGGAAGGGGTCTAAGCGGTAGAAGCACCGAAAGCAGCCATTGGCATCTGCCAACGTTCTAATGCAATCGAAGCCCCCCCTGTCAAGGTCTGGCATAAAATTCAAACTACCTTCTCATACTATGGGGAGAATATGGAGGTGAATGTCATGCCAAAAAATAACGCCAGTCCCAAAGGTGAACCAGGCAAACATCAACCAAGTAAGAAAAACAATGCACAGAATAACAATAACTTTAATGAAGCGGCTCAGATGGTAAACATCGATAAAGCTGCCGATTATGTTCCCAGCTTAAACGGTGTTTCCAAAACCGACGTCTAAACCGCACTGTTAAACAAAAAAACACTCCTCAGAATATTCTGAAGGAGTGTTTCATTTCAAAGATTATATGCGATACGTTAAGCCTACTACACCGTTACTGTAAGCTTTTGAGTCCACAAGATGAAGTGGGACTTGATTCGTGATCTCGTCAAAAAGACGCATGCCAGAGCCAACGACTACGGGGCAGATATTAAGCCTAAGCTCATCTAACAATCCATTTTGTAATAGGGATCTGACTAATTTCGGACTACCAGGGATCTGAATGTTCTTTCCAGGCTGTTGCTTTAGCTTCATTATTTCCTCGAAGAGCTTGCCCTTGATCAGGCTCGCAGGTTGCCATTCGAGCATGTCCTCCGTAATCGTACTGGAGACCAGATATTTGTCAGAATGGTTCAGGAATCTTGCCATGGGTAGATCGTCACTCTGATGCTGCCAGAACTGGGCTAACATCTTGTAAGTACGTGTTCCAAGCAATACAGTATCCGCCTGTGCAACACCCGCAGCAATCGTCTCATTCATTTCATTACTCCCCCACTTCTTAGGTGAGGCTTCAAGCGAGTTTACCACTCCATCCAGCGACATAAATAAACCTGCCACAATCTTTCTAGATGAATTTTCTGCATCTTGTTCATGATGATCTACAGGCACACTCATCGCTCCTTGTACCAGAAATGAATACATAACATTCGATCCGCAATATGAGGACATGCTTGATTATTTCAAGTTTTCTAACTCGACGGTCACTTTTTCAATCAGATTCACGAAGGAGGCCAGTTCTTGAGAGCCCTTCACCTGATCTCTAGAATACATGGAATTGTGTTCCGATTCTTTTTTCACCTTGGACAGTGTGGAGTTGATATTATTCAGCTTCTCATCAATCGTTCCGATTGAATCTTTAGAGCGACGAGCTAACTTGCGTACTTCATTCGCGACGACTTCAAAGCCTCTACCGTACTCCCCTGCTCTTGCCGCTTCAATGGCTGCGTTTAAGCCCAAAAGATGCGTATGATCAGCAACCTCCCTAATCATTGTACCCACTTGATGAATAGACTCTACCTCTTTGTCAAGATATAACACAGTTTGATGTGTTTTCTCTTGATAATCAGCATTCTTACTAGCTAATTCCTCGATGGATTCACTGCTATCTTTCAGTTGAACCATTAAGGATACTAATTCTTGAACCGCAGAACTAACACCTGTAAGCAAGTGGTTTTGCTTTTCTAATAAATTTTCTATTTTTGCTTTTTCATCGACTTCGTAGGCTTCCAGAACCAACTGTGAATCCAGATTAAACATCTTGGTTAATGCATGAATGACGGGTTTCCAATCAGTCGGTAATATCCGTTCAAAATAAGCTGTAGCGAGATCCAAATATAATATGTAAGTGCCCAAATACCAATTTGTTGTCAGACCAATACGCGAGTGAATTTTACCTATAAGCAGTCGTCTTTCAATAAATGCTTCATCAATCACACCCGATGCCATGGATAAAAAATACCACTGCTGCGTTTCCTTCAATCGATCAAGCGTACTGTGCTGTTCAATGATGTGGAGTAGCTCAGGTTCCTCTATCATCTGCTTATACAATTCATCTACAAGGGAGCTTACGATTTGCTTGAATTCTTTCTCCTTACTTTTCAATACATTTAAATCAGCCTCAGTAATCCCAATATAGCTAACTTGCTGTTGTCGCTCTGAACTAAGATTGATCATAATTTGGTCAACTTCCCTCTCATTCTGTTTATATAATGATCATCGCATCTTCCATGCCATCCCCTATGGCATCTATTTATCTTGATAATAAAGGTATTATTTTTATAAATTTTAACACTTTATTTACTTAAATAGTTTATTAATTTTACAAACTTTGCATTTCGTAGCATTATTCTTAGATCACACTAAAAAGAGGAGCTCCTATAAAGGAAGCCCCTCTTAAAATTAAAACCTTATCCTACACAGCAACAACTTGTTGCAGCAATTCTATCGTCACCCGGTCAATGAACTTTCTGAATTTCTCTTTCCCTTTGGCGTTGGCCTTATAGTAGTTAATCAATGACAGAATCACTGGAATAAGTTGATCTTCACTTAGCCCTGATCTAAGGGATTGAGCGATTGAAGTCTTAAGCCCTTTTGGTTCTCCACCCACAAAAATCTCATAGGTATTACGCATTTTCACAACGCTAATGTCTTTCAACAGAGGCTCGCTGGTTCCGAGTGCACAGCCCGCATAACCAATCTTCAGTGGCATAGGTGTTTCAATCCCTGCGATGGACTGATTTAATTTCTGTGCAACTGCCAGACCTGCTTCCTCAGCCCCTTTACAAAAATTACAAGCAATCAGGCTTTTCGTGACAAAACCCGCTGAATATACTTCTAATCCTATACGCTCAAGTTGCTCCACAATCACTTCACGTTGTTCAAGAGGCACCTCCAAATAAAGCTGTTTAAAAGATGTCATTTCAATTTTTGCATTCGTTCCTAGAATTGCTCCTATTGTAGCAAGCTGCTCTGGTGTAAACAGGCTTCCCCCCACTTGAATTGGAGGTGCAACTGCGATTTTTGTGATCTCTCCCATATCCTTATCTCCGTCCTCATTCCTCTAGTGATTTAGTTACGGATCTTCACACGTTGCAGACGAAGTGCATTAAGAACAACGGAAACCGAACTGAGAGCCATTGCCGCACCCGCTACCCACGGAGCCAAGAAACCAAGTGCTGCAATCGGAATGCCAAGTGAGTTGTAGCCAAGTGCCCAGAATAGATTTTGTTTAATATTAGTCATAGTTTTACGACTCATGTAGATAGCGTCGGGAATACTGGATAGATCGCCTCGCATTAAAGTAACATCCGCAGCTTCCATAGCCACGTCCGTACCGGTACCAATGGCCATCCCAATATCTGCAGTTGCGAGAGCTGGAGCATCATTAATACCATCACCAACCATGGCTACTATCTTGCCTTGCGCTTGTAATTTTTTCACTTCCTCCGCTTTTCCTTCTGGAAGCACTTCAGCGCGTACATGGTCAATGCCAACTTGAGCTGCAATCGCCTTTGCCGTACGTTCGTTATCTCCGGTAATCATGATGACCTGGATTCCCATTCCTTTCAAGCGACTGACAGCAGCCTGAGAGGTTTCTTTAATGGTGTCCGCAACAGCTACCATACCCACGTACCCTTTATTTATAGCCACAAGCATTGCTGTTTTACCGGATTCTTCTAAAGTAGACATGATGTTATAAGCATGACTTGCCTCTACACCGTATTTGTCCATGAGACGCCGAGTACCAATTAACAGCTCTTTGCCTTCCACGACAGCCTTGATTCCAAAACCCGGTATGGCTTCAAATGATTCTGTCCCTGGCAATTCAATATTTCTTTCCAAGATACCTGTGACAATAGCTTCTGCAAGTGGATGCTCTGAATTCTTCTCAGCTGCACCCACCAGTCTAAGAAATTCTGTCTCGTTGCCTTCAACCAAAATATCGGTAAGCTCAGGTTTGCCCTTTGTTACTGTACCTGTTTTGTCCAAGATAATCGTATCAATTTTATGTGTTTGCTCTAAATGCTCCCCGCCTTTGAACAGGATTCCCAGTTCAGCTGCACGTCCGGAACCAGCCATAATGGAGGTTGGCGTAGCCAGACCCAAAGCACAAGGGCAAGCGATAACCAGAATGGCGATTGCTTTTTCCAAAGCTCCTGCAAAATCACCCGGTGTTACGATAAAGTACCACACTAAGAATGCAATAACGGCAATCCCAACAACGATTGGAACGAAGATACCGGAGATGACATCAGCGACCCGTTGAATCGGAGCTTTCGAGCCTTGCGCTTCTTCTACCACTTTGATGATCTGCGCAAGAGCAGTTTCCTTACCTACTTTTGTTGCCTTAATTCGAAGCATGCCGTTTTTATTAATCGTCGCTCCAATGACGGAATCTCCGGCTTTCTTTTCAACAGGGAGGCTTTCTCCGGTCAGCATGGATTCATCTACCGAAGAGATCCCTTCCAGAACTTCACCATCCACAGGTACTTTATTCCCTGGACGAACAAGTACTATATCACCAGTAATAACTTCCTCTACAGGAATGCTTAATTCTTCACCGTCGCGGACAACTAAAGCTGTCTTGGCCTGCAAGCCCATCAAGGATTTAATAGCTTCTGATGTCCGTCCTTTTGCCAAGGATTCGAACAATTTACCCATTAGAACCAGCGTAATCAATACTGCACTTGTTTCATAATACATTTCTGGTCCATGATGCGCGCTCCCACCATTGACAGCCCAAACGATTGTTAAGTACAGGCTGTAAAAAAACGCCGCCGAGGTCCCGAGTGAAACTAGAACATCCATGTTCGCACTGCCGTTACGTAGCGCTTTATAAGCACCGATGTAAAATTGTTTTCCGATATAAAATTGAACCGGCGTTGCCAAAATCAATTGGAACCATGGATTCATAAAAAGATCAGGCAGCCATATCCACGAAGTGAAGGAAAAGTGGCTCACCATCGCCCACAGCAGTGGAAACGATAGAATCGCAGAGATCAGCAGCTTACGCTTTTGCTTGGATAAATCTTGTTGTCGCTGTTCCGCTGGGTCACCTTGCTCTTGTTTGGGAACAGCCTTGTATCCAAGCTTCTCCACCCGCTTCTGCATGTCAGATACAGAAACTTCAACGGGATTATATTCGACATGTGCTGTTTCCATCGCAAAGTTCACACTGGCAGTGCTTACGCCAGGCAGCTTATTCAGAGTCTTCTCAATTTTCAATGCACAAGCAGCGCATGTCATACCTACAAGCTGTAAATCTACAGCTTCTTTAGCTGTGCTGTACCCAAGCTTCTGAATACTTGCTTCCATCTTACTAACGTCCACTATGTTCGGATCATAAGTCACTGTAGCCCTTTCCATTGCAAAGTTTACGTTGGCTTCACTTACACCTTCTAGTTTATTCAAGCCTTTTTCAATGCGGTTCGCACAAGCAGCACAAGTCATCCCTGTGATTTGTAATGAAGTTTGCGATTGTCCCGCCGCAGCAGTAGTCATTATATAAACACCTCTTCCACTTTTGTGATGATTTCCATTGTTTGCATCATCCTCTTCTTGATTTTAGTATACCCCCCTACCCTATATATGTCAAGCGACAAGCTATACTCTAAATACTTAAAAAGGAGTTTTCTCAGTAACAGAAATCCTGTTTCTGAGAAAACTCCTTCATGAATCCGTCCTCTCTGAAGAGAGTCCTACTGAGTTAAGCGGCCATTTCACGGCAGATTTTCGCACAGGCAAAACATGCTTCTGCACATTGCTGGCAATGATCATGGTCATGCTTTTTACATTCGTTGCCGCAGGCTTCACAAGCCTCTGCACAAGCTAAACATAAGGCCTTGGCATATTTACTGTTCATCGACAGGGCATGTGCAGTGAATCCGCATATTTCCGCACATTCACGATCCAGGCGAATGCATTCCTTCATCATTCCAACATGATCTTCCTCCAAGCAAGATGAGTAACAGTGATTACAAGCCACCATACATTTTAAACATTCTTCAATACACGCTTTGTAGTTTTGATGTGACATCATAAAAGCTCCTCTCAAGATGTAATTTAGTATAGTCCCCTACTCTATATATACCCAATCGTGAGCTAACTTATCATGCTCAGAGAAATTGTCCGAACTGAACATTAGACATGCAGCTGTTTCTCAATTTCTTGACGATTGAACACAAATCCGAAAAACACCTGATTGTTAATGAAAATGGTAGGAACCAATCTTTTTCCCGTTCGATTAAATAACGTATCTGCATGGTCAGGATGATCTGCAATATTAAATTCAGTAAATGGAATATGATGCTCATTCAAGAACTTTTTAAAATTTCTGCAATCCTCACAAGTCGGTGTTGTAAATACCTCTACGTTCATATGGGTCGTCCTCCTTCATTATATTTTCTAACAACATTAGTATACCCCCCTATACTATACATGAATTTAAATAAAAAAAGGATTCCAACGAATCCTTTCTATTATCAATTATTTGATTAATTTATTGATGGTAATTAATAACTCATCTAACACTTCATTTTCACCATCTTGAATTCGTTCTACGACACAGCTCTTCATATGATGTTCTAACAAAAGCTTTCCTACGCCGTTCAAAGCAGATTGGACCGAAGAGATTTGATGCAGCACATCATCACAATAGGTGTCCTTCTCAATTAATCCCTTTAGCCCTCTTACTTGTCCTTCAATTCTATTGAGTCGGCTAACCAGGTTCTTTTTAGTCTTCTCAGAGTGATGACTTTTTCGTTCACCCGTGCTACATGATTCGTGCTCGTGCGTATGATCTTCCATGCACCAATCACTCCTTTCCATATAGTTTTATTATACTATAGCCCCCCTAATCTATTCAAAATATAAAATATAATTAGACTTTCATCACTTCATGGGATATCACCGATGTCTCAATTTGAATAGTAGTATGCTGGATTTTGAAGCGTTCCGCTATTAACTGAATGGCTTGCTGCAAAATACGTTGATCATCTTCCTGATCTTTGATTAAGAGATGGCAGCTTAGTGAATCAAGACCCGAGGTAATTGTCCAAATATGAAGATCATGAACATTTATAACGCCCTCGATATTCTCAAGAACTGCCTTCACCTCAGATGGATTCACTGTAATCGGTGTACCTTCCATAAGAACATGAACGGTATGTTTGATGATTCCCCAAGCACCTCTAAGAATTAATAGAGCAACTAGTACGCTTATAATCGGGTCAGCAATATACCAGCCAAAAATCATCATAACTAAACCTGCAATAATAGCCCCTACCGAGCCTAAAGCATCGCCAAGCACATGAAGATAAGCGCTGCGAAGGTTAATGTTATTCTTTACATCTCCTTTTCTCATAAGAGACCAAGCACTAGCAACATTGGCTAAAAGACCTATACATGCGATCAGCATCATAGAACCACTTGCAACCGTAGGCGGCTCGAAGAATCGGCCATAAGCCTCCACGATGATAAACCCAGCAACTACAAATAAGGTGACCCCATTCAATAGTGCCGCTAGAATTTCAAACCGATGAAATCCATATGTTTTATTGGGAGATGCAGGTTTAGTTGCAAACCAGACCGCTACTAGGCTTAATGCTAAGGAGCTTGCATCGTTTAGCATATGCCCACTGTCCGATAGCAGCGCTAAGCTGTTAGTGACCAGTCCGCCAAAAAACTCCAAAAACATAATTCCTACTGTAATTATTAATGCAATCATTAGTCCTTTTTTGTTTCCGCTAGGATCAAAATGATGATGACCGTGAGGCCCATGGGAATGATCATGTCCTGCATGGGAGTGATTGTGATCGCTGTGATCGTGATCGGAGTGTTGCCCGTCTACATGCTCAATCTGATGATTGTGATTATTCTTCTTGTCCTCCATGATTTACCTCCTATTTACCTTTAGCAAGATAGTATTAGTATGCGCGCGCAGTGGTATTCAAAAGCTCCAGATCATAATAACATATGAACAAGTGCTCATATGTTATTATGATCTGGATTTTTCTTCTTGTCAATAACGAACCTAAGGGTATATCCTCTTTAGTCTTGAAAACACAAAAAAAACACCTCTATACAATTTCTGTATAAAGATGTTTTAGTTTATCTTCCACTTCTTAATCTTAAAGAGAAATCGCTGCTTCTAATGCAACTTCCATCATGCTGTTGAAAGAATTTTGTCTTTCTTCTGCCGTGGTTACTGCATGAGTAACTAACGAATCTGAAATAGTAAGAATACATGCTGCTTGTTTACCTAATACTTTCGCATTATGGAACAATGCATAGCTCTCCATTTCTACACATACACAGCCATGTTCATTGTAAAATTCATTGTGGCCTGGCACGTTATCTTCATGATAGAATACATCGCTTGAATGAATTCTTGCAGTCAAAAGTGGCTTGTTAATACGTTTAGCCGCTTCTTCAATGACTTCGTTCAATTCTTTACTTGGCAGCTGTACGTCTCCTTCTACACCACTTTGCACATAGGCGTATGTAGATTCACTCCACGCACTATCCGCCAGTACCACATCAAATAAATTCAATTTATCTGTGTAGGCACCTGCACTACCGATGCGAATGATGTTTTCCACACCATAATTTTTGTATAGTTCATAAGAATAAATACCGATACTTGGCATTCCCATTCCCGAACCCATTACTGACACTTCTTTACCTTTGTAAGTGCCTGTATATCCAAACATATTCCGTACCGTATTAAATTGGGTTGGGTTCTCCAAATAGGTTTCTGCGATATACTTCGCTCTTAACGGATCTCCTGGCATTAATACTGTTTTGGCGATTTCACCATTTTGTGCTGCATTGTGCGGCGTTGACATAATTTATTCCTCCTAAGTTTGTTACTCAACTACTATCTTACTATACCATTCATGAATTTAAATATACGTTTAAAATATTCTTTTGTTTCAACAAAAAAAGAACTGATTCTCTTGCTACAATTTATTCGCAAACTCGTTAAGCTTTTGGGACATTATTTTTATTTTCTCAATAAATACAGAAGTATGCTGAACAGATCCAGCCTGTTCTTGTCCGATAGCCGCTATCTTCTCTATCGAATTAGCCATTTGGTTCGTAATCCCCTAAATCTGTAACATGGTTTCATTTATGTTTTGAGTTGAAGAAACGGTTTCCCGTGAAAATTTCCGAATTTCCTTAGCTACGACTTCAAAACCTCTTCCCTTCTCACCTGCATGAGCCGCTTCTATGGCTGCATTCAGCCCGAGTAAATTCGTTTGGTCAGCAAGCTTTTTAATAATCGATAGGACCTCTTAGTATTCTCCACATCTCTACCAGCTTATTGGGATTGAATAAGTAGCCTTTAATTCACTTTGTCTACGAATCTGAACTGCAATCTCGCCAATGACCTGACCGTTTTGATCGTGAAGAGGTGTCGCTGTACCCGTAAACTCAAATCCATAGAAGTTGGCCGGAACATCGGACTTTAATGCTTGATTCTCTCGTATAGCTATGTAAAGCGGTTCTTCTTTGTTTAAAAGCTGTCCTTCGGTAATGTTTAAATTATCCAGCAAAAGGTTTTTCCAACCGTGCTAAATTCTCAATTTTGCTTAATCATATTTGAAATATGTATTCGAGAAATTCTCATGAAATCCTCCAAAAAAGTTTACAAATCCCCTTTTTTCTCTCACAACATACGGATAGCATACAAAAAAGCCCCCACCTTGTAAAAAGTGAGGGCTTTGGGTTACTTGTTTTTATTAACAGTATCGATTAGTTGCGGATCAGATAATCAAATGCACCTAAAGCTGCAGTTGCACCGGATCCCATCGAAATGATGATTTGTTTATAAGCACTATTAGTGCAATCGCCAGCAGCAAATACTCCTGGTACATTTGTGGCACCATGGCTATCTACAACGATCTCGCCAACGCGAGTACGTTCAACCATGTCACCTAACCAATCTGTGTTCGGAACCAAACCGATCTGTACAAACACACCCTGTAATTCAATATGGTGAGTTTCTTCTGTCGCACGGTCGATATAAGAAATACCATCTACCTTATCAGTTCCGGTAATTTCTTTCGTTTGCACGTTCTTAAGCACAGTAACGTTAGGTAGGCTGTAGAGACGATCTTGCAGTACAGCATCTGCTTTGAGCTCTGGAGCAAATTCCAGAACCGTTACATGCTTCACTATACCCGCTAGATCAATTGCTGCCTCAATCCCTGAATTACCGCCGCCGACAACGGCAACATCTTTGCCTGCAAACAAAGGACCATCACAGTGTGGGCAGTAGGCTACGCCTTTATTCTTGAATTCAGCTTCACCAGGCACACCCATATTGCGCCAACGAGCACCTGTCGACAGAATGACCGTCTTACTCTTTAGAACAGCACCGTTCTCGAGTTCAACTTCAATTAAATCATTCTTATCTAAACGTGTGGCACGTTGTAACTTCATCACATCAATGCCATACTCTTTCACTTGCTCTTCGAGTTTAGCCACAAGCTGAGGACCTTCAATGTAATTTACACTGATAAAATTCTCAATGCCGAGTGTGTCGTTAACCTGTCCGCCTAAGCGTTCAGCGACAATCCCTGTGCGAATTCCTTTACGCGCTGCGTAAATTGCTGCACTTGCACCTGCTGGGCCACCGCCAACAACAAGTACATCATATGGAGCTTTATTGTCAAACTCTGATGCGTCTACAGTACTACCCATTTTAGCTAGAATTTCTTCAACCGTCATACGACCACTTTCGAAAAATTCACCGTTAAGGTAAACGCTTGGAACAGACATAATTTCTTTGCGTTCTACCTCTTCTTTGAACACTCCGCCGTCAATCATCGTATGGGTAATCCCAGGATTGAAGATACTCATTAGGTTCAGTGCTTGTACAACATCAGGGCAATTGTGACAGCTTAGGCTGACATAAGTTTCAAACTTATATTCGCCATTAATGCTTTTGATCTGGTCAATAACACTTTGCTCAACCTTAGGCGCTCTTCCGCTAACTTGCAATAGAGCCAACACTAATGAAGTAAACTCATGTCCTAGCGGAGTTCCCGCAAAGGTTACGCCCGTATCTTCACCCACACGATTTACGCTAAAGCTTGGGGTTCTAGGCAGTTCGGTTTTTTCTACCGTTATCCTAGCTGACATCTTGGCAATTTCATCAACCAGCGCTTCCATCTCTTGAGATGCTTCGTCAGAGCCCGCACTGATTTTCAGTACTACGTCGCCTTCCAAGAGTTCTAGGTATTGAGCTAGTTGAGCTTTTATTTCTTGATCTAATTTCATTTAGCTTTCGCTCCTTAAATCTTACCTACAAGATCGAGACTTGGTTTAAGAGTTTCTGCACCTTCGGACCATTTCGCTGGGCAAACTTCACCTGGATGATTGCGTACATATTGTGCGGCTTTGATTTTGTTAACAAGTGCACTAGCATCGCGACCAATACCACCAGCATTAATTTCAACGGTTTGGATAATACCGTCTGGATCAATGATGAATGTACCACGATCAGCAAGACCGTCAGCTTCGATCAGAACATCAAAGTTACGGGAAATCACATGAGAAGGATCGCCGATCATAATGTATTTTACCTTGCCAATAGCTGCAGAGCTTTCATGCCATGCTTTATGTGTAAAGTGAGTATCTGTGGAAACGGAATATACTTCAACACCCAGTTGTTTCAGGGTTTCATATTGGTTTTGCAGATCTTCAAGTTCAGTTGGGCATACGAATGTAAAGTCAGCTGGGTAGAAGCAAACTACACTCCATTTACCTTTAAAGTTTTCTTCTGATACATCGATGAATTTCCCATCTTGAAATGCGCTTGCTTTGAATGGTAGGACTTCTGTTCCGATAAGTGACATATTATTTAAATCTCCTTTAAGTTTTATTTTTTGTGGATACAATATTCAAATCTGCAAACATCACATATCTGAATACTATTTGTAATTATTATAATTAACCAAATTAAGGCCTGTCAAGTTATTTATAATAATTCTAATATGATAATCGTTGTCAGTCGCTAAATGTTCATAAATTATCATACTTATGAACTAGTATGGGTTAGTTTACATGTTTTATGTAGGGCAATTTCTACAATTCAAAGTCATCTGCTATTAGATTGATAATATTCAAAGATTCTCTCGCTACCTTTGGGTTAGAATATCGATTTCCATTATATGTGATTAACGCTTTCCATAAAGCCCATCCTCTTGCTCTATTCCAAGTCTCCTCATCCATCTGTAATATATCCTTGAATACCTTTCTACTATCCTCATCAAAAAAGGTCCATGCCATTGCCGCATCACAAGCAGGATCGCCTACACCCAAGATTCCGAAATCAATGACTGCACACAGTTTTCCATCTTTGACTAGTAAATTCCCTGGCGCAATATCTCCATGAACCCAAACCGGCTTGGAATTCCATTTAGAATCTAATGCTAATTCCCAGATTTCTCTCAATAGATCTTCATTAAAAATATCTTTATTATGCTCAACCGCATGTCTAGACTCTTCATCATATACAGCTAAAGATCCACCTCTATAGAAATTATGTTCTCCTGCTAAAGGCCCCCCACTAGCATCAATAGATTGTAATTCTATTAAAAATGCTCCCAAATCTCTTGCAAACTGGTTAAGATCATTAATATTTTGGTACGTTAATGTCTCACCCTCTACCCACTTATTGATAGACCACGGCAATGGATATTCTTCGTTAGGCTTCCCTTTGGCTAATGGTATTTGAATAGGTAACGTGAGTTCTTTACTTAATATGGGCAACCATCGTTGCTCTTTCTCTACTTGTGGAGCATAAGCTGCTGCACTTGGCAATCTCACGCTCATATGCTCACCTAAATGAAACGTTCGATTATCATTCCCGCTGAATTTTACTGGTCTAATCTCTAAATCGGACCACGCGGGAAATTGTTCATTAATTAATCTTGCAACTAAATCTACGGTAATTGTATTCATAAATACCTCGCTAACATAAGTTTTACTAGCCATTTCCATAAGAGACATCTAATATTATGTTAGCTTTACTAGTGTCTGTATGCAAACTATGCAATTAGATCAGCCACAAAAGGGACAAGCTAAGCAAGTTGAAATCTTAATATGATTACGAGGAAGAAGGGTGTTCCTTAATGACTAATAGTAAAACGAATCCTAAGGTGGACGGATTTCTAAGGAAAGCAAAACAGTGGCAGGAAGAATACGAGACGTTGAGAAATATCGTTCTTGACTGTGAGTTGACCGAAGACTTTAAATGGATGCATCCTTGTTACACGTTTGAGAACAAAAACATAGTCTTAATCCATGGATTTAAAGAATATATTGCACTGCTATTTCATAAAGGTGTCTTATTAAAGGATACCCATGGAATTCTGATTCAACAAACGGAGAATGTACAAGCTGCACGCCAGATCCGGTTCACCAATGTTCAAGAAATCCTTGAAAAAGAAAGCATCATAAAAGACTATATTTATGATGCCATCGAAGTTGAAAAAGCTGGTTTAGAAGTAGAATTTAAAAAGAATACAGATTTCATCATTCCTGATGAATTTCAAAATAAACTTGATGAAATACCTGCCTTGAAAAATGCTTTTGAAGCCTTAACGCCCGGGCGGCAAAGAGCATACCTTCATCATTTTAATGAGCCCAAGCAATCCAAAACTCGAGTATCTAGGGTTGAAAAGTGGATGCCGCAAATTCTGGATGGAAAAGGATTAAATGATTAAGTTGTATATGAAGAAGCAACCTTAGATCGGTGAATAATCCGAACTGAGGTTGCTTCTTCTCTTTTTACTAAAAGACTTTATACTACTTCAGATAGGTTCCGGTTACTCCAATTCCACCGCTACCGTTCAATACATACACTCTAGCGTTTCCTTTTCCAGAGCATACCAGAGTGATTGTACCGTTAGTAACATTTTTGGTATCGCCAGTCACCGCATCCACGTAAGTTCCGTTCGGAATTCCGGTAAATGTCGCATTTCCTGAGATCGTAACTAACGCAAAGCTATCGATGCCTTTCGCGCTATCGGTATATCTTCTTTTAAATGCCAAATCACCGGATACATTTTCTGTGGAATACTGGCCTTTTTGCAAGGCTGGAACTGCTCTTCTGATTAAATTGAGTTGTCTAATATGTTTTGCCAAAGGATAGTTTAATGAATCGGCAAGTGTGCCAGTAGCATTTGTATACTTACCGTAGTCCTGAACAGTAACGCTACCCTCAATTTGATCTCCAAAGTAAGCACGCCCTGTGGAGCTAAGTGGTGCATTCGGGCCTACATCGATGACTGATCCTTTTTTAAACTCAATTTCAGAACCATAATAGATCGCAGGTATTCCCCGGAAGGTGAACATCAGCGAGAGATTCTCAGCCCAAGTGCTTTGTGTCCCTGCAAATCGTTGATTCTCTGGTGCTTGGTCAGGTGCATAGTCATGAGAGTCAACATAAGTTACATTCCAAGTAGCATCGTTATAATATTGATCACCGCTCTTCATACTGAATGCTTCCTGTGCAGTCTTGAATGCCCAATGCATCGGGAAATCAATAACATCCATACCCGATTTCATCGAATAGTCAGGTGCGTGATAATTATTGCCTATTAAAAAAGCATTGTTCGAGGTTGGCTGCCCTGCTGTAGTAGAGTTATCTGCCCACTCTTGTTCCACAGACAACTTGTTGGAAGCGTAGTCATTTTGTCCATCACCCGGATAGGCTTTCGAGCTTTTCCATGTATAGAATGGAGTCGATATTGCCGGAATTCCACTGTTCCATACATCTCTATACCGAGTAGCCACTTCACCGAAGACAAAGAAGTTTGAGCCCCCTCTTGTTTTCCAAGCAGGAACAAAATATTTGTTAAAAATATACCGACTCACATGCTTCACAGTATCGACCCGGAAAGCATCAACACCCATATCAATATACTGATTATAGCTGTCAATTAGATACTGATTCACTACAGGATTTTCCGTGTTCAAGTCCACGGCGTCTCCTGCAATCTGTCCTGTCTGTACGGTGTAAGATTCCCAGGAAAGACTTTTTTCGGTATGGTACATGTTATTGTTGGTTTCCGCATTTTTCATGATTGCGAGTCTGGCCTGATATTGCTGATCAGGGGTCATCGTATCATAGTTAGCTGGCAGTTTGTCCGTAATTTTAATCATGTTATTTACGGTGTCCGCTGCAGTCGGATCTTTTTTGAACATAGGCAACAGATTCTCTTCCCCAAAATTACCAGTATGATTCACAACAACATCCTGAATAACCTTTATCCCTTTGGCATGAGCTGCATTAATCAATTCCTGATAAGAGGCTCCCGCTGATTCATACCTTGGATCTACTTTGGAAAAATTAATCGCATGGTAGCCATGATAATCATACCCGCTGGCATTCTGCACCACTGGCGTAATCCAAATAGCGCTGAATCCGAGCGCTTTGATGTAATCGAGCTTTTGAATCAGTCCCTTAAAGTCACCTCTCCAAGCTGGGTCTGAATCCGGATTTCCTGCTTTAGCATCCTCCCATGAATGTACATTGTTACTCGGATCACCATCATAGAATCGTGAAGTAATTACGAAATAAATGGTGTCTTCGCGGAAATCGCCTTTATTTCCAATCGTATAGACAAAGCTCTGTTTCGTTTCATTTCCGGCACCATCAACCACCAGGAATTTCAGTGTCGTCGTCTTATTAATAAGAATGGACGGTCCAGCCAGAGCAGTTAAAGCATTGCCCGAGATATAGAGATTTGAACTGGTAGTTGGTTCCGTCCCATTATCTGTGTAATATGCGGTGGTCGTTGCTGCTTTGTTATCTTTTATATTAAAAGAGACGGTGACCGCAGAGCTTGAATTCCCAACAGGTAAATTCGCGGTTATCGTTGGGGCTTGCAGGTCGAGATTTAGGTCAATGACATAAGCAAAAGTGCCTACACTGCCTGCTTGACCTAAGGAGTTAACACCAAAAGCCTTGATAGTCGTAGTAGAGACTACTTGGATTGGATTCGTGTACAAGGTAGAAGATGTCGTAGGTGTCGACCCGTCTGTCGTATAGTAGATTTTATCGCTGCTATTGAGACTGGAAAGCTTCACGGTTTGAGCAGAATCATATGTCTTAGGCGTAGGTGAGACTGAAATCACAGGGATCTTCGGAATTTCTGGATTAGCGTCATACCACACATTATCTGCGGAATACCAGCCCTCTTTTACACTGCGGGACAAATCGGCCGTCTGTTTGCCGTTTCCATCATTAAAGATAAGGCTTGTGCCGGTGGCGTTGGCAATAGTATAGCTGTACCAGTCGCTTCCGTCCGATTTCATCAGAATTCCTGGCCAAGCTCCGCTTGTTGGAACCGTTGTCGGACTCAGATTCCAGTAATGGATTCGGATCGTTGAGCTCCAGTTTGCTGGTTTCTTAAAATGAACCGTTAAGCCAGCCGAAGTTGGCGTTGGTATTGGTGTTACGGTTGGTATTGGTGTAGGAGTCACTGTTGGTGTTGGCGTTACGGTTGGTGTTTGTGTAGGCGTCACTGTTGGCGTTGGTGTTACGGTTGGTGTTGGCGTAGGAGTCACTGTTGGCGTTGGCGTTGGCGTTGGTGTTGCGGTAGGCGTTGGCGTTGCTGTGGCTGAAAGAGTTAGATAGTCGATATTGATATTCCCAGTATCATCCGAGTCATATTTGTAAGCGATCGTATTATTTCCTGCCTGTAATAAGAGCGTTTCTGTTTGGTCACTCCATGTATCCCAGTTTGCCAAATTCGCTAAAGTGGACTGCTTTACCTTTGCTCCATTCACATAAATGGAAACTTGCTTGGCACTGCCAGTCGCATTGGCATAGCGAAGCGTGGCATTATAGGCGCCTGCAGCGGAAGATTGAACATTGAAGGTGGTAGTTGCTCCTGTGGTAGTGTACCCATCAACAAAACCAGTACCGGTATAACCGCTGTGATTCGTATTTATTTTTGCGCCACCTGACAAGGCTGCGCTCTCAGCTTCATACTTCCCAGCAACCGGAATAACTACCGTCCAGTTCTTCCCTCCGTTGCTGTCCCAGCTATCCGTCGGGGCTGTGATGTGATAACAATAAATGAGTGTTGCGCCCTCCTGCACATTGAGGTTGGCCGTAAACGTGGTCCCACTTTTAGACATGACTGTGTCCGTAGTATTCGTCCAATTATTCGTAGTCCAATGCAGTGTCACAGAAGATGCTGTGGTGTTCGTATAGGAGACTGTATAATCAGTGTTGCTGGCTGAAGCCCCGCCCGATAAACCGAATAAACTAAAGATTAACGAAAAAATGATCAACCAAGAAACAAACCGCCTAGATTGTTTTCGTACCAATTAAATAACCTCCTCATTAATTTTAAGTGCAAATTACGTTGTGCAAACGTTTGCAAAAATGAGAAAAAAAGAAACAATCTAACTTATCCAATCTCCTCCTTCTTAGAAAATATGGAAAAACCTCATTGTATGCGTTTACAAATAGAACTATTGAGAAATCCTCAGGTTACAGATAGCTCCATATCTAATGAATTTTCCCTGTTTATGATTATAGGCTCCAACCTTTTCCGGGTCAATGCATCTTTTAGGCTAAAAACATAAAAATTTAAGAGTTTAAATACAAAGTTCAATCGTTTTCATTCATCAGTTGTTCAAGGCATATTAAAATCTTAAACTACCGCTATTTATAGAACTATAGTTTTCCATTTGTTGAACGAATGATTATCAAGACTTAGGTGACAACTTCTTCGTACTTACCCATTACTTTCGAAATCAGTTCTCGAGATCATGTACTTTAGTCACCCATCCGTGTTTTCAATGGTTCTAAAACTTCCGTTTATGATACGGAAGACCCTCGCCTTCTTCGCAATACTGTTTAAGACTGTACAAAAAAATAGCCCAGTTATAATTACATACGCGATAAAATGAGGTCACTTCCTCCCAATTCATCTGACGAAAAATGATTGAAGTCTTCCCGTTTTTTTCCCTCATATCAAAAGAAATTGTCGTACCTATCCATTCTGGATCTGAATCAACACACTGCCACAAAATCTTTTTATCGGGAACAAGCTCATCAACTCGCATCTTTGTTAAACCTTTGCCGCCGAATCGAAACTCATTTATACAACCGATCTGATCATTGACTATTAGTTCATTTGTCCATATTTCTGAAAGTCCTTTTGCAGTGGTTAATGCTTCATATACCTTTGAATCTGGAACATTCACGGTCTGCAAGTGCTCGATATTTGCCATATTGCTCATCCCCTTTTTTATAAGGAATTAATTTATGTAATTATTTGTATACGAAAATTATACCATCAATCATATCAACTCTGAGATAAACATTGGTGTAGCTCCATCCTCTGTATTAAAGCCAAATTTATTATAGAAATCCACTGCATGAGGATAAGAAATTAATACTTTTGTTTTACACCCTTTATATCTATCAAGCATTATATTCATCATTTCCTTACCTATACCGATACTCTGATAACTCGGATTAATAAGCATATAATGAAAATATACCGTTAAAACACCATCTGACAAAGCATTTATTAAACCGACAAGCTTTCCTCCTTCCCAAGCGGTAACAATTGAATGAGATCCTCCGATTGCTTGTAAAAGCTCGTTTGGGTACTTGCCAGACTTCCATTCTACTGAAAGAAATAACTCTTGGAGTGCATCCTTAGTGATATCCTCTTTGCTTGAAGCGTAATAAATACTCACCCCTGTACCTTCCTTTCATAAAACTAACTACGGCACAACCTCTGTTTTAAACTCCCATATTTCGATGATTTTGCAATCCTTACGAAGCCATAAAATAATACCGACAAAGCAATTTCGGATTTATCAAAGTGAATAATCACTTTATTTACCTCAATATACTCTTAAAAATATGTATAGAAAATGGATTAACTGAAGTGGAATTTGTATTTATTTACATTAGAGAATTCAGGAGAATACTTCTTTTACCTAAGCATACTAATCCTAAGAGGTTTATAGCGTTAACCTGCCCGTTAGTTGAATAAAGGCAGCTGATCGCGTTGACTGACGGCTACCTAATCGTATTTTAGCTAACGCTACCCGTTGGCGTAATTACTCAAATATAATCAATGAATTCATTAGTTTTTTTATAACCATAAATTATGATCGAGTCGGTAGTTACTTCACCTGGAACATGTATTTTTTTTAGGATTTGAATTAAATCAGTTTTTATCAAGTCATCTTCAGCATGAATTTCTAACCACTCAATAAATTTGTAGCCACCATCTGAAAAATGGTAATACCAATCTCCATCCCAAAGGCTGATATAGCCAGTATCAATGTCTTTAGTCCTCCATTTGGTTGGAAGAGCATAGTTGAACATTGCTTGTCTTATTTCTTCCCATTTTGTGTTGTTCATTAAAGGGTTTAGTTCATTTGAATCCATATATTCACTTTTTTCTCCCATCAGTACTGCAAGTGTTTATTCCAGCTTATCATTTTCTCTTGTACAAAACTGCCCGTCAGCAGAACAAAGCTGCCGATTCAAGTCGGCAGCTTCGTTCTGGTGTTATTGAGCTATAGTTTCCCATTAGCTTAATCGTTATTTATGATACGGTTCTCCGCGCTGTCTGTAACGGTAAGTTTTAGGGTCATCCTTTTGTGGGATGGCCCTTTCATTTTTCTCATTATGTTGAACTATGTTCCCCGTTAACGAGCCGCCAACATAAAAAACAGAGCATCTGAGGTCGCGCCTCAGATGCCTTGTATTTAGTATTGTTTTATGACCTGGTTCAATTTTATAAATCTTCTACACCGGTGGGTAAGTTTTTACTCGCTACATTTGGCTTCGTGTACATTTTATTGAGTATGATCGTTTGCACGATAATGAATATACCGCCAACTGCCCAATATAATGGTAACGCGGCGGGCATCTGAAAAGAAAATACACCCATCATGATCGGTGACAACAATCCGATGAAAGCCATTTGGTTATTTTGATTTTGCTGATACTGCGCTGAAACGGATTGAGACACGCGGAACTGAACGTAATACACCACAGCGGCAATAAGCGGCAAAATCATATCTGTTTTCCCCAAGCTAAACCACAGAAAATCGTCCGCTGCAATCTCTCGGGTACGACGAATGGCGTAGTAAAATGCAAGGGTGATCGGCCACTGGAGAAGCATCGGTAAACACCCCATATTTAAGGGATTAAATTGATGCTTCTGGTAGAGCTGCATCATCTCGACTTGCTGTTGTTTTTTTGCATCCGCACTGACGTCGTTCTTATACTTCTCCTTAAGTGCAGTTAACTCCGGCTGGAGGACGGCCATCTTTTCTTTCATGTCCATTTGTTTCTTGGTTTGATTCATCATGAGCGGCATGATCGCGAGTCTGATGATGAAAGTCATCAGCACGATCGATAATCCGTAGTTTCCGTGAAATGCATTCGCGAAGAATTTGATCAAGATCGAAAATGGATAAATAAAAAAGTGGTTAAATATCCCTGCTGAATCGGCATTAATCGAGTTTGATTGGGATGCTGTCGAACACCCGCTGAGCACAATGATCGGAATAACTCCAATCATCATGACGAGAATGGGCTTAGCCCATTTTTGAAGCAACAAAATCTTTTTCATCGTTGTCCTCCCTAATTGAAAGTATGGAATATCAATGTGGGGAAGGACTATGGTCTTCTTCATTAGGTGCTTCTCTTCGTCTGGCGGTACGTACTATCCACCGCTGAATGCTGCTCGGTTGTGACAGTCTGACAGCTACAAACCAAGTTAAACCGGCTGGAGCAATTTCATAACCCCAGTGTATCTCTTGTGTAGAAAAATAGGTGAATGGAATTGACACTAAGGAATAGATGAGAGCGATCGAGAACGCCAATTGAACCAAGTCATAAAAATGCTCCAGCCAAGTTCACCTCTGCATGAGCCATATTGGAAAAATTTGAATAATGATTATACGTTAGAGAAAACTGTGTGGTTTCACTAACCTGCCCGTTAGTTGAACAAATAAAAAATGGCTGCCGAAGCAACCGCTATCCCACTAATGTGCCCCGCTTGCTTAATCGACATTACGCACCAGTCCGATAGACTTAGCCTTGCAGGGTTATCTGCTGATTACGCCTCACCGAAAAACCCTTAGCAGACCAAGGAGAGCAGCGACGCGGCGTAGATACGATTTTATAAGATGTCGGCAGCTTTTTCGACTATACTTTCAAATCCTTCTCTTACAGACTATGATTTATTAAATGAGCAATTTCTTTAACTCTCTCCATTGTAATTCCTTCTCTTTGTTCAACTGCAAGTGGATGATTCGTTTGTTCTAATTCTATTAACGGAACAGCACCAACTTCTTGTGTATGTACCATTGTCTTTAACGATAATGTAGTTATTGGATATATTGAAAGTTCAGTCGATAACCAACCAAAATAAGGTTTTTCAGTTTCCCTTCCTTCTACGTGCAATAATTCATTAGATTTCAAAAAGTTTTCTTCGCTAAGAGAAACCCAAACACTCCATATAAATTTCTCTTTACTATCAATTATTGGTATTTCAATATGTCCTCTAATAAAGAAATGCTGTTCATCAATTACACAAAAATCTCTAATTAATTCTGTTCTTTTCTCTTCTGGTACAGTGTAAAAATAATATGGCGCTTCACTTCCGTAACATAAAGGAAGTTCACTTAATTCGTTGTTACAGTGAGGGCATTTCATGTTTTCTGCTCCTTATAGTTTCTTGGTGATTTCTTATAACGTCTTATTCGCGAAATTACTGAGTTATCCTGCCCGTTAGTTCAATAAAATGAACAGCTAGCATCTGCCGGACATAGAAAGACCGCCATTGAAGGCGGTCTAAAATTTATCATTTCTGCCCAACAATAAGTCCTGGAGATATTAATAACCTAAGATGATTCGCTGTAAGCCTAATTAGAGCGTCTCAACCAATTTCTGAATCTTTGAGTGGGAAATTAAATATACAGGACCCATTATTTCTATTTTGCCGTCCTTTACACGCATTGCACTCTCCTGTTCTGCCGCATAAACATCAATCTCTTCAGACAAGGGGAACAGGTAACCTTGAACAAACGTAGCGTAGTCGCGTTTAGAATGAGATTCATAGGCAAAATGATCAAAGCCAATACCATCATAAATAGTACTTGTTTCAACTTCATTGCCAGTGTTTTTCAAGCATAACCATTTTGCAGCCATGTTTATCGCACCGGCGCTGGCACCCATTATAACGGCATTGCTGTTCTTAATAACATTTGATAATTCATAATCCGCCAAAAAATCGTTTTGCAAAACAGGATCTCCACCGCATAAAAAAATGACAGAAGCGTTGTGAATTAATCGCTGGGCCTCTTCCTTCTGCATGCGATAATCAATGAAATGATATTCATCAAAAATAATGTCAGCCTGATTTAACCATGTACATTCAGAAACATCATCAATGTTAATTTGCTCCCCTGTATAACCAGACGGTTCAGCGCTAATCATAACAAGCGATTTTCTGTCTTGTATATCCTCATGCAAACAATGGACCAGCTTCTCTGGAAAAAAATTATTAAACCAACTGAGATAGTAGTGAGTACTCAAACTTAATTACCTCCATATGTATTTTCCACGATAATAAAATGAAGTTACATATTAGTTATCTAATACGTAACTCCAATTATAAACAATAGCTTCTATTAGTAGAATCTTAAGCAATGGTCTCCATTAAAAATTCGATCACCGGGTAAGAGATCATATGCCGATCACGGTAAATCGAGGTAATAGCATCTGGCCGTGTGCTAAGGATTGCCTTCTGTAAAAGGGCTGCTTGAAAGCCTCTTTCTTGTGCACCGTTAATAGTAAAGGTTACACAATGTTCTGCGGCGAAGCCCGCAACGATGATGAATTCAACACCATGTTCACGTAGAAGTTGTTCCAAATCCGTCTTCCAGAAAGCATTAGAGAATTCTTTCGCCATCTGGATATCCGTGGGTGCTACTGTAATTTCCGGTATACTATTTCTTGCTTCTGGATCCGTATCCGCATTCGCCCCTTCCATGTCTTGTATATGGATGACGATTTGGTCCTTCGCACGAAGTAACCCAGACACATGATTAATGTATTCACAAGCCTCACTTACATTTAATTTCTCCATATGATCGTGTAAGAAAAGGTTTTGCATATCAATAATTAGGAATCCAATTTTTATTTTGAACTACCCCTCTCAGAACATATATAGTTTCTATATTAATCTGGATGTAGATTCAGCTCAAGGGAATAAATGAATTAGACTATTTTGTACAATAGCATTATATGTTACGCCATTCCTCTTCATTTAGTTCGTTGTTAATGCCGACCCCAGCTAAGGAGCCCATAGAAGCGGCAATAATGGCTTGATGAAGATGTGTTGCTGCATCACCGGCACTATAAACGCCTGGAACGTTCGTTTTACCGAGATTATCAACGATGACTGTTCCTGTTTCTGTGAGCTCACAACCAATGGCTTGTGGCAAATCCGACCCGATCCTAAGCTTCGGTCTAAAAAATATCCCCGTACATACGATGCTAGTACCATCCTTCAACACAACTTGCTGCACCATGCCATTGTCAGATTCGATCGACTGAATCGGTGAGTCATAGACAGGAATGTTATGTTGATTTAGCTCTTCGCGTTGTGCATCCGTTAAGTCATCAGATCCATTAGTACATATGGTAATCTTTTTCGTCCAACCAGATAACACTTGGGCCATATGCGTTGCATCGGCTCCCTTAACAATTACGACAAGAGGCTGATCTCTTAGTTCCCATCCATCACAATAGGGGCAGATAAAGGCGCTTTTACCATATACGTCTGAGAGTCCCTTAATATCCATCGGGAGGTCCTTCATCCCTATGGCGAAGAGCACCTTTTTACTTTGAAAAGTCTGACCCTGAACCGTCGTAATTTGAAAATCGCCATCGGTTCCCCTAATCGATAGGGCGGTATCTTCCGCAAAAGTAACGGATGGATAGGCACTAATCTGCTCCTTCGCAATCCTCCTAAATTCGCCTGGACTTATAGAATCTCTAGTAAGAAAGCCATGCGTTTCTCGAGTAACCCTATTACGTGCGCGTCCTTCATCAATCACAACCACACTTTTTCTTGCCCTACCTAGCACGAGAGCAGCATTTAGACCTGCCGGTCCTCCACCGATAATTACACAATCATGAGTCATACTAATTCTCCCTTTCGCTTTTCAATTTACATTAAAGATATTAGAGACTTGTGTTATCTCTAATTTTTCCTAAAAAAAGAACGGATCTTACTCCGTCATTATAATTGTTGCCAGATCCACTATTTTCTTGTTTCTAGATACTAAGAATAATTCCTTTAAGTATTCCAATTAAAGACTTTGTGAATCTATAATAACTTTAATAAATCTAAAAGGCAAGGATTTTTCTATTTAATCATTGCCCTCTTGGAATTCCAACTAAATTACCGCAAAAGTGTAGTAGCCCATAAAAACAGCTTGTTGTCAGGATTAACAAATCCCTTTTTGTTTTTATCTAATGTCGATATTTGTTTCATTTCCTCATCAGATAAACTAAAATCAAAGATTTCCAGATTCGCCTTTAATCTTGCAGGATTAACCGACTTGGGAATAACCCCAACATTGCGCTCAATGTTCCATCTTAACATAACTTGAGCCGTTGTTTTACCGTGTCTTTCAGCAATGCTTGTTAATATAGGGTTATCGAATAAATTTTTGTTTCCATGTCCAAAAGGACTCCACGCTACATGTTGGATATTCTTATTCACCATATAATTATGCAAGTCAGGCTGCTGTAAAAACGGATTTGTGTGAATTTGATTTACTGCAGGTACTATTGAGCCATGCTTCAATACATCACTCAGGTGCGTTTGTTCAAAGTTAGACACACCAATGGCTCTGATTTTACCCTCTTTGTACAATTCCTCTAATATCAACCAGCTCTCAACATATTTTGGGGATGGCCAATGGATCAAATAAAGATCTATATAATCTGTCCCCAGTTTTTTCAAACTCATTTCAAAAGCCTGTTTCGTTCTTTTACCATGATCTGAATTCCACAGTTTTGTTGTAATAAATATATCCTTTCGATTTACACCTGATTTTTTAATTGTACTTGCAACAAGTTCCTCATTATGATAAAAAGCGGCGGTGTCAATATGCTTATATCCATTTCTCAATGCCCAAATGATTGCATCTTCGTGTTCATTTTTCATTTGGTATACACCCAATCCGACTTTTGGTAACAAAACCCCATTATTTAATAGGTAATTTTCCATAGAATAATCCTCCCTTACACTGTTATTTTATATCAGCAGAGTCAGTCGATTCTGATAGCATTCCAGCAACTTCTTTCTATTCCTTGAATAAGCTCTGGAGTCTCAATTATTTTTCCATGTTGAATGTAGTTCTTCAATAAAACTTAAAACTTATTTATAAAAAAAGCAATCAGAATATTAGAAATTATTTCCTGTAATATGAAGGTGAAAAGACAAATAAGGATGTCTCTGAAGTATTAGCTTCAAGACACCCTTAAGTAGGTCTTCATAAGGAACTCATAGAAAGGTCGAGTCGTTCGGTTAAAGCATTACCGGCCGGATTCTGCCGTCTTCTTCATAATGGAGTTCTGTAAATTTCATACTACGTTTATGGTCCACGCCACCAGAAAGCGATGCGTCATGATAGAATAAATACCATTTCTCGTTAAATTCCACGATAGAATGATGAGTCGTCCAGCCAATAACTGGATTCAGGATCGTTCCTTGAAAAACAAAAGGTCCGCAAGGCTTATCACTCACCGCGTAGACGATCTTATGGGTTGTGCCAGTAGAGTACGAGAGATAGTATTTCCCTTTATACTTGTGCATCCATGGACCCTCGAAGTATCTTCTGTCTTCATCACCCGCAAGGATTGAGTTCCCTTCTTCATCAATAATGGAGATCTCCTGAGGGTCAGATTTGAATGACAGCATGTCTTCACTCAGCTCGCCCACCCAAGGACCGTAAGCCGGTTCCTCTGGGCCCTTTTCTACCGCATCTTGTTGAAAAATACCGTCTTGCCACTTTTCTAATTGTCCGCCCCATAAGCCGCCAAAATACATGTAGGCTCTTTCATCCTCGTCCACGAATACGGCGGGATCAATGCTAAAGCTCCCTTCGATATAGCTTTCTTGAGCCTGGAAAGGACCAGACGGAGAAGTTGACGTAGCCACTCCGATACGGAAAATTCCTTCCTTGTCCCGGGCCGGGAAAAACAAATAATACGTCCCCTGCCGGTACGCGGCATCGGGCGCCCACATTTGTTTCGAAGCCCAAGGCACATCCCGAAGATGAAGCGCCTCTCCATGATCTACACAGGGGGATGTAGGATCTTCCAAGGAAAACACATGATAATCCTCCATCGCATATTGGTCACCATTATCATTTGTAGGTCCATCATGGTCAATATCATGGGATGGGTAAATATACAGCTTGCCCTCAAATACATGAGCGGAGGGATCGGCTGTATAGAGATGGGTAACTAACGGTTCATTTTTTGTTGCCATAATAGAACTCTCCTCCTGATTGAGATTACGCCTGTTGATTAGCCAAGCAGAAATGGATTTTACCGTCCTTATAGGGACGGTTCCGTTTCTGCGAGAAATATCAGAACATGAGTAGACATGTGAAACTTATACTTTCTGATATTTCAAAAAAAGGTACACTAAGGCGCTCCTAAAGTATTTTCAGCTAATGTTCTCACATTTCCATAACTATAATTTAGCTAATCAACAAGCCTAGATTGGAATTGATTGGTTCCACGGCGCTGCCTTATTCGAAGCCAGTTTACCGGGGTTATTCTTTGACACCACCAAGTGCCACGCCCGCGATAATGTATCTGGATAACAAGAAGTAAACTATAAACAACGGTAAAGCCGTCAAAGCCAGACCCATATAGATCGAGCCGAACTCCGTTTTGTAGATATCACCTCGGAGCAAGCTTACCATGATTGGCATAGTATATTTCTCCTTCTGTGTCAGCAATATCAGCGGCATGAACAGGTTGTTCCAGTTAGCCACAAAGGCAAAGATGGCTTGTGTTGCTACTGCCGGCATCATCAGCGGTAAGATAATCCGGTTGAAAGTGAAGAATTCACCAGACCCATCTACACGTGCAGCTTCCACGATCTCTATCGACAGAGTTGCGAGCAAGTATTGACGCATGAAAAATACCACCGCAGGTGCAGCAATTGCTGGTAGAATCAGCGGAAGAAAATTGTTGGTCCAATGTAATTTATACATGAACTGATAGAATCCGATTGCGCTCGCTTGGGAGGGAATCATCATCACGCACATGATGAAGGTAAAAAATGGCCCCCGTAGCTTCCAGCTGTAAGTGACGAGCCCATAGGCCGCCAAGGACGAGAAATAGACTGTGCAGAGGGTTGCAGAACTGGCAATAATAAATGAATTCAGGAACCCTTGAAGCGGATCGAAGCTCTTATCGAGCAACACTCGTAGGTTGCTCATCATGTGGCTCGAAGGAAGCAGAGAAAGTCCGCTTTGAATTTCCGGTGTAGAGCGTGTGGCATTTACAAACATGATCCAAAACGGCAGGATACTGAGCACCGCCAAAGAGATGCAAACAACATAGATAATTGTCTTGTTGATCTTTCGGTTAACGGTTCCGCTTTTCTGATTATTTGCCATGTGTTACACCTCCCTCACGGGCTGCTATAGCAGCTTTTCTATTCTTTTGTTTTTGTATTTTTTTAAGTCTTGACGCATCACGGTCACGCATCACGTAGAACAGTATTCCGGCCAATATTGCCGAAATCAAGAACATAATCATGCTCGCTGCTGCAGCACGATTGTACATATAGCTACCCTTGAATGCTTGCCCGTAGATAAACATGGACGTGGTAAGCGTAGAATCGTCCGGCCCGCCTGCAAGGAATAATTGCGGAATATCGAACATGGTCAAACCACCCACCATCGATGTAATCAGTGTGAACAGCAATATCGTACGCAGACTCGGCAGTGTGATGCGGAAAAAGGTTTGAAACCCGTTGGCCCCGTCAATCGATGCAGACTCGAAGAGAGCAGGATTTATACCCATAACGCCAGCAATCAGGACGATCATGGTGTTGCCGTACCACATCCAGAACTGGATGAACGCGACAATGCCCCGTGCTGTCGTCTTATCCTGCAAGAAGAACACCGGAGCGTCGGTCCATCCCAACATTTGAAACAAACTGTTTACAGGACCCATCGGATAGGCGAATAAAGTGCTGAACAACACGGCAATCGTACTCGCTGTGATGATATTAGGCATATAGAGCAGAACCTTGAACAAGCCTTGTCCCTTTATATTGAGACGCTTATTCGTGAACCATGCCGTTAGCAAGAGCGCGAGAAGCATCTGGGGAACGAAGTTAGTAATCCAGAGCAATCCAGTGTTGATCAAAGACTTCCGGAACGAAGGATTATCAAAGAGAAGATCTTTGAAGTTTTGAAAAGGATTATCAAGGATATGGATCGGTTTTGGTATTATTCCTTTCATATCGGTGAATCCAATGACTGCGGTATATAAAATGGGATACAGTGAGAAAATCAGAAATGCCAGGACAAACGGAAAGGTAAAAATATAACCGTATTTCGAATAGTTCACATTTTTGCGGCGCATGCTCTCACCTCTTTAGTTGATATGAAGGGGCGGGATTACTCCCCCGCCCCTCCGAATCCTTCTTATTCGCTTTCAATGCCAAGTTGGTCTTTGACTTGTTGCTTAAAGGTTTCGATCGCTTTGGCACGGTCCTTGTTGCCCGCGGTGTATTCACGCACTTGATCACGCCAGAGCTTGTTGATTGTTTCGTCGTACTGGGTCAAGTTTTTACCTGAAGCGTTTGCATTGGCCGGTACAAACACGTCGAACATGTTCTGACCACCGAGCAGTGGAACTTCACCGTTTGATTTCGACATGACAACGGAGGAAGCAACGCTGTCCTTCGTACCTTGCTCGCCTTCCTTCATGGTACCGTTAGCCCAGTAATATTGGAGTCCCGTTTCGGAGGTGTCGAGTGTAACCCACTTCACAAAGTCTGCAACAGCCTGTTTCTTGGCATCGTCCTTGGTGACGTCTTTGTTGGCAAGCAGCCAAGTGCCACCCCAGAAGAACCCTGTTGGTGGTTCGGAAACCGCCCAGTCGCCATTCGTGTCTTTTACTTGACCGTTCATCACGTAGTTGATGAGCCAAGCAGGACCGAAGAAACCGAAGATTGGTTGGGCTCCAGAGCCTGACATATCGGCGTACCAAGCTTCCGTCCAATCCGTTGTATCGTTGTGGTAGCCATTGTCTTTTAACTTTTTAGAGAGGTCAAGGAACTCTTCCCGCTTCGGATCGATATGAAGCTTGCCATCAACAATCCAACCCTTATCCGAGCTGTTCTCAATTGGATGCCAGATATCTCCGTCGCCGGAAACGATGCCGTATCCTTTAGCTTTCAGCTTCGCGGCTGCTTCGTAGAATTTATCCCAGCCTGGTCCAATTTCATTTTTAATAGTGGCTGGATCGTCGGTTCCAAAAACATCCTTCGCAATGGAACGGCGATAGATGAATGCACCGCCAGTCGCTTGATAGCCGAGGGCTTTCAATTTGCCGTCTAGGCTACCGATGTCAACCGAGTATTGAGCGATGCCAGCGTCCTTAACCATTTGGTCGTCAAGGCCCAGGTCAGAATAGTTGGCCGAATAGCTGGATGCATCGCCTTGTGTATACTTGAGCACAAATGCTGATTCAGCTGCAAAAATATCCGGGGCATCTTTTCCACCAGCTGCCAGAGCCTGATCAAGAGCAGGCTGATAAGCACCATCAGTGGTTGCAATAACCGTAGTTTTGAACTCAACATTCGCATCCGGATGAGTTTCCATGTACTTCTTGGTCATATTAGGTATCTCATCTGTAAAGCTCCAGAGATTGATAGTGACTTTCTCACCTGTTCCTTTTGATGGAGCTTCGGTAGCGTTTGCTGCTGGTGCAGTCGTTGGGCTTGAGCTAGATGAATTAGAATTAGAATTCGAGTTCCCACCACATGCTGCGAGAGCAGATGACATCACGAGCAATGTAGAGAGCCCCACTAAACTACGTTTCATACTTTTCATATCTTTGCCTCCCCTTTTGTATTATCACTTCGGTTTTATGTAACCGCATTCATAATTATAGATCCTGCAATCCTTAAGCATAAGGACACCCTCTTTAGGAAAACTTCCACTATTTTTAGATTCAGTTCTATAGAGCGCAAAAAAAGAGACGCCAAGGGATCTATCCCTTGGTGTCTCCATACTCTGTTTATATTTCTGATCATTACTTATCCGCTTTTAGCGCATCATCCTGCTTCTTGATGAATTCTTCAGGTGTGACGGCTTCACCGAACAATGCCTGAATCTGATTCATGTGTATGGTAGATGCGACTGGCTTCATTTGTGTATCCAGATAAAGAGTTACTTTATTAGCCTTATTTAACTCGTTTAATAGATCAATGAACATTTGCGGTAGCTTGATGGCCGCAGTATCTACTTTGGTAGCCGGGATTACGCCTGCATTGACAACAGAATGCTCCCCCCACTTTTGAACGAAAAAGCTGACGAATTCTTTGGCCTCCAGAGCATGTTTGGAATTTTTGGAAACGAACAATCCAGTGCCCGGACCACCGACCCAATCATCGACGTTACCTTTGCCGCCTTCAACTGTCGGGAACTTGAAATAACCGATGTTGACTTTAAATTCTTGGGCTATATTTGTTGTGGTCGTGAAATCTGGCAGCTCCCAAGTCCCTGTAACGAACATGGCTGACTTTCCGTTCATGAACTGTACCTTGGCTTCATCATTGGATAATCCGTTGTAGCCTTTGATGAATGTGTTCAGGTTTACCAATTCTTGTACTTGTCTTGCAGCCTCTAGCAAGGAAGGATCTGTGAAGTCCTGATCCGCAACAGCTTTATCCATCAGGTTAGGTCCCCCAATACGATCAGCTAGATACATGTACCAGAAGGAAGCCGGCCAACCGTCCTTGCCTCCAAGAGTAACAGGTGTTATGCCATTGTTGTTCAGTGTTCGAATGATCGCTTTGAGATCATCCAAGGTTTGGGGAGGCTGCAGATTAAATTCTGAAAATATTTCTTTATTATAGTAGACCGGAACTATGTTTAGTTCGACAGGAAGGGCATACGTCTTCCCATCAAAGGAGTACCCCTCCGTCGTACCAGCTACGAATTTTCCTTTCAACTCATCCTGTAAAAGATCGTCCACGGCTGCAAACTTATCTCCCCTAACATAAGGATCCATAAAGCCTGCTGCCCAGGTGAATCCGATGTCCGGTAGATCGTTGGAAGCGGCAAGTACCTTCAGTTTGCTTTTATACTGCTCATTTTCAAGAACTTCTGTCTTGATGGTGATATTCGGATTAGCTTCTTCAAATTCTCTGATGATTTCTTTTACCATTTTGTTTTGCGCGGAGTTATTGCTATCCGGCCATAGATGCATCATTTTTAAAGTGATTTTCTCGCCGTCGCTCTTGCTGCTATTCCCCTTATCCCCATTGCAAGCTGTTGTTATCAACAACAATGTTAAGAAAAGGGTGATGGATAATCCGATCCTCTTCGTAGATATTCCCCCCTTGCCGAGCCGTCATTGGATATTCGCTTCTATACCATTCCTCATGGAAGAACGATACTGCCCTGGACTCATTCTTTCGTATTCCTTGAACAGCTTGTTGAAATATTTAACCGTCTGGTAACCCGTAAGGCTGGCAATTTCCGCTATAGGCAGATTCGTTTTCAACAGTAATTCCTTCGCTTTCTGCAATTTTCTACGGGCGACATACTCGCTGAAATTCATCTGGCATTGCTCCTTGAAAAGAGAACTGAAATAGCTCCCGTTCAGATGAACAAGTCCGGCTACTTCCTGCAGGCTGATCGCCTCTTCTATATGCATTTCCACATAGTCTATCGCCTGACGGACCGGATCGCTTAATGCGGCATCTTCATCTCTTATGGCCATTAATTGTGGATCAGCCATCTTCCGCATGAAGCCGATATGTTCCTGCTCCTCCCCTGCCTTCAGGGCATTCTCCACAGATGCGATTAGCTTTTCCCGACTGGCTGGCTTGAGCAAATATTCAACTACGGACAACTGAATCGCTTGCTGAGCATACTCGAACTCGGCATGACCAGAGATGAGAATAACGGATGGCTGACGCTGTATTTTTTTATCCCTTATTTGACTAACTAAAGAAAGACCACTGATTCCCGGCATGCGGATATCCGATATCATGAGCTCCACCGGTATTTCCTCCAGAATTTCAATAGCCGAGATTCCATTACTTGCCGTAAGGATTTCATAATGACCAGCTGCCCACACCTCTAGTATTTTCTTCATTCCTTCTCTAGATCTCGGTTCATCGTCGACAATAAGAATTGTTCGGCTTCTCATGGCATTTTGTCTCCTCGAACAGGAATTTTGATGTTTATACGGGTGCCTTGACCTTTTTGGCTATCGATGGTCATTGCCGCACCCTGCTCATTCTCTCTCGAAAAAAATAGTTGAAGCCTTCTATGCACATTAGCGATTCCGACACCGGAATCTTTTGAAGAAGATACCTTTCCGCTATCCAGCCCTTCCACAAGAGAGCTCAGCATCTCCTCGTCCATTCCCATCCCGTCATCTTCCACCGTAATGGTGACCCATTCTTCATCTCCAGCAACCGTTAGCTTTATCCATCCCGGTTCAATCTTGCTCTCGACCCCATGCAATACGGCATTCTCTACAAGGGGCTGCAGCAACAGTCGGGGTAACTCCACATTCGAAAATTCAGGAGGAGCCTCAATTTCCCACTCCAAGCGACCTTCAAATCGCATCTTCATAATAAGCAAATATCGCTTTACATGCTCCAGCTCATCCTGTAACTTCACCCATCCCCCTTTACTCGAGCCGGTGATCGTATAACGGAATAAATCAGACATGGCGACAACATACTCTGCCAGTTGATCTTCATCCCTATCCAACAGTGACCAGTACAGAACATCTAGGGTATTGAACAAAAAATGCGGATTAATCTGCGCCTGAAGTGCCTTCAACTCCGTATGACTCCGGGATAACTCCTTCTCATAAACTAACTGGATCAGCTCGTTGATATTATCAACCATTTTGTTATAGGAATAATTCAGTTCCTGAATTTCCATAGTGGACGATACATTCTCGATAGGCTTCAGGATGCCTAGACGGGTACTTCTCATAGCTTTGATCAACCTGAACACAGGCCTGGTAATAAGTATAGACAGGAAAAACGAAAGCAAGGTGAACAGTAAGGTACCCATCAAGGCCGATACGACAATGGTCGTCCGCAAGACCGAAATCCCCTTGGTGATGACGTTAACCGGGGTTAAGATGAGTAGCGTCCATCCTGTCACGGAAGACCGCTGTTTGACAACGATAAAGGACCGTTTGCCGATGGAAACATTCTGATCGTTAGATTCCTCCACCAGCTTTGCTGCTGTCTTTTGTGAAATACTGTCATCGTTAGACGTAATAAACTGCCCATCAGGAGCGAGGAGTAATACTGTTTCTCCGTCCCCTTCCCCGGATAAAGAGTCTTTAAGTGCAAACTTGTCTCGGTCTGAGCGAATGAGTAAATAGCCTCCAGTTGTGAAATGCCGATCAATAAGGCTGATCTGTCGAATCGCCACAAGCGATGTAGGATCGAGCGGATCAATACCGAACCAAACGAGACTACCTTCCTTTCTCGTCGCCATTTCGATCCAATCTTCGGGTACCTTATCTCTAAGGGTGCTGCCGTCGAGAGGATACAGCCTCACTCCGTCTTTATTATAAAGCTCAACAGATTTGATGCCGTCCGTGTAGATTTGGACCAGATTGATAATAGATGGCAGCGCTTGCCGTTCCGTAAAGGTAGCGGGATGACCCTCTATATCGCGTAAAAGAAGTTGCTGGATATAATCGTTAGTCGAGACCAGCGTCGTCAGAGAATTAATCTGTTCGAGAACGCTTTCCAAACGGCCGTTAGCCTGAATCGCGGTTTGCTGAATATGCTTCTCCGCATTATTCTTGAGTAGCGTCGAGACTGAATGGAACGTAATCCCTCCAACGAACGTCAGAATGATGAGCATGACGGCGAGGAAACCGAGCAACATTTGATTTCGCAGCGTATTTAACTTTAACATCGACAGTATCCGCCGCATGCATTCTCTTCCCCTCTTTATCATGTGAACATGAGATGATCGCCCCTATGCGTAAAAAAGTAAGGGCTTTCAACCTTTTCAGTCATTATATTAGCATGTTTGCTAATGATCCGCTAAGAAAGAATTATGGATTCGACAAAAAGAACTAATATTTTCGCCCCCAATACTGACAGACGGGGTCATTAGCTCCATTTCTAGCAACCTTTTATGTAGGAGTGTCTTACTCCTAATTAAAAAAATCCCGATGATGTATTCATCATCGAGGCTAACTAATTTTTTATTTTCGCCAAAAAGTTGAACAATCTGCCTTATCCATAATGTTAAACTCGATCATTTCCTCAAGTAATGAGAAATCAACCGGGCAATCCCACCGGATCCGTAACAACTGCTTGGTGTGATCATAGCCTGCCTGTACAATTGCATCAGAGAAATGATTAATCCCTGCGATTTCAGGCGCAACAGCCATATGTTGTTTGGATACGCTAAAGCCAATAATATAGGTGTCGTGATCAGTGAACATAGGCTGATTCCACGCAATTTTTGGTTTTAAATCTGTGAATTTCTTAGTTACCCAAGCCAACACCTCTTCCATTCGCTCCCGATGCTGTGGGTTATCAATTTGCGCTAAATAGTCTGCAAAAACCTCCATGTCGATCACTCCTAACCTCAGAATCGCCTTTTGTTCAGGCGTAGTTACAAAAAAAAACACCCCGTTAGATAATCATATCCAACGGGGTGATAGGGTGCAACTTTTTATAAACGGTACTATTGTTTGGGAAAGGTTATAACCTACTCCACAGTAACACTCTTCGCCAAGTTACGTGGTTTATCCACATCATGACCCAGCGCAAGAGAAGCATAATAAGACAATAATTGCAGAGGTACTACAGACAACGCTGCTGTCAGCATTGGCAATGTCTTAGGAATAACAAACACTTGATCCACTGATCTAAGCAGGTCAGTCAAATGCTCTTGGTGAGTGATTGCAAGCACGTCTGCGCCGCGAGCTTTCACTTCTTTGATGTTGCTGACGGTCTTCTCAAGCACAGCTTCCTGAGTTGCCAGGGCAATAACCGGAACGCCTTCCTCAATCAGAGCCAACGTACCGTGTTTCAATTCACCTGCAGCATAAGCTTCGGAGTGAATATAAGAAATTTCTTTCAGCTTCAAGGAACCTTCTTGAGCAACAGCGTAATCTACGCCGCGGCCGATGAAGAACAGGTTCTTGTGCTCAGAAATTTGTTCTGCATAACCTTTGATCGCTTCTTTTTGAGCTAGGATCTCTTCCACTTGTTCTGGTAGAGCTTGCATAGCTGCTAGTATCTTAGCCACTTGTGCTTCGGTTTGTGTACCGCGAACTTCAGCCAAGTAAAGAGCAAACAATCCGAAAGCGACCAATTGTGAAGTGTAGGCTTTGGTCGAGGCTACTGCAATTTCTGGACCTGCCAAGGTTACCAACACATCATTCGCTTCGCGAGCAATAGAGCTGCCCACTACGTTTGTGATTGCCAGAACATGTGCACCGTTAGCTTGCGCTTCACGAAGAGCTGCCAATGTATCTGCAGTCTCACCGGATTGGCTGACAACGATAACCAAAGTTTCCGGGGTCACGATTGGTGAACGGTAACGGTATTCCGAAGCAATGTCATTCTCTACTGGAATACGAACCAAAGATTCGATCATAGTACGTCCTACCACACCAGCGTTGTATGCCGTTCCGCAAGCAACAACTTGGATGTTACGGATGTTCTTGATTTGTTCTTCTGTGATGTTCAACTCTGGCAAAACAACCTTGTTGCCTTCAGCATTAATACGACCACGCATAGTGTCGCGGTAAGCCTTAGGCTGCTCGTGGATTTCTTTCAACATGAAATGCTCGTAGCCGCCTTTTTCTGCGGTAACTGCATCCCAATCGACAGTAATCATTTCCCGAGAAATAAAGTTTCCTTCAATCGTCATCAGTTCGACAGCATCTCTTGTCAAGACAGCCATTTCGCCGTCGTTCAAAATATATACGTTACGGGTATATTCAAGCAGTGCAGGAATATCTGACCCGATAAAGTTTTCTCCTTCGCCAAGACCGATGATTAGCGGGCTTGCTTGACGCACAGCCACCAATTTATCTGGTTCATATTCAGTCAGGACGCCTAATGCAAAAGCACCGCGCATGAAGGTAATCGCTTTTTGCACAGCTTTCACGATATCTCCATCATATTCGCGAGCAATCAGGTGTGAAATAACTTCTGTATCTGTTTCGGAGACAAAGTGGCATCCGCCAGCAATCAGCTCTTCTTTCAGATCCAGATAGTTTTCGACAATACCGTTATGAACGACCGAGAACTTCATGCTGTTATCCGTATGTGGATGGGAATTCTCATCGGATGGTTTACCGTGAGTTGCCCAGCGTGTGTGTCCGATACCTGCGCTACCTGCCAGTGGGCTGCCTTCCAGCTTCGACTGCAAATTCGCCAAACGGCCTTGTGCTTTCACTACCTGCAGTCCTTCCCCAGTGAATACAGCAATACCAGCAGAATCATATCCCCGATACTCCAGCTTCTTCAAACCTTCAACCAAGATCCCCTGCGAATTCTGATTACCAATATATCCTACAATACCACACATTATTATTTCCCCCGTCCGAGTTATCGTAATGTGGCGGCATAAGGAAAGAAACGTGCCGTGCGGCATGTTTTTGAGAAAAAGCAAATATTCTGTTGTATTTTTGGATCAACAAAATAAACTGTCACTTACATCTTATGTTCATGAAATGCACAGCCTTCTTCTCTGCCGTGGCAGAATCAACGTGTTTCTTTACGATGCGCGCACACATGAATTTTATATTTCTTATGCACCCATGAAAACGTTGTGTGAAAGGTCGCCCTTCCATTTTCCGTCTCCATTTACGGCTCTGGTGCATCACCGGGAGGTCCCCGCCGAACATTTCGAACACCTCCACCTCGTCAGCTTACGTCTGCCGTGATCCGTTCAAGCCCTTGTCTACATAACCATGTAGCAGCTTTCCCTTCTCCCCCGCGCTCGACCAAGCTCTGGCGCTTGCTATTGCAAACCTCACAATCCCCGCTTTCCTTCTAGAATGACACTTAATCTATTATATGCACCTTACATTACTTTGGCAATGCTGCACCAACCTAAATTTCACAAATCCCTGTTCAGACGATCCATCCAAAAATAATAAACACCGGTGTAATGAGTCCGAATCGCTCTCGCTCTCTACACCGGCTATATAGGTATGGTAATGAATTATACCAATTCGCGTTGAACCACTTCTACAATTTGATTCACATAAAGATCTAGATCTGCCTTATCAGGGCCTTCTGCCATGACACGGATTAAAGACTCCGTACCCGATGGACGTACAAGCACACGGCCATTGTCGCCCAGCTTGCCTTCTACTTCAGCGATAGCTGCTTCGATAGCTTGGTTGTTAGGATAATTGGTCTTATCTTGTACACGAACATTGACTAGTACCTGCGGGTATTTCGTCATCATGCTCTTAACCTCACTAAGTTGCTTACCGGAAGCTTTAAGCGTATCTACCAGCTGGATAGCCGTCAGAATACCATCACCTGTTGTATTATAATCAAGGAAGATAACATGTCCAGACTGTTCTCCACCTAGATTAAAACCACCACGGCGCATTTCTTCCATCACATACCGGTCGCCTACAGCTGTTTTAGCAGTGTTGAGGGATAATTTCTCGGTAGCCTTGTAGAATCCGATATTACTCATAACCGTTGATACAATTGTGCTATCTTTCAGCTTACCAGCACGGTTCATTGCATCCCCACAAATACAGAGAATAAAGTCTCCGTCAACTTCATCGCCTTTATTATCGATCGCAATCAATCGGTCAGCATCTCCGTCAAAAGCAAGTCCCAAATCCGCTCCATGACGTAATACTTCCTCACGCAAAGTCTCTGGATGTGTCGAACCAAATCCAGCATTAATATTCAATCCATCAGGCTCAGCACCAATAGAAATAACCTCAGCGCCCAGCTCTCTGAACAATCTTGGTGCAAGTTCATACGCTGCGCCGTGAGCACAGTCGAGTACAACCTTAATTCCCTTGAAATCTTGAGAAATGGTTGTCTTCAAATACTCCAGATAGAGGTACTTGGCGTCATTATCAACCGTAACCATACCTAAACCAGAGCCGATAGGACGAGGCAATTCATCAACTTCAGCATCCATTAGTTCTTCAATACGCAGCTCAGTTTCATCCGTAAGCTTGAAACCATCTCCGCCAAAGAACTTAATGCCATTATCTTCAACCGGATTATGTGATGCCGAAATCATGACCCCTGCATCTGCCTTTAATAATCTCGTAATATAGGCAACAGCAGGTGTACTCACTACACCTATACGGATTACATCTGCCCCAATAGACAGCAAACCAGCAATAAGAGCCGATTCGAGCAAAGGTCCGGAAATTCGTGTATCCATCCCAATGACAACCTTTGGTTTATGCACGTTACCCGCTAGCACATATCCTCCACAGCGACCAATGCTATAAGCCATTTCTGCAGTTAATTCACGGTTTGCTACTCCCCGCACACCGTCAGTTCCAAAATACTTCCCCATTATTTTTCTCCTTTGAATACGCTACATTAGCTTAATGTTCTATCCTATGATTTGAATACTATTTTGGTGTACCTTTGGGACATATCCTAAAAGACGTATTTCAATAAAAGGTTACGTTCCCCCTGTACCTACAGGATTTTCGGAATTCGTACTTGTGTTAGCTGTGCCATTATTCTCTGGACTGCTATCCGTGGGGACAGGCGTCGCTGTAGCTCCAACTTCTCCGCTATGTGTAGGCTTCTCAGTGGCCTCCTCATCGCCTATAACAGGTTCAGAGCTTGGCTCAGGAGTAGTTACACTACCCGCGTCTGGATGAGGCGTAGGCACCGGCGTTGCAGGTGACAGCAACTGTACAGTTACCGTAAGAGGCACACTTGAATTAGCCAGTGCGATGAATTTAGGCAGTGATACCCGTAAAGAAACCTCGTGAGTCCCGGCAGTCAGGCCAGTCACATCAGCCACAACACCTATATCGTCTTTATTTAGTTGATTTAGCAAAGTAGGTGCACCTGTTAAGGTAAGGGCTATATCCTTGCTTGTTGGATTAACAATACTTCCTTCAAACTCATCACCGACACCCTGTAACTTAATGGGTACCGCTTCAACCGTCCGTTCAGCAATTTCTGAGATCGTTAATGAAACGTTCACGGTTTCAGGCATTACTTTCTCAGTTCCTGCCGGAGGTTTCAGTTCTACCTTCAGCTGCTTCGTTCCTGCAGAATCTATAGCGCTAAGATCGACACTTGCTTCATAGGTAGATAATGCAGCTAATGCATTGGCTTGGCCATATACCACGACTGATTCCAGCTCAGGTGTCACATTTGATAAGACGAGAGAACCCGGAAGTTGTCCGGTAAAGCCGATATCCAGCGGTAAGCTCTTAAAAGGCAAGGTAATTGGCAACTCCACCGAAACGGTAGCCGGCTCAATGACGGCATCCTTTACTTCTTTTCCTTCATTATCATAAGCATGCAGCTTCAATTTCTTCTCTTTAAAGGTTTCGTTCTCGCCATTTAGCTCAATGGTGCCTTGTACCTTCACCACTTTGCTTAACTCATTATCTGGCAGCGTAACCTCAACAGTATCCGTAGGCTGCAAGACTGGGGTACCTAATTGATACCCTGCTGCTGGTTCTCCCTTGGTAACCAATGTTATGGGAAAAGACTTTGTATTTCGCAGCTCTACATGTACGTTGACCTCTTTAGGAGTCATTCTGACAAGAGTTACACCTCTAGGTAATGAATATGAGAGTGGCAACGTATTATCTCCAGGCTCAACCTTACTTAGATCAAGGGTCACTTTGTAGTCGTCCGAGAACTGAAAAGAGATATCCGAGTTCTTCCCCTTAACCTCCATACTCACACTATCTACATCCTTGTATTCTAGTACAAATTTATCTTTATCTAGACCGATCTCTTCGATCTTTACATTCTCAATAATCTTCGATTTAGTATCGACCGTGGTCTGTCCAACAGGTGCAGTGTCGATACGAACCATAGTAAACAGTATGATCCCAAATGCAAGGGCTAGAATCTTATTGAAATTGTTATTGCTCATCCACTTATCCATGATTTTTGTCCCCCTTCCGTTTCCAGAAAGTTGAACCTTTCTCCTTCAGCGATGAACTTACACTCAGCTCTTGATGGAGCTTCGAAATCATTGATTCTTCCTTAATGTCCCTTACAATTTGACCATTGATGGCCAGAGAAATCTGTCCTGTCTCCTCCGAGACAATGACAGACACCGAGTCCGCAACCTCACTAATCCCGATAGCCGCGCGATGTCTTGTCCCCAGTTCCTTGCTAATAAAAGGGTTCTCGGACAAAGGTAAATAACATGCAGCTGCGGCGATCTGATTCCCCTGCATAATAAGGGCTCCGTCATGCAGAGGGGTGTTAGGTATAAAGATGTTAATCAGCAACTCAGAGCTGACTAAAGAACGCATGGCGATACCCGATTCCGTATATTCATTAAGGCCTGTCTCTCGCTCGAATACGATTAATGCCCCTATTTTTCTATGTGATAAATAATTTACGGCTTTAATCACTTCGCCAATTAATTTACTGAGTTCTTCATCACTTTCCCCAGCCCGTCCGAAAAATTTACCTCGTCCAAGCTGCTCCAGTCCCCTTCGTAGTTCCGGCTGAAAGATGATAAAGACCGCCAGCACCCCGAATGTAAACATTTGATTCATTAGCCATTTAAGTGTATAGAGGTCTAGCATGGTACTCACAGCCCAAATCAAAACCAGGACCAGAATCCCCTTCAGCAGCTGAATCGCTCGAGTTCCGCGGACCATATTAAGCACTTTATAAATAATGTAGCTGACGATCAGTATATCAATAATATCTTTAATGGAATCTTTCCATGTTAAGTCTGTAAAATAACTCATTGCCTAAAACCCCCGTCATTTCATATTAGCTGGGTTTATGTAAAATGTCTGTTAGATCTGTATCAATATCTAGGTTATAACGTTCGGGCTCCAGTTGCAAGTTTAGCCCCTCACCCATTTTCTAATTTTTCTAAATTTAGGCAACAAAAAAGCGCCATCTTTCCGGAAAAAGAGGCGCAAAATAATATTCCAGCTCAAGGTAACCACTGTCGCTTTCTTTAACGGTAGGCAACTTCAGAGAACATGTTCGTCACTTTATACCAGAGCCAACTTACCGCTTGGTCTATGCTTTTGACTTGCCCAGAAATATGAGCTGTTGAAGCCTGATACAAAGAACCGTCAATGACTGTTACATTGCCGTTCACTTCCCCATATACCTGTGCTTTACCATTCTCTATGGTAAGGTCACCGGTAATAATCTTGCCGGAAGGTACGATTACAGTATCCCCTTTGATAACCACTTGATCCAGATCTGCGCCTCTAACTACAAGTTGTCTATCTGGACTCCAAAAAGTTACGGAACTCATCAGCATTACGACAAGAAACAGAGATGCCGCTGTAAGTGCAGGGTGTCTCTTGATCCAGGTAACAAAAGCATTTTCTTTCTTGGTCTTTGGCAATGAACTCATTATCCGGCTCACAAGATCATCTGAGGCAACAGGATTCTGATGCATTAGGGAGAACATCAACATATCTGTCTGTTCTAATTCTTTAAACTTTGCACGGCAATCTGGACAGGATAGAAGATGCTCCTTCAACTCCCTCTGCTGCTGATCGGGCAAGTCGTCATCCAAGTAGTCGTGCATCATAGAGACGGCCAGTTTGCATTCCATAGGAGCCAATCCTTTCATGAGTGCTATTTAATTATCCTAAGACAAAGGGTCAGGACACATAAGACTTGCTTAACTTACATACGTCGCTCTCCCAAAGATGTTTCATAAAAAAAAATCTATTTTTACATTTTCGGGCCTAATTTTTTACGTAAAAATTCACGACCTCGGTGTACACGCGTCTTAATCGTGGTTACAGGCATGTCGAGCACGTCACTTATTTCCTGAAGCGACAAATCCTGCAGGTATCTAAGAATCATCACAGACCTGTATTTCACAGGCAGACTGTCAATGGCCTCATAGATTAGCCCCTGCGTCTCAGAGAGCAGTAATTCGGTCTCAGGTGTTACATTATCACTTGGAATCAACGAATAGCCGTCAAGGCCCTCCTGATCGTTCATATCTGCATCGAGCGAATAGGTTGGTTTCCGTTTGCGTAATCTATCAATACAGAGGTTCGTTCCAATCCGATAAATCCAGGTAGAAAACTTCTGTTTATCATCATACCGATCCAAGTTTCTATACACACGCAAAAAGGTCTCCTGAACTATATCCTCCGCCTCATGGCGATTGTTCAGCATCCGGTACGCCAGATGATATATTTTGTCTTTATATAGTTCCACAAGCTCGGCAAATGCCCTTTGGTCGCCTTTTAAGGCGAGCTTTGTCAATCTGCCTTCCAAATTCTCCACCTGTTAACTCCCCCAGACTTGCCGCCCTTGGTATTTATTTTCAAATATCCACGGTACAAGCAATTAAATCGTAATTCAAGTTTGTGTAAAAATCAAGGATTGTATTGTAACCTTCTCTGTAAACTGAGTTAAAAACTGGACAACTTGGTATAGGTGATTAAGTGCAGCTTCGAGAAATATTTGGACTTCCGGTCGCTGTTATTGTCAGATTTCCTGATTTAAACCGCTACTCGCGGTAGAAATCTGACAATAAAGGCGATCGCTAACGCTCCTACAGTTCCAAACATTCTCTACGCTGCTCCATCACCTGAATAATAAGTGCCATACTATTTACCTTCGCTTACATCTCGGTTACTTGGGTAGGGCCTGAAAGATCAATATTGGGCAAAGCACATCAATATTTTTCAGGACAAAAGAATCACTTGGCAGCACAATATTTAGTTTATGAGCAAAGTAGCTCGTATTAAGCAACAAAATCATCCCGTCGGTTGAATAGGCTTCTGTTAGTTTAAATTTGTCGCATATGGAGCAGAGATTGTTATACTTTCCGCAGGGTTTTCAGTGATTTGGCGAGTAAGAACTCCAGTGTAGGTTTAGGGTTTCATTTTGATGGAACAAGTTATAGGGAAAACCTCCCTATAAATTAGGTCACAGCTGTTTTATGACCAAGTTATAAGGAATTTCTCCCTGTATATTGGCCAAATTCAATTAATTACACCAAGTTCAGCTGATATAAAGGGAACAATTCCCTATATTGTATCGAAATTACTTAAAAATACCGATTTACGGGTAATAATTCCCTTTAATTCAGCATTTTGACCCTGAAGCAGAGAAATATGAAACTTAAAAATGTTTATGTGTGCGAACAGACAGTAATTCTTATAAAGATGCAAATAAACACGGGCTCCAGCGCTCCTTTTGTGCATCCTTTGCACACATTCCTGGCAATGTCCATAACGCGTGTGCCACAGCGTATCGCTTTATTTTCGATCTATGATTCTGCTATCGTAATTTCCTATACAAGCACAAAAAGTCCGCCCCAATAAAGGGCGGACTCTTTGTGTTAAGACTATATCAGCCGGTATTCCGAAGACCAGCGGCAATGCCATTGATGGTAAGCAATACTTCGCGGAGCAATTCGCTATCGTCTCCATCGATTTCACGGAGCGCTCTAAGCTCAGATAGCAATTGAACCTGCAGGTAGCTAAGTGGATCAACGTAAGGATTGCGGAGTCTGATCGACTCCTGAATCACAGGGACGTTATCCAAGATATCCTGCTGGCCAGTAATCTTCAGGATCAGCTCAGATGTCAGTTTGAATTCATCTTCAATCTGGCCGAAGATCCGTTGACGCGCTTCTTCGTTCTTGCCCATGCTGGCGTATTCCTTAGCAATGATCAAGTCCGCTTTTGAGATAGCCATTTGCAGCGTATCTATCAGTGTAGTAAAGAATGAGAAGTTCTCATACATATGCTGCATTACCTTCAGATTCTCTTCCTTACCCTCATAGAAACTCTGCAGTCCGGTTCCAGCAGCATACCACGCTGGAAGCAAATAACGGCTTTGTGTCCACGCAAATACCCACGGAATTGCACGCAAGTCTTCAAAGCGGTCACTGTTCTTCCGTTTGGAAGGGCGTGAACCAATATTAAGCTCTCCAACCTCAGGCAGAGGTGTGGATTCTTTGAAATAAGTCAGGAAGTCCGGATCACGGAATATCAAATCCTGATATTTGTGAAGCGAAACTTCAGAGATACGGGCAACAATCTCTTCCCACTTCTCTTCATATAAATCCGCTTGTGGAATTCTCGCATTGATCGCTGCAGTCACAAGCGCAGATGTCGCTTGCTCTAGACTGCGGTAAGCAATCCCTTGCATCGAATAACGGGAGGAGATAACTTCTCCCTGCTCGGTGATCTTAATGCCGCCGCCAATCGTCGAGGCTGGCTGAGCCAGAATGCTGCGGTTAAGCGGCATGCCGCCACGACCGAGCGCTCCACCACGACCGTGGAAGAACTTCAGCTTGATTCCGAACTTATCGGCTGTAGCTGTAATCTCTTTCAGAGCAACACGCAGTTCATAGTTAGCGGTAACCACGCCGCCATCTTTGTTACTATCTGAATATCCAAGCATGATTTCCTGCAAATCATTCATTGCTCTTACTGCATCGCGGTAGATAGGCATGCTGAGCAATCTATTCATAATTTGTGGTGCTTCATGCAAATCATCAATCGTTTCAAAAAGTGGCACAGCTTGCAGCGTACATACGACTGTACCGTCATTATCTTTGCGGAATAGTCCTACCTCTTTGGAGAAGACCATAACCTCCAGAATATCGCTTGCCGCTTCTGCCATACTGATCAAATAACTAGTGATACATTGTTTGCCGTACTCTTCTTGCGAAGCGAAGATCGTCCGGTACACTGCAAGACATTCCTCTGTACCCTCACTATACGTCTGATAAGAAGAAGTGATTGGACGTGGATCATTCAACAGCTTCTCCAGTAGCTCAATCTTCTCATCTTCAGACAGTTTGGAGTAATCCGGCGTAATGTTCATTTTCGCCAAAATTTCAGTCATAGCATTCTCATGTTCTTGACTGTGCTGACGCACATCAAGTGTCGCCGTATGGAAACCGAACAGCTCCACTTGACGGATCAATTTCTTAATATAAGTGTCGGCCACATAATCGGCATAGTGATGCCGTAAGCTGCGGTCAATCACGTTCAAATCATCGATAAACTCTTCAGGTGTAGAATAACGCTCAAGAGTATCTTTTTTCTCATCATCCAGAACATTTTGTGTCTTGGAGATCATATAGCTAAGCTTAATACGGTAAGGTTCATTATCATTGCGCCATTCTTCCATCTTGCCAAGATTAATGATCTCACGATCAGCTTCAATGGATTCTACTAGCTCAGGTGTCACCTTAACAATACTTGTACTAAAGCTTAGATATTTCATGAGTTCACGCATAATCCGTTGATATTCCCGAATCGCCAGCTTACGCTGCATGCGCAAGGTCTGTGAAGTAACTGTAGAAGTTACCGAAGGGTTACCGTCACGGTCTCCACCAATCCATGAGCCAAAACGCAAGTAGGTTGGTACATGCCAATTCTGCCCTGGGTAGTATTTACTGAGACAACGTTCAAGTTCTTGATAAACATCGGGCAATACATGGAAGATCGTCTCATGGAAATAGTACATCCCATTACGTACTTCATCGAGTACGGTAGGCTTACGGTCACGCAGTTCATCCGTTTGCCATAGCGTAATCACTTCATTTAATAGCTTCTCACGGAGCTGTTCACGCTCCCGGAAGGTTAAGGTAGGGTTATCCAGACCCATAACATCATCAGATATCCGCTTATGAATATCGAGAATAGCACGGCGCATAGCTTCCGTTGGATGTGCCGTCATTACAAGTTCCAGAGATAATCCTGCAATAATCTCGTTAACTTCCTCATGAGAGAAATCACGTTCACGAAGCTCTTTAATCGCGCTTTCTATAGAACCGGGTTGGACTGTCTCCCCAGCTGAACGTTCATAGTCACGTTTGCGGCGAATCCGATGGTTCTGTTCGGCAATATTCACGAGCTGAAAATAAATAGCGAATGCTCTTATTACCTGATGACGGTTCTCTGGATCCAAAGAATTGATTAACTCCTTAAATTCACTGTGCAGTTCAGGTAAAAATAGTGAGCGCAGCGATTTACTGGTTTCGCGAATTTTCTCCACGATCTCTAGTAGTTCGTTACCGCCTTGGTGAACCAAGACCTCTCCTAAAATGTTCCCCAAGAACCGTACGTCCCGTCGCAGCAGATTGTTAGAGTTGCTTTTGCTGACGGTAGTCGTAAGTTCGGTCATGCTGCTCCCCCCATTCTCTTCCGGATCAATGTGTTAATTATTGTCTGTCTAAAAATCGCCTATTAAAGCTTTCCTCATATCATACAATAAAACTGTGTGAAAATCTCCAACTATTTTGCGCTGTAAAGCGACACAGTATCTAAGATTATACACCAATTTCTCAATTTATACAGTCCTTATATTTTATGTATTCTTTCTTATATATAATGGCTCTAGCATACCTTCATTATGTGTATTTAAATACGGAGCGTTCGAATCTGATCGATGAACAGGCCAATAAGAGGAGAATAATGACGATCGCGGTTATACGAATAATAAATATGTCTTTGAAAATTATAATCTGGAATGGTGCGCATTAGCAATCTTCCTCTGGCTACCTCATCCTCCACAGCAAGACGCGATATAAACGAAACGTACTTTCCACTCATAAGCGATTGCTTTATGGCCTCCAGTGAATCCAGTAGAATATAGGTCCTCGGTTCATTCCCCTCACGCTCAAACCATTTATCCGTCAGTTGGCGTGTACTCGACTCCTTGTCATGTAATATAAAACTTGCTGAAGCAATCATAGCCGGATTTAGATTAGAAAATGAGGCAAATTCATGAGATGGCGAAAAAACAAGCACGAGCTCGTCCTCACACAAGGCTTGAGTATGCAGATCTGGTAGATAAAAAGATTCTGTAGACAAAATACCAAGGTCAATCTCATGGCTAGCCAGCATTTCTTTGATTACAGGGGAAGGCTTAACCGATAAAGAGATCGTAATCCCCGGATGTTGTTCTCCAAACAGCCCCAATATTTTTGGAAGAATATAAGTAGCTGGAACGTAACTGGCACCAATCTTAAGCGTTCCCCGCCCCGCCTGACTGAACTCTTTTACAACCCGCTCCGCTTCTGCAGCTAGTGCATTGATTTTAGTCGCATAATGAAGAAACGCTTTTCCACTCTCCGTAAGAATCATTTTATCCATTCTGGATTCAAATAACTTCTCCCCCAATTGCTGCTCTAAATTCTTTAAATGGTACGTAACGGTGGGCTGCTTCAGTCCGAGTTTATCGGCTACTGTAGTTATTTTCTTATGTTTATTTAACAGTTCTACGATTTCCAGCTTGATTAAATTAAGGTTCATTATCATCCACTCCTCGCCTATTCACTAAACGGTAACATAGAAGAATTCTATGAATGTTAAAATAAATCGGCAAAAAAGTTAATATCACAGTTACATTCAGCAAATATAGCGGGAATTCTTTACCTTTACACTAAGAACAAGCTTAAGAACAGGCAGGTAGATAGAGATGAAGGAAATTACAATCCACAGATTGGAAAAGAAATTCGGAGATGTGCATGCCTTGAAGGCTGCAGATCTGAAGATTCCCGCTGGAAGCTTTACGACATTACTCGGTCCTTCAGGTTGTGGAAAGACGACACTACTCCGTCTGATTGCTGGGCTAGAAACACCGGATGCTGGAGAAATCCTAATGGATGACGAGTTTATTTTCTCAGGCAGCAAAAAAATTAGTCGCCCCATCCATAGCCGCAACTTTGGCATGGTCTTTCAAGATTTCGCGCTCTGGCCGCATTTAACTGTCTTCGAGAATGTCGCCTTCGGACTTCGTGCCTCTAAGCAGAAAAAGGATTTACGGATTAGGGTTCAGCAAGCCCTTCGATCCGTAAAGCTGGAAGGACTCGAGCTACGCTTTCCCCATCAGCTGTCCGGTGGACAACAGCAACGGGTTGCTTTTGCCAGAGCTGTAGTTACTAGACCCCAACTCGTATTGTTCGACGAGCCGTTAAGTGCACTAGATGCAGTCTTGCGAGATGAAATGAGGCTGGAGTTAACCTCCTTGGTGAGGAACATGGGTATTACTGCTCTATATGTCACCCATGATCAAACCGAGGCGATGTCTATGTCAGATGAAGTGGTCGTGATGCAAGGTGGAACTATTTTACAAACAGGTTCTCCTGAGGAGATTTATCAGAAACCCAATCATCCTTTTGTAGCTCATTTTATTGGAAAATCCAACTGGATCGTTCCCGATAAGCAAATGCTTCGTCCGGAACATTTACGTTGGTCTCAGGAGAATGCTTCCTCTCTCCCTTTTACGGGGACGATTCGACATGTGAGCTATATGGGTGATCGCTATGAGGTCATTCTAGAAATGGAGAACCAAACCGCTTGGACCGCTTATCATGATCAACGTCTACCTGTTGGAGAGACGATCCAGGTCTACGCTTCAGAGCACCAGATCCATCATCTGAATTAAGCGTCCACTGCATGGAATAGCTCGTATGATGCTGTTCCATGCAGCAAGATGCAAAAAATATTAGGGAGGCATTCACATTGAAATCAATGAATAACACTAAAGGACTTAGTTCACTTCTTCTAACAACTATAATCGGAGCGAGTCTAGCCGGCTGTAGCTCTACTAACACTCCTGCTGCTAACGCAAGCAATCCGACTTCAACCGCTAACACTACAGCTCAAACTGAAGCACCACAACCCACAGAGAAAGCTCTGAGTGGCAGTCTTGTCGTCTACAGCGCAGGTCCTGAAGGTCTAGCCAATAAAATTAAAGACGGCTTTGAAGCCAAAACCGGTGTGAAGGTCGAAATGTTCCAAGGCACTACTGGAAAAATACTAGCCCGTATGGAAGCAGAGAAGTCCAATCCAGTAGTCGATGTTGTTGTTCTTGCCTCCCTTCCGTCCATGCAAGGGATGAAGAATGATGGATTATTGCTTCCATATAAAGAGGCGGTTAATGCAGATAAGCTCGTTAGCGATTGGTCAGACACAGCAGATGGCAATTATTTTAGCTATAGCGCATCCGCACTGGGGATTGTCTACAATACTAAAAAAGTAAGCACACCTCCGACTTCATGGGATGATCTCACTAAAGCGGAATGGAAAGGAACCGTCAATATTCCAGATCCTTCGCTATCTGGATCGGCTCTAGATTTCGTAACTGGATATTTAAGCGCTAAAGGGGACAGCGGTTGGGATCTTTTTAAACAATACAAAAGCAATGGTGTAGCGATGGCGGGCGCCAATCAAGAGGCACTTGATCCGGTTATTACCGGTGCTAAATCCGTCGTTGCCTCGGGTGTAGATTATATGGCTTATAAGGCAAAAGCTGATGGAGAGCCTGTAGATATCGTCTACCCTGCTGAAGGAACAGTGATCAGCCCTCGCCCGGCTGCGATTATTAAGACAAGCCCGAATGTAGATAATGCCAAAGCTTTTATCGACTATCTTCTATCTGATGAAGCTCAAGCGCTAGTTGCTAAAGCCTACTTATTGCCAGGCAGAACCGATGTGAAAGCAGAGAATCGTGCAAATCTCGATGAAATTAAGACATTTGATGTGAAATGGGAATGGATGAACGAACATAGTGATGAAGTTTCCTCGACCTTCACACAAATTTTTAAATAAGCGTAATGAATATTAACTCTTTACGCTCATTTAAATGGGTGAGCGGCGGACTTGCTTTATTTATACTGACAGTGCTCGTACTGCTGCCACTCCTGCTCATTTTTTGGACCAGTATCTATCCCAATGAGCAGCTGGATATAGCCGCGCCACTACGAACCATTATGAGTAGTCATGATCTGGTTGAGGTACTGCTGAATTCTATCGGGCTCGGGGTAAGCGTTATTCTACTAACTACGCTATTTGCACTACCTCTGGCCTGGATTATGGCTAAAACGGACTTAGGGCATCATAATTGGCTGGATGTTGTGCTACTAATCCCTTTTATGACTCCGCCATACATTGGTTCAATGGGTTGGATGTTATTTATGCAAACGGGTGGGTATATGGAACAGTTTCTGCCCTCTTCCTCCGTGCTGACTCCGTATTTCTTTAGTTATGGAGGGATGGTGCTGATCATGAGCCTGCATTTATTCCCCTTCCTGTATTTACTGCTGCGTAATGCGCTTTTGCAGATCGGAGGCAATCTGGAGGAAGCAGCCTCTGTTCATGGCGCTCCGTTCTTTTACAGATTTAAAAGAGTAATCATTCCCTTGCTATTATCCAGCTATGGGCTTGGAGCTCTTCTCATCTTCGTCAAAACGATTGCCGAATTTGGTACCCCTGCGACCTTTGGTCGTAGGATCGGCTTTTACGTTCTGACCTCTGAGATCCATAAGTATATCTCTAGTTGGCCAATAGATTTTGGAAAGGCTACTTCACTAGCTTCCTTGCTGCTCGGGGTTTGTCTCGTCATGTGGTACATCCAGACTCTAATTAGCAGTCGCTTCTCTTATCGCCTAATTGGCGGAAAAGGGACTCGCACCAAACGTTATAAAAGTACGGGGATCATAGGGGTTCTTAGTTGGGGGTATGTTGTTCTATTACTTCTAGCATCTATCGGCATTCCTTATTTTTCAATCATAACAGCCTCATTATTGAAGCTGCGAGGAGAAGGCGTATCTTGGAGCAATTTAACCTTGAAACATTATGCAGAGCTGCTATCACCGGGTTCTCAAGGTCTTGAGGCCTTATTAAATAGCTTCACATTAGCCATCGTTGCTTCCAGTATCGCAGTTATTCTTGGGACTTGGTTTGCCTTAACTGTAGGAAAAGGAGCTACATTCAAGCAGAAAATTACAGATCTATTCAGCCTACTTCCCAACACAGTTCCTGGAATTGTAATTGTAGTAGGGCTAATCCTGCTATGGAATGCTCGCTGGATGCCTATTCCGCTCTATAATACCTACTGGATGGTTGTGCTTACCTACGTTGTACTATTCATCCCCTACACTGTTCAGTATGTAAAAGCGAGCTATGGGCAGATCGATTCTTCCCTTATGCAAGCGGGACAAGTATTCGGAGGAAGCAAGCTTTATGTGTTCCGCCGTATCCTGCTCCCACTCATTCTACCGGGGATGGTGGCTGGATGGATGATGACCTTCACCATTTCCAATCGGGAACTGGTAGCCTCCTTACTCATTCTTCCACCTTCAATGCAGACATCGGCGACCTATATTTTTGCCCAGTTTGAACAAGGTGCTGTAGCGATGGGGATGGCCATGGCAGTAATCTCTGTCGGCGTTACCACTATATTACTACTAGTATTAGAATATTTAAGCCCAGATAGAAAGCGGAGACAACGATGAGCACACTAACGATTTGGGGAGGGGCCGGAGAGCATGGCCGTTCCTCCTATCTTTTGCAGGACAAAGATGGGCAATCTGGTATTCTACTCGATTGTGGTGTCAAAAAAGAAGGTCCAGGTGAATACCCCCTGCTAGATACAGACATCATCCCACATTTGCAGGCAGTGTTTCTGTCCCATGCGCATGAGGATCATTCCATAGCACTTCCCCTACTGTATAAGTACGGATATTCAGGTAAGGTATGGACAACGAAAGCCACCGTTAAACAGCTTCCCGATTATTTCGAAGCTTGGGATAAATATGTGGCTGCTCAGTCCGCATCACTACCTTATGGAGAAATAGATAAGCAATCTATCCAGTTCATGTATTTGGAGGAGCATATCCCCCCTCAGACTTGGCTGAGGATTGCATCTAATCTTCGAGTACAATGGGGGCGAAGCGGACATTTAGCAGGTTCAGTTTGGCTGATCCTCGAATGGGACGGAACAATCGTATTTTTCTCAGGGGATTATACGAAGGAGTCGTTGCTGCTCATGGCAGATTCACCAACGATTATGGAAGCCGGAGCTAAAGATATCGTCGATCTATCCATTATCGATGCCGCATATGGCGCGGATCCTGATGAGCAGCTTGTAAAGTTACAGCAATTAGAGTCAGCGATCTGTAACACTCTGCAAAAAGGGGGTTCAGTCCTCCTTCCGGTGCCTATCCATGGCAGAAGCCAGGAATTAATCGTATGGGCAAGCGAGTGTTTCCCGGATGATCAGCTGATCGTCGAAGAAGAGCTCATAGCTCCTTTAAGAGGTTTGAGCGATAAGACCGAATGGCTGAAAGAGGGCGCTATTCAGCGCGTTGATATGCTTTTTAATAGAAAGAACTTGTGCATTGTATCTAATTCAGAGGAACGTGCAAAGGCATTGTTGAATCTCAAGAGCTCAATCGTGTTTACCAATGACGGAATGATGCAGTCGGCAAAAGCACAAGAGTATTTTCATCAGCTCTCGGCTTCTCCTAAGAACCATGTGATTTTCACGGGACATTTGGCGGCAGGCAGTTTCGGGCACCGTCTCGTTAAACATTCTATGGTAGAAGAATCTAGCGACATGAGATGTACAATCTCACTCATTCGCTATAAAGTCCACCAAGGCTTACCGGATATTCGAGAAATGCTCCAAACGGTTCCCAGCCGCCGGTCGGTGCTCGTTCATGCTCCCAAATCGCATATTGATCATGTCACTTCTATATTAGAAGGAGAAGGTTTTGCAGGGCTGTACTCTTTGCTGCCTGGAAGTACGCTTTCGTTCTGAAGCTTAACTATGTAATCTCATAAAAAACAATGGGGCTCTTCCTTAGGTCTATTCAGACGTTTTGGAACAGCCCTTTTTTTATGATTCGTACCTATTATCCATTTACTCTTTCGTTGTCCCCGGGCGATCCTTAAAAGCTAGCTCAAACAACCCCGTCGCAGATAAACCAGCCAGCCCCCCAGCCCAAAGGCGAAGAACGATATCCAGATCGGTAAAAGGATACGCTACCGCTCCGATGAGAAAGCCTATCAATAGTCCGATGACAGGGACTGCATTACGCGGGATATTGATACTATTTTTGACCAATTGAACAAGTGCCAGTACGAATACTGCTAAGATAGAGGCGAATGCCATAACATCATCCAAAATCTCTCTAGTTTCCATGATAGATACCTCCTTAGTGAGTACTTTTAATCTCAACCGTTCGTGTCGCGGAATCGTATCCTACCTGAGCGCCGAGCGCCTCTGCAATTACACGTACGGGAACGTAGGTGATGCCTTTTTCAAGAACTCCATCTGCAATCTTAACCCCGTTAACCTTTACGACGGCAATAACATCACTCTTCAAGTCTTCCTCCTCCTTCCGATGGATGACCTTATACGCTGACTCCACCGCAGATGTTGAGGGCTTTGCCCCTGCTCGTAGCTGAGTGAGTGTTAACCCAAACGCCATTTGAAAATGTGGATAGTCCTTAAAGCTCGTCCAATCACCACCCCATTCGAAGCCAAGTGCCTTGGCCTCTTTTACAACCTCCTGCCAATCTGCTATCTGGTTATTATTGCCGTCCAGACGCATATCCCAAGACACACTAGATCCATTAGGCAACAAAAGAGCAAAATCTACGGCTAGTCCAAAATTGTGGTAGCTATACCCGCCACGCGCATTGGTGACAATCGCTCCAGGCTTAGTGCGTCCTTGTGCGTAAAGAGCATCCTGCTCAGCAATTGTGCGAAGACCCTGCGTGATGAGAATGGGGATATCGAGCTTGTAACAACGTTCGATTAGAGCAGTAGCAGCGGAACGGACTATGGGGTGTAGGTTGGTTAGGCGTTTACTTGATTTTTCTTTGATTTGGGACAAAGTGAGCATCTATACCCCTCCTTTAAATAAAAAGGCAATAATAGCAAAGATAGTACCAGCCAGAACGTATTTAAGTAGATCAACAAACACTTTTCTTTCGCTCTTGCTGTCCGTCTGGGATTGTTGCAATAACTGAAACACACGTGAGTCTAAAGTGTCCCAACGCCTCATAATCTCGTTAAATTGAATCTTCATTTCTATTGTTGATTGTTTTATTTGTTTCACATCTTCCTCATGACGCGATTGTTTTTCTTTTAATATTAGAAGCTCATTACTAAAACTAAGATGTTCCGTTCCAAATCTAAAGATTTCGTCTTGGATGACTACTAGTCTATTTTCAACATCTTCTAAACGGTGCTCAATGGGCGCTGCTTCAGCATCGTCTCCTCCTGAATTCACTCCCACAATGGTCATATAACAGCCCCCTTCTAAAGTGATAAATAAAACAGCCCTCGTAGCAGATACGAGGGCAAAATAAAAACGCCTACTATATGGCGCTATCTGTAATCTCTTCAGCTTGTTTAGCCGTTATCTTTTTGGCGGTAACAAACACCTGTAACTGCTCCCCCGTATACAACCCTGCGTCGAAGTATCGCTTAATCAGTACGTACCAGTTCATTTACAGTACACCTCCTTCCACAAGACTTAGAAGTAAGGCTGCCTGATCTTGTTCAGCTTGATCTTGCCTTGCCTGCGTCTGCACTAGCTCCAGTAATAAAGCTGCGTTATCGGCTCGGAGTTGCTCGGTCTCCGTCAGCTCTGGTGGCTTGTTAGCTTCAGCTTCTTGATATGCCGCCCATGCTGCTTGAAGTTCGGCTTCTGTTGGTTGTGGTGCGTCCAAGTTCCAGACTGCGATATATTGCCCACGTTCTACAAGGTCGTAATCCTCTCCCACGACCAATAGATTATAGTCGATTCCGTATCGGTAATGTACGCCCTCTATCGGACTTTCGTCTTTTTCCGGCTGTTTGATCTCATATCTGACCCGTCCCTTTTCTTCAGCTCCCTCGCGTAATACAGGCTCAGCGCCGTTGTCCTGTACGATAAAGTCATACATTGGTTTGGCGTTTGGGTATAGATACATAATTGCTAGTGCTATATTCAAAAGATAATCCCTCCTTTTAAGATACTCGTGTTATTCTGAGGTTTGTAAAAACACCGTCGTTTGTTAAGTCTAGAGAGGTGGCACCAGATTGTTGCATATAAATCTCCAATGTATCTCCTGCACCTAAGTCCGTTATAATAGACCCGCTAGTGGCTAAATCCTGCATTCTAACAGCACCACCGCGCCCCATACACTGATCTCTTACGCCATTTTTATAAACAAAAATCTCAACAACGACGCCATCGGCGGCTCCAATAAGCATTAACATGGTGTTAATTGCATACAGTCCGTTCTTTTTAGCTGTAAACTTGCTGTTGCTCCATTCATCTAAGTAATCATAATACTTATGAAAATAAGAAACTTTAGTAAGGACGTTAGCAGGAATAGATTGAGCATTAAGCCCGCCCCCTATCGCGATACCTGTACGCATACCAGTTGTATTATCTCCCCATGGGTTAAGGACACCACTACCCGGAACAAGCATCCCACTGTCTTGCACCACCATAGCGCCACTCGGAACACTGCTTTGATATCCAAGATATGAACCATATCCAGATAGATATGCAATTCCATTATTTACACCAGTACATTCTCCTACGTACACCATACTTTCTGCGAGAGCAGATATACCAACGGATCTATTTGAGATAGTACATCTATTAATAAACACATTAGAAGAACCTGACCAAAAAGAAGCGAATGTACTTACAACTGTAGCAATACATGAAGTAAAAACAACACGCGCAGAAGAAGAGGAGCTAAATGAGTCTTTTGTAGTTGTGGTTGCAGTCAATCCAGTAATATTAATAGTTCCATAGCAGTTTATAACCTCTAAAGATACAATGTTTACAACACCAGAACCAATAATAGAAAAATCAGTGGCTGTTACAAGACCTGAAACAATAACAGACTCGGAATATGTTCCGGCTGCGATGTTAATGATAACTTTATGATTGACCATTTTCGGAATAAGGCTGATAGCTTTTGTGATAGTTTTAAACGCTCCTGCTGCTGTATTCGCTAGCCCTGTATTACTATCACTACCATCTGTTCGGACATAGTAGGTAATGTCTGCTGTGGTCTGCTGTGGTGTAGTCGCTAAAGGTGCTTTGCTATTGATTTGCCCCTGAATCCCTGCCGAGAGAGTAAAGACATTACTACCTGCCGGGGATGTTACATCACCTGTAGCTGCTGGGAGCCGCGCTGCCGGGAGGGTACCGCTGGAAAGATCACCAGCAGAGCGTGTAGGTAAGTCGGCCAAAGACGCACCTGTTTTACTAACTTTACTCCAAGCAATCCCGGCAGAAACATTTACATCAGCATCTACAATTGCCCCAGCAGCAATAGCCGTAACTCCATCCCCGTTACTAGTAACATCCCCCGTGTGATTAGGATGCAAATAATTATTCGCTCCCGTAGCAATCCCCGCCAGCTTCGTTTTCTCAGCTGTGGTGTAATCATTCGTAGACAGCTGTTTGCCAGAAGCTTTATCCACTTTACTATTAACGGCATTATCCAAGATATCCATATTTCCGTTCAGATCGGCAATATCAACGATATCTGTTCCCTCGGGCTTTTTTAACCCCAAATTTCCTGTCGTTTGCATGTGTCACTCTCCTATCTATAAGTTCTTAATTCGTTCCATGTCTTACTGTGAGCATTCTCCCAGGTCAAAGCCTTAACAGAGTCCCACCACGTATAGCTGAACACAAATTCATAAGCCAAATGCGCGGGCTTAATCTCTTCTATAATTTGAATTAACCCTGCCATATTCGGAGGAATGCCCAGCGTACTCACAAAATGAATCTCAAAACGATACTCATCAGGCACTTCCTTAACTTCAACCACTCCACCTGAAAAAGCGGACGCTGTCCGCTGGATCATCTCCGGCGTTGTCGTCCCGTTTCCACGCAGCTTCGCCTTAATCATCTCTCGGCGTGTGGCATATGACTTGGATGAATCAATATTTAGTCCAAGCTCAGCCTCCCAACGTCCAAGGCTCACCGTTGCTGTTTCAACAAACGCTTGATCCAGTACATCTACAGTGCCTACCTTCAGTCCACCAATTTCTAGCCCGATGGTCTCCTGAAGCTTCTCCATTTCACGGACATCCTTATAATAATCCGGCAAATACTGCATTAGATCAGGCGCCTCGACTTCACCCGGATGATTCGAATCTTCATCTGCGGAATACAATAATTCGCTGAATAAAGAGTTGCCATAGCTCATCCCCCTACACCCCCTTCAGTTGATTCCAGGTTAGGGGCCCTTTGGGCAAATAATCATGTGTATGCGCCGCCGGAGGAAACACTGCTGGTTTACCCGCTACCCCCGCCCAAGCTACACTATCCGCTTGTTGCGCGAAATCCACCTTGCCATTGTTATTCGTATCGTAAATACTTTTCAGCATGTCCCCGGTACTTTGTGCCGCAACTAGCAAGACATTCCCAGCAGCAGAACCGATATATAGCTTCCCACTGTCTGTACAGTAGCCAAGCTCACCAATAGCCAGTGCTCCAATCGCACTTTCCAATCCGCGGCGTATTTGAATCAATGTCTTTAAAGCCATTGTCCCGCCCCCTAGAATGTTCCGCCATCAATACTGGCTACAGTAAGTCTATTGCCATTCGCTGCATCGTAAACGATACTGCTTCCATCCACACTTACGGCTACACCAGCCGAGTCCACGGTGATCCCTTTTCCAGCCGTCACCGCAATCGCGTCTGCAGTAACCGTGATCCCATTACCTGCACCAATATTCAGCGTCACAGCATCGGCTTGACCGCCGCCTATCAGCCCGTTACCAGCGGTAATAGTCTGTAACGCACCACCTGTACGCACCCATGCGCTACCGTTCCAGCTATAAATCTTCTGCTCATCATCGACGTAAGCGGTCCAGCCTACAGCCGGAACATAAAATACCCAAGCGGCAGATTGATATTCAACGATTTGATTCGTTTTCCCCGCCCATGCCCCGGTTGCTCCAGCTGGAATAATGTATCGATCACCCTCAACCGGACTGGCTGGTGGAGCCAGCAGGTTCTGATCTTTTACCGACGCTTGCGGTTCAATGTTATGCTTGGCCAGCTCAATTTCATTTTTAATCTTTTGCGCTGACCACAAATCTGTAATCGTAGTCCCGGCATCATTGATCGTCCGGTGCTTGTTCACATCATCAATATGAGTCTTAATCTCAGCCGCGGTCTTTACGTTCGTGCCATCTGATACTTTATTGATATGCCCCGCACTAATATCCGCTTTAAGCACCTTCGCATAGGTTGCTCCATCAGCGATATCATCAATTGTACCTGTCAGATCGCTAAGCTTCTGCGCATTCATCCGCTGCCAGGCTGCCCCATCATCAAAATACAAATATCCGCTATTCGTACCCGTAGTCACGTAATACAAACGGCCAACGGCTCCTGCAACTGGACGAGAGGCTTCTGGACCCGATAGTGCCCTTCCGACCATGGAATTGGAAGTCCCATCACCAACATAAACTTCCTTAGTGTCACTGCAAAAACCAAGCTCTCCTACCTTCAACACGCCATAACTCGTTAGTTCAGCCTTTGTTCCCCGCTTTATTTGTATGGTCTGTGCCATTTTACACCTCTCTTCTAAAAGATCCCCCGTCAATCTGGCCCTTGCTCTTATAACGTTCTATTTCAGTTTGAACAGCAGTAAGACTTTCCTGCAAACCGTTAATATCCTCTGCTTCAACGGTATCGCCGGGGGTTTCGTAAGTCACATAAACCTCGGGCACATCGGCAAAAATCTTAATCAACCGCCGCCATGGCGCTTCATCCGGAAAAGACACCGTAAAATTACGCAGCTCGATCCCGGAATACTGTGACCCTGTGTACACTGCGATGGTCTGATTATTGATGTTGTCATGCGCAAGCGCACCACTATACATGCCATTTACAAGCGGTAATCTCTCTTCAATAACATAGCTGCCGCCGTTTGCTTTTTTATTAAGCTTTTCTTGAAAAATATCAACTTTCTCCGGGTAACCCATGCTACACCTCCAGTAAAACATTGCCGAACAATGGAATTTCTTCTTCGTTCAACATTACGTTGCCCGCTCCACCGTTCAGCTTCAGCTCACTGTAATCTGCGACTCCCTCAGTAGCTAGCAATAGGGCACCGATTACAGACTGGCTAATATAGGTTGCTGAAAAAGCCTTCTCTTTGCGATAGCTCTCAAGAATCGCCTTAAATTCTTCATTTACAGCTTGCAGCGCATAACCTGAAGCAAGGGTTACTTTTGCGCTTACACTAATACTTTTGCCCTTCGCTGACGCCACAGTTACAACAGCACCTACGGGGGCTTGCCCCTCACCCGCTCCAGAGACCGGATCAATGTAATGCTGAACCTTTGTCACCAGCAGCTCAGAAGCAGGAAGTTTCTCGGCATCCACAACAATCACTTTCACCGTCTTAGGACCGTTCCATAACGGAAAAACACGTGCACCTCCCACCCCTACAACCTGCATAGCCCACTCCATATAGTGATATTTATTGCCGCTAGTAGCTGGGCGTCTGGCTGAATCCAAATAACGCTGCCGTAGCGATTCATCCGATTCGGAGTTCTCCCCAGGGATCAGAAGGGAAGCTATTTCCCCACGCGCGAGGTCTGAAATATAATCCACCGGCAGCAAAGAGCCAAAATATCGGTTTCCTTCTTCTCCAGCGGTTTCACTCTCCAACCGGTACACTCCAGGAGATAGCTTCTCCACAGCCATATAATTCAGCATATCGAGTGAAAAGCGGCTTCCGAGAGGGACATCTACAAATCCTCCATTCGCTTTATAAAAAATCCCCTTCAGTTGCGCTTTGCTCGCTTCTCGCCTAACAATTCCTGACCAGGATATACTTCGCTCCAAGTACTCTCCGGTCGCCGTATCTGCAAAATACAGATTATTATTCACATCCAGCTCAATGTACATCTGCGCGAGCTCTGCTGCTGCCGGAGCGAGCGCGTCATAAATAATGCTGCCCTCGCGTTTATCCAGACCTGACGGAACCCGGTCCAGCATCCGCTCTAAAAGAGCCTCATACGTCTGATCCTCATACATCCTCATTCCACTCCTTTCTCAGCTGAAAATTTCCGTAACGTGTAACCACCTTGCAGTCAAAAGTTAAGTTTTCTCCGGTAAAAGAAACCTCAATATTTTCTAAGCTAAGGATTCGTTCATCCTGAAGTAAGGCCTCATTAATGACACGTCTGATTTCAGCTCTGACTAACAGCCGATCCTTACCCAGAACCAGCTGCCACTCTGTTCCGTAATCCGAACTGTAAATCAGATGTTCAAATCTATCGGTTCGCAGAATTTTGGCCGCTGCCTGCTGCACTGCCTCAAGTCCATCCACTTGGCCAGTGATCCTTTTTCTGTCCCAATCCATTCGGTAAGTTAGACTGGGACTTTCCCCACGTTCAAGGTTGACCTCGCCTTCAAGAAGGGCAGTTATCGGTCCAGATTTTCCAATCGCAGGAATCATATCGGACTCACCAGCCGATCCAGAACAATATAGCTTTGTCCACCCTGCATCCGAACCATCAGAACCCGATCACCAGAGGCAAGCCCTCGACGCACTACCACTTCTCTACCCTCTAGTTCGACTTTACATTCCATTACCGATTCAGGCAGCACTAGCGCATTCCCCGATAAAATAAAACGTTGATCCACCTGGATCTGCAAAGGAGCTACCTCCGTTACCGTCCCATAAGAAAAAGCCACGGGATTTGTATTTCCCACGGCTCCTAAGCTTGCTTTTTTTATAATATCCAACATCATTTCTACACCACCTTTATATCGAGGGACATCGTATGCTCCCCACCGGAAATCTTATGACTGCATTGATCCACCAGAAACACCTGAGTCTTGAATTCATCAAGCAGGACATAAATGAAATTACCAGCCCTTACGCGCATATCACCAATCGCCTGTACGGAGAGACTAAGCTTTTCACGGTTGTGCATTTTTAGCAGATTATTTGCCTTCTCCTGAATTTGTGAAGCATTCGCTTTGTCATCGGCCTTCTGATACAAGTGCAGGATACCCCAGCGTTTCACATTATCCTTATCACTAACCGGAAAGAAATCACGCTTACCAGACTTCTCATTATCCTTGTATAGAAAAATGGTGTTGTACGTATCATCATCAATACTTTTTTTGAGCGAATAGTCGTACAGATAATGCCCCGCTCCAAGCACCAGATTAAGCAGCATAGACTCCGGTTTTCGCAGCGTTAGCTTACCAAAGTCATCATAAAAGGCCATCAACCGCCCCTTATACTGAAGCTCACTGCCGATCGCTCCCATAATGATATCCAACAGCTTTTTGTCATCCTCGATTAAAGAGGGAATCCGGTACTCCGTATCCTCCAGCTCACCTGTCTGCAGTCCGTAATCTTGTGTTATTTTTTTGATCACATCACTAGCCGTAACATCCTGCAAAACATAACTGCCATTGCCCAGCAAATAACGCATCTGATCATAGGCAGTCAGCTTAATCTCCTGATCCGAGCCTGTATCAATACTGAACACAAACCCATAGAATACATCCACATTATCTTTGCTGAACTGAATAATATCACCGTTGCTAATGCCGAACTTGGGATGCTGATAGATTCCACTGTCCACAAGTGTTAACTCTAGCGTTGCCGGCTTTCCTGAGCGGGCTGTTTTCCAAGAAATATCGGAGACGATGCCAGAAATATCCCATAGATTCCCTTCCTTATTCTTCACAACCAGTTCCATAACATCCTCCTACGGCAGCTTAATGACCTTACCGATTGGAAGCTTTCTCAGCTCACTATCTTTAATGCCATTAAGTTTCTGGATTTCTCCACACCTTTTGCCATCCCCAAGCTTTTCTTTAGCAACTTTCCATAGGTTGTCTCCAGATTTCAGGGTATACGTAGTAGGTTTGGGCTTTTCATTAGCCCGCTTCTGTTCTACCTTCACTTCATCGTTGACAACCTTTACAGCTACAGCCTGATAGAATACATACTTTTTGAGAGACAACGAATATTCAATATCCCCTGAAGTACCTGCACTGAGTTTCCAAGTGAAGCCTTCGATACTCATAGCCATATTCACACCAAAATCAATCTCTATGGATTTATCCTCACTAGTCGATGATTGCTTTAACCATTTCTTCGCATCGTTTAGCTTCCCCTCAGCTTTTTTCGTGTCATCCGCATAGCTCACCCCGGAGAATACAAAACGAATAGGCCTGCGACTCGTCATCCACTTCTTAATAAGCTCCACATATTCAAAGGGTCTCTTCAGCCCGTCCTCTTGTACCAATACGAACGGATATCTTTGTGCCGGAAATATACTTTCAATTGTGATCTCCGTCAGCTTCGGATAAGCAATCGTATTGATCTCACCCAGATCGATAATAGTATAGCTTTTTCCATCCCCGCTCTCCTTGATCTCCAAGGTCTCCGGGTTGACTGGCAGCCGGAATGCTTCCGCCTGATTATTAAAACCAAGAAAAATCCCGTACTCTTCCACGTTACGTATACACCCCCTGTGCTGTAGAGACAAACTCCTCGTTCAGCTTTTGCCCGATCTTGTTGATAATCGAATCAATGTCTCCGGCATTATTAATATTCCCGGTCGTCACCTGCACCGTCGGCGTAAGCTCCACAAAATTCTGGATCGCCTGAATCTCCGCTAGCTCACGAAGCATTTTCAGATCGTCACTGGAGATATCTACAGTGCCGTTGATGGAGTCGAGTTCTTTCACGCGGTTAACGGTGTTGAGGTTGTTGCTTTGGTTAGCTAATAGTCCTGTTGAATTCAGAGATTGTATACTGCTAATCGGGTTCAACTTCTCCTTTACTTTATCCGTTGCATCGCGCCCTTTATCCATAAATCTGTTCATCGCATTCTTTCCTGTTTGACTGGCACTATTAAAACTATCTTTTAGATTAACGTACTCAATCTTCGGCGTCTTTTGTTCTGGAATATCGTTTAGAGTTGGAGCAAGTGTCTTAAGTCCTTGACGGTATTTATCGATCATATCACTTGCCGCATGAGGGATTTCTGGTTCCAGCATATCGACTTTTATCTCACTTATCCCCATCTTATCGAAGAAAGGAATATGACTTAAAGCTTCAATCATGGAATTAAATTTGCCGAGTACCCAATTGATTGCTTTTGCCATCACCTTCATGAAACCTCCAGCAAAGCTTTCTGCTCCCACCGTCATATTGTAAAGAACATCAAGGGCCCCCATAGCCAGGTCATAAAATAGTTGCTTCATAAAATTAACGGCTTCATGAAAACTATTAACAATATAATCCCATGCGTAGATCGCTGAATTTTGTATAAAAATCCAAATGTTATCCAATACTGCGCCTAACCACCCAAAAGCCCCTGCTATAGCACCAACAACATCCCCCGCAGAAACACCTAACATCTGAAAAATTAAAATAAGAGCTCCAATAACAGCAATTACTACTAAAATAGGCCAGTTCGCTACCATCCATGCTGCTGCAAGCGAATACACCTGCACAATCATAGCTGCTAGATAGACAAATGCTATCGCTTCTAGGAACGGTTTAATCCAAGACCAGTTTTCCTGCACTACTCCCACCAGCCATAATAAGCCATCGACTACCATACCAATCACATTAGCTATGAAGAGAAAACCATTAGCCATAGCATCTATAATCGGCAACAATTGGCCTGATGTCAGAGCTTTGTTTAAGGTATCCATTACTGGTCTCAGAGCACCCATCGCTTTCTCACCAATTTTTGCAAGTACAGCGTCGATATTCGTATTCAACTTATTCCATTTAGCGATATCTTCCGGTTTTGCCGCAGCCTTTACAGCTTTCTCCCCCAAAGACTTAACCGCGTTAAATGGTTTTACCACATCTGCTGTCTTAAGAAATTTCATAATTTTTGAGTCAGGGGATGGTGGAGATGGTGGAGTCGGCGGGTCCTTTCTCAGATTAATTTTAGGAGTAGGGACTGGGTCAGCCTTCACTTCGGGCTTTTTCTCCTCTTCTTTCTTTTTCTCTTTTGCTTTTAATCCCTTCCACCAATTTACCTTCTTCGCTTTTTCTTCTTCCTTCTTGCCCATTTGCTCACCCGGAGAGATACTCAGCGTTCGTAGAGCTAGCTGTTGTGATTGCCCTGCTTGTTGGCTTTGCTCAATAACTATATCCCTGGGAACTACAATTTTAGGAGGGAGACGTTTAAAGCCCTCAAGTAGAGTATCGTTGATGTCCTGCAAAGACTGGTTTACTTGATTCAGAGAACGGCTCATCTCATCATTTGACCGCTTAACAACCACTTGCATTCCCTTGACCAAACGATTAACGATATCCAGATGACTGTTTATACGAACACATTGTTTATTGACACTCTTCCAGATTGCCAGGGATTTCATCGGTAGCATTACGGCTTTAGATGCTTCTATCTTCATTCATTCACCCCCTATCTCTTCCTCGCCTTACTCCGTGCCTGATCCCGCTTCTCCTTCTCCACCCGAACAGAAATCATCGCATAGATTGCGGCACGTTCGCGCGAAGACAGCTTCATCAGCTCATGCGGTAAAATGTGCAGCTCGTGGAGGGCGTAGTAAGCCAAGTTGGCTTCGCTGTCGCCCTCGTTGATTAGTTTTTTACTTCATCCACCAGCTCGTTCATATCTGTGCCGAAGCCATTCAAGGCTTGCACTCGTTCACCCAATGCCGCGAATTCACCCGGAAGCAGCATTTTTCGCAGCAGTGTTTCAGCACCAAGGACACCATAAGAACGCTGTAGCTCGGCATTTTTCAGATCCGGATGTACCACACTTGAAGTCATAAGCTTAGCCATATAATCATTCGGTTCAATCTCGGAGGTATACACTCCGTTCTTACCTTTGACCTTACGAGTAGCTGCTTTACGGCATTCCTGATTCTCATCCTCGTTCATACTGCGTAGCTTCCAGGCAACCGCGTTTCCTTCCTTATCCTTAAACCGCTGCGATACCACAAACTCCTCGGTCGTGTCACATGCTACATTTTGCGCAAAAAACAAACTTAATTCACTCATTGTCTTCCTCCTAAAATGATTTAGTTTCTTCTAGTACTACTAACTAGACAGAGAAGAGACCCGCCGCTCACCTGCACGCCCGGGCCTTACTTGCTCCTATCTAGTTGTCTTTATTAGTTTCCAGAGCCTGCTGGAGCGCCAAAAGCTTGCACAATCTGCACGTCTTCAAAGGTAAAGCTCACTTCTTCTTCCAGCGCATCTGATTCTGTATCAAGAGAAGCCATGATGACACTATCAAGGTTCACGCCTTTTAAAATAATACGTTGTGCTCCCACACTGGACGATGGGTCTTCGTTCGTAACCTCAATATCGAAATACTGATCGACACCTGTGTTCATATAATCAAGCATCATCTGGCGGAAACGGCTAGTCATATAAAAAATCGTCATCGAACCGCTGCCCGACCAGCCAGTCGCTTTATGCTGAACACCACGTCGGCCGAGTGTCTTCACTTCCGCCTTTGTTTTTTCTACCGTTGCTTCAAGCGTCTTCACATAGAACATCTCTTCAGCTTGCGTGCCAATCACGGCATACGCACGGCCCTCCTGGCCGGAAATCGTATCACTAGCCTTTAAAAATGCCATCTTAAACCACCTTCACTTTCATATATACTTTTTCTACGGAATCTACCGGTTTCACAGCCACATCCAGCACGATACTATCACTATCCGCACCAGCCACAACGACAACATCTGTCTGCGCGTTAAAGCCCTCAATCGCACCCATATCCTGCAAATCATTCATATAAGTCGCACATTGTGACCAGAACAGAGCCCGTCCATCTTCATTATTCGCTACCTTACCAATGTAGTAGTTCTCAAAAATACGCTTCAGATCATTCACAATCCCATCCAGCACGCGTAGCACACGATTTTTAGAGAATGCCTTACCTTTATCCGGAGAGAATGCCGTAAACGTGTTAATATCTTGCTCCACCACAGCTCGCCCTCCACTGTAAGTAAAGAGCAGTTCGCCTTGCAGCAAAGCTGCTGTCGTCTCAGAATGGCTAAGCCGTACATCAGCGTCAACCGAGTCGTCATAGCCCAGATAAGTCAGTGATTGATTCACCGCTGCAGCAGCCGTAGCACCGGCCACCCAAGCAACAGCATTGTTGTTATCAATCATAGTTCCGTCACTCAGTACTACCCCATTCTTCACGCTGATCACACCCTCATGACCCGCAGTAGCATAATCCGATAGTACAGCCTGCACTTTCTTACCTTCCGTATCCCGCAGTCTTCTCACCCAAGAGCTATACAGCGCCTTAAGCGTACTATCCTGCGATACTAGTCCAACCGTTTGGAACTCAAGCACCTCAAGAGCAGACAAGAAATCGCTGTGCGCACCATTTGTCACCGTACCATTAGCTCCGCCAATAAGCGGCATCCCTGCGGTTAGCTTCAAGCCTTCTGCGCCATTTTTCTGGAATTGTACATAATCGTTAGCGACCAACTCTTCAGCCGTTCCAACCGTTTGCTTATTCAGATCAGTACCATTCAGCAGTGTCTTTACATCAAAAAGAGCATTATTCTCAATATTCTTCTCAATAACAACAGAAAGATCATTTCCGCGTAGACCGCCATATTTAGCCGTAACCTGTAGACCATTGTTCGTGACCGCCGCTTTAACCCCTTCATTCAATCGATAGAGCAGTAGCGTTCCCGCACGTTTCAGCGCTTCGCGTACTGGCAGCAATGTTAGATGTTCCAAATCATAACCTAGCAGCTTATTTACATCGTCCTGCGGGGTAATCTTCATGATCACTCCGGGTTCTCCCCAAGATAAGGCAAGTGCCAAAGCAGTAATTCCGCGTTCTCCCATTTTGCCGATGGCACCTTGATTCGATGCTACATTTACGTACACCCCGGGGCGTACCTTATTTTGAGTTGTCCATGTTCCGCCTGCCATTAGTTCAAAACCTCCTTATTAATAAACAATCCCATAGATTGCTTCGCTTCTTCGATCGTATAACTTTTGTCATCCTGCAAAATAACGTTCAGCACATCCTTTTCTTTAACCGTAAAAAGCGATGAATTCACAATCTGCTCTTTACCAAAACGATCTCCATTACTCACCTTTGTGCTCATTTCAGTCTTTCTCCTCCTATCATTTGTCCCATCTTAATAGGGTCAGGCTTCTCACTTTGCAAATACACCATATAGTCTGTTGTAAAAAGCGGCCCATGCCCCTCTACCCCAGCTTCCCAGGCTTGCCTAGCTACACGAAAGGAGCCACCCTCTTGCTCCATCCCTGCCATTGCCTCACTCAGCTTATCTGCCATTCTCTCAGCTTCCAGAAGACTGCCTTGTTCATAACGGATACCGAAGCGATAGACCGCCAAATACCTGCCTTCCCGCTGCCGATCCAGTGTCGCTGAGATCAGTCCGGGATAAAAATAAGCCGTCTGAGGTTTATCCCCCTCCACATACACAGGCACATCTGGAAAATACCGCTCCAGCGCACTCGTAATGTGTTCTCGTAATTGTTGTACTGACATCACTCCATTCCTTTCTGATCTGCGGCGGATCGCCGATCTTTGATGGTGTTAACCTTCAATTGCATTAACATTTAAGAAGACACCCCCTCTACTAAAATTAAGAACAAAAAGGATACTATCCAATGTTGGATAATACCCTTCTACACTAGGCCAATGCCAAAAGAATCTTTCACCGCTAGATTTGTTCTCATCACCACTAGGGTTGAACTATTAGCAGAGCATTCATGCTCTTGCGGTGTTCTTTTTGCTTCATTTGCCATGTTATAAATATACACCCCTATTTGCCTTGCAGAGACGGTATACCGACGAGGTTTAAGCTAGCTTTGGGACGGTATAGAGCGGTTTTTCGGAGGAACATAAAATCATAAAAAAAAGACCGCATCATCCGCTCGGACGACACAGTCTTTAGTAACCGTCTATATCTCTTTAAGTAATACTAATCTTCTCTTTCTTCACTCTAGGTGCTGTTATTAAAGTGTTAAGGGACAGTAGACCGAGATCCGTTAAAGCCAAAGCCATCTTATAAAAAGCCTTCGAGCGTATCTTCACGTAAGTGTCCTTACTCACCGGTGGATCAAACACATGATTGTAAATCGTATAATCGTACGTTTCGTCTCTTTTCATATAACGCTCCCTTACTAATTGCTGTTCCCTCGTATCGAGTCTTTCTACCACAGAGTCTATCGCCGAGCAAAAAGCCCTCCTAGCAGCCGGTATATCCACATTATAAGAAGCTATCGCAGCAGTCTGATCAGTAACAGTATTCGTAGGACCATGAAATCTTTCTGTATACGAATAAGTAGTACTGGCTTCCTTAGCCTCAAATGTAACGGTCTTAAAAATACGGTATTTCTCTAACATGCTCTCTATAGCGACCTGGGTTCGGCGACGGTCCAACTCTGGTAAAGCAGATAAGTTCATCATTTTATGCACTCCTTTAGGTTTTAACAGAATGAGATTAAATTGCGGAAGTTTCCTAAGCAATGTGCTAAAATATAAAAGTGTTCGTATTCTGTTCGTATTTTTCTATAATATACCACTTCTCTACCAATCTCGTAAAACCCCGTTTGAGTCTGTTTTGGGCGAAAAAGAATAGCTTTCCCTCCATTATCTTGCCTTTTGGCAATAATATACGCTTTGTTGTTTACCAATTGGCAAAAATGGCTTATATTAATTACATAAGCTTCAGTCTATAAGGAGTGGTTGAGATGAAACAGGATTTTGGGGATTATATGAAGCAACTTCGCGAAACTAAGGGACTCACTATTAATCAATTGGCAGCAGCAGCAGGCATTAGCGGATCACAGATTTCACGGATTGAAAATGGTCTAAGAGGAGTTCCTAAGCCGACTACATTACGCAAAATAGCAGAGGCTACAGGAGTCCCGTACGAGGAGCTAATGGATCAAGCGGGGTATTTGCAGGAACAGGCTCTTCCAAGCGAAGAGATTGTCCCAGAGTGGGCTACAAGCAAGGACAAACGTGACTTCCGTAAAATGCTGGAGGATGATGGAGAGCTGATGTTTGATGGAATCCCATTAGACAAGGATGACAAGCAGAGGATAAAAGATGTACTGACCGGCTTATTCTGGGAAGCCAAACAGATGAACAAAAGAAATAAATCCAACAACACTTAATAACAACACTAACATGCTGCAGGTGAAGAATATGGATGAACTGATCAATAATCTGATTAAAAAATATAAAACCAACTGTCCGTTCGAGCTGGCCTCAGCGCTAGGTATTCACATTCGTTTCATGAACCTTGGGACAGGCACAAAGGGATTATATTACCGAAAACTAAGAAGAAGATTTATCGTCATTCATAATGAGTTGCCAGTTGAGTGGCAGCGCTTCGTTTGTGCGCATGAATTAGGACATGATCGTCTTCATAAGGGGATTAACCGCTTTTTTCTAGAGGAAAGCTCCTACTTCTCTCCTGGGAAGCTTGAACGTCAAGCTAATGTCTTTGCTGTAAAGCTACTATCCACAGGCAGTAATCCTGAGCAAGAAGAATCCTGTAAAAGCTATTATCTACGGATTGGCATTCCGCCAGAAGTACAGTTTCTTTTGGAAGAATGATAGAACATATGTTATATGAATTTATGCGTGTTTTAATTCTATACATAACAAAAAAAGCTCTTACCGAAGTAAGAGCTTTCTAAGAGCAATTAAGCTGAGTATCGGGATGACACGATTTGAACATGCGACCCCCTGGTCCCAAACCAGGTGCTCTACCAAGCTGAGCTACATCCCGTTACTATAAAATTATGGAGCGGGTGATGGGAATCGAACCCACGCTATCAGCTTGGAAGGCTGAAGTTCTACCATTGAACTACACCCGCAAAGGTGAAAATCGGGATGACACGATTTGAACATGCGACCCCCTGGTCCCAAACCAGGTGCTCTACCAAGCTGAGCTACATCCCGTTAAAATATTATAATTGCTTAATAAAAAAATGGCGCGCCCTGAGAGATTCGAACTCCCGGCCTTTTGATTCGTAGTCAAACGCTCTATCCAGCTGAGCTAAGGGCGCAAAAATTATGGAGCGGACGACGGGAATCGAACCCGCGACCCTCGCCTTGGCAAGGCGATGCTCTACCGCTGAGCCACGTCCGCAATAAGTGGTGCGCGTGAAGGGACTTGAACCCCCACGTCGTGAAACGCCAGATCCTAAGTCTGGTGCGTCTGCCATTCCGCCACACGCGCATGTAATAATAAAAGTGAGCCATGAAGGACTCGAACCTTCGACACCCTGATTAAAAGTCAGGTGCTCTACCAACTGAGCTAATGGCTCGCACTTGGCTGGGGATATAGGATTCGAACCTATGAGTGACGGAGTCAAAGTCCGTTGCCTTACCACTTGGCTAATCCCCATTGATGGTACCTCTATGTTGCCCATAATCTCTCAGGAAGATTATGGTGGAGGCTGAGGGGATCGAACCCCCGACCCTCTGCTTGTAAGGCAGATGCTCTCCCAGCTGAGCTAAGCCTCCATATCTATGGGACCCTCTAAGGGTAAGTACAAGTAAAAGTTGGTGACCCGTATGGGATTCGAACCCATGTTACCTCCGTGAAAGGGAGGTGTCTTAACCCCTTGACCAACGGGCCTTGCAAATCTGTGGAGCTCTCAACCGGATTCGAACCGGTGACCTCTTCCTTACCATGGAAGCACTCTACCTGCTGAGCTATGAGAGCATGGCTCCCCGAACAGGACTCGAACCTGTGACAACTCGATTAACAGTCGAGTGCTCTACCAACTGAGCTATCAGGGAATATCCGCTTGGCAACGTCCTACTCTCCCAGGACCCTTCGGTCCAAGTACCATCGGCGCTGGAGGGCTTAACGGTCGTGTTCGGGATGGGTACGCGTGGAA
>NZ_JBHXIZ010000008.1:0-108744 GCF_042723305.1 Paenibacillus sp. NPDC058367
TTCGTCCTGAGCCAGGATCAAACTCTCCAATTAGTATTGAAAAGAGCGATATGCTCATTTTGAAACATCTGACGAGAAAATTAATTCTCTAATTTCGGATTTCACTTTCGTGATTTCCTACTCACTCGTTGTTCAGTTTTCAAAGATCAAGTTCTCGTTGGCGCCTTTTAATGTCTCAGCAGCAACTTTTATAATATATCATGTTTTCCGATGAATTGCAATACTTTTTTTCAAAGTCTTTTGTAATTTCATCCGAATTAACATTCACCAACCGAAAGTTTATATCTCCTCTTTGCGACTGGATTTATAATGTAACATATAACCCACTCTAAAAACAACCCCTAAATTCAAAAAACATAAATAAGTACTTTCACTTTCGCTGCTTCAGTCCTACTTCTCGTTCCCATCTTCTCATAAAAAACGTGCAGATTCTAATAATCAGAACCTACACGTTAAATAGAGATTGGATGTTAGTTTAGAACTGTATTAATTAGAAATCCACGGATTTCTGCGTTTCTTTGAGCTCTCTGTACGACCACCAGCATTTGAACGTTGAGACTTCACAGCTGTTTTGTTTTTCTTACTGCTGTTTTGACTCGAGGTCTTTGCTTTTGATGCCGTTTCCTTCGTTGCAGTTCCCTTGCTCTTGAGAGAAGCGCCAGAAGTAGATTCCTCATTCACTGTTCTAGCAACTTCGGGAGTATCCTGTACAAACGTTTCAGGATCTTGGATTTCCGGAACCCGATTATGCTGCGAATAATTACCAATACCTGGATACTGCGGATTAGACGGAATACTCGACATTATCGGCCCGCCAAAAGCTCCAAGAGGAGATGCTGGAACTATTCCCTGATTAGGTGTTCCCGCTCCATAAGCAGAGAATGCATTTGGGTTTCCATATGCAGGATAGGTATTATATACGGGCATTTCATATGAATAGGGTTGAACATGCATTCCCCCACACCCACAAGTAGTTGGCCAAGGAAGGTTCGGTGACATCCCATACATCGGATTCATCCCTGAAACATTAGCCTCCATATTGTTAGGTGCAGCATTCGGATTCCATTGTTCTGGACTCACGTTAGGCGCAGCATTCGGATTCCATTGTTCCGGACTCATATTAGGCCAAGCGTTCGGATTCCATTGTTCTGGACTCATGTTAGACGCAGCATTCGGATTCCATTGTTCTGGACTCATGTTAGGCCAAGCATTCGGATTCCATTGTTCTGGGCTCACATTAGGCGCAGCATTCGGATTCCATTGTTCTGGACTCACATTAGGTGCAGCATTCGGATTCCATTGTTCTGGACTCATGTTAGGTGAATACATATTTTCTGAAAAGAAGTATGGAGACATGCATTCAGGTCCATATGACGCCGGTTGAACATAACTTGGTGCCCAATTCATGTTCATATTAGGGCTATTTTGATAAGAATCATAGAGATAAGGATTTCCTCCTAGTCCTGGATATCCCATGTTGTCACAAGCATCTGCCTTTTCCTCTTTGCAAGCCACTGGCTTTATCTCAGCTTTTGCTGCCTCATGATGAGCTACAGGCTCTTGATTTGGAACTGTAATCTGAACAAATAGGCTCTGCATTTCAATTTCTTGCACAGGAGCAACTTCCATCTGCATATTCGGTGCAGGATTAGGTGCAGCATTTTGAGTATTAATAGGGGCAATGTTCATCGATGGGTGTGGTGCAGAATTGTACAAAGGCGAGATATTTGGCGATGATTTAGGTGCAGGTTTAGTTTCCGCTTTAGCCTCTGGTTTATTTTCTGCTTTTGCTTCCGGTTTAGTTTCTGGTTTGACCTCTGGTTTAGTTTCCGGTTTTGGTGCAGGAACTACCTCAGCTACTGGCTGTTCTTTGGGACCCGTATATTCCTTCCCGCCAACTTGTGTTTTCTCAGAAGCATTAGAAGGCATGTAGCCTGGCTGTACGGGTGAAGCGTTTGATGTCTTTTTAGGAATGTTGACTACTTCCCCTAACATCAGTACATTCGGATTCTTCAGCTGGGGGTTTGCTTCAACCATATCTTTTAAAGGGATTCCCCACGCCTTAGATAATTTCCATAAGGTATCTCCTTGTTTGACTGTATGCTTGTAGTAAACTTCACTGTTATCCGGTACGGATACAGGAGCCGTAGGTATTTTTACTTTTTCACCAAGTGCCAGCACATTCGGATTACTGATCTGTGGATTAGCTTCAATAATTTTTTGTAACGGCACTCCGTACTTTTGCGATAATGCATACAGACTATCGCCTTGTTTGACAATGTGTATTTTCACGTAGCATTAACCTCCTAAAAGTTTTGTGGAGTATTGCTTTCTTACAGCTACACAGCAAAACTGGCTTTGAAAGCAAACACCCTTTGGATGGAACATTGCTCTCTTACAGAGTTATATGCGGTACAGCCGCCTCCTTCGTTACTACATCTTATGCAGCCCATGGGCGAATGACATCCCTGAAATAAAAAAAATCCTTTCATGAGACATGAAAAGATTTACCAGAGACCTCCGGCCATCTTCTTCATATGCATGAAAGGATATCTAATGCCTATTCAATACTCATTACACGACTAGCATGTAAAGAGCAAATTGTACGATTAACTGTTATTCCCAAACCTTGTAGCCATCTTTGTCAACAACATTGCGGAACTCTTCAAGCAATTTCAAAGTGATTGGACCCGCTTGTCCTTCACCAATGATTCGGCCGTCAATTTCACGCGCAGCAATAACTTCAGCAGCAGTACCTGTGAAGAATACCTCGTCCGCTATGTAAACATCATGCATAGTGAATGGTTCTTCTTTTAGCTTAATACCCAATTTCTCACATAACTCGATGATCGCCAGACGTGTGATTCCTTCAAGCGCTCCCAAATAGCACGGAGGAGTAAAGACCACACCATTTTTGATGATGAAAATATTATCTCCAGATCCTTCAGTAACATATCCTTGAGCATTCATCATGATTGCTTCATCGGCTTCTGCCAGATTGGACTGGATTTTAACTAGGATATTGTTGAGATAGTTAAGCGATTTAATCTTCGGATTCAGTGCATCCGGAATATTACGACGTTGGGATACAGAAACAGCACGAAGCCCATTAATGTACGCTTGCTCTGGGTAAATAGCTAATTGTTCAACGATAATGATTACGCTCGCTTTAGGGCAACGGCGTGGATCAAGACCCAAGTTACCAGGACCACGGGATACGATCAGTCGAATATAACCGTTACGCATGTCGTTAAGGCGGATCGTTTCAGCCATAGCTTCCAGCATCTCGTCATAAGTGAGCGGAATGTCCAGCATGATCGACTTCGCCGAATCATATAGTCTGTCCAAATGCTCTTTACATTTAAAAATATTACCATTGTAGATACGAATACCTTCAAATATGCCGTCTCCATACAAAAAACCGTGATCAAAAACGGATACCTTTGCATTTTCCTTAGTTACGTGTTGTCCATCCAGATAGATCCATTGTTCAGCCATGAATTTACTGCACCTCCGCTTTCTCTTCCTCATAGGTGTATGTGGGATACGAGCCCAGAATCCGAACCTGACAGCCTAAAGCGCTAATCTCTTCAATCGCTCCTGGTAGCAGGACTGATTCTATCGGTTCCAGCACATCAATATAAAAATAATAAGTACCCAACTTCTTTTTCGTTGGTCGTGATTCAATACGCGATAAATTCAGCTTCCGCCAAGAAAAGGCAGCGAGGACCTGATGCAAAGCACCGGGAAAATCCTCCGGCAGCGTAACTAAGACACTCGTCTTTACACCATTGCTGCTCCGTGGAAGATCAACCTTCTGCGGACCGACAAGGACAAATCGCGTGTAGTTGTTGTTGTGATCTGTAACTTTCCGATCAACAATCTCCAGCCCATGAGTTGCTGCGCCAAGAGCAGTACCAATCGCAGCCCAGCCCTTGTCAGGATTGTTCTTAACGATTTCAACAGCTTCAGAGGTGCTTCCGACCGACTCCAGTTCAGCCCAAGGTGCATGCTTCCGAACAAATTGCATGCATTGTGCCATTGCAACAGGATGCGAAAGGATTTTTTTAATTTTAGTGAAATCCTTATTGCCGTTCGTATCTCTGAATTCCAGCGGGTGACCGATGAGATTCTGTATCGATGGAAAGATCCATTCAGCCTGCATAGGCAGATCGACCTCATTAATGAGCCAATCAATATGTAGACTAACTGAGCCTTCAATAGTATTCTCAATCGGGATAACGCTGTAATCAGTGGTGCCACCAGCCGTAGAGAGAAAGACATCGGAAATTAGCTTGTGATGCACAATTTTTACAGGCTCGCCGTTAAACAAATGCAGCAGCGCTTCGTGAGATACCGAGCCCTGCGGCAATACCGCTATTGATTTCATAACCGTACTTCTCCTTTTATCATATCCAAAAATGATACGTTTTGCATCTCGTTTCTTTCAAGAAGCTCTGATGTAACACCTGAAGTACAAGGCATCAGCCAGCAAGTCTGAGCAGAGATGCCGTGTTCTTGCATCGTATTCATCAGGAAAGCCTCAAGCTCTCGCTTACGAGTCTCATGGCGATCAACTAAACACAGCAGGGTAGGACCGGCACCGCTAAGTGCGATTCCTAAAGCACCATGGTTAGGTGCTTCCGCGAGCAGCTTCTCCATGCCTGGAATAAGCGCTGCACGATAGGGCTGATGCAGACGATCCTGCATCGCTCTACTGATCAGGTCAAGCCGACCTGATGCAAACGAGGCTGTCATTAAAGAGGTTCTGCTGATGTTGTACACAGCATCACTAACTGAGATTTCTGTTGGAAGCACTCCCCGTGCTTTTGTGGTTTCCAGCTCGAATTCAGGAATAACCACGAGAACCTCAAGGTCTTGAGGTGGATCAAGGCGAACGTAATCCGCATGATCACCGTCCCACACTGCGGTAATGATGCCACCAAATAAGGAAGCTCCTACATTGTCAGGATGCTTCTCAAGCTGGGTAGCCATATCAAACAGCTTGGCATCATCGAGCGGAGAGCCGATCATCGTATTAGCTGCGACCATGCCCCCAATGATGGCCGAGGCACTGCTGCCGAGTCCACGCGTAAGCGGAATCTCAGAGTACATCGAAATAGATATTTCAGGCACCGTAACGCCAGCCTCTGCAAATACCATTTGAGCGACCTTATAGAGTAAATTACTCTTATCCCGAGCCACTCCCTTCATCTCGTCACCATATAGATGAAAAACTGTCTCCTCTGCTTCCTCCATCTCAATCCAGGCATACAGCGGCAATGCCATGCCAAGAGTATCGAAGCCCGGACCAAGATTGGCAGTACTAGCAGGTACTTTAACCCTTGCTACTCCATAAGTACTCATAACAGGTGCAATCTCCTTACTCATTGTTTAAATATAGAAAGTATAGTCCATCTACAGTGCTAACCTTCCACACGGTAGTGACTCTTGATCCGGTGGATGACTTTCAGTTCATTAAAGTGGCGCAACACTTTATTCATACTTGCTTTGCTGGCGTTATGGGTAACAATAATAATCTCCGCATCAGGATTATTTGGATTGGCTTGCTGAACTACCGAATCAAGACTCACGTCATACTCGGCAAACACCTGAGTAATCTTGGCCAATACGCCTGCTTTATCATCAACGTGTAAAAGTAGGAAGTTTTTATAAAAGATATCCTCATCACTCTTAAGCTTCTTCTGCTTATAAGGTACTTTTTGCTTCAATCCATTAACACCCAGCTTGAGGTTCTTAATAATGGCTACCAAGTCAGCTACTACCGAAGTTGCCGTTGGCATTGCACCCGCGCCCGCACCATAGAACATCGTCTCTCCTACTGCCTCACCATACACATAAACTGCATTGAAGACACCATTTACAGATGCAAGTGGGTGACTTGCTCGAATCAAGGTCGGTTGAACACTGATACTGAATTCCTCATCCTGACGTTCAGCAATACCTAGCAGCTTGATTTCGTATCCGAGACGCTTTGCAAAGGCAATATCGGCTTTACTCACTTCTGAAATCCCGCTCACACTGACGTCATGTAGCTCCACGTTAGTACGGAAGCCTAGGGTCCCGAGAATCGCCATTTTGCGGGCAGCATCCAGACCTTCAACATCGGAAGTTGGATCAGCCTCTGCATATCCTAAATCCTGCGCTTCTTTTAACACATCATTGTAGGATGCGCCTTCTTGGCTCATTTTGGTTAGTATGTAATTAGTTGTTCCATTCACAATACCTATAATCTTCATGATCTTATCTGAAGAAAAGCCTTCGATAAGCGTCCGAATAATCGGAATACCACCTGCAACGCTAGCCTCATAAAAGACATCACATTGCTTCTCTTGCGCCTTAGCCAGAATCTCCGAACCGTGCAGCGCCATCAAGTCCTTATTCGCAGTTACGACATGTTTACCGCGGTCCAAAGCTTCAAGAATATATTCCTTTGTTCCATCGATACCACCCATCACTTCAACGATTACATCGATCTCAGGGTCACGAATAACATCCCATGGATCTGTTGTTATTTTGGCAGGGTCGACCTCAATATCACGGAGCTTATTGGAATTATTCACCGCTATGCGCTCAATGAGTATTGGAGAGCCTACTTGACTGCTCAAATCCTCCTGATTTCCTTCCACGATACGAACTACACCTGTACCAACTGTTCCCAGACCCAGCAATCCTACTTTAACCGGCTTCATCAGTATCCTCCTAAAAGTTTTACGTATATAATTTCTCTATCCCTGTCCAACGATTAGGGCGCGCTTCACTCCCGGAATATTCTTCAGACTATCAAGCATCTCTCCGAGCTCCTCATTCAAATGTGAGATTTCCACGGAAATCACCACATTCGCTCGTCCTTGTAGCGGAATACTCTGGTGAATCGTCAGCACGTTAGCCCCATGCCCCGCCACAGATCCTAGAACCTTGGAGAGCATCCCCGATTCATGTTCCAAATCCATGGAGATCGTAACAATTCGCTCACGTTCGAGCTGATGGATCAGGTGAATGCCATCCTTGTATTTATAAAAAGCGCTCCGGCTTAATCCTACCTGTTCTACACCCTCATGTACGGTCTTCGCATCCCCGGCCTCAAGCAATTGTTTGACCTGCATAGTCTTAAGTACGGCATCAGGTAATATGTCCTCACGGACCAAATAATAGCGTTCTTTCACGAACGTCCTCACCTCAAAGACTTTTGTGTTTTCTTAGTGGACATTATATCGGAAAAGACTTATAAAATGCAATAACTTTATATGTATACTCTGAGGCCAGGGAGTACGGTGCAGCAAAACCCCCGGATTCCCGGGGGCAGCAGGCAATCGTATGTACACTAACTGTATGGAATCGTCGTCCCGCAATAGTCACAGATTTTATCCTGCCCAGGAAGTACTCTACTCTTAGCACCGCAACTCGGACAAACGATGGATTTCGGCAGTTGGACAGGTGGCTTAGGCCTATTCTCCGGTAATGACTGCCGCCCGGATGATGGCTGGTTCTCTGATGCCGCGGAGGGCTGTGCCCGGTCAGGATGCACAAGATTGGGCGGTTGTTTATCTAAGAGCTTAACACGTCCTTCATAATAGACAAGATCAGAAGCAAGTAACCCCCATCTCACCAAATACCGTAGGTCTCTACGTACATCATCTTCACTTTGTTTCGTGATATCAGCTAAATTACCAATATGTCTAACATCATCCACTATGATCAGCATGAGATACTTCTTGCACAGAAAATCAAAGTTTTCTGTTGCGAAGGTAGCCCTCCCTGCAAAGCTGTCCGCCGGAATTATAAAGATCAAGTAGAGGACCACCAGAATGATCAATAAAGTGAACCACTTAAAATCCCCTTTGTAGGTCCCCACGGCGAAGAGGACGGCAAGTTCCATAAAAGCTCCCATACATACATGATAGAGCAATTTGTAGTTAAATGATTTCCGCTCATTCTTATAATGAGTGCTTACAAAACGAAGCATCGCAAGTACAAACCCAAGCGGAGCAAACAAATAGGCAATCGCCATGATGATTCGATCAAACACTGTCCGGTCTCGCTTGTTACGGTAGCGAAGGTTATTCTCAGGCGCACGCACCAGTGCTTGTGCCCGTTTGGAATAAATAAGCTTCGGCGGCAATTTTACAAATGGATTGTCTACACGTCCTTCATAATAAACAATATCTGGAGAAAGTACTCCCTGATCTTTTAAATATTCCAAAACCTCGCGGACGTTCTCTTCACTGAATCCGCGAATATCGGATAGGCTGCCGATATGCCTTATGCCGTCCACAAGAACCAATGCGATATAGTCATTGCAAAGATAGGTGAATCCCTCTCTCCATCCTACGGCCCTAACCGACAATTTGATGGCGGGAATCCTAAACAATGCGTAGATAATCACCAGCCTGATCAAGAGTGCGACATAATCGATTTGACCGAGTAGCTTGCTAATAATGAAATAGATCGCCAATTCTACAAAGGCACCCATACACGCATGATAAAACAGGTTAATATTGCTTGCTTTGCGCTGTCTCTTGGAATGTGTAGATAATAACCGAATGGCAGCCAATATAAAGCCAACCGGAGCAAATACATACGCAAACACAATAGTCGTATAATCAAACGCCGTCCGCTCATATTCGTGCTTATATATCGGTTTGCCTGTTGTTGGTGGCTGCCTTCGTATATCCAATTTACTCATCTTTTATCTCCCCTAGTTAAGTTATATCTACAATGCTCAGGGAGAACCTTGGCATTAACTATACGATATCATCGTGCCACAGTATTCACAGCTCTTTGACTGACTAGGCTGAACCGTGTTCTGTGCTCCGCAGCCCGGACAACGGATGGACTTAGGCAGCAGCGGTGAGGACTGCGGTTGAGAATGAATCTGCTGTCCCGAAGCTTGGGCTCCGAAGCCTGAAGCCCTTCCAGGATGTACAAGATTAGGTGCTGCCATGGATGGATCTGGCGTCTGACGCCCCTCGGAAAGTACAATATCAATATCCAGTAATCCTTTATTCTTTAGATACTGGACATCTCTCCGTACATCGCTATCGCTTTGACCTATCCGTTCAGATATACTGCCGACATATCGGATATTTTTATTTTGAATCAGCTCTATATAAGAAGTGTTAAGCTTAGAAAGTGTATATTTAGCTTTTGCTGTCACACTCGCAAGAATAAGTGCCGGAATCAAAAATATGACTGCAAGGAAAATCTGGATCGTTAATAATTCGGAAGCTCCAGTGTTTCCACTCATGGTATCCACAAACATTGCAATAGAGAGTTCAACAAATCCTCCGATAAATACATGCATGATCAGATTTAGATTGGTGGGCCTCCGATGATTTTTATAATGGGTTAGCATCAAACGTAACAATGCAAGAACGAGTCCAATGGGTGTGAATAGATAAGCTGCTGCAAGAATGACATAATCAAACCCAGTCCGGTCTAATTTAATCAGAGGAACCGCTGCACTCCCCGCTGGGGTCGGTGACGGCTCTTGTATGTTCAATCTGTTCATGTAGTTATTTCCTCCTATTTAAGTGCCGCTAATTCCCGATTTCGCCGCTCTAGTGTAGCATTAATACTGTCGGCCATTTCGTTGATTTCAGCTTGCCAGTTCTCATGTGGCTCATTTGTCATGAGCAGAAGCTTCACATGATCATGCAACAGGGAGATCTGCTGATGCATGATATCCTCAGTAGCATATAAAGATGGATCTGATACAGGATCACTGAACTTGAATTGATCTCGTAACTTATTGAGCACTTGTACAAGCTGTTCAGTTTCGGGATTCTTCCAGCTGCTTGCCAGCGTACTGATCTCGTTTATTTCACTCTGATGCTGCCGAAAAGCTTGCAAGGACCTCTGCATTTGCTGTTCTTCTGTTCCGGCATTCCATCCATAAATCCCGATCACAGCCAGTGTGATTCCACCAATCAAAAGAATCAGCAGTTGAACGGCAGCATACCACAGAGGGGACAACTCCAGTAGCCAATCAAAGACAATAGCCGATGCGAATACACCAACCGCATAAATCCCCGTGATGAATGCACCGCTGAGAAGAACGGGTGAGGTCCGCTGCACACTACCTGCAGTACGGAGCCAAAAAATACAATAGCCATACACTACACTCTCCGCCAGCAGAACAGCAACTAGCGAAATCACGAATCGAAACAGTGATTCAGAGAAGCCTAACCCTATAAAGGAGAACACCGTTAGTATTATAGCAGCCACATAAATAATGGTGATGATACGAATATAGCTTTTACCCTTGTTCATAACGTCCTCCTTCAGCCTGCTTTTGTTCCACACTCTGCACAAAATTTCTGTCCAGGCTTCAGCTCATGTCCACAACCTCCGCATTTAATAACCAAGCTATCTCCACAGTGAGGACAGAATTTCACCCCTGGTGATACCATTTCTCCACATTTACCACAGGCTTTAGGCATTTCTTTTCCACAAGAGACACAGGAAGATGCACCCTCAGGATTATCTGCTCCACAGGTTGGACAAGCACGATAAGGATTGCCACAACCAGGACAGAACTTGGCTCCTGCTTTCAATTCATGACCACATTCCAAACAATTGATCTTGTTTCCGGACGATGTGCTTTGCTGAATGCTCTCCAGAGCATGCCCACAGCCACTGCAGAACCTTCCCTCAACAGAATTCATAACCCCACACTTCGAACAGGAGCGCTCTTGGCGCACAACTGTAGTCCCTGAATCAAAACTCATCCCTCGGGTCATACGATTCACCATATCCATAGCCGGTCCAGCGAATCCCATACCAAGTCCAAGCCCCATCCCGGTGTTCATCATGCCTACTCCAAGATTGCCAGGATTACCTGCTGCTTTTTCCATCGTGTTAAAGCCGCGCTCCTGTTGATAGTTGAAGCCGATAATATCCATTTCTGCTTTTTTAGCTAAAGCTTCCTTTAATCGAATCGTTGCCGGATCATCATCAGGAATATTAATGGAATCAATATAGAAATTATTCAGCTCAAGTCCATTATCCAGAAAAGTTGATGCTAGCCGCCCCTGGATATGCTTTGAGATCTCTGCAACATAGGCATTAATCTCCAGTATACTGATTTGCTTATGTACAAGGTAGGATGAAATCAGTTCATTTATATTCGACATAAGCAAGCCGCGGAAATAATTCACGAGCGTATCGTGATCAAACTGAGGAAGCGTTCCAACAAGCTGCAACAAAAATTTGCGCGGATTATCAACCTTTACACCAAACTGTCCGAAGGAACGAACAGAAATCATAATTTTGTATTTAGGATCCTGGAGTTGTAAAGGTGCGCTGGTTCCCCATTTAACATTCATCGAATTGGTCTTGTTCACATACCATACTTCTGCTGTGAACGGCGACTTCCCACCGAAAGGAAGATTAACGATATTAGATAAAATAGGAATATTGGCGGTGCTCAGGGTGTGCCGCCCTGCCGTAAAGGAATCAAGCGCTTGTCCGCCCTTGAATAGGATCGCTTCCTGAGATTCATTAACGATTAGCTGAGTCCATGTCCCTAGCTCTTGGTTAGGATATTTCCATGCGAAAATCCCCGGAGGACCGTCGTACTTCACCACTTCTATAATTGCCATCTGCTATTCCCTCTTTCATCATCTATGATATATGAATAACGTATGCGTTCCCGGATGGGAAATTGTGTATTTCGATATTAATTGTATACGATATATATCGTGATTTGGGTTCTTTTCACGAAAAAAATATACTCGATATGGAAATAAAAAAAGCGCGGCTTGTGTCTTCCTCTACAGGAGAACACAAGTCGCGCTTTGTAATCAGCTAAATATTAATAGTAACTGCTATTCTCTACGAACTCGAATTCGAACTCACCAATACGGACAATAGTCCCCTCTACAGCTCCACGTTTACGAAGCTCTGCATCTACACCCATATGCCGCAATGTCCGGGCGAGCTTTAGAATCGCATCATGTGTGCTAAGCTGCATACGTTTCAACATTTTCTCGATACGAGGGCTGTTGACCACATATGTTTCATTATCACGTGTAATGGTGAACGAGTTATTATCTTCCGCTTCCAGCTTATAAACCTTACGTTCAGTTGTTCCTGATACTTCTTCAACTACCGGTGCCACCGGAATACTATCAAGAATATCCGTTGCACGATATAACAGTTCCTGAACACCCTGACGGGTAAGCGAGGAGATTGGCATAACCTCAAGATCCGGACGCAGCTCAGCTACGCGTTCTCGGAAAGCGATGAGATTCTCCTCTGACTCTGGCATATCCATTTTATTCGCGGCCACGATCTGAGGACGATCAATTAGAGCCGCATTGTATTGCTTCAGCTCGTCATTAATGAGAACCCAATCCTCGAAGGGATCACGCCCCTCTGAACCAGACATATCCACTACGTGAATAATGATCCGTGTACGTTCAACGTGACGCAGGAATTCATGACCAAGCCCTATGCCTTCACTAGCTCCCTCAATTAATCCTGGCAGATCCGCCATTACAAAGCTTCGTCCATCCCCAACATCTACTACACCTAAGTTCGGTGTAATCGTAGTGAAATGGTATGCACCAATCTTTGGTTGAGCTGCGGATACGACCGACAGTAGCGTAGATTTGCCCACACTCGGGAAGCCTACAAGTCCCACATCAGCCATAACCTTAAGTTCCATAACAATATACCGCTCTTGACCTTCTTCGCCGTTCTCTGCTAGCTCTGGAGCCTTATTAGCTGCTGTTGCAAAACGAGCATTCCCACGCCCCCCACGACCCCCACGGGCAACAACAACTTGCTGACCATGACGAGTCAAATCGGCGATGATCTCTTGAGTATCATCGTCAATTAACATGGTTCCAGGTGGAATCCGCACGATCATATGATCAGCGTTCGCCCCATGCTGACTTCTGTTACGTCCTTTAATCCCTTTGTCCGCTTTAAAATGGCGTTGATAACGGAAATCCATCAGCGTACGCAAGCCCTCATCTACGCGGAAGATAACGTCGCCACCACGGCCACCGTCACCACCTGCTGGACCACCATCCGGTACATACTTTTCCCGGCGAAACGCAACGATACCATCCCCGCCGTCTCCGCCCTTAACATAAATCTTAGCTTTATCTACGAACATTAATGTTCACCTTCCTCACATTTCAAGCGGCAAACGCAGCTCTACATAAGCCTTGCTGGGCTTAAACTGCTCCGCTTTCATGATTTTCCCTTGTACTATATTATAAATTTGCCCTTTGAGCTGCTCGGGATTGCCATGCTCTCCCTCACCTTCGAAGGAGATAAGAATGTCTCCTCCATCCTGAATAAAGCCAAGACGCAGCTTGCGCGTTTCACCCTGAGGAGCCAGTCCGTTATATTGATAAGCTCGTACGGTCTGCATGATCACTGAAGTCAGCTCATCTCCTGCTTCCCGGTTTAGCTTCTCCTCCAGTTGCAATCCTTCCTCCACTTGAACTTCCAGTTCCAGACTAGTCCGGTAAGTTCGGAAAGATTGGATATAGAAGACCAATGAAGGAATGCCCAGCTTAGCGATACGACTATCAAGCGCTATGCGTTCCTTTATTCTTTCCACACACTCCACGGATTTATCAGGCTTTCCAAGCTGAATATATCCGTAAAGAATCTGCAAATCATTCATCCAATCATGACGATGATGATTCAGTGTCCGAATCGCCGCCTGTTGCAGAGTGTTCTCTTGTATACGGAGTTCCCGTTCCCAATGACGCTGATTCCAAATCAAACTGAAAGCAACCGTTGCTGCTACCCAAATTCCAAGCAACAGACACGTCAAAAGGGAGGTATGCCAATACACGAGTCCTAAAGGAAGCATTACGGATAACATGACTGCCCAGATTGCACTTTTCCAGGATTTCATTCTTTCTCCCCGTCCCTCAGTTCGCAAAATTCATGACTTCGTTTAGATTATTACCCTCATCAATTACCATTTCCTAGTATAACACAGCAGTTCCCTGTAGTTCACCAGAGATAACCGTGAGATTTCACATATGTCTAAGGATGTTTATGTTTTCTTAAAACTCTGAAGGTATACATTTCTAAAGTGCTCAAAGAGGTATCCACAAACGCTTCTGAATATTCTACAAAAAAGCCTCCGGCACTCATGCCGGAGGCTTCTACATGCAAATATGGTTCCGTAAGCTTACGCTTCCAGTGCCGCTGCTACCGGAGCGACATCAACTGGGTATACGCTCACTTTTTTGCGATCGCGGCCCCAACGTTCGAACTTCACTACGCCATCCACCAATGCGAACAACGTATCATCTTTACCGATGCCTACGTTAGTGCCTGGGTGAATTTTTGTTCCGCGTTGACGAACCAAGATGTTACCGCCGGTTACTGCTTGACCGTCAGCACGTTTCACGCCAAGACGTTTGGAATGGGAATCCCGTCCGTTTTTTGTGGAACCTACACCTTTTTTCGATGCGAACAATTGAAGATTCAATTTCAACATGTTGTCAACCTCCTTCTTTAAATATTTACTTGCTCTATTTGAAGATACTTTCCGTATGATTCTGCGATATCATTTAGCATCACGACCATGGATTCAAGCAGCAATTGCACCTTCGCGGAAGTATCGAAATCATCAATGGAACCTAATGTTCCACTTAGGAATCCGTTCTTCATGGATGTATCCATGGAGATTCCGGTCAAAGTCTCAATCGAATTGACGGTTCCAACCGTTACGGCCGAAACACCGGCACATACGATATCTTCGCCACGCTTTGCATAACCCGCGTGCCCTTTTACCTCAAAGCCAACGATAGTTCCTAGATCCGAAGATCGTGTAATCCGTACGTTAATCATTCACGCACCTTCTTACGCTTGAATCTTCTCGATAGTTACTTTCGTGTACGGCTGACGATGGCCTTGTTTCTTGTGGTAGTTCTTCTTAGGTTTGTATTTGTAAACTACAACCTTAGCGCCTTTACCATGTTTCTCGACTTTAGCTGTTACAGACGCGCCGCTTACGAGCGGAGTTCCTGCAGTCAGACCACCTTCGTTAGAAACAGCCAATACACGGTCAAAAGTTACACTTGCGCCGTCTTCAGCTTCCAACTTCTCAATGAACAAAACATCGCCCTCTTGGACTTTGTATTGTTTACCGCCAGTTTCGATAATTGCATACATTTTACTTGCACCTCCTCATGTCTCAGACTCGCCTAGTCTAGGTGGCAGATTCCCGTGGGAACTGCACTTATGTACCCGATCGGAGCGGTTACAGCATGTGCAGGACCGAATCAATCAAACACATACTTGAAGATATTATCATACTTATCTCCCATCGTCAACTCATTCCATCCATTCTCCAACTTTTCCAGTCCCTCCGCAGCACTGACAAAGGATAGGTGCGAAGCTGGCTGAATCATGTCTTGCCTTCTTCCGGGTCATCTCGAGGAGTCCAAGTCTTGTCCAACCGAGAATATGGGTTTTGGTTCGATCCTTGCAGATCACTTTCTCCAGCCGCTCGGTAACCATTTTACGGTGTATTTCTTCTTCCATATCAATAAAATCAACAATAATAATTCCGCCCGTATCTCGCAAACGGATCAGACGACCAATCTCCTCTGCTGCAAGCAAATTAGTATTCGTCACCGTCTCTTCAAGGGATGCTCCTCCAATGTATTGCGCGGTGTTCACGTCAATAACGGTGAGCGCCTCCGTCTCATCCCAGATCATTGTCGCTCCGCCCTCCAGCGTGATCTTGCGACTGAAGCTCTTGTGCAGCTGTTCCTGAACCCCATAAGCTGTAAAAATGGACTCCGGTCCATTATATAAACTCACAGGCTTGTACCCATCAGGTGCCATGTCATCCAGAAATGCCTTGGCTTCTTTAACTGCAACTGGAGAATCTATAATCAACTGATCACGCTGTGGATTAAAAGCATCTCTTATAAAGCGCTGAACAATACTAAGATCACGATGAAGTAGAGCTGGGGCTTCTGCAGTTTGTGCCCGACGTGTAATGTTATCCCATTGCGCACGTAAAAATGAAAGATCACCTTCCACTGCTTCATGCGGCTCATCCTGAGAGACGGTCCGCATAATAACCCCCTCTTCTTTCATTCGCAGACGTTCACCAATTCCTTTGAGCCGGCTACGTTCTGCATCGCGACTTATTTTTTTGGATACCCCAACATAATCGGCAAAAGGCATGTACACCATCCAACGACCGGGCAATGTATAATGGGTCGTTACACGCGCACCTTTGCCGCCACTAGGCTCTTTTCTTACTTGTACAACAATATCCTGACCCGGCTGCAAAAGCGTCTCGATAGAAGGCTTCACATCCGGCTGTCTATCCAAATGAGGGTGCAATACATCATCAACATATAAAAAAGCATTCTTCTTCTGTCCAATGTCAACAAAAGCAGCCTGCATACCTGGAAGTACGTTAATCACACGGCCTTTATAATAACTTCCGACCAGCCCTTGCTGCTGATCGCGTTCAGCCGCGTACTCCACAAGCCTTCCGTTCTCCAGAAGAGCCATTCGGGTAATGTGCTGCGTGCAGTGAACGATCATCTGTTTCATGGCTTCACCTCTGGTTTCGTTCATTCATTCATCCCTTCTCACGCTCTGTATAAATACACTACATTCCGAAGTAGGTAGATATTAAGCGCTGTTCCGGCACAACAGCAACAACATTTCCTTCGCCGTTTAATACATAGATAAAATGATATTGATTACGTTTAAATAGACGCAATATAGCATCTAAAGGTTTCGCAGATAAGGCAACAATTGGACGAGCCACACTTCCTGTCCGCAAATGATACTCATAAACCGCCTCCCTATTCATCAAAAACGCAACAAATCGGTACGGTAAATTCCGATGATCCGTGAGATTTGAATACAATAAAAAAGCACCGATCATAACCATGTTCAGCCTCAAGCCTCCACCTGCTCCAAGAGGCAATAGCGCATAAACAATCACAAAAATGCTTGCAGCAACGCTCACTCGTCCGCTCCATAGCAAAGTATAGTAATAAGGAAGAAATAAACTAACTGTAGCCTGAAGTACTTTGCCTCCGTCAAGTGGCAGAACAGGCAAAAGATTAAAGAGCGCAATGATGGCATTAGCATTTATAAAATAGACTAAAAATTCCTGATTACCATAACCTGCTTGCTGAAGCCCAAGAGCCATAACAATCATGATTCCATTTTGCAGCGGACCGGCAAGTGCAATACCAATCTCACGACTAGCGGTGAGCCGCCCATGATCCTCAATAACCGCAACTCCGCCAAACGGAAGAAGCTGAACCGATTTGACTGTAACACCAACTAAAAGGGCAGCCACCACATGTCCCATTTCATGAATGAGGACGATCGTAAATAAAGTTAGCAACTCCAGAAATTGTCCTGTGAGTACAGAAAACAACATAATGATTACGAACAATGGATGTAGTGACAGATCGATCCCTAAGATCCTAATCAAACGATACCACTTCTGTAGGATCAATATAAGTCTTGTCTTTCATCACTGCAAAGAATAGCGTTGGAGCTGAGGAGCCCTCTTTCTCCAGCATCCACCCGAGTTCATCTCCACTCTGAATCCAGTCATCAATCTCCAGCTTAGTGCCATTTAAATGTCCGTATTCTGCTGTAATTCCTCCAGAATGTTGAACCGCAATTCGAATGCCACCGTCCAATTCTTTAGAGATGGAAAGAACACGTCCCATGTCTATACTCTTCACCGTCACATTTGAGGTTGAATCGATTTGAGGCATAATTTCTACACCTTTTAGCGTGGAGGCAAAGGGCTCCACAATACTTCCAGCTACCGGGGCACTAAGCTCATGTTGAGCTGCTGCCTTTTGAGCAGGTTCGTCTTTGTCACCAAATATCGGTATGAACGCCGGTGCACCATTAAAATTCTCCTCATACCAGACCCGCACTGCTGTGAAATCCATTTCATTACTCAAGGCATCACTAATAAAGGCTTGGACTTTATAGGACCATGGCTGGTGAACTGCAAAAACTCCCCACACCGCTCCAAACACAAGCACACTGGCTATAACCCGTCGAATAAAACCGGAAGAAAATTTAGAGCCTCCTCCTCCCGGTTCCTCCCAGCCACCCCGTCTCTCTTTCCACATCACTTCCGGATCAGGCTCTATAGATGATTGCTCCTCATTTTTCTTAAACCCCGTACCCCACTCCTTGAAGCTCGTACTCTTTTCGGGCATAACGAATAACGGAGGCACCTCTGCTGTTTCTATATTCGGGATTTCCTCCAGCAAACTACGAATACGCTCCTTGCGGCGATTTTTGATATCTGATTTGAGATCCATGTTTATCCCTCCGGACGGGCTTGTTTTACTTCCATTTTATGAAGCACGGAAGTCTCTTTAGAACAAGCCCACCCAAGGTGGAGCACTTAAATACCACTAAATAAATAAATCCCACCCATAGATTTCTCTAGTGGTGGGACCGTTAATGCTTCTATAGTAAGATTGCTTGGTGCAGAATTAAGCCATACCGAAAAATTTCTTGAACTTCTTAAATGCTCCCGGTTTCCGATCAAGCTGCATTAGCGGCACAGCATCACCTAAAATTCTACGAGCAATATTGCGGTAGGCAATAGCTGCTGACGAATCGGGATTCATAACTGTAGGCTCTCCACTATTTGCGGCCTTAATGACCAGTTCATCATCCGGAACAATTCCGATAAGATCAATATTCAACACCTGTAAAATATCCTCAATATCAAGCATGTCCCCAGACTTTACAAGACCTGGGCGAATACGATTTACCACCAGCTTTGGCGATTCCACATGTGACTGCTCAAGCAGTCCGATAATACGATCCGCATCCCGCACAGCAGCATGCTCTGGTGTGGTAACCACGATCGCTTTATCCGCACCGGCAATCGCATTGCGGAAGCCATGTTCAATCCCTGCTGGACAATCAATCAAAATATATTCATATTCCTTCTTCAGTTCGAGAATAATATCTTTTACTTGTTCAGGAGTGACGGACGTTTTATCCTTCGTTTGAGCTGCGGGCAACATATACAACTCATCAAAGCGTTTGTCTTTAACGAGTGCTTGATTTAGGCGACAACGACCCTCCGCTACATCCACAAGATCATAAATAATACGATTCTCAAGCCCCATTACTACATCCAGATTACGCAGTCCAATGTCGGTATCGACGAGACATACTTTTTTACCCTGCAGTGCAAGTGCGGTTCCAATATTGGCTGTTGTGGTTGTTTTGCCAACTCCGCCTTTGCCCGAGGTTACGACTATCGCTTCTCCCATGGAGGCTACACCCCTTTAAACACATTTAAATCCTGACGTACTTTGACTAAATTATGAATTTTATCGATTTGCATAGCTCCGTTCGTTAAATATGCAAACTCCATACTGCTTTCTCGGGTTTCCCACTCATCGGGAGGACGACTGATAATATCAGCAATTCGCAGTTGTGTCGGAGACATTAATGAAGCAGCGATAATCGCCTCTTCATTTCCATCTACTCCAGCATGCGCCATACCTCTAAGTGATCCTAGAATATAGATATCGCCTGAACAGGTAATAGTTCCTCCTGGGTTCACATCCCCCAGATATAAAAGATTTCCATCATGGTGCAGCACCTGACCGGAACGAAGAATCCCGCTCATAAGAAACAACGCGTCATTATCCTCACTGCCGGGCACTGGAAGCGCCTCTATGGAACGAATCAGTAGATTTCCCTGTCCCTTCAGAATCTCCAGCACAGCTTCCTTATCTTCCTCAGTTACGGGACGATTGCCCAGCTTAATATCTACATGGACAATCGGTCCAGTCAAAATATTTTGATGGCTGTGCTCCAGCTTATAGCGAAGCTCGCTCAGAAGATCTTCGAAGGGACACTTGTCGTCTAGCAGGAATATCAGGCCATCCTTGATGCCCTTAATCCTTACATGCTTGGATTTTACTGTCATATGCCTGGCCCCCTATCCTCATTCATTCGTGCCGGGCCCCTTAAATTCCTGCTTTATTAAGAAAGAAAATAGAAGCTTCTTTATGCCGCTTCTTCCGTACTCTTCTCTTTCTTGATCAGCTCAAGCTGGCGTCGTAACGGTATGTAGAGGATCAGAGCAATAGCAAAATGAAAGAGCATCGTTGGTAGCATATGATTCAAAATAGCCCAGCTATAAGGCTCCTGATTGAGATTGAATACACTATAAATACCAAATAACACACTATCCTCTAGCAAGCTTCCGAGCAGAATCACAGTCATCATAAGAGGCAGTGGCGCACGCGGAATCTGAAACAGAAGGCCAATTAAATAAGCCGACAGACCCATCGCAAAAGAATGTGCTCCTAGAATTCTGCCATAAAAAACGACATCATGTAATAGTCCGAAAGTTAGGCCCAGTATAAGCGCTGTATGACGATGATGATATACAGCCACGAACAATAGCACAACGAACACTAGATTCGGAATAATTCGCATCTGCCATACATCTGGAATCAGCCAAGGCAGAATGGTTCCCTCCAGAATGAACAAGAGGAACAGTAACAGAACAAGAACAGATCTGCGCATATTCACTATTCAGCACGCTCCTCCGTAAAAACAACAATCAGCTGCTTCCAGTCTTGAAATTCTGCTGAAGGCTTAATCACTGCTGTGGAGGTTAATCCAAATTCACCAACCTCAACGCTTTCAACGGTACCGATGGTCAATCCTCGCGGATACAATCCCCCAATACCAGAAGAAACGATAACATCCTTCGGCGCAATAGGATCACCTGGCGGGATCTTGTTCATCAATAACTTGTTTGTCTTCGGATCATAGCTTTCAATCATACCAAAGGTTTTGCCCTCTTTGTTAATAGCGGTTGCCGCAATAGGCGGCTGAGAATTAGGGTCATTCGTATCCATCATGGTCATCAGCTTCACCGTAGAGGTGAAATTGCTGACTTGACTAATAACACCTACTAATCCATCAACCGAGATCACAGACATATTTGGTCTAACGCCATCTTTAGCACCTAAATCGATTACAATCGTACTATTGCTTGGTTCTGTTGTCTGACTAACCACCTGCGCAATATGGTATTGATATTTATACAATTCCTCCTGAGCTTTCGTGAACTTCAACTGTTCCTTTAACTGCTCATTTTCTACCTGAATGAAATTGTATTGCGCTTTATCACGTGCATATTGGGCGGCTAGAATCTTCAGCTGCTCATTTTCCTTAGAAAGATCTTTCAGATTTCCGATATCTTCAAACAAGCCCGCTACATATCCAGCGGGCTTGTAGAACATTTTTTGCACGAAACCAGTAGTATCTCTAAGAAAGTTCTCCGGCCAGGACAAGGAACTCCTTGATGCCAAGCTGAAGCCCATCACCACAATGAACAGCACCAGTGTAATCAACAGAATAAACAGACGTTTATTGCTTAAGAGTTTAAACAGTTTCAACACCCTCTAACAACAGTATTTCTCCCATAACAGGGGTTGACGTACACAAGTGGCAATACATAGGCTTATCTCTTAGAGCGAAGACTGGAACTGCTGCGACTCTTGAACAAATGGATATTATCAAGCGCCTTTCCTGTTCCAATCGCTACACAATCCAGAGGGTTCTCAGCGACAATAACTGGCATTCCAGTTTCACGCGCAAGCAGTTTATCCAAGTTACGAAGCAAGGCGCCTCCACCTGTCAAGACAATCCCGCGATCCATAATATCTGCTGCGAGCTCCGGTGGACATTTTTCCAAAGTTACTTTAACAGCTTCAATAATAGAACTCACTGTATCGGACAATGCTTCACAGATCTCATCAGAAGTAATTGTAAGCGTCTTTGGCAGGCCTGTAACGAGATCGCGTCCGCGAATTTCCATAGTCTCAGCTTTCTCAAGTGGCAAGGCAGAACCTACATCCATTTTAAGCTGTTCCGAAGTACGTTCACCAATCATCAGATTGTACTGACGTTTGATGTACTGAATGATGGACTCATCCGCTTCATCACCCGCAACACGTACGGAACGACTAGTAACAATACCGCCGAGTGAAATTACAGCAACTTCAGTAGTACCTCCGCCGATATCAACAACCATACTTCCTGTTGGCTCCCATACCGGTAGATCTGCACCAATCGCTGCAGCAAAAGGTTCCTCGATAATGTAAGCTTCGCGAGCACCAGCTTGTCTAGTAGCATCTTCTACGGCACGTTGCTCTACAGCAGTAATGCCGGATGGTACGCAGACCATTACATTAGGGTGACGTTGGAACATAGAACGTTGTTTCTGTGCTTGACGAATAAAATATTTTATCATCGTAGCCGTTGTGTCAAAATCAGCGATAACGCCATCCTTCATCGGACGGATCGCACGAATGTTTCCCGGTGTACGACCGATCATCTTTTTAGCGGATTCACCCACGGCTTCAATCGTCTTAGTGTCAGTGTTAATGGCTACAACGGAAGGCTCTCTTACAACGATCCCCTTACCGCGTACATAGACAAGCGTATTCGCTGTCCCCAAGTCAATTCCTAAATCTTTCGTAAAACTACCCAACATGCTAATTCTCCTTTTCCTAAGTAAATCTTCACATTTATATTACATGTGTCCTTTTTCTTTCAAGCTTACAAAGCTGCTATCACCGATAATTAGATGATCTAACACGTCAATCCCGACAATCTCGCCTGCCTGAAGCAGTCTTGAGGTCAAGGAGATATCCTCAGGACTAGGCGTTGGATCACCACTAGGATGATTATGTGCGCATATGATAGAGGCACTACTACATTTTATAGCTGCTCGGAATACCTCACGAGGATGAACAATCGAAGCATTAAGACTGCCCATAGACAACGTTTCTTGTCCTATCACATGATTCTTCGTATTCAGAAACAAGCAGACAAAATGCTCCTTCTGCAGATAACGCAATTGCTCAGTCAGTATCTCCGCAGCGTCCTCAGGACAACGGATAATGACCGGCATGTTAAACCTGGAGTTCGCAAGGCGCCTTCCAAGTTCGATGCCTGCTTTTAGTTGCACGGCCTTGGCAGGGCCGATACCTTTGATTTCGGTCAGTTCTTCGATGCTAAGGTCAACTAGCCCACGCAGGCCACCGATTTTCCCCAGCATCTGCTGTGCAATATGAATAGCCGATTCACGGCGTGTTCCCGTACGCAGCAGAATGGCTAACAACTCCGCTTGACTTAATGATTCCGCCCCATAATGCATCATGCGCTCTCTTGGTCGTTCTTCATGGGGGAGGTCCCGCAGCATTACTGATTGCGACTCCATCCCTATCCCTCTTTCCCAAGCTTCCTACCGGTTCAATACAGTTATACCGAACTCGGACAGCATTTCGCCAAGAAGCGACAGCGGCAATCCGACAACATTGAAATAACAGCCTTCAATTCGTTCCACCAAGGTGGAGCCAAGCCCTTGTATCGCATAAGAGCCAGCCTTATCAGCGGGCTCTCCCGTAGCTATATAAGCAATAATTTCATTCTCCGTCATTGCTCTCATCGTTACGGAAGTAACACGGTGCTCCACTATAGTCTTTCCATGCGGAAGTCCAATACAGGCTACACCCGTGTATACCTTATGATTCCGGCCCTGAAGTCTGGTAAGCATCGATTTACTGTCCAGCTCGTCCACCGGTTTGCCTAGCACAGTGTTATCTAGTACAACAATCGTATCACTACCAATAATTACTGCGTTACGCTCTCCTGCTGCAGCCACTACAGCCTCTGCTTTTCGCAGAGCCAAACTGCGCACGATTTGCTCCGGCGTAAAGTCCGGTGGTGTGCTTTCGTCCGCTTCGCTGGTAATGACCTCAAAAGGCAAGCCCAGTAAAGACAAAAGCTCTCGTCGACGCGGTGAACCTGAGGCTAAAATAATGTGTTGTGAGTTGTCCACGTTGTAAACGTCCCTTCTTGATCAGTAACGAGAGTTACAGTCTTCGGTACAGCCATACAGCTGTAATAATACCGACGAGACTTAGCATGCACAATTTCAAATGAATAGTGATGTCATAGGTTATGATGTCCAAATCGGCTCGCGGAGACCACTTAAGCACAGTCGATGTTGTTAGAAAAGAAAGAGCCTTTACCGGCTGCAGTAGCTTGGCGATCCAGGCTCCAGCCAGCCAGCCTAGAATTAGAAATAACAGCAGTGTTCCTACATTTTTCTTCTTCATCTCAGTCTTCCCTCGCCATTTTTTGACACCCTAATTATTATACGGTGAAATTGTGATCAATACAAACGTAAAATCCCTTACGGTAATGTTTACCACCATTTGCACTAAAAGTTGCGGAGCGATACCATCCTCCGTATCAATTATAGTTTAAGTTATATAGGGATAATTTCCTCTTTCGCGCCAAAACAGCAAGCCCCCACATCTGGAGGCTTGCTGTCTTTAATGTCAACAATCTATCAGTTAATTCATTGCAGTTAGCAGCTGTTTCTGGCTAGTCAAAAAGCTCAGCATCGATTCTTGCACTTCCCAAAGTAGGCCCTGAGCCTTGTTCTTGTTATATTCACTCCAGGCTGATATCCCTTGGCTCATTGATTTCTTTAACGCTGCGCAAATGCTTTTGGCTTCAGGAGATACGCCTTGTTCCAGCACTTTTACTGCTTCACTCCATTGCAGATGGAGATCACTCATAGCGGGGGTATTTGCTGTCGTACTAGTTTGGCCAGCGCTAAGTAAAGAAGCAGATTGACTGCTTAGTTCACTGAGCAGCTGCCCACTCACGGAGAAATAGTTCTTCACTTCCTCTGCATTACCGGTATAGACAAGCTGTTCAGCCCCGGGAAGTGCCACCTCTCTCACATACAGCTCAATACCCTGATTCTTTAGTCCGCTGCTAAGTAGCTTGGCCTGTTCACGGTCGGATGATATTCCAGCATACACACGATTGCCGTCGGCAGGATCCATACCCGCGGCCAAACCTGCAGTTAACAGCTCCTGACGAGCCTCTTCAGCGCCTGCAGGTGTACTGAATACTCCGTACTGCAGCAGATAATAGCTTTGCGCAGCTACTTGAACTGGGATGGTGTTCTTCCCTGCATTTTCAGTACCCGTCACTGGTAATCCTGATGTACCTACACCTGCCGGATCTTTAGCTCCACTGGACTGCACTGAAGTAGCCGCCATGTCTGCTGTCCCATTTCCAGAGCTACTGTCCATATTCCCTCCGTAAAAGAAAGAAAGTGCAGCATAACCAAGCAGTACCCCTGTGCCGATGGCTCCCGTAACAGAAAGAGCTAATTTCCACCAATACGAAGGACGTCGAGTATGATAAGAGCCTCCGTAACTGCCAGAGGATACATTCTCTAATTTATCCCTGCTATCCGAAACCATATCTGACAGAAGATACGATTGCTGTGTATATCTAAAATCCTTATCCTGTTCGTCCCATTCTTCCTGGCGTGGATCTACAGTACCCGAGTAATAGTCATAGGAATCTTCCGGTGGTGCCTCATGCGTGGAACGAAAATCAGGCTCATAAAGCCATGTTTGCTGTGCTGGACCTACCTCTTGACGCAGTCCCTCAGCGTACTCTTCAGCTGTGCCCAATCCGCCATTTGACCAGCGCTCCACCACTTTAGGCTTTGGTTTAGGCTCGTCCTTGTTCACGTCAAATCGGAATGTCATTCTTCCGTTATTCAACAGTTACACCTCACCTCATCTAATCTATAAGTAAATATATGATAGACAATAGAGAGATATGCTATTTTTAAGCCATAGGAATTATGAAAGATTATGCAGATTCAGTTTACATTACATGTACCTTTTATATACTATATAAAAAGAGCTAAAAGTGTACACTATACTAGGTAAGCTAGAAATGATGCTTTAGTTCACTACTGATTAGGAGGGCTTCTTCTGAAACAAAAAATTCAAGCAGCTATTGTAGGCTACGGAAATTTAGGAAAAGGTGTACGTAAGGCTATCAACCAAAGTGAAGATATCGAGCTAGTTGCGATCTTTACGCGCAGAGAACCTGGACAACTGGAAGCCGGAGAAGCCGGTGTGAAGTTCGAACATATCTCTGCCGTCGAACAATATAAGGGTAAAGTGGATGTTATGATTCTATGCGGAGGATCGGCTACCGATCTGCCAGAACAAACACCAGCCATTGCCCGGATGTTTAATACCGTGGACAGCTTTGATACTCATGCCAAAATCCCCGAGTTCTACGAGACCGTTGACGCCGCAGCTAAACAAGGTGGAACACTCAGCGTAATTTCTACTGGTTGGGATCCAGGCTTATTCTCAATGAATCGTCTGCTCGCTGAAGCTATTCTTCCACAAGGTAAAGAATACACCTTCTGGGGCAAAGGCGTTAGCCAAGGCCACTCCGATGCGATCCGCAGAGTAGATGGAGTTAAAGCTGGTGTACAATATACCGTTCCAGTACAAGAGGTTATTGAGGCCATTCGCGCTGGTGAAACACCAGAGCTTACCACTCGCCAAAAACACCTTAGAGAGTGTTTCGTAGTGGCTGAGGCAGGAGCAGATCAAGAACGCATTCGTGCAGAAATCGTGAACATGCCGAACTATTTTGCAGATTATGATACTACGGTTACTTTCATCACTGAAGAAGAATTGGCAGCTCAGCATAGCGGAATTCCGCACGGCGGGTTTGTTATTCGCAGTGGTGTAACAGGGGAAGGTACGAAGCAGATTGTTGAATTCGGCCTGAAGCTGGAGAGCAATCCAGAATTTACAGCTAGTGTTCTCGTGGCCTATGCCAGAGCCGCTCAGCGTATGAGTCAAGAAGGACAGAGTGGAGCGCGTACAGTATTCGATATTCCACTTGGAATGTTGTCTCCGAAATCTCCAGAAGAATTACGCCGCAACCTGCTGTAAAATCATACAAAAATGAAATAACCCGCGTAGGACCCTAAAACGTCCTCGCGGGTTTTTTATATATTGCAGGCAGAGCCTTCTCGGGCGTACCTTTTACACAAGACTAAGAATCTTGTTCTTCACATAATTCACTTCGTAATCCTTCAACAATGTGCGATGCGCCCGATCAGCAATAATCGTTGCCATCTCAGGATTCTTCAACAACGTTATTACGCTAGCAACAACATCAACTGAGGTATTAGCAAGCAAAATATTACGGTTATGCTCACAGTTCAATCGCTCGCATACTATAGAACTTGTAACCACCGGCGTTTTGAGTGCCCATGATTCCAGAATATTTCTGGAGACTTCACAACCTTCAAGGATAGGCACAAGAACCGCTTTAGCACGACGTATATAATCAGCAGACGGTTTCAAAGGTCCGGTGATAATAACTGATACATCATCCTTTACAAGCGACAATACATCCATATGAACCTCATGACTGGTGATGTAACACTTGATATCAGGCACTTGTTCTTTAATCAAAGGGTAGCTTTTCTTAAAGAAGTTTTGGGCAGCCTTAATCCCCTGTCTGGTGTTCATATTCCAGTGCAGAACCATTGAATTTTCTTTTGCAACAGGCTCAGTAAAAGCGTCGTATTCATTCATTTTTATGAAATGAGGAACAACATGAACTTTACGGGCATCCGCAAAGGATAGAGATTTGAATGAAAGGGCATCCCATTCCGAGGTGGCCAAGAGTACACCCGTTTTATTCATTAGTCTCCGCTTATTCCGCCGAACCAAAGCCTCATTTAGTTTATAATAAGGATTACTGCTGCTCGGCTTCCCAATTTCTTTTCCAACGGCAAGCCCGCTCTCAAAACGATACGTATCTGTAATAACACTGGCCTCAGGAAGCAGATTACGAACCATATCAATGCAATTTCCCAGCAAGCTATGCGATATAAATACATGTCTGTAATTATTCGATCTACAAAGCTCCATGATGGTACTCTTCATGTCTTTCTCCGCATGACTCCGATTAGTGAAATTCCGTAATATATGTAAGGGACGCAGCATAGATCTCCACGAGGTAATGCACCCGTTAATGTAATGAACCGTTAGTGCAGCTCCATCATTTGTAGACATATCCTTGTGCGTACTGGCATACGTCAGCAAATCAATATCAAATTTCCCTAGCAAAATCTCGAGAATACTCCCTGTTCTCATTTCTCCTTCTAGATCCTCTGCGCTTTGATTCTGTGCTGAAAGGAACAGCATTCTTTCTCGCATGACTCTGGCTCCTTGAATTTTTTATATAAATCCTCTCTACTTATCACTGCAACTTTAGATGCAGTTCAATAGTAACTCATTTCACTTAAAATTTTTGTCGATTTATAGGGAAACCTTTAAAATTTTTATATATTTTCATGCTTTATTCGAAAATCATTGCGATAAACCTATATATATCGCTATTTTTTTGAAGATTCAAGCAAAAAAACTACTTTTCCAGTAATACACGAACATGAATTGTCTATTCCAAAATTTTATACTCGTTAGGTATTCTGAACTATTTTCTATGCAAACAAAAAAGTGTCTTCCTCATCTAATGACGAAAGGAAGACACTTTTATATTTCGTAGCTTCTAACAACGCAGTTCCGACCCTTTTTCTTAGCTTGATACAATGCATTATCACAAAGTTTGTAGAGATTATTTAGTGAAAAACGTTCGCCCGATTCTATCGTAATGACTCCAATACTTATCGTGTAGTGCAGCGGTACACCATGAATCATTGAACCTATAACAGCTGTGCGCATTCCTTCAGCAATAACATCACTACTCTTCTCATCGGCTCTGTGCAGGAGCACTGCGAACTCTTCTCCCCCAAATCTTCCGATCAGATCACCATGACCAAGCTGCTGCTCTATTTTAGACGCCAAATCAGTTAGTACTTGGTCACCTGTATTATGGCCGTAATTATCATTTATGCTCTTAAAGTGATCGACATCCAGCAGTAAAAAAGAATAGGGCAGTTTCTTCATCGCTGAAGCAGCTATTAAAGGCCGAGCACGCAGAACGAACGACCTGCGATTCAAAATACCGGTCAACTCATCATAAGTTGCTACCCGCTCCATTTCTGCAAAGGAATCTTCTCTATAAAGCAGCATAATTCCCGCGGTTCCTAGAAACATATACAAATAAATCCCGAGATAAAAAAACAAATAAAGAAATTGTGCAACTTGTGTATTGATTCCTAATACGGAATACAGCGGTTCTAAGGCTCTCCCCGCCAACGACAAGATGACAAGACAATATAGCAGTCCCATTATTATTTGTAGCGAAGTCTCCATGACCTTCAGACATAGTATATAAGCAGGATAGACTATAATCAGAACTCCAGCCAGACAAGCGACTGGAATAACGAGAGGATCCTTTGGCATCAACAAATACATAAGCACCACAACTAGAATGGATACTCCGAATAATATAGAATAATATCTCTCCACTTTGCTCCCGAACACTCTGAGAAGCATTAGAAGCGCCAAGCTTTCGAGCGTGCCTCCAGCCAAAGCAAGAAGTGCTATGATCGGTAGACTAAGTAGTGTATCTATAAAATCCTTCAGTAATAAGAGGATCAAGGCTGCTAGTTGCAAATATTTTGCTGTAATAAACAATGAAGAAGTCTGTTCCTGCGGATAACGCAAACGATACACCACGATAAGCAGCACCGTGAACGATTGCCACAAAAAGAGACACACCAGCAGTGTCTGGAGATCCAGATGCATATAAGTGAAGTTCACCTCCCCTAGTATTCCTGACTCTCAGTATACATATCGGTATCTGATGACTCTATTTCTTCCCTCTTGTTTGGCCTGATATAATGCCTTGTCGCTTAGCTTGTACAACTTATTTATCGAAATCTCCTGATCTGGCATGATCGTAATTACACCTATACTAACTGTGTACCCCTGTTGAACCTTATTAGTGGAAGTTTTCATTATCGCCTCACGAAGCGCTTCAGCTTTCTGGTCGCAGCTCTGCTCATCTACCCCACAGAGTATGACTGCGAATTCCTCGCCCCCTAGTCTGCCAAACAAATCGCCATTTCCGAGATTATCTTTAATCGTCGATGCGAACTCTTCCAGCACAATGTCACCGGTATCATGACCATAAGTATCGTTGACCTGTTTAAAATAATCCAAATCCAATAGCAAAAATGAGAAGTAGGCATGCTCTCGAACTGCCTTTTCAAGCTTTATCTCCGCTTCCTGAAGAAATGCCCCACGGTTTAGAATCCCAGTCAAATCATCATAACTAGCTATTCTTTTTAGTTTGACGAAGGAATGCTCATTTGAGAGTAGAATAAAACCGGCAGCCCCCACAATAAATAATAAATACATCCCCAGATAATACAAATACTGCGTAAGATTGGTGGAGAACACATTCATCTCGGGCTCCCAAATCAATGCAACAAGCGCCCGCATCAGCATAATCGCTGCAAATACATAAAATAATACGCCTAATATTTTTTGAAGAGGGGTAGCCTTTTTATTCACAGTTAGATGATAAGCTGGATAAACTATAAATAGTATAGACCAAAGTGAAGTACAAGCGATGCGCAAGTTGGAATGATTAAAAAATAATGCGATGATACTAAAACTAATTGTGCTCAATACCGAAAGGATGATGTAATATCGCTTTATTTTTGGCCCCAGTATTCCCATCATCAGCAGTAACGCTGTAATTTCTAGACAGCACCCTCCAAGGATCAGAGCATTGCTAAGCGGAATGGACAACGCATGAGGGAGATAATCCCATAATAAAATCGAACACCAAAAGAGTAGCTGCACTTCCTTTGATCGGATGAACAAGGTGGAGGCTGTATCTTTAACAGCGGTACTTCGATAATTGGTTATAAGCAGCAATATAAATAAATTTCCGGAAATAAACAAATAAATCAGTGTTCTAATTTCAAGCAGGGAGCTCATACGTCACCACCTATGCGAAAATATCCCCACAAAGTGCGGCTTTGCTTCGATGCGTACTCGGGTACTTTGTGGGGATCCCAAATATACGTTGAAAAATCGATCCTCTTCTGACAGCACTATAGCACTTTATAACTATATCAGTAAATACGTTAACAATACCAAAAAAACACTTCCCTCTAAACTCCCTTCAGATAAACACAAGGATTATCTGAACGAAATTTTGGGGAAGTGCTATTGAATAGAGAATATAAATATCCTCGAATTAGCCTCAATTTGTAAACTTAATGCTTCTTCTTCAACCCGTCTGCCAGTGCGTATCCGACCTTCCAGATATCGCCTGCGCCCATCGTAATCACCAGATCACCTGGAGCAATACGAGGTGTCAGATCAGCTAGAACATCTTCTTTGGTTGGCAGATGTCTCGCGCCCGCATTACTGTTCTTAACGATTAGCTCAACCAGCTTCGCAGAAGTAACACCTTCGATCTGTTTCTCTCCAGCCGGAGAGTAAATATCGGTGATGATGACTTCGTCGGCTTCGCTAAAGGCACGGCTGAAAGCATCTAACAGGAAGAAAGTACGTGTATAGCGCTGAGGCTGGAATACCGCAATAATCCGTTTTCCTGTTGCCTTGGCAGCACTGATCGTTGCCTGAATCTCTGTAGGATGATGCGCATAATCATCAATGACCAGAATGTCATTGACTTCTCCGAGCACTTGAAAACGGCGCTTCGCACCATGGAATTTCACAATCGCTACAGCGATTTTCTCGAAAGAAATCCCTGATTTCAAACAAGCGATTACCGCTGCCATTGAATTATAAAGATTGTACTGTCCGGGAACAGAGAGTTCAATCCGTCCAAGCACTTCTCCATTATGATTCATCGTGTACGATACCTGACGATCGCCTAGAACGATATCAGTGGCAATATAATCTGCAGTGTTCGACTTGATGCCATAAGTAATCACCTTACCTGTTACTTCAGGTAAAAGAGAGATCACATTCTCGTCATCAGCGCATACTATAGCAGTTCCATCTTCGCGCGTTTGGTTCATGAACTGCACGTATGCAGCTTTAAGACGGTTAAAGTCTCCGTCGTAATTTTCCAAGTGATCCGCTTCAACATTCGTAACGATCCCAAGCCAAGGGTGATAGTGCAGGAAAGAGCCATCACTCTCATCCGCTTCCGCTACTACAAACTCACCTTGTCCCGCCTTTGCATTCGTACCTACATTCATAATCTCTCCACCGATAATATACGTTGGATCAACGTCGCACTCTTCCATCACAAGTGCAATCATGGAGGATGTGGTAGTTTTCCCGTGTGCTCCAGCAACGGCTACCCCTTTACGTTCATTCAATAAACGGGCTAACATTTGCGAACGATGCAGAATTGGAATCTTAAGACGCTCAGCTTCCACCCATTCCACATTATCACTAGACAAAGCCGTAGAGTATACGACTAGATCCGCACCTTTTACTTGTTCTGCTGTATGCCCGATATAAATCTTGGCACCTTTAGCAATCAATTTATCCGTTAATTCTTGGGCAGCCACATCGGAGCCCGTAACTGTATATCCCATTTCTAGCATTACCCGGGCAATCGCGCTCATTCCGTAGCCGCCGATCCCTATAAAATGCACACGTTCAGTAGTATCCAACAGTCGTCACCAGCCTTTTTCAGTATCGGGTTGCTGCAAAAGTGTACCGCGTACGTCAGAGATTAAATACAGCGTACCAGATACGACGGCAAGGTCATCCTCCGCTGTAATCGACTTCAGTAGCTGCAGCGCTTTTCCCCAATTATGTTCTACTATGATTGCCAAGTTTTCCTTGGCATATTTCTCCCGCAGACTTTCTGCGATAACTTGCAGATTCTCCGCGTCCATTTTGTTCTGGAAATCCGGTTCGGTCAGGATGAGCGTATCCACTATAGGCAGTATATGCTTAAAGTAGGATTCATGATGCTTATTTGACAGCATTCCCATAAGTAAATTTAATTTACCGTATTGATAGAGCTGAGGCAGACTTTTTGCAAGACTCTCCGCACCTTCCGGATTATGTGCTCCGTCCAGTACAATCCTTGGAGACTTGCTTACCTCTTCCAGCCTTCCAGCCCAGAATGCGTGGCGCAAACCTTCAAGCACATCTTCATCCTCAAGCATAAAGGCCATATACTGACGCAGAACCTCAAGTACCATCATGGCAGCTGCCGCATTGCTAATCTGGTGCTCGCCTTTCATTACGATCCCAAGTTCAAGCGAACGAAAGGGACCCTTAAAATGAAAAGTCTGCACATCCTCACGGATTTCATTAGCCTCATAGCTAAAATCTTCTCCGGCAAGATAAAGAGTAGAGCGGCAAGCCGCTGCTTTCTCTTTCAGAACCGCTACGACTTCCGGCTGAGTTACGCAGCTAACAACAGGTACGCCCGTCTTAATAATTCCGGCTTTCTCCATTGCAATCTTCTCTAGCGTATCTCCCAAAATATCCATGTGATCATGACCAACATTAGTAATCACAGAAACAATCGGAGTCACGATGTTCGTTACATCCAGCCTTCCCCCAAGCCCGGTCTCCCATACGACAACATCAGGACAAGAGACGCCCGCAAAAAATAGAATGGCTACAGCTGTAGTTACCTCGAACATCGTAGGTGAGCCAAACTCCGTTTCCGAAATTTCTTGGACTAGTGGACGTAATTGGTTAACCAGCTCGACAAGCGTTTCTTCAGAGATGTCCGTATTATTATATTGGAACCTGTTCGTGAACTTTGTAATATACGGAGATGTAAAGGTGCCTACTGAATAGCCGCTTTGTATAAGTGCACTAGTCAAAAAAGCACAAGTTGAACCTTTGCCGTTCGTACCCGCCACATGAATAAACTTCAGCCGACGGTGCGGATTTCCCAGCTTGTCCATCAACATCTCGATTCTATCTAAACCTGGCCGTATCCCAAAAGGGATTAGGCTCTTGATCCAATCAACCGCTTCGGTGTATGTCGCAAGAGGGGCGGTACTTCCGCCCCGATTTAGGTCATCCATGTCTCTTATCCTTTCAGCTCTGCGATGCGGGCAAGTACTTTCTCACGTTTAGCAGAATAATCCGCCTGCTTCGCCCGTTCCTCTTCGATAACTTTAGCAGGAGCTTTGGCCACGAAGCCTTGATTGCTCAGCTTTTTCTCTACGCGTTCTACTTCGCTGTTCAGCGTCTGCACTTCTTTTTCCAGACGAGCGATTTCTTGTTCAATATCAATGAGTCCCGACAATGGCAGAAGCAGTTCTGCTCCTGTTACTACAGCGGACATTACCTTATCCGGCGTTTCTGGATTCAGGCCAGCTTCGAAGGAAGACGTATTACAGAAGCGTCCAATGTAGTTGTCGTTACGGGTGATAATACTCAGCGTCTCTTCATTACCCGCTTTGATGATCAATTCAACCTTTTTGCTCATCGGTACATTCACTTCAGCCCGGATATTACGAACGGCCCGGATTACATCCATCAGCAGGTTCATTTCCGCTACGGCTTGCGGATTCTCCAGAGCAGCATCATACTCCGGCCATGCAGCCAGCGTAATCGTCTCCCCTTCATGCGGAAGGTGCTGCCAGATTTCTTCCGAAATAAACGGCATAAACGGATGAATCAAGCGCATTGTGCGGTCTAGTACATAGGCAAGTACAGACTGTGTCTTCGCTTTGGCCGCGGCGTCTGATCCGTAAAGTGACAGCTTCGCGAACTCAATATACCAGTCACATAGATCGTCCCAAATGAAGTTGTACAGCTGGCGACCGGTCTCACCGAACTCGTACGAGTCAATTAGACGCGTAATCTCACGAGAAGTTTCGTTCAGACGGTGCAAAATCCAGCGATCAGCAGTACTTAGCTCACCCGAAATGTCAATATTTTCAAAGCTTACGCCTTCCAAATTCATCAACGCGAAGCGTGATGCATTCCAGATCTTATTGGCGAAATTACGTGCCTGCTCAACCTTTTCCCAACGGAAGCGTAGATCCTGTCCAGCTGTACTTCCGGTAGAAATCATGTAACGCATTGCATCTGCGCCATACTTCTCGATTACTTCAAGGGGGTCTACGCCATTCCCGAGTGATTTGGACATTTTTTGACCTTCGGAATCCCGTACCAAACCATGCATCAATACATCTGAGAAAGGTTTTTCTCCGGTAAATTCAAGAGCTGAGAAGATCATCCGCGCTACCCAGAAATAAATAATATCGTAGCCTGTTACGAGCACATCGTTCGGATAATAGCGTTTGAAATCTGCACTGTTCTCATCTGGCCATCCTAGTGTGGCAAAAGGCCACAGATTAGAGCTAAACCAGGTATCCAGTACATCTTCGTCCTGTTTCAAGTCGGTTAGACCACTGATCCGGCGCGCTTCTTCCTCGTCATTTGCCACAACCAATTCACCAGTAGACTCGGAATACCATGCTGGAATACGATGTCCCCACCACAGCTGACGGGAAATACACCAATCACGTACGTTCTCGATCCAGTTCAGGTAAGTTCTCTCGAAACGGTCCGGTACAAAGTTAACCCCGTTCCCATCCTTCTGTGCATTGATGGCAGCTTCAGCCAGTGGCTGCATCTTTACAAACCATTGTGTGGACAAGTACGGCTCAACAACCGCTCCAGAGCGTTCACTGTGTCCTACTTGATGCACATGATCTTCGATATTGATCAGCACACCTTGCTCCTTCAGGTCAGCAGTAATGGCCTTACGACATACACTCCGGTCTTGACCTTGGTAAGGTCCTGCTTCTTCATTCATCGTACCGCTCTCATCCATTACGTTAATCTGCGGTAAATTGTGACGTTGACCCATCTCGAAGTCATTCGGATCATGAGCTGGTGTAATCTTAACCGCACCACTACCAAACTCTTTGTCTACATAATCATCAGCGATAATCGGAATCTCACGGCCAATAATCGGCAGGATCAACGTTTTGCCGATCAGATCTTTATAACGATCATCTTCCGGATGAACAGCAACCGCTGTATCACCCAGCATGGTCTCCGGACGTGTGGTCGCTACTGTAATAAATCCGCTACCGTCTTTGAGCGGGTAACGCAGATGATACAAGTGACCATTAACTTCTTTATATTCAACCTCGATATCCGACAATGCTGTACGAGCCGCCGGGTCCCAGTTGATAATGCGTTTGCCGCGGTAGATCAAGCCTTTATTATAGAGCTTAACGAATACCTCGCGTACAGCTTTCGACAACCCTTCATCCAGGGTAAAACGTTCGCGGGAATAGTCAAGGGAAAGCCCCATCTTAGCCCACTGCTCATGAATGGTGTTCGCATATTTATCTTTCCACTCCCACACCTGCTCCAGGAACTTCTCGCGGCCGAGATCATGTCTAGAAATTCCCTGCTCACGCAGCTTTTGCTCTACCTTTGTCTGCGTTGCGATACCGGCATGGTCCGTACCTGGTAGCCACAACGTGTCGAAGCCTTGCATCCGTTTTGTACGAATCAGGATATCCTGAAGCGTAAAATCAAGCGCATGACCAATGTGCAGCATTCCCGTTACGTTTGGTGGCGGGATTACAATGCTGTATGCTTTTGCATCTGGACGCCCGCCTGCACGGAAATATCCACCCTCTGTCCAATAGGAATACCACTTGGTTTCTGCCGATTTCGGATCATACGTGGTTGGCACTTCATTCTTAGAATCATTTGCAGCGGCAGCATCTGCCGCTGTATCTTGCAAGTTCGGCAACTCTGCCGCTGTTAGATTGTTTTGGTCAGCCATTCTTTGATACCTCCACTTGGTTACTTGTAGTTGGTTTCTAAAAAACAAAAAGACCCCTCGTCTCAAAGGACGAAAGGCCATTCTTTCGCGGTACCACCTTTGTTTCGCGCCAATGAAAAATAAACCTGCACTTCTTTCACCTTACGGTTCAGAAGCTTAGCGCGACACTCGTACAGATAACGGCTGCTACCGGCCACATCCTAACTTATCTTTCATATCCATGAAGACAAGCTCAGAAGGGCGACTCCGGGGCGACTTCGGTGGCTGTATCCTACGGAATGTCACAGCACTTGCATTCCGCTCTCTGAAGGGCTGACCGCCTACTCTTCCCGTTCCCAGTCTTTACTTAGATATTGCTTACTCCATAATACATTTTGAGTCATCCCTAGTCAACCTGAATAGGCTTCTACAGCGGGACTTTAAGCGGAATTTCGACTTATAGCGTGCATATGTCGAATTTTCATTCGATTCATCACTCTGCGTTGGTTAGATACCCCACATTCTAACGTTCTCCGGTCACACAAGAATAAACGCCTTCGACATCCTTTTACGGAGGGTAAGCGTTTATTCGAGAAATATAAGGATAATGTATAACGTGAAACTTATATATTCTTATATTTGACAAAAATCCCGATCTACTATCAGATCGGGATTCACCTATTCATATGAGTACGCATTGTAATTCAATTACGGAATGTACAACACTTGCCCTTCTTCTACACTCTGCCCAGACAATCGATTATACATTCCCAGCTCCCGCGCACTTAGCTGATATTTCTCTGCGATTGTATCCAGCGTTTCTTCACGCTGCACGATGCAAAGGCGAACCTTACGGAATAGGTTAGCGCCATCTGCTCCAGCAATGAATCTGCTCTTCCACTCCGTATTATTTCCGGCCTCTGGAATGATCGCTGCAGCCGATGCATTTCCTTCAGATAGGAGAGCCTCTTGTTCTTTACGAGAACGACTAGAGCTGAGTAATGAAGAGAAGGTGAGATGTTCTTTGACTGGAGCCTCAGCATCTTTCTTGCTTCCTAGCGCAATCTTAAGATCTTGCTTCTCCTCTGACTGTGGCACAGTCTCTTGAGAAACAAAAACTTCATTCGTATTCTCGTGGATCGGCTGAGCATTCTCTTCTTGTGCATGAAGCTCATTATTGGCCTCGTTTTCCGAAGCGAATACGGCAATATCTTGATCCACATCAGCATTAGCTGCTGGAACAGCGGTTTCTCTTGAAGCAAAAGTATATTCAGCTTCTTGCTCCTGATCCGCTTGACTCGCCTGGCTAACTTGATTCAGCTGAGTGGCCTCAGCTTCATTCTGTGACTCAGCTTTAAACCAGTAATCCGCTATTCCTGCTTTGGAATCCTCTGTTTGCGAATCCAGACTATGCGTCCGAGCTTTCGCGCCCTTGTCCTTCTCATGAGCGGATGAGAAATTCACTATAGGGGACGAATGACCAGCTCCACTTGAGACCAGTGGAGCCTCTGATGCGTCTGCATTAGCTTCAGCATGCTCATGTTCTTCTACGGCAACCTCCGATGCATCCTCGCCAAAGGTCCACTGAGAATTTTCATAAAGTGCATCAGTTTCGTGCTCTTGGTTCTCTGCAGATGCTTCGATTACCCTGTCATCACTGAGAGGGGAATAGGCAACTGTGTACTCTTCCTGCTGCCAGGCCGGTTGTGGTTGAGGCTCCGCACCACCGATTCCCCGCAGTGATAATACGCCTGTTATATTCACTGTGCGCATCGTGAGCAGATCAATATCAAAATTCTCGATCTCCACCCCGATATCTTCAATCGAGCTGACGCGTGTAAGCGGAACTGTGATTTCAACGGGAATGGCATGCTCCAGACGTTGTGTTCGGTCATCTTCACTCCGGTAGAGTCCGGTAAGCAACAGCTGACCATATAACTCGGCACGATCCTCCCGCTGAATCACCTGGATTTCCGGAAGTAGTTCAACCTCCTCCAGCTCAGCTATTCCCGGAAGCTCTTCCGATAGGTGAATGCGTTCATAAATATCAAACCGCAAGCCGTGGGACTGATCAAACACGGGATATGTCCTCCTTCTTGGCATAATCTAACCCTGAGACAGGCCCAGAGCATAAGCCCAAAATGTTACTCCCCACATGTATATGCTTCAAACAGAAAGGCATGACAACTTTGGTAGCACTAACCGGACAGGATGCTATTAATTTCATAAATTCAGGGACTATTCGAACCTATCTGCCGGCCAATAGATGAACTACTCCGCATGAACAAAGTATTATATGCTGCTTTTGCTATTAGGACATAGATAGATGCTTCTTTCTGAAAAAACAGAAAATTATATACCCTACGAAAAAATAGATAAAAAAAGAACCGTAATACCAGCATTTGCTGATACCACGATTCTCAGGTTTATAACGTAGCCGTCAAGGCGCTTCAGACAGCAGCTCCCGCAGCTGAAGCATATCCTCCGGCCACGGATCGCTTACTTCCAGTTGTTCACCGCTCCAAGGGTGGCGGAAAGACAGCAGCTCGCCATGGAGCGCATGTCGGCCACTAGCGCTGGAAGCCCAGACCGGGCCGCCATATAGCGCATCCCCATACAAGGGATGACCCATATGGCTGAGATGGACGCGAATCTGATGCGTCCGTCCGGTCTCCAGCTGCACATGCACCAGGCTCCCGCCATGCAGTGCTTCGCGTCCGAGGATTCGAGTCACGGCGGACTGTCCGCCGGGTGAGACTCTTCTCCGCGCCGCATGATGACGATCGCGCCCAATCGGCGCGTCGATCACTTTAAGCGTAGGCGGCACTGTGCCTCGGGCGATCGCGGCGTAGAGCCGTGAGATGCTTTTTTCACGCATATTCTCGTCTAGGACAAGCTGAGCGAATTCATTCTTCGCATACATCACCGGGCCTGTTGTATCCTTGTCCAGTCGGTGAATATGCCTTACAGCTACACTAACACCGGTAGCGACATAATGCGCAGCTACAAGGTGATCCAGCGTTACACCTAACCCACTACCATCCGGATGAACCGCCATGCCTGCCGGCTTGTGGGCAACCATGCAAAAATCATCCTCATACAGCACCTCAAGCTCTTCCCATACTGGTTCAATGCCGGCTTCACGATCCGGAAAAAGTGCCAGTCGCAGTCGATCTCCCTTCCACTGAATGCCCCCCTCACGGCGCAGACGCAGATGAAGCTTCTCAGGCATACCTACAGTTTCCAGCAGCCACTTATCAATTGCAGCTTCAGAATCCTCGGCTCCTGTAATGATTTTGCCGGGTGTTACTTCCAGCCACTCCCCACGTCTAGTCCAAGCTCCACCACCGGTTCGTTCTCCGGCTCCAATACTCAAAGGGCCTTCAGGGCATTATAGTGGCCCTCAATGGTATCATCAATATCCTGCTCACTATGCGCAGCCGACACGAACATACCTTCAAACTGTGAAGGTGGCACGCTAATGCCTTGGCTCAGCATATGACCAAAATAACGACGGAATAGATCCGTGTTGCTAGTCTTGGCTGTTTCAAAGTTAGTTACTGGTCCTTCCGTGAAAAACGGACAGACCATCGAGCCCACGCGGTTAATTGTCAGTGGAACACCGGTCTCGATTGCATTCTTTTTCAAGCCTGCCTCTAGACGCGCCCCTAATTGCTCAAGACGATCATATACTTCCGGTGTCAGCAGCTTCAGTGTAGTGAGTCCTGCCGCCATCGCTAATGGATTACCACTAAGTGTGCCAGCCTGATAGATCGGTCCCGTAGGAGCGATTTGCTCCATAATCTCTCTTTTGCCGCCATAAGCGCCGACTGGAAGTCCTCCACCGATAACTTTGCCGAAGCAAGTAATATCCGGAGTAATGTTGAACAAGCCTTGAGCACAGCCACGATTGACACGGAAGCCTGTCATTACCTCATCAAAGATAAGCAAAGATCCATTGTCTGAAGTTAACTTGCGAAGTCCTTCCAGAAATCCCGGAAGTGGTGGTACAACACCCATGTTGCCGGCAATCGGCTCTACGATCACTGCGGCAATCTCACTGCCAAAACGTTCGAAAGCAATCTGAGTGGACTCCAAATCATTGTATGGAACTGTAATCGTATTTACTGCCACACCTTCGGGAACACCTGGGCTGTCCGGCAGACCTAATGTGGCTACACCGGAACCCGCTTTAATAAGCAGACTATCCGCGTGACCATGGTAGGAGCCTTCGAATTTCAAAATTTTGCTGCGTCCCGTGTAACCACGTGCCAAACGAATTGCACTCATCGTAGCTTCGGTTCCGGAGTTAACCATACGTACGATATCTACTGAGGATACACGTTCGACAACCGTTTTTGCCATTTCAGTTTCAAGTAAAGTTGGTGCACCAAAGCTTGTCCCTTTTACCGCCGTCTCCTGCAATGCCTTTACAACCTCAGGATGCGCATGACCCATAATCAGCGGTCCCCATGAGCATACATAGTCGATAAAGCTGTTGCCGTCGATATCATAAATACGCGATCCGATCCCATGATCCACATAAATCGGAGTCAATCCTACGGATTTGAACGCCCGTACAGGGCTATTCACCCCACCGGGAATATATTGTTTTGCTTCATCAAAAGCCTTGCGGGACGCTTCCTCTTTACGCGCTATTGGCTCATTACTCATCTATCTTCACTCCTATTCTGTTCTTGGTCACACAGGTATAAGGCAGCTGCCTATGCAGCGATATCGTTGTGATTGAGATTAACCACGCAGCCAGCGCGCAGCATCTTTTGCAAAATAAGTAATAATAATGTCCGCGCCGGCGCGTTTCATACCAGTCAGCATCTCCAGCACAACGGCTTGCTCGTCAATCCAGCCTTGCAGCGCTGCTGCTTTTACCATGGAATATTCGCCACTCACATTGTAAGCCACAAGAGGTAAATCAAATTGGTCGCGAATCGTACGAATCACGTCCAAGTAAGCCAGAGCTGGCTTCACCATTAACATATCTGCACCTTCCAGCACATCGGATTCTGCTTCACGGAGCGCTTCGCGCAGATTGGCAGGGTCCATTTGATAGGTTTTGCGATTTCCGAACTGTGGCGCTGAATCCGCAGCTTCGCGGAAAGGGCCATAAAATGCCGAAGCATATTTGACCGAATACGACATAATCGGCACATGCTCAAAGCCATTCTCATCTAGTCCCGCACGAATCGCATGTACGAATCCATCCATCATATTCGAAGGGGCAATTATATCTGCTCCAGCTTTAGCTTGGGATACCGCCGTACGGGTCAACAGCTCTAGCGAAGCATCGTTGATGACATCACCGTGTACCACACCATTTACCGTATGCGTATGCACCATCCCGCAATGTCCGTGATCCGTAAATTCACAAAGGCAGGTATCTGCAACGACCAACAGCTCAGGGTACCACTGCTTGATCAAGCGAGTAGCCTCTTGCACAATTCCATCCTCTGCGAAACCGGAAGAACCGATTGCATCCTTCGTTTCAGGAATCCCGAATAACAGTACAGCCGGAATGCCTAGTGCGGCAATCTCGTCCACTTCTGCTTTTAAAGTATCCAGTGAAAAATGGTACACGCCCGGCATCGAGCTAATCTCATTCTTCACACCTGTTCCATAAGTCACAAATATAGGCTGTACAAAATCCAGCACATTCAGTACGGTCTCCCGCACCATACCACGAATTCCAGCTGAACCGCGTAGACGACGGTGACGTGTAATTGGAAAGCTCATTTGTTCATCCTCCTGAAAATAAAATATATAGACACAACGGACATTTATAGTTTGCCCGTCTAACTGCCAGTTAGTTAACAATCTGATTTCATTGCAGAATGTGCAATAGAAAAGACTTCAAATGCTTCGAAATCACATTCTAATGCACTCTATACAACTGTTTGACTACTAGAGGACTCATTTTGTGCTTATACCCAGCTTTTGAGTGTACAGAGTGCAGTAGAATTGAAATTGGTTCTTAATTTAAGAGATTCTATTGTATAAACTACAACTAAAATGGCGGCTGTGTGTTTGTAGTAGTGACGCAAATCTATGATTACTTATATTAATATGGCTATTACTCACCTATCTCTATGAAACTACTTGAGCCTAGTCTCCGCATTCCAGCGGCAGAGCTCCTGAACCAGACTATTAATAGTTGCTTCTTCAGGTAGCAGTCCCGGAGTAAATCCCGCTTCCACGGCAGTCTGCTCAGTTAATGGCCCGATGCAGGCTATTTTCACGTTAGCTAGCAATGGGAGTGGATCTTCGAGCCCCATTCTTTTCAGAATGTGGATGAAATTGCGCACCGTCGAAGAACTGGTGAAAGTCACCGCGTGAACGCGCCCCTCCTCAAGCAGCTTCAACAGCTCGTCGTCATCCTCACCCGTCACAACCGTCTCATAGGTATCGACGTCTGTGACTTGAAGGCCAAGCTCTCTCAGCTTGTCCGGCAGCCAGTCGCGCCCCAGATCGCCGCGCGGCAACAGCACGTTCTGCCCCGGCAGCAGCTGGGGACCGAACTTCTCAATCAGACCTTCCGCCTGAAACTTCGCCGGAAGCTCCTCAGCAATCACCCCGCGCTGCGCCAGCGCGGCTGCTGTACCCGGCCCCACCGCTGCAATCCTTGCGCGGTGAAGCCCCCGAATGTCCGCCCCCTGCTCCGCCAAGTGGCGCCAAAAAAACTCCACGCCGTTCGGGCTAGTGAAGAATACCCAGTCGTACGATTCCAGCGCGCCAAACGCCGCTGCAATCTTCTCCTTCTTCTCTGCGCCTTCCGGCATGATCGTCTCGATCACCGGGAACTCGTAGGGTTCCCCGCCGAGTTCCTCAATCATATCCACCAGCTCGCTCGCTTGGCTGCGAGCCCGTGTCACCACGATGCGTTTGCCGAATAACGGCATCGCCTCAGCCCACTTGAGCTGCTCCCGCTGCAGCACCACGTCGCCAACGACGATGACGGCCGGCGGCTGAAAATCCACCGCCTTCACCTTCGCCTCAATATCGGCGAGGGTTCCCGTCAGTGTCTCCTGATCTGCGCGAGTACCCCAGCGCACCAGCGCCACTGGTGTTTCTGGCGGGCGCCCATGCTTGATCAGCTGGGCGCTGATATATCCTATTTTAGCTACGCCCATCAGGAACACTAACGTCCCCGTGGCATTCGTTACTTTATCCCAATGAATGGAATGATCCAGTTTATCTGGACTCTCATGTCCGGTGATAATCGACAGGGAAGAAGCATGATCGCGGTGCGTGACAGGTATACCCGCATAAGCAGGTACGCTGATCGCCGACGTGATACCCGGTACGATTTCGTAATAGATCCCATTTTTGCGAAGCAGCTCCGCTTCTTCACCTACGCGGCCAAAAATCGTAGGGTCCCCACCCTTCAGCCGCACCACTGTTTTCCCTTGTAAAGCCAGATCAACTAACAATTGATTAATCTCTTCCTGCTTCATCGTGTGGCGATCCGGCAGCTTGCCTACATAAATCTTCTCGCCGCCGGGCTTCATGCATTTCAGCAATCTAGGACTTGCCAGCCGGTCGTACACCAGCACGTCGCTTTTTCGGATACACTCGAGGCCTTTTACAGTAATCAGCTTTGCGTCCCCGGGACCTGCACCTACCAAATAAACCTTCCCCGTCAATCCCCTCATCCCCTAACGTCTGACAGTATCTTCTCCGCTCCTCTTGCGATCAGCTTCTTAGCGACTTCTTCGCCAAGCTGTACCGGGTCCACTCCAGTGCAAGTTTCTTTCAAAATCGTTGAACCGTCAGGTGTTCCCACCATTCCGGTTAAGGAAATTATTTTGTGCTCCGCAGTAGTGGCTTCCGCGGCTGCGTCAAGCACCGCATGAGCACCAATCGGCACTTGGCAGCCGCCGTTCAGCACGCCAAGGAACGTGCGCTCAGCCGCCACCGTCAACGCTGTATCGGCGTCGTTGTATAACGCCAGCAGCTTCCGCAGGTCGGCGTCATCTGCGCGGCACTCGATGCCGAGTGCGCCCTGCCCTACAGCGGGCAGGCAAACTTCCGGTGGCAGGTAGGCGCTCACGCGATCCTGCCAGCCCATGCGCGACAGCCCCGCTGCTGCAAGCAGGATCGCGTCGTATTCGCCGCTCTCCAGCTTGCCCAACCGCGAGTCAATGTTGCCGCGCACGGGCTCAATGACCAGATCAGGCCGCAGCGCAGCTAGCTGGCTGGAGCGGCGTAGGCTGCTTGTGCCTACGCGTGCGCCCTGAGGCAACTCGTCCAGCGAGACGCCTCCGTTAGAGATCAGTGCATCGCGCGGATCGACGCGCTTCGGCACAGCACCGTTGATCAGCCCATCCGGCAGCTCGGAGGGCATGTCCTTCATGCTGTGCACCGCCATGTCGATTTCTTCGTCCAGCATCGCTTGCTCGATTTCCTTCACGAACAACCCTTTGCCGCCTACCTTGGACAAGGTGACATCTAGGATACGGTCCCCTTTGGTAACAATCTTTTTCACTTCAAAAGTGAATCCAAAACCATGCTCCTCGCTCAGTCGCTCCAGATCCGCAATCACGTGCCCTGTCTGCGTCAACGCAAGCGCACTCTGTCTACTCCCCACAATAATCTTACGCATTGTCCATTCCTCCTGATTACGTCTGCCTCTTACTCTTCACCGTAGACCGTATATAGTAATCCAAACTAACCAAAAGCTACTCCGCACTATTAAAGGGCAGTTATGCCCTTTATTTAGCTCCTTCGTCGGTTATAGCTCAATTTAGGGGTATTTTTGCCCCTCCTTTGGCTGATATGAGTGTTTTAGTGCAATTCAAGGGTATTTATACCCTTCATTTATCTCTTTTGTCCACTATTACTCAATTAAGGGGTATTTTTGCCGCTCTTTTGACTATCCCAGCCACTTCAGCCCAATTCAGCGGTACTTATACCGCTCTTTCGACTATTTCAGCCACTTCAGCTCAATTCAAAGGTACTTATACCGCTCTTTCGACCATTTCAGCCACTACAGGCCAATTCATCGGGATTTATACCGTTCTTTCGACCATTTCAGCCACTTTCGCCCAATACAACGGTACTTATACCGCTTATTCGACCATTTCAGCCACTTTAGCCGTACTCATATCATTAATCTAACCTAATTTTGTAATCTTCACAGTGTCCACGCGCACTTTTACTCCGCCCGATGATCAGCAATCCAAGCATCCATATCCTCCGGGCTCCACGCGATAAAGCTACCGTTTCTCATTTCATTCAACACATCGAGCGTCCCAAGCTTCCGCAAAAGTCTGCCACGAACTTCAGCAGAAGATTCTTGTTCCTTAATCCGGGTTCGCATGGTATGTACAAAATCCAAATATGGCTCATACGCCGCATCCAGCGCCTCTTCAAGCACACTTTTAATCTTCGCAGCCACAAGCGGACCAGCACCCGAAGTAGATACAGCTACCGTCAAACGACCCCTCCGTACAACTCCGGGCGTAATAAAATCCCCCGCTTCCGCATGGCTAGCCACATTCACATGAATGCCAAGTCGCCTAGACTCCTGTGCAACCTCTTCATTAACCGTTCTATCGTTAGTGGCTGCATATACGAGAAAGGCCCCACGGAGATCTCCGGGAGCATAAGGGCGGTCTTGCCAGGTCATGAGACCCTTTTTCACTAGAGAGGCAAGCGTATCTGTCAAAGAGGGACTAATCATCTTAACCACCGCTCCAGCTTCCAGCAGCCCACTCACCTTCCGTTCAGCCACGGCACCACCGCCAATAACCACAACCTGTTGCTTTTCACAATCCAGCATTATGGGCAAATACCGAGTCATGCTCTTCACTCCCCGCTCCAACCGTGAAAACCAGATAAAGAATTCAACAAAAAATTCAAGATAGTAAAAGCATATCCTAAAATCGCCCAGCGAGCCATACTTACTCCACTTTTCCGCCCGGATTTCTTAAAGATAATATAAAATATGTAAATTCCAAGGCCAATTAGTGTCGTTAGTACTTTTAAATCCTTCAATAATAGTGTCCGTCCCTCAGAAACAATAGATAAGCTAGCCACCACCAGAGAGATTGCCAGCAAAGGAGTCCCCACCAGAATAGCGGTGTAAGAATATTTATCTGTAGTCTCCAAGTTCGGCAAACGACGAATTCGGTCACTCCATTGCTTGCTTTTGAGTCTGGTGTGCAGGAATAAGTACAATATTGCAAATACCGTCCCAAGTGTCAGTGCAGCAAAACTCAAATTGGCCAAAATCACATGCATTGTCAACCAGCCATACACCGAGCTCCAAGTCTCAAGCGTATGTCCCCCCGCCGTCAGCCACACCCGATTTAGGAGAAAAACACAGAATCCAGCCACACTAAGCAGCAGAATCGTAAACTCGCCTCCACGTGTAAAAGCCACCGCAAGCGAAGTCAGCACAATACTAAATGCAAACCAGAACAAGAAATCATAAGGTGTGAAAATGGGCAGTCCCTTCTCCTGAGAGAAACGAATCCCCAGTCCTGCAGCTTGCAAAAGACCCACAACAACAAGAAGCCCCGTGCCTAACCGCTTCCCACTCGGGTTGCGATAAAGGCAATCCGAGAAAACAAACAGCAGGCTCAGGGCATATAGCAGCAGAGCGGCATCATATATTCCGTTCAGCAGTTGCATATCACTCACCTACCCAACAGGCCTGCCGGAGCAAGCACCGTCTTAGGCACAGAAAAATCGCCGCTACCGGCAGTACGTTCTGTGGAACTAGACTGCTTAACCGGGGCGGAATCTCCGCCATCTGAATTAGATTCGAGCTGTTCCTGTAGCGCAAAGATTTTGGAGAAATAATCAAGAGCTTCATTCCCCTGCTTGCCACCGGACATCTCTTTAATTACATTGATTGGATCATGCATCATTTGGTTCACAATGCTTTTGGTCAAGCGACGGATCACCTTGCGCTGATGCTCGTCCAGCTCAGGCAGCTTATTGAACAGACTCTCCATCGTTTCCTCATGAATCGCATTCGACTTATCCTGAAGCGCCCGGATTACCGGTCTCACGCCAAGCGTCTTAAGCCACAGCTGGAACTCATCCATTTCCTCACCGATCATCACTTCAATCTTCGCAGCTTCACTCCGGCGCATTTCCAGGTTACTTTCCACAATGCCCTCCAGATCGTCAATATCATACAAAAAAACATCTGGCACATTAGCCGCTGCAGGATCAATATCACGGGGTACAGCTATATCAATCATAAAAAGCGGCCGCGAAGGGCGACGCTTCATAGCATTCGCTACCTGATCTGCCGAAAGCACATACCCGTCAGCTCCCGTTGAGCTGATCACGATATCTACCTCATTAAGAGTTTTTAGCGCATCTTCAATCGTGCTTGGCTTACCCGAGAACTTCTCTGCCAGTTCAATCGCACGTGACAGCGTACGGTTAGCGACAATCACCTCAGCCGCACCACTACTATATAAATGCTTTACAGTGAGCTCGCTCATTTTGCCGGCGCCGAGAATCAGAACTCTTTTACCAGTGAACATGCCAAAAATCCGCTTGCCCAGCTCCACTGCCGCATAACTGACAGATACTGCGCTTTCGCCGATTGACGTTTCACTATGTGCTCTCTTGCCGAGTGTCACCGCTTGTTTAAATAACCGATTGAACCAAGTTCCAGTTACACCCTCAGCCTGAGCTGTGAGAAAAGAACTCCGTACCTGTCCCAGGATCTGCGTCTCGCCAATCACCATGGAATCCAGGCCGCAGGTCACGCGGAACAAATGCGCAATCGCCTGCTCGTCTTCATATATATACATATGCTGTGCAAATTGCTCATTTTTCACTCCAAACCACTGCTCCATAAAGCCGCGGAGGAAATAGCCCCCCATATGAAGGCGGTCCATGACCACATAAATTTCCGTACGGTTGCAGGTGGCTACTACGACCCCTTCCAGCACACCCTTCGTCTTCATCAATTGATGAAGCGCTGCCGGAAGATCACTCTCCGCAAAAGCAAACTGTTCCCTAACCTCCACGGGAGCCGTACGATAATTCAGGCCAACGACGACGATGTGCATCGATAGTTCACCATCCTAGTCTCTATTCATTACTGTGTACAGTTATATTAAAGAATATTTTTACATAATATTCACTTTCACAACATCTCAAAACACTGTGTTAAGTATATCACACGAAAATACGACTTTTTACAGATTTTTTGAACGCTTTATGAAATCCAGATAATAATTATTATAAATAAAAAACCGCAGGTTCGCTACGGTTAGGATGGGTTATTTTGTGATTAATTATTAGTTGGTGGAAGTGGGTAGGGAATTTATTCATTTTATATATATGATAATGCTCATTTTTTCTTGCTGCACAGTTGGGGGATAGTGCGAAGTTATTCCGAACCGGAAAGCTGAAAGCAACCAAGTACGCGAGTATGAAAGCGTTATTTACGCTCATTGACGATGAAGGCCGGACTGAGGCGGCGGATACTTACCTCAAGGGTCTGCTTGATGCAAAGAGTTGGATCGCAGGAGTTGCAATTATCACTGATAACGTGGGTACTGGAGATTACAAGAGTTGGTCATAGATCGAGCCTTGCAGAATGCTGGCTGGGAGATACTGTCGCACACAAAGTCAATTGTAATTAAGAATCGGGAAAACTTAGAGATAAAAAAGCGAGACATTTTAAACTCGCTCTTGATCTGTTTGCGCTGTGGCTAATATCATTTTGTTATCACTGGCAACTTGGTTGTCTTTAGAAATACCAAGAAACAAAATTCTAGTAGGTTTGAATTTTTGTAAAATAAAATGAATAGCTACCGGCAGGAAAATCCCAAGTAAGATGTAGATTATTGCGTTGTAGTTTCCTATAAATTTATGTATTGCCATATTGATTGGTATGTGACAGTACATTATTGTTAATGATGCTACACCAAAATACTTAAAAACATTATGCTTATGGAGTGTAGAGATTTTATAACTGAACAACAAAATAAAAACACTAAAAATAATGGGGATCAAAAAATCTAATACAACACTGTTATATAAATTCGCTTTCATATCAAGTTGGTAGTTAATTATTTTTAATTTTTCTAGAATCATAATTATTAGTGCTGAAGTAAAGCTAAGGAAAAGTGCACCTGTTTTAGTAATAGTATTTTGTAAATATTCTTTTCCGAAAAAACCAATAGCATAAAAAACTATAGATAGTGTAACAACATCAAAATTCCAGGGTGTTTTAAAATTGCTCAATACTGGTGACCAAGCTATTAAGTGTGCTAAAAAGTAGGATAATATAATTAAACTAAGTTGTGCTATTTTGTTTTTAATAGCCAATTGCATAAACGCAAAAAAAATCTTTGTTAAAAAAAGACAAGTCACAAACCAAAAAACTCCATAAGCTCCACTTAATTCTTCTCCACCATATCCTAATTTAATAATATTCTTAAAGAATTTTACTATTGATAAGTCTTCGAAAAAGAGAAAAACTGAAATGATGACCCCAAATGATAAGTAAGGAATTAACAATTGTTGGGCTTTTTTTTCGGACCATATTTTTATTTCTTTCCAATCATTTAAAGGCTTGAACAGAAAACCAGAAATAATAAAAAATAAAGGCATATGAAACCAAAATAGATATTGAGCAATTGGGTGTCCGGAATGCCCCACCACGACAGATGTAATTCCGATACCTTTTGCAATATCTAACCAGGGTTTTCTATCTTTCGTAGACATTTGATTTTCCCTTTCATATTCAAATTATTTAATTGTACCAAAAAAATTGTAGATAACATCATAGTAGGACCATACTGTTCACTTCTTTTTATGATAACTTCCAAGACAGGATATACAACATAATAGTTTATTTCTAATAATTGAACTGCTTTTAATTTACATTCTTTCAGCAGGTCAAACATCTTATGTGTTTTTGCTGACTACTGTATTTTGGTTGATTTATTATTCTTGGATATTCATTGAAAAAAAACAACAGGAAAAGCAGATTCAATATATTAAGAATTGGCTTTATTAACGTAATCGGACGATACTGCTCAGCAGTAGATAACTAAAAATAGCATCGAGTAGGAAAGGGCTTCGCTCCCCCTACTCGTCATGGGAGCTCGATTCGTTAGTTTCTAATCGCGGTAAGAGCATGGGGCACTTCATAAACGAACTGTCGCACTTAGATTGAGAAAGTGACAAATAAAAAACCGTAGGAGCACTACGGTTAGATGGTTTGATTTGAAATTAATTATTAGGTTGTAGAAGCCTGAATGAAATATTAGCAGCTACTAGTTCTAAAAATCGTCATATTAACTATTATACGATCTGTCATTATTCAGTGGTTCAAAATTTCTCGAGTTTTTCAACTTTTATTGAAGCTACTTCTCCGCATCTTTTACAAAATATAAATATAAGTGATGAGAAAAAGGAGAAATATTTACCAATCGGCATGACGTTAGCATATCCACTGTTTATTTCACCTTTAGTGAATGTAGTGCTAACACAAGATTTACAGACTAAATTGACTTTATTCATAAGGTTCACCTTGGAAAATTGTGAGCAGATAAAACTATATACTGGATTCCATCTTTTTTTAAGTCTGCGACGCTTAAACAAAACTTTAACCCACATTCGATCTTCATCATCAGATAAAAGTAGCCGCACAAGCCTTACTCATACCGCGACTAGAAACCACAGTATCGAGCTCCCTATGACCAAACAATTCCCGTTTACGAATCTCTTTAGGGCGCTGACTGAGGGGGGCCAACGAAACCGCCCACATGTTTCCATTTGTGCCGTAGGTGTTTAATTCTCCAGCTACAAGAAGACCCGCAAAGAGCCATCTCTAGATCGTCTTAAAGCATACAAACGTTCGCCCTATTAAATTTCCGAATACAACTCTTTTATATTAAAAATTAATCCACATTAATTTAAGAATGCCACTTCCTCCAAATTTGTCTTAGTTGGTTGACAACTACCAATCAATATCGGTTACAATTCTTCTTCAACGAAACCATCTCTTGATCCTATCTAGGATTTCTTTAGCTTCAGGCCCATAATATCCAAGGGCATTACCTATCATTTTAGTATACTCATTAAAAGTCGTTTCCCGGCTGTAATGGTCACTCCACCAGCGCTTAGCGTTGTATCCTGAGTTCGCACTTACATAGGTAAGTTTAATTCCTGTATCTCTATAAATCGAATCGAAGAGAATTTTCACACGCCGCATATGAAAATCAGAAGAAACAACAATAGCAGATCTAAAGGATTTTTCTTTCATAATAGTAAGAGTGAATTCTGCGTTTTGGTAAGTACTTTGGGCAATGTTTTCAACTGTTATAATTTCTTTGGGAATTCCCAAAGAAATCGCAGTCTGAAACATATTTCCAGAAGCGCTGATATTTTCCTCAGAGTTAGATAGAATCATATTCATTGTGTAACCATCGTTATACAGTTCAGTAGCTCTTTCGATGCGCCCAGGTCCTCCGCTAAGTACTATAATAACATCGACTTGCTTTGGGGACTGGGAAATAACAAGAAAGCGTCCTGATTCAAGTAAACATATAATTACTATTAGTAATAAAATAGTAACAATCAACTTCACTTTTCGTTGTCTGGATTTTTTTTGTAAAGTTGATTTGATCATAAGATATTTGTCCTCCAAAAAAACTTTCTTTAAATATATGAAAATTAACTGACCTCTTTAGATTTAATAACATTTCAAACTTTAAAACTATCTGCTGTGTATACAGCTTCGATTAAAAAAACATTATTTTAGCGTTCATAATTATTAGAATGATCTAATTCAAATCTCGTTACAAACAACCTAAGAACACTTTGATAAATATTCCAATGACCTCATTTCAATTTCTATGAAACGTAGTAATTCTATAATCTATAAACCCCATCAAGACTACATATATTTCTAGTATCTAGTATAGTCTTACCAATTAACTTACTCATATTTTCTTTAATCTCATCATGGGAAACCATAATAATCACAAAATCTATATCATTTAGAAATTCATCAAAGTCGTGATACTGATTTCTAATAATGTTATCTTTTATATATGGATCGTAGGTTTTCAAAGTAGGGGCTAAATGTCTTTCCATAGCCTCTATTAGCTGTAAAGTAGGGCTTTCTCTAAAGTCGTCCACATTTTCTTTATATGTCAAACCATACAGCCCTACTCTTGTTAAATCGTGCATCTCCTTTTCTCTCATAATATTGTTAACTCTCTCTAGTACAAACTCAGGCATAGAATCATTAATTTTTCTCGCAGATAAGATAATATTTGCCAATCCAGGATAGTCCCCTACTAAAAACCAAGGATCAACTGAAATGCAATGTCCACCAACACCAGGACCAGGTTGGAGTACATTAACCCGAGGGTGCATATTCGCAATTCGTATAATTTCATAAACATTCATATCATCAGAGCGACAGATTTTAAGCAGCTCATTAGCAAATGCAATATTTATGTCTCTATATGTATTTTCTACCACTTTCGTCATTTCTGCTGTTCTGATATCTGTCACAACAATATTTCCTGTGCAGAATGAGTTGTACAATTTCTTGATTTTCTCTCCAACTGATTTATTATCAGCCCCTATAGTACGGGAATTATGCTTTAATTCGTAAACCATATTTCCAGGAATAATTCGCTCGGGTGCATGAACTAAATGAATATGAGTTCCAATAATAAAACCCTTAGCTTCAAAAACAGGTCGGATAAACTTATCCATGGTCCCAGGTGCTATAGTAGATTCAATAACAATTGTAGCCCCTTGAGGGCATACCTCCATTATATTTTCTAGCGCTTTTATTACATAACTCGGATCGATTTTTTTGTTTTTTTTGTTGTAAGGAGTTGGTACAGCAACAATATATGTATCAGTTGAAATATATTCAGTACTGAAAATAATTCCCATTTCAATTGCTCTAGCAAATAGGTCATCTAATCCTTTTTCTTCAAAAGTAATCTTACCATCTTTCAGGCTTGAAATTACACTAGATTTACTATCTGTTCCGACTACTTTAACACCATGTGATGCAAACATTAATGCCGTAGGTAATCCTATATAGCCCAGCCCAACTATATTAATTGCTGACATGTCTAATACCATCCTTTTTTTATAATTTGAGCTTTAATCTATCTCTTTATTCTCTTTGTACTATAAATTACTTTTTTAAGTATAATCATAAAATACTTAAATTCACGAGACCTATAGAAAACTAGAAATAGTATTACACTTGGGACAATCAGGCATATTAAGGATTTCACCAAGATGCCTATCAATCCAGAATATACAACTGTATTTGCCAAATAAAGTGTAGATCCCATAGGAAATAAAGCAATTATTACATACTTAACATATAGTGAGTAATACTTTTTAGGTTTCTTCTTAAAACCATATTTGAATATTACATATGGTTCCCACCAAACATTTGTTAATAAATTACTGCTAATAGTACCTAATAGTACTCCAGATATACCTAAGTCAAAAACTGTAAGAAATACTAAAGACAATATTAAATTTATTCCAGCCTCCAGTAACGATTTCCATTTAATCTCCCAAAACAAGCCATATGTATTTATAAAAACAAGACTCGGCTGTCTCATTTGGATAATAAAAAAGTTCAATACTATTAGACTAATGATCCCTTCATTCAAAAGGTACTTTTCCCCTATCCATAGGGAGATAAGAGGATTAAAAAGTACAATTAAAAATATTGCGCAAAATGTTGTGATTACGAAGTTAATAAAAAACAGATTTTTAAAAATATCGTATGATTTTTCATCACTTTCAGTAGCGGTTAAATTCCCAATACTTGCTGTTATCGCATTAGTAACTTGCATTATTATACTCTTTATAGTCGTTTCTATTAATACATAGTTTGAGAAAAGACCTACCCAATGAAGTCCTACAAAAGCTGAAATCAAAAGATTATCAGTACCACTAACAACGATAGAGCCTATTTTGCTAGACATCATTGCCAAAATATTCTTTCCTATCTTTCTTTGGCTAACCTTATCTAATTTTTCACCTGAATATTTTCTTAAATAAGGAAATATTTTATTAACTTTCAATGATATCGAAATATTTGAACAGATTGTGCAAATAATCTGTACAATTAGATACAACAAATATTGCTTAAAGTAGATTAAAATGAGAATTTGACAAATATTTTGTATTATTGAAAAAGTTATTTGATTCAAGGTGTTCAAATAACCTCTTTGACTTGCGATAATTATAGATCGCTTATAAGAAAAAAAATAACTAATTGATGAATTACCTAAGAATAGTAAATAAATTAAAGTTAAATTAGGGATATCTGGTTTATCTTTTATTAAGATATCTAAAAATGGAACTAAGCACACTCCAATAACCGCTGTAGAAATACCTATACATTTATAGGCTTTGGCATATAAATTCATTAAAGCACTAATTTTTTTTTCATCACCATCAGCCAACGGCTTATACATTGCATATATTATTGCTGTTCCTATACCTAGTTCAGCAAAAGATAGCATCGATAAAATATTAGAAAATAATCCATTTACCCCTAAATAACTTGCTCCGAGTGTCTTAATGAACACAGTCCTTGTTATAAAGCTAAAAAGAATACTTAATATTTGTGCTAAAAAGGCGATTAATGAGTTTCTTATAGAATTAGTTGTCCTAGATTGCATTACCTTCCTCCAGTATCCTACTAAGATCTATTGAGGTGTTAGTTTGAATTGTTTTATCGGCATAACATATTTCTATTTTAATTAAAGTAATATTGGTTTCAAAATTTGTTCTACTTAATAAATTCACCCTCTCTATTTATAGTATTGGACTGTACTAATTCTTAAATGAAGGAGTCTTCAATTAGTCTTGTTAACAACAAGACATCTTTAGGTACTCATTATTTGCTTCATACAAATTAATTTGTTAATCCTACGAATTCTTCAGTTAATATAATCTATTAAATTTTCAACCTTTCACCTTTACTGCCTGTCTCGTAGTGAGCCAGCAGTAACTATAGTAGATTGTCTTCGTCTTCTTACTCTCCACTTATAACTTCTTTAAATTGCTTTAAACTTATTTCATTATTGATTGAATTCATAGAAATATAGTCTCTCATTTTTTTTAAAATTTCAGGATTCTTTATTACTCTACTAACAGCAGAGAATATTCCTTCTACAGAAATATCTGTTATAATACCATTCCCCTCCTTAACTATTAGCTCTTGTGAGGCGGGATAATTAGTGCAAATAACAGGTGTCCCTAACGAAAGTGACTCCATTACAACCATACCAAATGCTTCATAATCTGAAACAAGAACAAACACATCTGCATATTTCATATATGGGAAGGGATTATCCTTTTGTCCTTCAAATATAATAACATCCTGAGTACCTCTTTCTTTTGATAGAGTGTTCAGTAAGTCTTTATCCGGGCCATCTCCAATAATATGCCATTTAAAATTTTTAAACCCTTCTTTTTTTAATTTCTCACAGCAGTATATGATTCTATCAATGCATTTTTGTTGATTATCTAATCTCGCAACTGTTACTATATGAAAGTTAGATTTATCAAAAGGATTACCATTTTGAGATAACATAGAGATTCGATCAATATCCAACATATTATATACAACCTTAGACTTTTGCGTATATTCAGGTATAATAAAATCAAACATATCCTTACATGCATTGCTTACATTCACAATCAACTGAAATTCTTTATATGTGTCTGTACATATTTGTTTAGTAAACCCTAACCGATGTGGATCGTTATGAACCCAGCCGATTTTTTTATTTGCATCGACTCTCTTTAATACATAATCGTTACATCCTCCATTAAATCCACCTACATGAGCAGCCCATATATCATTTGAAAATGAGATTGCAATATCATATTTTTTCGACTTTGGAACAAATTTCATTAACATTCCCATAGTGAACCTTTTACCAAATACTTTAGATATCATCCAAAAAAAAGACTTAATAATTCTATCCATATTATTATTCTGTTTAGTGAATGGTGTATTATACGCATTTAAAACTCTAATAGGAGGACATAAAGAGACCGTCTTTAAACTTTCGTCTTTTAATGCGCTTGGATCATACTTCAATAACTGTAAATCTATATCTATATCTAAATCACTGATATTGCTTATTAAATTCAACAAAGATTGCCGTATACCGCCTGTTTCTAAATGAGAGTTCACAATTAATAGTTTCATATCATCCACCCTATATTAAATCAAGAAAATTAAGAGCTATTTCTTTTGAAGCAAATTGTCTTGCTGGCTTGTATTTTTTATTTTCAGAGATAATATTTTGTATTGCAGCTATTATACTCTCCTTGTTATTTTCACATAGTATAAATCGACTAAAACCATCAAGATAACGCTTCATTTCTTCAACTTCTTCACCATCTAAAACTACCAATATTGGTTTATTAGTAGCAGCACTATGATATATTTTTCCTGGTATTTGAGCACCTTTTTTGTTAAGAATACACACCAGTAAATCAGCCCTACTTTCAAACTCAGAGATATCTCCCCGAGGATGTAACTTAATATTTTCAGTTTCCTTTAAATCTAGATCCGTATTTCCAATAATATTTATATTGATCATATTCTTCATTTCTATACCAGCGTTATATAATGGTATAATGTCTCTCACAGTACTCTCATATGCTCCAAAGTAACCAACTGTATATATATCATTTTGTGTCTCATCATATATTTTCTCATCGATATACGGTATTGGTATGAAATGCATTTTATTAGATAATTCAGGAAAAAGCATGGTCTGTTGCTTTAAAGTAAATGGAGAAACATAAACAATACTATCAGCTGAAGACAGTATTTTTTTTTCAATATTTGAAACGAACCAATTTGGATAAAGTGACTTGCGAGTAATATCTAATGCCATAGGGTCACCCCAATATTGAATCCATTTTTTATAAATCAAACCTTGTTTAATTAAGTGTTTCACCACAATATGAGAGGTTTTTGGATCAGAAGATGAAATAACAAGATCATATTCAACTTTATTTAAGATATCTATATTTATACTATTTGCAATTGAATATGTATAATCATACAAATTGAATGAATGATAGACTTTTCTCATAAAACCTACTAATTTCTTCTTAATTCCTCTACTGTTACTAATTACAGAGTTATACAACTCATTACTTTGAGTTTTAATTACATTAATATCCTTCATAAATTCTTTATCTGGCATTGTTGTATGAGAATTACTTGGTGGGATAGTTAAGTAATCGATTATACAATTTGATTCCAGTAATCCTTTGACAAGTCCTAGAGTTCTAATGTTCGCAGAATCTCTAGATTCAATGGGAGAGAGCCTTACTAAAAGAACTTTCATACATTATCACCTACTTTACTAATATATAAATACATGCTGTCAAAGCTAGTGTCATCGTCATACTGATAAATAATAATATTTTAGTTTGCTTTGTTGATTCGAAAAATTGTCTGAAAATCAATATAAACATAAAAGGGTAAAGCATTATAAAGTGACGAAATGTAAATGTTGTTATTACAGTTGCAAATAAAAATGTTAAATACATAATAACTACCTTGTCAATTCGCTTTAAGTTTGAAATTAGATATGGTAATAAATATATTTGAGCAATACTACCAATTGACACTAACACCTTAAAAAAAGTATCAATATCAATAAACATATCCTTCAATTTCAAAATAGCTACAGGTAAAGGAGAAATTAACCCAAAAATAATTCTCACAAATATTCCATAAGGTATCAAATTCATAGCAAAAACCTTTTGTGATATTCCATCATTAGTTGTTAATAAATAGTCTGTGTAATACTCATTAAATTTTGTGATTTCATTAAAAACGTCAAGATAACTAAATGCTAAAAGTATGATTATTAAACCAAGTGAATATAACCAAACAGTTTTCTTTGTAAGCGATCTATGCTTTAAAAATAAACTCAATAAAATTATTACAATAATAAAAATTAGATTTTGGGTTCTAATCCAAAAAGAAACATAACTTAAAATCATAGTTATACATACAGATAATATTAAAGAAATTTTAGCTGCATTTACTTTTGATAAATAATTATCCCACATATAGAAAATACTGAATAAAATTAAGATATTCAGAGTATCCCTAAAAACATGTATACTGATAAATTGCGCATTTGGAAATAAGGTTGTTACACATAAAACAACTAAATTTTGTTTTTGTGAAAAGTAATAGTGCTTTGAAAAATACTTAAATACAAGAATACCCAATGCTAGAAGAAAATAAATATTTAAAATACGATATACAATAGTATGATACCCACCAAAAATATTACAAAATTTCATAAGCCAAGATAATAACCATAGAAAACCTTTAGCGCTATGATAATAAAATTGAGACTCACTTTTTAATTCATGAGGTAGTTTATACCCACGTTGCAAAATATATTCTGCGCTCTGTTCGAAAGATAAATCATCTGAACCCCCTAAATAATAGGGCATAGTATATTTACTAAAATACCCATAATACAATATAAGCATTAATGCAACTGATATACTGAAGATAACTGTTAAAGTCATATAAACTTTTGGGTTCTCATTTTTCGTTAATAGAACAACTAAAGCAAGTCCTAATATTCCTACAACTAAAATACTTATATTTGAAAAAATAGTACTCAAGAGTATTAAAGTGATTATATTAAACAACAAAAACAATGTCATAATGACCCACTTTCTAGAAGAACTACATAAAATGAAACATTTTCATCTTCTTACATTTAATTATCACTTTAAGTGTGTTTTAACTCCACTTATCATCAGTGAACAAGCCTTTATTAAAGTTTTTTCATGAGAAAATACTTTATACCTTCTCATGGCATATAATAAACACAATAGTCTTCCCCAACGTTTTGATAGGGCTGCGAAAAAAACACCTTTATCAAAGAAGTATTTATCCGTATATCCTTTAAACCAAGTTGATTCATTATGTGCAACTGAACCTATTATTTCTGGACATGCATATATTTTAAGATTGTTTTTGATGCAATCCATCATAAATAAGCTATCTTCGCCACTACTATACTTGGCTCCACCACCAAATAGTAGAGAAAAGTTTATATTCTCTTTCCTGATACTTTCTGTCCTTATTGCAATTCGAAAAGTACCATATCGTAAACAATTATAAAATCTTACACGTTTATATTTAGGGATTATATATTCTTGACGTTCTAAATTAGTACTAGGAACATTAAATACAATAACATCAGCATCTAGATTATTCTCAAAAGCCTCAGATATTATATCATTGTAGTTATTAATATACTTAACATCATCATCTGCGAATAAACAAATATCAGCAGATGCTCTCATCAAGGCATTGTTTCTGCTTAAACCAACACCTTTTTCAGCAAAAGATAAAAATTTAATTTTATTTCCTTTGTACTTAAATTCTTCAACCTCGTTTTTATTACATTGATTAACTATAATGGCGTCGGACTGAATATTCATTTTTTCTATTAAACTGTGGTCAGATTGGTTCATAGTAGATACTAATACTTGAATTTTCATATTTCTCCTTAACAATTTTTTATAAATTTAATTAGATTTTTAAAATTTCCTCAAAAAAAATAACCTTGTACATTGATATGGATCAGAAAAAAAAGAAAAAAAAGCATTTTTCAAAAATCCTGCTATGTCTTTCTTTCTTAATTTTGCAAATGCTAGCACTGCAAAATGACGCATTTTAATATATTTTATTTCCTTTGCGTTCAGTTTATAAAAGAATTTTTTCTTATAATTATATAAATTGTTCTCTCCTTCTATCTTACTTTCCCCACTAGATAAACCATCCGTTACGGAATGCACATACGCTTTTATATCACAAGAAGGTAAATAGCTAAATAAACCACCGCCTTCAATTGCTTTTTGCATTAAATAATATTCATCACCTACGTCAATTGGAGGAAAGTTACCTATACTCAACAAATAATCTCTTTTAAACATAAGTGAATCTGTCCCCGTCATATGATACATTAAGTGGTATGAAAGTAAGCTGTCTTGATCCACCTTCTTTATGTATTTTCTGTTCCTTCTTTCAATAAGTCTGTTTCTTTCATCATATAAATTTATATCAGTTATACAAAAATCCGCACTTTTTCTCATCATATTTTCTGCTTGGTTTTTCACTTTATTCGGTAAATATAAATCATCATCATCAAGAAATGTAATTAATTCACCAGAAGCTATTCTAATACCAATATTTCGTGTTTCTGCGGATCCCTTATTGGTTAAATTTTTCACATATATAATAGGGTGTAAATGATTTAAATTATTTATAATATTCAAAACTTTACTATTCCAATATTCTTGGCCATTATCATCTACGACGATAATTTCTATTGCCTTATATGTTTGATCAATAACCGATCTGAGTGACTTTTCTAATGATTCATCTCTTCGATAAGTAGCTATTATAACTGTTACCATTACACTTTCTATTTTTCCATCTAAGGCTTGAGACGACCTCATTTGTATAAAAACTCCCTCTCGTTGTTTCTCAATCCTTCAGGACTGCCCTCAACAACACCTTCACGTCTAATAACACTAAAAATAGTCACAAAAAAACACTTAACATCCATCCAAATATTCATTTCACCAACGTACTCTCCATCAAGCTTCGCCTTAATATCAATCTCCAACTCATCCCGACCATTAATCTGTGCCCACCCAGTCAACCCAGGCTTAATATCATTCGCTCCGTACTTGTCACGTTCCGCAATCAAATCATACTGATTCCATAATGCAGGGCGAGGTCCAACGATACTCATTTCACCCTTAAGGATATTGATAATTTGCGGTAGTTCATCCAAGCTTGTTTTTCTTAGGAACTTGCCCACTTTTGTTATAAAGAAATCTGGATCCTTCAATAGATGAGTTGGCATATCATTAGGCGTATCTGTTCGCATCGTTCTAAATTTGAGAATATAGAATTCCGATTTATTTTTACCTAATCGCTTTTGTTTAAACAGGATAGGACCTTTAGAGCTTGTCTTAATCGCGATCCCGATGATCAAGAAGACCGGCCATAACACTATCATCCCGATTAAAGCCAACAAAAAATCAATGGTTTGTTTCACGTAAACATAAGGTCTCATAAGTTCACCTGATCCTTTAAGTTACTATTTCCAATCTATGTACATCATCTCTATGTCAGAGAGACATAGAGATGATCGTCTTATCTTGTTTAGTTAGCCATTCCCTCAGCAATCTCCTTACCCAACTGAAGCTGTGACTCAAATTCACTTCTATATTGACTAATGATTGCCGTACTATATCCGTTACTGTTCAGTTTTTGTTCAGTGTCAGCTACTATACTATTGAAGCTGGCACTAAACGCTGAAAGTTGTTGTACACCTTTAGCCTTAATGCTTTTCTTACTTGCCTCATCTTTTGCTCCGAGATACTCTAACGCAATGCTCATTAATGTTGATTGGCTTTGATCTTTAAGTGCAACAAGCTTGGCTTCCGTCTCACTAGTTATGGTTTCATAAGATACCTTTCCAGTTCCGGCAGCGCCTCCTGCTGCACCACTTGTTGTATCGGTTGGTGCTGGTGTCGCTCCTGGAGATGGATCCTTAGTACCACCTTGCTCTTGATAAGCCTTAGAGGCAGCAGTAATGGTCTTCGTCTTCTGATCCCAACTAATGTTATGACCTACAGATTCCGATAAAAAACGTAGAGGTACATATAAAGAGCCATTTAGGATGAAGCTAGATTGACCCGTAGGCAGTGCTTTAGTAGAGCCGTTAAATACATAGCTAGCATTAACTTGATTCAGGACGATATTCTTTGTTGCCGCTGCAGTGCTGTTATTCGTTGCGTTCATCAGATACTCTTTAATCACAACTAGCTCAGATCTGCTAGGCTCTGCTACAGTAACTTTAACGTTTTTAGCATCCCAAGCTACACTTTTCTGTAAGGCATATGACATAAACCGCACTGGAACATATGTTGTATTGTTATACATGAACACATACTGGCCTACTGGTGGTTGAATACTCACTCCATCAAAAATCATATTCACGTTCATGCTCTGCACTTTAATCGTAGTATTTGCAGTCTTAGTTGTTGTACTTAGTACCGCCGCTGCTGATACTGAGATAGGAGCGGATGCCGTTAAGGGTGCTAACCCTATTGAAGCTATTAAAGATAGAGCTATGACTGGTATTGTTGCTTTAGACATACTTATTCACTTCCCTTTTCTTTCGCTTTTAATTGCTCTTCTTCTTTAAGGATTTGATCTCGTGTCTTCCCTTGACTCACGCCATACTTCTTGGCAACCTGTGAAAGCTCATTGTATTGTTCTTCAGAAACTTTACCGAGAATGATACTGCGTGCTTCCCGCTTCTCGTCAAGCGTTAGGCCACCCTTGGCAAGATCTTTTAGACGGTTGATATCAGATACACTTAGTTGACCTAGCACAATAGCAGCTACATCTGCTTTATCCTTCATCGTTACATTATCTTGAATTTCTTTAGCTTTATCTGTTGAGACCTGTGCCGTATAGCCATCTGAAGAGCTATCTTTCGAATCTGTTGATGGGGCTTTCGTAGGTTCACTAGTAGTAGAAGCTGTTGTATCTTTTCCAGTTTCTCCAGCATCATTACTTCCCTTATCATCTGTTGATGGAGCAGGTGTTGCAGAAGCTACAGGTTCGACCTTATCATCTGCTACTGTATCTTCAGGTGCAGTCCCTTGATCTTGACCACTATTAACTTGATCCTCAGACTCCAGATCAAAACCATCCACCATAGAATTCATCAGCTTATCGACCGCATAATTCGCAGCGAACAAACCACCAACACCCAGAACTACAATGACTGACAGCGTCCATAAAAGGATCTTTTTCCATCGTTTGTTGAACACTTATGTATCCCCCTTTATGAATAAATTAGCTGATAGCAACTTGGGCAACGGGCTGCATGGGTACAATCTGATTGATCACTTCACGAATAACTTCTGGTTCTTCAGCAAGCACACGATCCAATCGTTTGAATTCCAGTTCTAGCTGATTCAGACTTATCACATTAGGTCTACCGATAAAGATTCTTCCGTGATCTGTAGAGCCTAAATTCTCTTCATCTGTTAACAGTTCTTCATATAACTTCTCGCCCTCACGAATACCGGAGAACTGAATATCAATATCTCTATAAGGTTCATAGCCAGAAAGAGTAATCAAATCTTCCGCTAACGTTAGAATCTTTACGGGTTCTCCCATATCCAGAATGAACACTTCGCCACCTTTGGCAAAAGAACCCGACTGGATTACAAGCTGAACGGCTTCTGGAATCGTCATAAAATAACGGACCATTTCTGGATGAGTAACAGTGACTGGACCACCAGCAGCAATCTGCTCTTTAAAGGCCGGGATTACACTTCCACGACTGCCAAGCACATTCCCAAAACGCACGGCTGAGAACTTCGTGCTACTTGTGGTATGCAGACTTTGCACATACATTTCAGCAATACGCTTAGTTGCGCCCATCACACTCGTTGGGTTAACCGCTTTATCCGAGGAGATCATTACAAATCTCTCCGCACCATATTTATCTGCACAATCCGCAACATTCCTTGTTCCGAAAACATTATTTTTAATGGCTTCGGAAGGGTTCCGCTCCATTAATGGGACGTGTTTATGTGCTGCCGCATGAAAGACAACATGTGGCTTATGGCTGCTGAATACGTCCATCATCCGACTGCGGTCCTGCACATCCGCGATCACGGTAACAATATTCAAATCTGGATACTTCTTTCGAAGCTCCATCTCTATCGTATAAATGCTGTTCTCTCCGTGTCCGAGTAGCATTAGCTTATCGGGACCAAATGGGGCAATCTGCCGACAGAGCTCTGAACCAATAGATCCACCAGCCCCCGTAACTAATACAGTCTTGTGGTGTACATAACCTAGAATGCTGTTCAAATCGGCTATAATCGGCTCACGGCCTAGTAAATCTTCGACGCTAACATCTCGCAGTTTTTTCACTGATATTTTTCCCGCGATCAGATCGTTAAGCGCCGGTATAATCTTTAGCTTGGCCCCTGTCTTCTTCGCAAGATTAATAATTTCAGAGATTTCAGTACGTGAAACGGAAGGCATAGCGATAATAATCTCATGAATTTCCCGTTCTTTCACAATAGCGGGAATCGCGTAACGATTGCCCAACACTGGCACACCCAATATAGACAAATGATATTTATTGATACTATCATCAACGAAACCCACCAGCTTGGTATGAGCAAAAGAAGGTCCCATCATTTCCCTGGCAATTAATATTCCACAATCGCCTGCACCTACAATAAGTGTATGGGTCTTAGTGTCTTTGTAATTGATTCGATCATTATGAAGTACTCTCCACAAAAATCGAACTCCTCCTACTAATAAAAGAATAGTCTCCATCGACCGAACTTCTATAGCAAGAGGTACTCTATCCGGCAAAATTAGATACGCCAGTGCAAATGAAAATAAAGATCCTACTACAATAGCTTTAGAAACCGATATAATCTCACCGATACTGGCATATTGCCACATTCTTCGGTAAAGACCGAAGTATATCAGGCTTCCACCAAATGCAAATGTTGCAATCAAACCGAATTGCAGCATCTGTACAACGTATTCCTGAAGAGCATGGTTAGGGTACCGAAACAAATAAGATGTCACAATACTGAACCAAATGATCGCAAGATCAATGAAGAATAAAAGAATCACTCTAGATTTCGCTGTCATTTTCAGTGCCTCCAAAAACAACATTATTGTTAAAGAACAAATCAATTTCCATAGTAGTAGTAATAGTAACCTTCGCTGGCTTTACGTTTTACATTATTGAGAACCACGCCAAGCATTTTCGCACCTACACGATCAAGGTTAGCTTTCGCTTTTACAGCAATATCGCGTTTCACCTTGCCATAGCTGACAACCATAATGACACCATCACTCTTGGAAGCCATGATCTGCGCATCTGTAACCGCCAATAACGGTGGAGTATCAATAAGAATGACATCATAACGCTGGCGCAAGTCCTGCAAAAGAGCACTCATCCGATTAGAAGCCATCATTTCTGCTGGGTTCGGAGGAATCGGTCCTGAGGTCATAATGGAAAGATTGGAAACACCAGAATCTTGGACAGTATCCTCAAGAACCGCCTGCTGCGACAGTAGTGAAGATAGCCCAAATCGGTTACTAAGCGAAAAAGTCTTATGTGCTGTCGGTTTTCGCAAATCACCGTCAATCAACAATACCTTCTTATCTGCCTGTGCGTAAGCCGCAGCTAAATTAGCAGAAACTGTTGATTTACCTTCCTCCGGTCCGGACGAAGTTACCATGATTACTTGAATAGTCTCATCCACAGAGGAAAAATCAATATTCGTGCGTAGCGCGCGAAACGCTTCAGATACAGGGGAGCGAGGGTTCGTAACGGTAATCAGATGTCTTTGTTTATTTGGCAGCTGTGACATGTTCAAGTTCGCCCGCCTTTCTGGATGTTTGCGGCTGTGCCTGTGTTGCGCCTTGTTTGCTTTCTTCTGAACCCAATCTTGTAATCATCGCTATCGTTGGTAGACCAAGATATTTCTCAATATCTGCTTCAGTCTTCAGCGTATCGTCCATGTATTCCAGCAAGAAAGCAATCCCTAAACCAATCATCAAGGAAACGATGAAAGCTATAGCCATATTCATTAAGACATTCGGTTCTACGGGTCCTGGCTCGTTAAGTGGATTCACTTTGGCCTCATTTAGAATCGATACGTTCTCCACGTTAAATAGGTTAGGAATCTCATCCTTGAATACAAGTGAAATGGCATTCACGATTTCAGCGGCTCGCTGATACGAATTATCTCGAACGACAAGTGTCATCACCTGCGTATTATTGACGGAGCTCACATTAACCTTCTTCAACAGCTCTTCTGCAGTAATATTGAACTGCGGATAATCTCTCGTAACAATATCAAGGATGGCCGGAGTCTTAATAATTTCCTTATACGTATTAATCAATTGAATATTAGTATTAATCTGGTTCAAATCAAGCTGCGCTGCTGCCGATTGAGTCGGAGTCTGGTTAACAATAATCTTAGTGGATGCTTCATACACCGGATTCTTAATATACAGACTGTACACACCAGCAACACCGCACACCAAAACAACTATGCTAATAATCAGCCATAGTCGCTTCCTGACGATCTGAAAATAATCGCGAAGATCCAATTCTTGTGATGACAAGTGTAATTACCTCCAAGCTATTTCTGAAATATTTCGTTACTATATTACAGCACTTCCCTATTGGCAAAAAATTGCCTCCTCTCACCTACATGAGAGGAGGCTGTATACTATACTTTTTTATTTTCTTACTTGAAGTTAATGGTACGGTAGATAATTACTGCTGCTTCAGCACGAGTTGCTGTATCGTTCGGGTTGAACTTACCAGCATTTCCGATAACCAAGTTATGATCTGCTGCGAATGCTACGCCATCTCTCAAAGATGCGCTGATCTTAGCAGCATCGGAGAATTGGCTAATTGCCGTTACATTCGTTGTTGCAGCTGGATTGATAGATTTCACTGCGCGGGCGATCATTGTTGCCATCTCTGCACGTGTGATAGTTGCATTAGGATCGAACTTGTCCGCACTGCGACCAGTAATGATTCCTTTTTCTGCTGCAACTGCTACATAAGGTGCATACCAAGCAGTTGAACTTACATCGCTAAAGCTTTGTACAGCTGAATTATTCTCCAGGTTAAGCGCACGAATCAGCATTTTAGCGAACTCTGCACGTGTTACATTGCTCTTCGGTGCGAATTTACCTTCGCCTACGCCTTCAATCGCGCCTTTTGCAGCTACGACTTGAATTTGTTTGCCAGCCCATGCTTGTACACTAGCAATATCCGTAAAGTTTACTTTATTCTCAAGCACTGCATAGGATGAGAAAGTATCACGTGGTTCTACGATGAACTCTCCGTCAAGAACACCACCTTGGAATTGCAGGCTACCGTATACAAGTTTCGCTACGGACAGCAATTCTTTATCAAGACCATCAGTATTCTTAAGCGGAAGTTTAATGGTGATTGGTTGTTTGAATGTGCTAGTCGCTACACCATCCACACTGAGTCCGAACTCGTATACATCCGAAGCCAATTTCAATTTTGTAACGGAAGTTACCACTTCTGGTTTAGCAGTTGTTACAGTCAATGCGATTGCTGTGCTGAACTGACTCACTGGAATTGTTACGGTTACGCCATTAAAGGTTACTGCGATATTCGCAATGCCATTAGTCTTAGCTGCTTCAACAATAGCTTTGGACAACGGAACTTCAACAGTAGGCGCAGTGATCGTGCCAAGATTCAATGTCAGCGTAAGGGCAGTACCTTCTTTACCGGCAGCTTTAGCTGCAGCAGCAAGATTAGCCAATGCATTGATTGTATCGGTATCTACCAATTTCACAGTTGCTTTACCATCTACTACTTGTACCAGTTTAGATACATCATAAGTAGCAGCGGCTGCCAGCTTCTGATCCACAGTTAGTACAGGTGGAGTTGTTACGGAACCTGAACCTGAACCGGATCCCGGAGTACCAGGTTCAGTAGTTGTAGATGATTTCAGATACGCGTTATAGTAAGCTTTCGCCAGAACCAAAGCTGCTGCTTTTTCATTAGTAAGTCTAGATTCAACTTTATTCTTGGTTGCTGCAATCATATCTTTAGTAATCTTAAGTTCTGCTAGAGACGCTCTCAAGGAATAGTTGGCAGTACCAATGGTGCTGTCGAGAACAATAGTCTTCACTTGATTCGCGAGTTCACTGTTCGGATGAATAATAAGGTCAGCCAGATCCGATTCTGATTTTCCTTTTAGCAAGTTAATTAGTTTCTGTTCAACACCGTTCGAACCAAAGATGAAGCTGTAAACTTCTTCAACGGAAAGATCTGTAACACCAGCTTGTTTACCGATCTCCTTAAGTAGTGCTTGATAAGCCTCATAGTTTGGGGACTTCAGAATATCTGTCACTGCGGATAAATCCGGAGTATAGATAGACGATACTACTTCTAAATAGAGATCAAACAATGTAGATTTTTGTTCAGCGCTGAGCTCAAGTTGAGCCAAAATAGGTGCAAAGTCTGCTTCCAGTTGTTCACGTGAAAGAGTTTGAAGCTCAGTACGGAAATCACGAAGCGTCTGCTTATCAGCATCAGTAAGCGTGCTATAAAGCTTCGTTGCACGCTCCTTCAAGCTTGCAAAATCCACGCTAGTCGCAGCGGATGCTGTTCCAACGATTCCAAACTGCGCTGCCAATCCTTTGCTGCTAAGCGGAAGTCCTGCTACTGCAACCGCTGCCATGCTAACTGCCAATGTTGATACTACTAGTTTCTTTTTCAAAGTCACTAAATATCCACCTCTTTATATGTATTTAAATTCTTTTGTTACTATAGTCCTATACTATTTCACCTTATGTCTACACTATTACGTATTTCAACGATTCACCCAATAAAACCCATTCTACCACTATTAGGTAGATTAGTCAGCCCTTTCGGGAAAAAATCCCAAACAATTTGTGTCGATTCCCCCTTTTTTGTACGTGATTACCACGAATAACCTCTCCATTTGCCACAATTTGCTGAGAGTTCTCGCGCATATAGTCGCGCACCTCAGGACCTAATTGTTTCTCTAAAACCACATAAGCAGCATGTAATCCAAAAGGACGATGAACACTGTCATGTGCATCAGAGGCCAACACATGTACTGCATTTCTACGACATAACTCCAGGGATAGCTTCTGAAGTTTATTCCCGAAGACGCCTGCAAGACTTTGTGCGGTTACCTGACCAAGTGATCCCAGCTCTATCAATCTTTCTAACTTAGAAGGATCGACAGCTACTTCAGCATTACGCTCCGGATGGGCGATGACCGGAACGAACCCTTGAATGATCAACTCGTGACAGATTTCTTCCATGTTGCGTGGGACTCGTGAAGAAGGCATTTCTAGCAAAATATACCGCGAGTCTGCAAGACTTAGCAGTTGCCCCCGCTCCAGATCATCCAGTAAATCTCCGTACACTCTGATTTCCTGACCTGGAAGAACAAGCAGTGGATTGCCATGCTGACGAAGTTTCTCATTCATCAGATCCACTGCTTCTCTTATACTAGCAGAGTTATTCATATATTGACCGTTGGCGTGATGTGGTGTGGCAATGACGGATGTAATCCCGTCCCTATAGGCGTCTTGCGCCATGGCGAGAGCGGATTCCCAATCAGTAGCTCCGTCATCCATAAAGGGTAAGATGTGGCAATGGATATCTTTCATATGTTATCTATCGGTCCCTTCACATAGAAAATTTAGTTTTACCCACAAAAAAATACAACCATTCCCAAATGGAATGGTTGCTTGATTGTAAATGAATTCTTGTCTTATGCTTCAGTAGGTTCCTCTTGCTGAGGTTCATTTCCATCTATTTCAGCATCTTCAGAATCTGGAGAGGAGAGAACATACCCATCAATCAATCCCCAAAGTTCTTCTTTACCAAGGCCAATCTCTGAAGAGAATGGAATGAAATTATCCCCTGGCAGCACGCCAAGCTCCTGCTTCATGATCTTGATATGCTTTTGCCAGCGAGTCTTCGGAATCTTATCCGCCTTAGTCGCTACTACACACATAGGAAGATCATAATGCTTCAACCAGTCGAACATCATCTTATCATTGCTGGTCGGCGGATGACGCAGATCCACGATGAGCAGAACAAGCTTCAACGTATCGCGCTCAGATAGATATTTTTCCACCATCTTGCCCCATGTTGCACGTTGCGTCTTCGACACTTTTGCATATCCGTAACCTGGAAAGTCAACAAAATACATGCTGTCTTCATTGATACGGTAATAGTTCATATGCTGGGTCTTACCTGGAGTGGAGCTTGTCCGAGCCAGATTCTTGCGGTTAATCATTCGGTTAATGAGGGATGACTTCCCTACATTGGAGCGCCCTGCCAGAGCAACCTCTGGCAAAGCATCATCAGGGTATTGATCAGGGCCAACGGCACTGATTATAAATTCGGCAATATTAACTTTCATAGGACTTCCTTTCTAATGCACACTACTCGGTGGCTCACTGCTAATTTCATTATGATGCTCAACTAACGCATGATGCAAGACCTGATCCATGTTAGATACTGGTATGAACTCCACATCATTACGTACGCTCTCTGGAATTTCTTTCAGATCACGTTCATTCTCTTTGGGAAGAAGAATCTTTTTATATCCAGCACGGTGTGCAGCTAAAGACTTCTCTTTCAGTCCACCGATCGGCAATACACGTCCGCGCAGGGTGATCTCACCGGTCATGGCCACGTCCTTCGAAACATAACGCTTCGTAAGTGCGGAAATCAATGCGGTAGCAATCGTAATCCCTGCAGACGGGCCATCCTTCGGAATTGCACCTTCAGGAATGTGGATATGAATATCAATCTTCTCATAAAAATCGGGCTGGAGTCCCAGCTCCTCCGCCTTCGAACGTGTATAACTGAAAGCGGCCTGCGCCGACTCCTTCATTACATCGCCCAGTTGTCCAGTAAGTGTCAGCTTGCCCGTTCCCTGCACGACAGTCACTTCGATCAGCAGCGTATCGCCACCAACCTCAGTCCAGGCCAGTCCAGTTACTGTGCCAATCTGATCTTCAAGCTCCGCCATACCGTAACGGTATTTCGATGCACCTAAGTAATCCTTGATGTCATCTGGCAGAATGACTACACTTTCTTTTTCCTTGGACACAATCTGTTTCGCAGCTTTGCGGCATAACGCTGCAATCTGCTGTTCCAAATTACGCACACCGGATTCACGAGTATATTCACGCACGATACGTAGTAAACTGTCGTCTTCGATGATCAGTTGATCTTCTGCAAGACCATGGTTCTTCTTCTGCTTCGGCAAAAGATAACGGCTACCGATCTGCAATTTCTCCAGTTCCGTGTAACCCGGAATGAATAACATTTCCATCCGATCAAGTAACGGACGCGGAATGTTATGCACTACATTCGCTGTTGTAACAAACATAACGTTCGATAAATCAAACGGCAACTCTACGAAATGGTCACTGAACGTATTATTCTGTTCTGGGTCCAATACCTCAAGCAATGCGGAGGATGGATCGCCACGGAAATCTGCAGCCATTTTATCAATTTCATCTAGCAAGATAACTGGATTAATCGTTCCTGCCGTCTTCATCCCTTGAATGATTCGGCCTGGCATCGCACCCACATAAGTCCGGCGATGACCACGGATCTCAGCCTCATCACGCACACCGCCAAGCGAAATGCGCACGAACTTACGATTGAGTGAACGGGCGATGGAACGAGCCAGTGAGGTTTTGCCCACACCTGGAGGCCCCACAAGACATAGGATCGGACCTTTTAGCTTCTTCACCAGTTGCTGAACGGCTAAATATTCCAATACCCGCTCCTTTGGTTTTTCCAAACCGTAGTGGTCCTCATCGAGTACTTGTTCTGCCTTCTTAATGTCGAGGTCATCTTCTGTCTGTTCATTCCAAGGAAGACCCAGCAGCCAATCCACATAATTGCGAATTACGCCACCTTCCGCTGAGCTCACTGGCATTTTTTCCAGACGATCGATTTCCTTCTCCATCTTCTCTTTCACGCGTTCCGGCAAATTCTTCTCTTCCATGAGATTCCGCAGCTCTTCCGCTTCTCCCACCCGACCTTCCTTCTCGCCGAGTTCTTTCTGGATCGCTTTCATTTGCTCGCGCAAATAATATTCCTTCTGCGTCTTCTCCATCTGCTTCTTCACACGTTGATTAATCTTGCGTTCAAGCTCCAGCACTTCACGCTCATTATTAAGAATATCAAGAAGCTTCTCTAGCCGTTTACTAACATCAATCGTCTCTAGAATTTCTTGCTTATCCTTAATCTTTAGCGATAAATGACTCGTAATGACATCCGCAAGACGACCCGGCTCCTCAATATCGGATACAGCAGCCAGTGTCTCTGGTGTCACTTTTTTGGATAACGTTATATAGTGTTCGAACTGATTAAGTACTGTACGCATCAGCGCGTCACACTCTTGATCGCCATCTTCCTCTTCTGGTAGCTCGCGCGCCATAACCTCATAATACTCATCATTATCGATATAATTAATAATTTCGGCTCGTTCTACACCCTCAACCAGTACACGAATCGTACCGTTTGGCAGCTTCAGCATTTGCCGCACATTCGCGACAGTACCGACCCGAAAAATATCGTCCTGACCAGGCTCTTCAATATTCACTTCCGACTGTGAACACAGAAGAATTAAATTATCTTCAACCATAGCTTTTTCTAGTGCCCGAACTGACTTCTCACGGCCCACATCCAAGTGAAGAACCATGCTTGGGTACACAAGAAGACCTCTTAGCGGTAATAAAGGAAAACGACGACCTTTTGTTTTATTTGTCATCATCGCTTTCGCACCTCCCATGGCTCTCAATTAATCTCATATGAATTCATTCTAACAAAAGCAGCCCCAAAACACCAACAAAGTACTTGCAATTTAAGAATAAACAACCTTATTATCCTTAAAAAACGGCAACGTTTCTCAAAGAAATGTAAGGATTATGGAAAGTGTGAATCTATACTTTAAAAAAGGAAGCAGCAGACACGCCTGCCGCTCCCTTTATTTTACAGTGGCAAGTCACGATTTACTTATCGAAACCATAACACACCCTAGCTTACATTTTAGGTAATAATTTAAGCTCAGCCCTTTGCAGATTCGCCAGCGGCATCGGCCTTCAGGAGTGAAGGTGCTGCTGAGAATAACTCTCCAGCTACTGCTGGTAGCCTTACATCTGCTGTATCGGCGCCAAACAGATGACGGAATACTTCTTCCACCGTTTCCATTGGAATGACGCGTAGTGGGGCGAGGTCAGCGAATAGGGACTGCCAGTTTTCTTTTGGAATAAGCACCGTAGTAGCTCCTGCCTGAAAAGCAGCCTCCACCTTCGCAATTACACCACCAACAGGCTTCACACGCCCATGAATACCTATCTCACCAGTGATCGCTACGGTATTATCCACTGGAAGACCACGAATGGCGGAGACGATAGCAACTGCCATCGCAACCCCTGCTGAGGGTCCGTCAATGGGTGTTCCACCTGGAAAGTTCACATGCAGATCATAACGGTCTGGTTCCAGATTCATAGTACGCAGTACGGTCAATACGTTCTCAACGGAGCCTTTAGCCATGCTCTTTCTCCGAATCGTGCGAGAACCTCCACCGATCTCTTCCTCATCTACTACTCCGGTTACGTTCAATCTACCTTGACCGTTCTGCGCAGGTGCTGCGGATACTTCGATCTCGAGCAAGGTGCCCATTCCCGGTCCATACACTGCAAGTCCGTTAACCAATCCAATCTGCGGCGCCGAAGGAATCTTGCGCTCTGTTCGAAGTGGCAGCTGGCTACTGCCTGCTACCCATTCTACATCAGCAGCACTTAGCGTATCTCTCTGCTCCGTTAGTGCTAATCCAGCTGCGAGCTGAATCATATTGACTGCCTCCCGGCCATTTGTTGCATATTGCTGCACAACAGTGACTGCTTCAGGGCTTGGCTTCAGTCCGATCTTCTGTATCGCGTCACGCGCGATGACCGCAATCTCATCCGGCAATAGCGGACGGAAATAAATCTCCATGCAGCGTGAACGCAGCGCGGGAGAAATCTCATCCGGGGAACGCGTAGTAGCTCCTACTAACCGGAAATCAGCGGGTAAGCCATTTTGAAAAATATCATGAATATAAGCCGGAGTATTATTGTCCTCCGAATTATAATACGCGCTCTCTAGCAGAACCTTCCGGTCCTCCAGCACCTTTAGCAGCTTATTCATCTGAATGGGGTGAAGCTCACCGATCTCATCCAAAAAAAGAATCCCGCCATGCGCCTTCGTCACCGCTCCTGGCTTTGGCTGCGGCACACCTGCCACGCCCATGGCTCCGGCGCCCTGATAAATAGGATCATGCACCGATCCGATTAACGGGTCGGCAATACCACGCTCATCAAAACGAGCGGTCGTCGCATCAATTTCAGTGAATTTGGCGTCACTTTTAAAAGGGGAAAGGACATTTTTTTTCGCCTCTTCCATGACCACGCGCGCCGCTGCAGTCTTGCCGACTCCTGGCGGACCATAAATAATCACATGCTGCGGATTAGCACTACATAGTGCGGCCTTCAGGGCGCGGAGCCCATCTTTTTGCCCAACAATATCTCCAATAGAAGCCGGCCTAGTTTTCTCCGACAATGGTTTGGTTAGTGAAATCATACGCATTTTCCGTAGTTTATCCAGTTCCTTACGCGACTCTCGGTCTACCGCCGTCTTGTTTGTCTTCTGACCCCGCAGCAGATTCCAAAAGTATACGCCGATAACCAGCGCGAAAAAGAGCTGCACGATCATCACAACTATACTTAATTCCATAGGTCATCCTCCTGTTTCGTTCAGTCTACCTTTCCACCTTTGGCTACTATTAGGTAGTATAGCCGTTTCGGTAATTAGTAAACGCACAATTGAGGATTTGTTGAATTGTTGGTGTAGGACAAGTAGCAGGAATTTATAAATGGGGGGTTGAAAGTTCTAAGGAGTGCTAGAGACACCTCAGATTCTTCACCACCCCCTCTAGCGGAAGATGAGTATGAACAGTCATAGAACTTGGTGCTACATTCACGTTCAGTAGGCACCTAGTTCTGTCGACTGTGCTGCTCAATGGCGTTAAGTCATCTATGGAAGAAGCTTAAGATGGTCTTCAAGCGATAATCCGGGAAAATCCACTTGATTATTCGTTGTTTATGATCTCTAAGCGGATAATTAGGGAATTCCTCCCTGATTATATGTTGTTTATGGACTCTAGGCTGATAATTAGGGAATTCCTCCCTGATTATCAGCCAAAATGGTTATAAATAAGGTGAATCGCTCATTTATTAGGGAGGTTTTTCGTAAAAAGCTCGATTTGGAGCGATTTTAGGCTTTTTTCAGGGAGGTTTTCCCTAATTATTTATTAATGCTTCAAATTTCGCTCCATAGTACACATCTTACGGCACTCCTCACCACATTCCTTATCACATTCCATACTAACTACATATAACATACCAACTTCCTTACCATACTCCATACTCCATACCCCACTCCTTCTAATCAAGTCATTCGCACTTCCAGCATCCCATCTGCAGGTAATTCCTTAAACATTAGCCCATCAACCATTAAACTTACTATGTTAATCCCAGTAATAAAGGACATCACGAGCCAGCTTATACTCAACATATTTGACACCGATCCCCCTTGTCACAGGGGTTAGCCAGCCCTTTTCACACAACTTCATCAACATCAAACGTACCGTTTTGGGGTCTATAGCAAAATACTCTGCTACATCTTTGGGACGAACTGTCCCCGCTTGGCGAACCACTAATCGCATAATTTCCTTCTCAGCAAATAGTAATTTTCCATGCGGTGCATCTACAATTAAGTAACGGCTTAGCACCACACGCAGCAGTATAATGCATAGCTCTGGGCGCTGTTCCACATCATCGTAGGCAAATGAAATTACTTGGTAACCCATTCCGTACAGAAACGTCTCACGATTTAGCTCATTACAATACTTCAGTCTATCCATATCCCTCACATGCGCTGCATACCCTTTGATCTCAAACAAGAGCTTGATAGGCCCCGGCAAAAAAGCATAATCCGCGAAATAAGATCGTCCGCGCCAATCCAGCACTTCATACTCCGGATGTAGATCATTGAAATCTCCACGAAGCGGCCACCATACATTCTGTAAAAACATTTCTTCGGCATGACGATGCCCTCTCTCTAGCCTTCCTCGTCGTTCCCCATTCCTGCTTGCTAGATGCTTCTCAATAAACGCTTCATGGGCTTGTTCATAATGCATTCAATGTCCCCCCTTAATCATTAATTCCACGCAAAAAAAACGCCCTGTTCCCACCACCGGATATACCGGGGTGTAACAGGGCGTTCTTCGCCACTTATTATGAATTGAATCATTAATTCGTAAAAGACCAAATTACTTTGATTGCACCGGAGGTGCAAGATTAGCATGAGCGCGACCTGGGATTTCACCAGTTTCCTCATACGCTACAACAATCGCATCGATTTCCTTCTTCAGCTCGTTCACGAGTTCCGCTTCAGGCACCTTACGAATCATCTGACCGTAACGGAACAACAAACCTTCCCCACGGGCACCAGCAATACCAATATCCGCTTCACGCGCCTCACCAGGACCATTAACGGCGCAGCCGAGCACTGATACTTTAATAGGCACCTTAAGCTTCGAAATGTACTCTTCCACCTCATTAGCGATGGAGAAGAGATCTATATCCAGTCGTCCGCAAGTCGGACAAGAAATGAGTGTTGCCGCGTTAGAGATCAGACCGAAGGTCTTCAGTAGCTCGCGTGCCACCTTAACTTCTTCCACTGGATCAGCACTAAGCGAGATACGCAGGGTGCTGCCGATGCCCATAGAGAGCAGTGCACCGATACCCGCGGAGCTTTTTACTGTACCGGCAAACAAGGTGCCGGATTCTGTAATCCCGAGGTGCAGCGGATAAGGAATAACTTCCGCAGCCTGACGGTAAGCTTCGATGGCCATGGGCACATCGGATGCTTTTAAAGATACGATAATATCGTGGAAATCCAGCTCTTCCAAAATCCCAATATGGTACAGTGCACTTTCTACCATAGCTTCTGGAGTCGGATATCCGTATTTCTCCAAGAGATGATTCTCCAAAGAACCGGCGTTTACACCAATCCGAATCGGAATTCCTTTTTCTTTACACGCTTTAACTACTGCTTCTACCTTCTCCCGACGACCGATATTGCCCGGATTAATCCGTACTTTATCGATGCCGTTCTCAATAGCCATCAGCGCGAGCTTATAGTTAAAATGAATATCCGCTACGAGTGGGATATGAATCTGCTTCTTGATCTCCTTAATCGCGGCGGCTGCCTCTTCATTGTTGACAGTAACGCGTACCAGTTGGCAGCCTGCTTCCTCAAGCCGTAAAATTTCGGCTACAGTAGCCTCCACATCAGCTGTTTTGGTTGTACACATGCTTTGAATCGCAACCTCGTTGTTTCCCCCAATAATGAGCCCGCCAACATTGACAGGACGGGTTTGGTGTCTCAAGAACATGATTTTTCTCCCCCATAACGCCAAAGCTCCACCCCTTCGCAACCGCTAGTGAAGCGGGATAAGCGGAAGAAAGGTGGAGACAGTGACATGTATTGTTAAGGTAAGCGACTTACGCGCTTTCCTCTTTCTTTTTGTCTTTCTTAAGGTTCAATTCAGGCAAAGCCTTCTCTTGAACGACCTGCTCCGTGATCACACAATCTTTAATATCATCGCGTGAAGGAACTTCATACATCACATCAAGCATGATGCTCTCAATAATCGCGCGCAGTCCACGGGCTCCCGTATTGCGTTTGATCGCTTCCTTGGCAATTGCTTCGAGTGCCAACGGTTCGAACTTCAGCGCTACGTTATCCATTTCCAGCAGCTTGATGTATTGTTTCGTGAGTGCATTCTTAGGCTCGGAAAGGATACGCACCAGCGTATTCTCATCAAGCGGCTCCAAAGTCGAGATGACCGGTAGACGGCCTACAAATTCAGGGATTAATCCGAATTTGAGCAAGTCTTCAGGTAATACCATCGACAAATATTCGCCAGGCTTGAGATCCTTTTGTCCTTCAACCGCTGCGTTGAAGCCAATGACTTTTTTACCGATACGGCGTTTAATCATTTGCTCCAGACCGTCAAAGGCACCGCCTACGATGAACAAGATGTTCGTCGTATCAATTTGAATAAACTCTTGATGAGGATGCTTACGACCACCTTGTGGAGGTACGGAAGCAACCGTTCCTTCGAGAATCTTCAGAAGTGCCTGCTGTACACCTTCACCGGATACGTCACGAGTAATGGACGGGTTCTCGGATTTACGTGCCACTTTATCAATCTCATCAATATAGATAATGCCGCGTTCGGCTTTCTCCACATCATAATCTGCCGCTTGAATCAGCTTAAGCAGAATGTTCTCAACATCCTCGCCGACATAACCAGCTTCCGTTAGGGAAGTAGCATCAGCAATCGCAAATGGAACGTTGATAATCTTCGCCATCGTCTGTGCGAGCAAAGTTTTACCCGAACCTGTTGGACCAAGCAAAAGAATATTACTCTTCGTCAGTTCAACATCTTCGATTTTGCTTTGGCTGTTCACACGCTTATAGTGATTGTAAACCGCAACAGACAGCGATTTCTTCGCTTGCTCTTGACCGATTACATATTGATCCAAAATATCGCGGATTTCCTTTGGTTTCGGAATATCCTTCAGATCAAGCTCTTCCTCATGACCGAGCTCTTCTTCCACGATTTCCGTGCAAAGCTCGATACATTCGTCACATATATAAACGCCCGGTCCTGCTACAAGCTTACGAACCTGCTCTTGTGATTTGCCGCAAAAAGAACATTTCAATTGCCCTTTTTCATCATTAAATTTAAACATCTAACCACCCCTTTAAGATTTCATCGGTGAAGAAAGAACCTGGTCAATAAGCCCATATTCCTTGGCTTCTTCCGCGCTCATGAAGTTATCGCGGTCTGTGTCCCGTTCGATTTTTTCAAGGGGCTGACCTGTGCGATCTACATAAATTTGATTCAACTTCTGTTTCGTCTTGAGGATCCAGTCGGTATGAATCCAAATGTCGGACGCTTGACCTTGAACACCACCGAGCGGTTGATGAATCATAACTTCGCTGTTAGTCAGCGCGTATCTTTTGCCCGGAGCCCCAGCTGTTAGAAGGAGCGATCCCATGCTTGCCGCCATCCCTACACAAATGGTTGAAACATCCGGTTTGATATATTGCATCGTATCGTATATACCCATGCCGGCTGTTACTGAACCACCGGGTGAGTTGAGGTACAAGTGAATGTCCTTCTCGGGATCATCTGCTGCAAGGAACAGCAGTTGAGCAATAACCAGATTGGCGACATCATCGTCAATCGCACTGCTTAAGAAAATAATGCGATCCTTGAGCAATCTGGAATAGATATCGTATGAACGTTCCCCACGACTTGTTGATTCCACAACCATTGGTACCAGACTCATGCCACCAACCTCTTTTCTCTATACAGATTAGTCTTATCGTTTCAAAAATATTTTAACACGTTCACGGCCCGATGTCATTTTTTCACTACAGCAGACCTGTCCACTGCTTGTGATAGTGACGTCATCATGCCAATTTCCTTAATACCATACGGTCATACGGATACCTATGTAATCACATATATCTGTGCCCGAGGATAAAAATAAGGCACGTAACGAAACTTACGTGCCTTATCATATCTGTATGGAGGCCGATTGCTCGGCCGTTCTAGGTAGTTTAAAAAATCTTACTCAGCTTTAGTGTCTTCAGCAGTTGCTTCTTCTACTGCTTCAACTTCTACACTATTGCTAACAAGGAAATCAATGGTTTTGCGCAAAGAAAGTTCTTCGCTCAAGCTGCCCAGTGAACCGTTAGCTGCCAAGATACTGCGAATTTCTTCTGGAGTACGTTTGTAAGCTTCAGCCATAGTAGCCAACTCTTCGTTAACTTCTTCTTCGGAAACTTCAATGTTCTCTTGTTTAGCGATAACTTCCAGTACCAGGTTGTTGCGAACGCGTTTTTCAGCATCGCCTTTCATTTGGTTCTGCAAGTCTTCACGAGTTTGACCCGAGAAGCTAAGGAACATATCCATGTTCATACCTTGTTGACGAAGACGAGTGTCGAAGTCACGAACCATGTTCTCAACTTCGCTGTTGATCATTGCTTCTGGGATTTCAACTTCAGCGTTTGCTGCTGCTTTATCAACAACTGCATTCTCGCGAAGGCCTTTCAGTTCATCCTGTTTACGGGATTCGAGCTGAGTTTTCAGATCTGCTTTGTACTCTTCCAAAGTTTCGAATTCACTTACATCTTTAGCGAACTCATCATCGAGTGCAGGAAGTTGTTTGCGTTTGATTTCGTGCAGTTTCACTTTGAATACTGCTTTCTTACCCGCAAGGTTCTCTGCATGGTATTCTTCAGGGAAAGTAACTTCAACATCTTTGAAATCTCCAGTGGACATTCCCACTACTTGCTCTTCAAATCCAGGAATGAAGGAGTTGCTACCAAGTTCAAGAGAATGACGCTCAGCTTTTCCGCCTTCGAACGGTACGTCATCAACATATCCGTCAAAATCGATCACAGCGATGTCGCCGTTAGCTGCTGCTTCTTCTTCAACTACTACGAGTTCAGCATGACGCTCTTGCAGACGAGCAAGCTCAGCGCTCAGCTCTTCTTCAGTCACTTCAGCTTTTTGTACTGGAACTTCCAGACCTTTGTAATCGCCGAGCTTCACTTCAGGTTTAACCGTGATCTTCGCTTTGAAGATAAAGGATTGACCTTTAGCAAATTGCTCAATATCAACTTCAGGACGGTCTACAGGGAAGATGTCAGTTTGTTCAACTGCTTCACCGTAAGCTTCAGGAAGAAGAATGTCGATTGCATCTTGGTACAAGCTTTCTACACCAAAACGGGATTCAAAGATCGGGCGTGGCACTTTACCTTTACGGAAGCCTGGTACGTTAGCTTTCTTAACGACTTTGTTAAAAGCTTTATCAAGTGCTGCTGCAACGCGTTCTGCGTCAACTTCTACTTCAAGAACTCCAAGGTTCTTCTCTATTTTTTCCCATGTTGCTTTCATATTATACTTTTCCCTCCAAAATATAGGTTCACAAGTTTACTTCAAAAAATGATACAATCCACGCACAGAATAACCATTATATTATATACAACATTACTTTATTTATCAAGTAGAGAAGTCTTTACAAAACCCTTGAGCGCACGATATGCCCCCTCAAATTGAAAGCGCATGCCGTCTGTAATGCCGTACATTCCACGAGTCTCCTCCTCTTGCCGTGTACCGTTTAAGCTCTCAGATACAAACTGGTGTAACGCCCCCGCCCAAATATCTAGTAGCGCGTCTTCCCCATCCAGTATTTTCCGATACTCTTCCGATCCATAAATCGACATGACGAACTGGCCCCAGAGCTCCTGTGCAAAATAATACAGCGTAGGCTCATGTACCTCCGCCTGCTCGGCTACCCGCTCGAGCACCTGACTCACCTGTGGTGGAAAATCCTCTGTCTGCAGCGGCACACTTTCAATCTCTACAATTGCTGTTTCGTGACCACGAATCAGATTCACTGTTCCCTGCATCCCACGCCGCCGAAGGGTCTGCAGGGTCCGAAATTGCAGCAGTGGGTGAACATTATCCCCCTGCAGCCATGCCGTCAGCGCCTCATCGACTCCGCCGCCTTCCAGATATGAAAGCTGCTCTAGTGCTAGGATTGTCGCCTCTGACAGCGGCTCATTCATTATCCGCTGCAGCAGCTTTTGAGGATACCCCGCATCCTCAGTCATTTTTGATTTGGCCAAGAAACGGGCCATATCTTCTTCCCTTAAATCTTCGTCTTCGGGGTGAACGGCTCCTTCCGCATCTCCATTCTGAGAGGCGTAGGGGAAAGCTGTTTCGAGCCATTCCAGCAGAGACCGCCATTCCTCGTAATTTCGTTCTTCCTGTCCTTGACACTGCAACAAAAAACGCAGCAGCTCCATCGCTTCCCCGTATCGTTCACTCTCCAGCATCACCGTAAGCTGGATTTGATAATAGTCCAGTGTCTTGGGAAACAGGACGATATTCTCTTTTGTGGCGGGGGAATCTGAATCTTTAATGAGGGCACCTCCTTATAGCTAATTATGTGAATTGAATTCTAAAACGTCATAAATGTTATTAAGACCTTAAGCTTCTTCCGAAACTTAATAATTGTAGATTATAGCATACCCCGTACTCTTTTTAAAAAACAGCTTGAAAAACATCGGCGTACATGATATGATAACTCCTGCTTGCTTTTCAGCCAGCAATCATGTCCCGGTAGCTCAGCTGGATAGAGCATGCGCCTTCTAAGCGCACGGTCAGGGGTTCGAATCCCTTCCGGGACGTCAGAGTAACAGCCTTCCTTCGGGGAGGCTGTTTTTGCGTTCAGGGGATGCGAACCAGTGGGAGGGCCTAGCCCTAGGGACAGAGCTAGGACCAAAGCTAGAAGCAGAGCCTAGGGCTTAGGGATCCATGAGGCTCAGGCTTCGATGTAGCTCTCTCTTCAATCGAGTACAGGCTTCTATGGAGCTCAAGCTTCGTCAAATCCCCTACTACGTTATACACCCACGTAGCAGTCAGAACATTAGGCAACGTTCAATCTTAGGTTCCACCTAACTCGAACACTTTAATTGTATTTTGTGCAACTAAAAGGTTCCCTTTGACCTCAACAACTCGGTTTAACTGCATTCCGTACACTTATATTCTCTGATTTACTCCTAGATTGTCATTTTCTCCATTTTTAGTTGCACAAAGTACAATTAATCCTAAATAAATCCTACACCATGATAAATAGCTGCATAAAGTGCAACTAAAGCCACCCCTAACACCATTACTCATTACTCATTACTCATTACTCATTACTCACTACTCACTACTCACTACTCACCACATTATCCTTTGAGGAAATCGAGGCACATTACGAAAAAGTGTTTTTACTATTCGTATGCTGGGAAGCAGGAGCACGCGGAAGAAATAGTGCAGGATGTGTTTGTGCGAATATTATCAATTTAGACTGAAAGTGAAATGTGCGATATTGTCTCAGCCTTGCCACGAGTGTTTCGCGAGGTTATTCCTTTGGCCTTATCCGGAGGGAATGCTACATTAAATAATTCATCATAAGAAAACAAAAAAACGGTCACCCACCGATATCCATTGCCGGGTGACAGTTTTTACGTACCTATTGAACGAATTAGTGTCCTTTGCGGCGATTGCTAAGCCACAGCGGAAATCGAAATACAAAATTGATAAACAAAACAACAAAAACAAGTACGGCTGCCGACTTATCAGCAATTTGACGCGCATCTTCTACGATCGCCTCGGATTGTACATACCAAAGGTGTACGGCCAGTGTTTCACCCGGTGAGAACAGATTGAAATCCCACATTTCGCCCGAGGTACTGAGACCAGCGGTAAGGATAATAACCGCAGACTCCCCGAAAGCGCGTCCAGCAACGAGACAAATCCCAGTAACAATGGCAGACATTGCAACAGGCAGGACTACCGTGCGGATCACGTGGAATTTAGTCATCCCAAGCGCATAACCAGCCTCGCGGATCTCCCCGGGGACAGCACGTACCGCTTCCTCTGTCACTCGCGCAAGCATAGGTAGATTCAGCAGTGCCAAGCTGACGCCTCCACCAAGAATCGTCAGACCGATATCGAAATATTCCGCAAAAATTGCGAGTCCGAGCATACCGAACACAATCGATGGTACTGATGAGAGAGATTCTACGCAAATACGTAGTGCGCCTGTAAATTTATTGTCTGGTGCATATTCAGCCATATAGATTCCGGCACCCAAACCAATTGGAACGGAAATAAACAACGAGATGAACAAAATGTAAAAGGAGTTAAACAGCACCGGGCCAATCCCACCACCTGCGTCAATCTCTTCAGGCTGTTTAATCAAGAAATCGGGCCTAAGTGCCGGTAAACCTTTACTAAGAATCGTGAAGAGCAGCCAGAAGATCAGCAGCATGACTAAAGCCCCAAGCGTATAAAACCCTATGGTTGCAATTTTATTGTTTCTTTGAGCACGCGCTGTATGCTTTGTACTTGCGAATCCGTTCACGCTGCATCCCTCCTTTTTCTACCCAGCACGCGGATGATCAGAATTAATACAAATGATATTACTAGCAGGAGAAATGCCATCATATGTAGCGCATAGTTCCATGTAGAGTCAAACTCTACATTGGAGATTTGCATAACGATGTTACTAGTCAGCACCGATGCTGGCGTGAATAACGTCTTCGCCAATTGCGGTGTATTCCCGATAACCATAACTACAGCCATCGTCTCACCCACAGCACGAGTCATACCTAGAATAACCGCAGAGATAATTCCCCGGCTAGCCGCAGGCAGTACTACACGCATGATAACCTGTAAACGGGTAGATCCAAGAGCATATGCAGCATCCCGATATTTGCGCGGCACAGAGACAATGGCATCATCACTGATTCGGCAAATCGTTGGCAGCACCATTAATGCGAGCACAAGCGCAGCAGCTAACAAGCCATCGCCTAAGCTCTCCCCACTAATTCTGCGCAAGAAAGGAAGTAATACCGTTAAGCCTATATATCCGTAAACAATTGAAGGAATACCTACCAATAAATCTAGCACTGGGCGGATAAAAGTCTTCATCCATTTTGGAGCAATCTCTGCACAAAGTACTGCCATCCCTACCGAAATAGGAACTGCAATCAGCAGTGTTAATGCAGTTAGTGAAAGTGTATTTACAATGAAGGCAGCCGCTCCAAAAGAATCCTCTTCCGGCGTCCAGTTAAAGGAAAAGAAAAAGTCCGCAGGCGAGAGATGGCCGAACAGAAGCATAGCCGTTTTGCCGATAAATAGAATTACAAGTCCAAGCACGAAGCAAAGCGCAAGAATGCTGAATAAAAAATAAAACTTAAACAATTTGTTGCTAAACAAATGTCTACCATGACGTTTGGGATTAGCGCTAACCTGCGTTACGCTCTCTTTTCCCCTAGTTGCCAAGCCTTGGACTGGTGCCCCCATACTTTCCCTCCTGTAAGCGGCCACCCCCGTATCAAGATCGGAGCTGGCCGCTGTTACCGTTCAATATGTTCTTTAGATGTTATTAGCCCTTCATTGCTGCGATCGGAATAAATTTAAGCTTTTTCAGGGAACCTTGTTGGAACTTCTTGCTTTGTACGTATTCGATGAATTCTTTTGTAGCGCCAGTAGGTTGGCCTTTAGTCATATAGTAACCATAAGCCCAGATCTTATAAGATCCATTGATTACGTTATCTGTAGTAGCAGCTATACCGTTGTGTTTAACAGCTTTTACGTCACCACTTACATATACAAGGTCGATATAACCGATAGAGTTAGGAGTTGTTCCTACGGCAGTCTTCATGTCACCGGATGAACCTGTTTCTTTGTAGTTCTTAGCTTTTTTAACGATATCTCCGCCATCCAAAGCTTTAGCTTGATAGTTAACGCGTGTACCGGAACCGAAAGAGCGAGTGATAACCACGATGTCAGCATCTGCACCTCCTACTTCTTTCCAGTTCGTGATTTTACCTGCGAAAATACCTTTAAGCTGTTCAGTTGTAAGGTTATCTACACCAACATTTTTGTTTACGATTGTAGCAAAAGGAATAACTGCTACTTTGTTTGCTACTTGACCGTCAAAAGCTTTGAAGCCTGGTACGTCGATGCTAGCATCCCAGTCGCAAGCGCCGATATCGGCGATGCCTTTTTTAACAGCTTGAGGTCCAGTTACTGAACCTTTACCTGATGCTGCGATTTTCACTTTAGGGTGCAGCTTTTGGAATTCTTTTGCCGCTTGAAGCGTCAATGGAAGAAGTGCGGTTGAACCGTTAACTGTGATTTTACCTTTTAGTGAATCGGCTGCTGCTGCAACCCCTGCGAAAGATGCGGTTACCGCAATTACAGCCGTTAGAGCCGTTACTGTTAGCTTTTTGAAAATCTTCATTTGTATTATTTCTCCTCTCGGCTCTACGCCGTTAAAATATGATTAGGGATATTTATTATTTCGACAGTTGCAATGCTTTACCGCCTTGAACCACCCATACACCGCCATCACTTACGATAGCAAGCTTGCTTCCATCATTCGAAACAGCTACTTCAGATACATCTTCAGTGGAACGGAACAGTTCAGTCTTAGCTCCATTGTTATCAACGGAATAGACTACTGTGCTTCCATCTGCCGCTGAACCTGCTACAACCAAGCCGTTCTTAACGCCAGTAGACCAAGTTACTTCAACATCAAGTTTAATATTGCTGCTTGTTCCGTCTGCTTTTACAACCTTCAATGTGTTAGCTGCGTTACCCTCAGCATCTGCACTCAGGTAAACGACGCTACCATCAGCAGAAATTTCAGGGTACAGTTTGTTATCCGGTGTAGTTGTCAGTGCAGCTGGTTTAGCATCTTTCGTAGCCAGGTCAAGCTTGTAAAGCTGCTCTCCAGCAGAGCTGAAGTCTACAGTAAGAGAATCTTCTGTGCTGTCCGCATCGTTTTTAGCAACACCCGTCAAGTTAACGATATAAACGGCGCTCTTTTCGTCAGCGGAAATGCGCAGTTCGGATTTATTTTCTACTTTGTCTGCCAATACGGATTTAACTTCACCAGTGTCTACAGCGATTTTTGCGAGTTTCTCTTGCTTGTCACCTTGGACGAAGTAAATACTTTTACCATCGTTCGACCACACCAGATCCGTTTTCACACTATTGTCAGTACCAAGTGTCTTAGTAGCTCCGCTAGACAGGTTAATCAGATTCAACAAACCAGTCTCATCATTGAAAGCTCCCCACTGCCCATCCGGCGATACTGCAAAATCTACTGCACTGTCATTTGATGAAAATACTTCGTAGTTACCTGGCTCTGTGCTGAACTTGATAAGTTGAGCAGATTCAGCATCACTTTTGTTCGCAATCAGACTTCCAGCTGCTGTCCAGTGCAAAGTATCAAACAATCCTTCAGGACGAGCAAAGCTTAGAATCGTGCTAGCGTCAGCATCCAGTTCTCCACCTAATGCATAAACTAACTTTGAAAGCTCTACATAGGTTTTACCGTTATAAAATACTGGAGCAACTGTGAATGTCTCGGAATTACCATCTACTTGATAGCTCTTTGAGCCTGTTTTGAGCTTCACATTATGTAATCCTTTGCTGTCATTAAGTTCAAACCCGCCATCTCCAAGTACTAACTTAGCTCCAATTTCACCAGCTACCTGATTCAGCGAGTACAACTTGTAACCACTGCTATTAATGGTGTTAAACACAATCGGCGTACCATTTACATTCCAAGTAGCTGTACCTTCTTTAACTGCTGTTTTTGCAGCGGTTTGATTGGTAGCCACAGATTTTACATTACTGCCGATGCTAGCTGCAGATACACTCCCAACGCCTACTGTTGCAAGAAGTGCTGAAGCCAACGTTGCGCTAATCCATTTACTGTTTTTCAATTAGATTCACCCTTTTCGTATAGGTAACTGCTAATGTCATTTTCGTCTACAATTGTCAACTCTGTTGCAGAGGAATGTTATGGAAATATTAACTATAATTATTTTTTTGAAAAAGTAGGTATATTAGCGTACTAGACTGCTAAATTCAGATAAACCAAATGGACTAGACACGAAAAAGCCTCATGGGGGATAGCTCTGCGGGGTGCAGTAGCTTTTACTCCATGAGGCTTTTTGTAAATGTGATCTACACTAACTCTTCATTTAAATGCTTTTCCAACGTTCTCCGTACAGCTCCCGGGCCCTTCAGCATCTCATAGAAGTAGCTTTCAATCTTGCTACCCAGACCGATTTCATATAACGGTACACCAAAGATCTTCTCATTATCTAGAATCCTATGCACATTAGAGGTCGAATCTCCCAAAGTCACTCCCTGCAGATGCGCTTGAAGCGACTCCATTAACGGATCGGGACTTAGCTCAAATGAATTTCCTTCATCACCCACTCCGATCAAATAGCGGCACCAAGCAGCAATTGCTAGTGGAATCGCCGTCAATTCAGCTGGATGAAGATCTTCGCGTTGTACATAGGATTTGATCGTTTCCCCATAACGTATGCCTATCTTCTGCGACGTATCTGTCGCAATTCGCTGCGGGGTGTCCGGAATAAATGGATTCGCCAAGCGCTCTTGTAGCACTTCATCCAAAAACTGCTGTGGACGTAGAATGATAGGATCTACAACTACAGGCAATCCTTCCTTATACCCAATCCGCTCGACTAATGTACGAAGAGTCTGATCCTGCATCTCATCCGAAATTTGTGTGTAGCCTAGTAGACAGCCAGTGACCGCTAACGCAGTATGTAAGGGGTTTAGACAGGTGGTAACTTTCATCGTTTCTACCCTGTTCACGGTCTCACGATCTGTGAATATAATGCCGGCTTCTTCTAATAAAGGTCGCCCATTCGTAAACTTATCCTCAATGACCAGATATTCACTAACTTCTGCGTTAACAAAAGGCGCGGTATGAGCGTTCCTCGAGGTAATAAGTATATCCATGCCGCCAATCCCTTGCTCCTGTAAAGCATTACGTACTACCTCGGATGGACGTGGTGTGATTTTATCGATCATCGACAAGGGGAATGTTATGCGACTCTCGTCTTCGAGGTACGCAACAAAACCTTCCTCCACAATCCCTTTCGCAGCCCATGCCTTGGCGATTGTAATCACGCTATTTTTCAACATATCCCCATTGTGCGAACAGTTATCCATACTGACAAAAGTCATCGGATACTGGCCTTTTAGATATCGACGGTACGCTAGAGAAGCGATCACACTCATGCTGTGGGATGGCTGCTCTGGCCCTTGCTCCATATCCTTCTTCACGATATCAAGGTACATTCCATCAGGACCGGTCAAGGTATAACCTTTCTCTGTAACGGTGAAGCTGGCCATCTGCAGGCTCGGGTTTTCAAAAATTTCAACCAAACGGCAGTAATCCTGCGCTCGATTCTTGTTTGCCATAATAGCTTCGGTAATGCTGCTAATGACCTTTTTCGTAAACTCGCCACTCGCATTCATTAGTACGAGAAGTGTTAAATGATCATGCGGTTTATAAATTTTGTCAATCAGCTCGTAGTCAGAGGAGGTAGCGGCAATAATACCTGTATCTGCTTTTCCAAGCTCCAACAGCTTCTGGTGAGCATTCGCAACAAATTCCCGAAAAATATTTCCCGCTCCAAAATGAACCCATTCCGGCCTAACGCGCGTATTCTCCGCCACCTGCTCATAATCAAACTGAGGAAGCTCCACGTCAGCGTCCTTCCACGCCTCTGCATATGATTGAATACTCTCTCTTGTCAGAAGCAGCATTCACTTCACCCCCATCGTATTGTCGAGACTATCCCACACACCAAGTAAATACATGATCCCCATTGCTCTATCGTACAGCCCGTACCCCGGGCGGCAAGTCTTCTCTTCCCCCCACAAATGTCGACCATGATCTGGACGCACATACCCCGTATATCCATTCTCATGATACGCTTTAACAACCTCTGCCACATCCACACTGCCATCCCGTCCACGATGAGAGACCTCAATAAAATCTCCGTTCTCAAAAACCTTAACATTTCGAATATGAGCAAAATGAATACGATTACAGAATTCCCGAATCATAGCCGGCAGATCGTTCTTCGGATTCGTACCGAGCGACCCAGTGCAGAAGGTTAATCCATTATACGGACTATCTACTGCGTCAAGTAAACGACGGATCGTATCACGGCTGCGGACAATGCGGGGCAAGCCAAAGATCGGCCAAGCAGGATCATCGGGATGAATAGCCATTTTGATGTCGACTTCTTCACAGACAGGAATAATGCGTTTCAAAAAATAGACCAAGTTCTCGAACAGCTTCTCTTCCGTTACATCTGCATAAGCGGCGAATAGCTCATCGAGCTTCGCAAGACGCTCCGGCTCCCAGCCAGGCATCGTAAATTCGCCAGCCCCCTCGAGAATACGATTCACCATGTCGCGCGGGTTCTCGTTAATTGCCGCATTTTCATAAAAAAGAGCATTCGAGCCATCTGGCAATTCCTTGTACAGCTCCGTCCGAGTCCAGTCAAAGATAGGCATGAAATTGTAACAGATCACTTTAGTACCGACCTTGGCTAGCTTCCGTATGGTGTCTATGTAAATATCGATATATTTATCACGCGTCGGGAGTCCAATCTTGATATCATCATGGACGTTCACACTCTCTACTACGGCAGTGCTAAACCCTTTGCTCGTAATTTGATCCGCAACCTTTTGAATGTCATTCATTTCCCATACTTCGCCCGCTACCTTATGATGTAGTGACCAGACAATACCCATTACCCCCGGAATTTGCCGGATATGATCAAGCGTAATGTTGTCATTGCCTTCTCCATACCATCTCCATGTCATGTTCATCTAGATAAAACCTCCTATAATTTCTTATGTCGAGATCTTGTATACAAGATAATATACTCAAATATTAGATTTAAATAATACCTTTTGTCAATGACATAAAATCAATAATTACCGTTCTTGTATACAAGATCAAAAAATTATATAATGAAATCACTATCTTATTTCAGGATCCCGTTTCAGATATCCGCATTACAAATTCAACGGCAATGGAGACGCAACCTCATGTCCACCAAAAATGATATTTTGAACCTATTAAAGCACGAAATTCTTAACCTAACACTAAAGCCTGGATCCATTCTAAGTGAGACCGTGTTATCCGAACGGTTTCAGATATCCAGAACACCTTTGCGCGATGTACTAAAGCAGCTATCCCTCGAGTCCTATATTGATGTGTATCCGAAGAAAGGGAATCTGGTTTCATACATTGATTTGGAATCTGTCGAGCAAATGATCTATTTAAGAAGTGTTTTGGAAAAAGATATTATCAAAGGTCTATGCGGTAGCCTTACTCTTAAAGGAATTATAGAACTTAAGAAGAACCTAGAAGAACAAAAAAATGCCATACATCAAGAACATGCCATTGAGCACTTTTTTACTTTGGATGATGCCTATCATAAGACGTTATTCACATTAGCAGGACATGAATTTTTGTGGGAGCAAATTAAGTTCTCCCATGTGCATTATGAAAGATATCGACGCCTGCATACCCTAAAGCAAGAAAAGCTGGAGAAAATTTTGAGCGAGCATCACATGATCCTGGATTGTATGACAAACCATGAACCAGACAAAGTGGATGAGCTAGTCCAGCATCATTTGCGTGAAGATATGAACTCCTTATACCTATTGGAGAATTTTGCAGATTATATTAAAGCGTAATAACACGAAGAGGCTGTCCTACAGTAGAAAGATTTGTCCAACTTGGCATATCTATGTGTCTTCGGTCTCGTTGTTTTTGTTGAAACTTCCCCCTCTAAAACAGCGGAGAGGACGGACTGATTGTGGAAAAGCGATAGCGTTCGCCTTGGTCTCCGGATTTTTACCGCGTAGGGAAAATAAATTAAATCTGGAGACCACAGCGATTGGAACAACGGTCCGTTCGCGGAGCGTCCATATAAAAAGCAATAGTTGCTCCTACGTAAACACAAAAAGACCGCCTCAAGCAGCCATTTTCATGGCTTTTGGGACGGTCTCTTTTTATATAACACGCATTAAGGTATATTCGGATAGATCATTACCTTAATACTTGTATCCTTCTCTTTACGTGCTACTTCAAGAGCCTCTTGAGTATCTGTAAGCGCAAAGCGATGCGTAACTATTTTCTCAATATCTAATGAAGAATGCTGCAACGCTTGGATCGCAGCCGGATAGGTATTTGCGTAACGAAAAACACCATAAGCATCGATCTCACCATCGATAAATTGTCCCATGTCCATCGGAATAGCACTATCGGCTGGTAAACCGACAAATACAATTCTCCCGCCACGGCGAACCCACTTAATTGTATCCGCCATCGCCATTGCGTTACCCGATGATTCTACGACGAGTGTAACTCCAAATCCGTTCGTTAACTCATTGAGTCGCTGTCCAACATTCTCTTTTACTGGATCTAATGCTGCAGTGAAGCCCATCTCCATTGCAAGTTGACGCCGAAAAGGTACTAAGTCTGTTCCATAAATTTCAGAAACGCCAAATAGCTTTGCTGCTTGTCCTGCAAGCAATCCGATCGGACCAAGACCCGTTATTAGCACTCGATCAAACGGTTGAACCTTACCACGCATCATTGCGTGAAAACCAACCGACAATGGCTCCAGCATTGCACCTTCCTCATAACTCATAGAATCCGGAAGTTTAAATAGATAATCGCTTGGCATGACAATGTATTCTGCCCAAGCCCCATTTACTGGGGGTGTTGCAAGAAAGACCACATCTGGGCACAAATTATAACGTCCTGATTTACAATAGTCGCATTGTCCACAGGTCACTCCTGGCTCAACAGCTACTCGGTCACCTACAGCTATATTTGATACCTGCTTACCAACCTCAACGACTTCACCAGCCAGCTCATGGCCTAATATGATCGGTTCCTTTACTACATAACGACCGATTCTTCCATGCTCATAGTAATGAACATCTGACCCGCAAATCCCGATACAATACACCTTAATTAGCGCTTCATTATCTTTAGGAACAGGAATATCTATTTGCTTCACAGAAATCGATAATTGCTCATCCATTATTGCAGCATTCATCTTGCCTGTTAACATGTACACGTCACCTCATTTATCGTAGTAGTTGAAAGGACAATCGATCATTCAAACCGAAACCAACCGAAATCGAACTGACTTCCAGGCAAGAAGATAAACGTTACCTTCTGCTCCCCTGTCACTTTCTCCAACTCAAATACTCGCTCTACATATCCATCTGACTGTGTAAATTCGATCAGTTGATTGTTAGATGCTTCACCCTCTTCGAAGCGAAGATGAATGGTATTCTTATCGATCGGAGTTCTCCCACAAATGACAAGCTTTGAAGTACCTTCCGTCGTAAAATCCATCTGCTCGAACACGAGAGATACGTTATTCCCGATTCCTTCAACACCCTGTTCCGCGATGGTGAACGTATCACCATAAATGCGATCACAATCCACAGCCCTATTCTGCTCGAACGCTCGGTTCTTTTTCACAAATGAGAAGCCTTTAATGTGCACCTTCTTCTGTAATACGAAACAAATAGAGCTGATACCCGTGAGTCTCTTGGATAATAGATAGGTTGCCTCCTGATAAACATTCCATTGCGATTCCTTCTGATAAATAACGTCTGCCAAAAGCTCACTATGCTCTTCGTCCGGCATGCCTTCCCAAATCTGGAGCTCGTAGGCTTCGCTAGACAATGCGAATAGGGGAATCGTTATCAAATCCGAGCCGTAAGTTCCAAAGTCAATCTCGCGATAAGCAACCTGCGTCTCACCATCTCGACTCGTTGCTACGCCTCGTTCATTTCCGTTTCCGACTTCGCCTTTAACCTCGTCATATAGACCGCCAGATATAAATCCATACGGATCCTTGTAAGCCGTCCCCAGACCGCTCGCTGTAAATTCCAACTGTGAAATCAGCTTTGTCTTTTCCGTACCGTTCTTACTCATACAGCGAACGCGGAAACTCCCATCTCCTAACGCCGTGATCTTGGCTTCTTGTCCCAGTTGTTCGAGCCGCGCTAGATTGGACTCAATCCCTGCATCATTTACAATACTCCACTCCACTTCAGTATAGGAAGTGTCTTTAGGGTAAAGGATGGCGTGTACATTCATTTTTCTTCTATTTTCATTAAACTGTTGTCCAGAATGACTTATAATTTCTATCTTTCGTAAAGGAATTTCTTCTACATTTCCCATCACACAGGGCAACGCTAGATTTCTAGTGTTAGCTGAAATGCCTATTCCACGATCTGCCACAGGGAGCGATTGAAGCTGTAGCTTACTACCTAGTACACCTTTCGATGTAACCTCAACTGTTATCGTACCTGCTTCTAAACTCGCAGCAACAATCGCCATAAGCTTACCGCTGAACAAGCGTCTATTCATTCCTTTGTATGGATCATAGTCCGTGCTGTCTCCATTATCTAAACCGATCAAACGGCCTGCTCCGCCCACCTGAACCTGAACGCGATTATTTGCATTCTCAACGGCATTCCCGCGCTCATCCTCCATCGTAATTTCGATGAAGATTAAATCTGTGCCGTTCGCAAGGAGTGTACCCTTATCAGCCTTTAAGCAGATTCGACTCGCATCCCCGAACGATTTCCTGATGTCTACTGCAATGATTTGGTCAGCCTCATCATAAGCGATTGCCTTGAGCTCGCCTGCTTCATAAGGAATCTTCCACCAGCCCGCTAGCTGCGTTCCATGCACATGATCGATTTCATAGGTCCCAACAGTCTCACCATTGAACTGCAATTCTATCTTGGGAGCATTCGAGCAGACTCGAACATCGATCATTTGACCGGGATTGAAATCCCAATAGGGAAAAATATACACCATCGGATGCTCCTTGTAATTTGTCCAAGCCGCTCGATAGATGTAATATGAATCCTTTTTAAAGGTCGCTGTATCAATCTGCCCAAAATACGAATTCTTCGTATGATACGGTGTAGGTTCACCAATATAATCAAAACCCGTCCATATAAATTGCCCTAATGAGAACGCTGCATCTCGCTCCGCGATAATACACGCTTCTGCCGACTTCGCTCCCCAGCTTGTAGAGCTATTTCCAAGCGCAGAGCACTGCTCATCGTCATCAGCCAGGATGGATTGCTCGAATGGGAAATGATATATTCCCCTGCTCTGCACAATAGAGGCGGTTTCACTACCATAGATAATCCAGTCAGGATGTTCCGCGTGATGCTGATGGTAATATTTTTCCGCATAATTGTAGCCTGCCACCTTTACGATGTCCGCACATTTCTGAGCATTCTCCCATGGCATATAGTTCGATCCAATGCTCACTTTCCCGTTGCCTTTCGGATCATATTGAAGCACGGATTCCATCAACATGCTCGTCAATTCTTGCCCTCGCTTGTCAGCATGCGTATCATAAATTTCATTGCCAATACTCCACATTAACAAGCTTGGATGATTACGATCTCGCATGACCCAGCTTCTCACATCTTTTAACGCCCAGTCCTTGAAAAATCTTGCGTAATCATATGTGGTCTTCGATCGCTCCCACATATCAAAGGCTTCTGAAACCACAAGCAGCCCCATTTCGTCCGCCAGATCCATAAGCTCTGCTGCAGGCATATTATGAGCGGTGCGTATTGCATTTACGCCCATGTCCTTTAAGATCTCAAGTCTTCTTCGCAATGCTGCTGTATGAAACGCCGAACCCAATGCTCCAAGATCATGATGCTCACAAACTCCGTTAAGCTTGATCTTTAACCCATTCAGAAGCATTCCCTCTTGCGGATCCAGTACAATCGTTCGAAAACCTATACACTGTGTTACTTCTTCTATTGTTGTCCACACATCATCAGAGCCCTGATCAGGTGCCTTATGCTGCAATTCCGTTTTTAGCTGATATAAATGAGGCTCACCGGGGCTCCATAATAAAGGATTCTCTACAGTCAGCACCTGACTTACACGTGAGGTAACTTGTGTTAATCCTACTGCGGAGATCTTCTCAACACTGGTCTTTATCTCTCGATCCTTGTGTAGAACGGTTTGGGAAATCCGCATATCTCCTGTAATGCTCACATCGGTGTCGATCTCCACTCGCCAAACGTCATTTTTTTGTACCGTATGAATGTAAATTCCATCTGTCACGATATGATTGCAATCTCTTGTCTTGAGCCATACATTCCGGTAGATACCCGCTCCTGAATACCATCTACTATTCGGACTCTGATGCACAACCTTCACTAGAATTTCATTTTCCCCGTCTATGAGCATATCTGTAATCTCGTATTCAAAGGAAGAATAACCGTATTTCCACTCCCCAACCCATTGATGATTCACATAAATCGTGGAGTCCATATAAATACCATCAAAACACAGCAATAGCTGCTCATCGTTCTTCGTATTTATAAAACACTTTCGATACCAGCCAATACTATTCTCATATAAGTCTAACGTGTTATAAATCAACCAATCATGCGGGAGATCGACGAGATGGAAATCCAAGGACTCAGCATTCGTCACTTCTAAAGTACTCTTGGCGAATTCCCAGCCCTCATTAAATAATCTTTTCTGATTCAAGGTGTATCTTCCTTTCTTCTCATAGGATTATGAAACAAAGGGATGGAGCAACAGAAGGAGTGGCCCTGCTGGACACACTCCTCCTAATGCTAATATTTAGTATATTGTACGTTGATGCTGGTCTGGGATACCGCTTTTTCGATAGAAATACGTATTGATGATATCTCTCCACTCGCGGGCATGTAGTGCCTGTTCATGCAGACGGTCTGCCACCTGCACATACCTGCTATCGTCCATTTTCCCCTCAAGGGATTGCCACTTCTCTTTCAGCCCTGCTGCGCGATCCACGCCATCAAAATGCGTATCATAAATATGCTGGATGACCGTTTTACCAGATTTAAGAGTATACGTATACGGTACATGATGAAAGAACAGTAATAACTCATCTGGACAAGTAGCTACCGATTCATACAAATCTACATTCGCTCCTTGATACTGAGCAACATAACCCGTACCCGTCTTTATTGTCCGGTCTACGCCAATCCCTTGTAAGTCTGCAAAATGATACGTTCCCCATTTCGAATATTCATATCCATCCACATTTGGACCGTAATGATGATCAGGATTGACCATCCAGCCTACCCCAAGCGGCGAAGTATAAGATTCATAGATATGCCAGGAGGTTAACAAGATCTCACGAATCGTATCTATTAACTGCTCATCCTCTGCACTGAACGTGAGCATTGTCCATTCCTTCGCGATTTGCTCTGCACTTAATTCCGGATTCCAAGCGAGACGCCCGTAACCATATAGATTGGCCTGCGCTAACAAATGCCCCGTCCAGTTATGATCATTACCAATATTTGAAACAGCAGCGAAGCCGCTATATTTATAACCGTACATGGATCCATCGACGACCCGTTTCACCGATGACTCCGAATCCGTTGCGTAAGTATTAAAATCAAGAACTTCCTTCCATTGAGGAATGAGGTAGCAGACATGACGCTGTTGGCCTGTATATTCCTGCGTAACCTGAAACTCAATCATCATATTAGTATGCTCCATGGCACCGAACAGCGGAGACACACCTTCCCGTACTTGAAAATCCATCGGTCCATTCTTCACCTGCAAAATAACATTATCCATGAATCGACCATCTAGCGGTTTAAAGTGATCATATGCCGCTCGTGCACGATCGGTGGAGCGATCCCGCCAATCCTGTTTGCAATTGTAAACGAAGCAGCGCCAGATGACGATTCCCCCGAAAGGCAATAAAGCTTCAGCCAGCATGTTCGAACCTTCTGCATGATCACGATCATAAGTGAATGGACCTGGACGATTCTCTGAATCAGCTTTTACGAGGAAACCGCCGAAATCTGGAATCAATTTATAAATTTCTACTGCCTTTGCCTTCCACCATTGGCGTACATCAGAATCTAACGGATCAGCTGTATTCAATCCACCGATTTCGATCGGGCTAGCATAGTTAATACTTAGGAACAGCTTCACCCCGTAGTTACGGAAGATATCGGCAATCCTCGCGATGTCAGGAAGATAGCGCTCCGTAATAAACATCGTTTCAAACCGATGTACATTGACATTGTTTATAGCAATCGCATTGATTCCTATCGAAGCGAGCATTCTCGCATAATCTTGCAATCGATCAAAGTCCTTAGTGATTTCGTTGTATGAGTAGAATATGGACTTCCCTGCGTAACCACGTTCGATGCTTCCATCGATGTTATCCCATTGATTCATCATGCGGAGCGTATTTACCGGCTGATCCAACATATCCAACGCTTTAATAGATTGACCCGTTCCAAGTAAGCGTAGGAATGCAAATACACCGTACAATAAACCCACGGGTGTGGAAGCACCAATTGCAATACAGTCCTTCTCCGTATTTGTTCGAATGGCATATCCTTCTGATCCAATTGCTGTCCTTGTAGCCTCGCTAAAGGTATGCGTAATCAACGGATGATTACTATCAAACGTACCGATTGCAATACAAGCTTGTTTATCTTTATCCTGAGATTCATTAATAGTAGCATCTATATCCAGCATTCCTTGTATGCCACGTGTTAGTTCTTGCACAGCACTTTTGATCACTGGATGATCCTGTTCGGGGATCAAAATGTTATTGCACCAAGAAGCATAGCGCTCTCTTACGGTACTCGATTGAATATAAGGATATTCGAGCCAAGCTTTATACCCTGCGTTATGTAATTCTGTCTTTTGTTCTGCCATAATTCGATGTCCTCCATTAGAGAGTAAGACTTTTTAATCTAGATGTTGCTAGCTGTGCAATGGTTCTCTTATACTTTTGTAAACGATAGGTTATCCGCATCCCTACTAATAGGAGGAACACGAATGTGACGTACCATGAGCAGCAGGACTTACAACCCTTCCATCTCTATTTTGTATATAAAAGAACAAGTACAAATACAGACGACTATCAAGGTACATTCCATGCTCATCAGGGTGTTGAAATTCTTATTGTTCATGAAGGTAAAGGGACGCTGATTATTGATCAAAATAGCTATGAAATAAAGCCAGGGATGATTTGTATTTTCCAGCCGTATCAACTGCATCATATTCAAATTGAAATTAATGAGGCGGTTCCGTTCGTGCGTTCAATCGTGCATTATGAGCCCAGCATATTTAAAGCTTATTTTGAAAAGTGGCCCATCCTACAGAGCTTTTTCAATCATATTCACAGCGGCAATTCTGCCTCACCTCGATGGTATGAACAGCAGGACCTGCAATCCCTGATAGCTCTTCTGAAGGATCTGGATAAAGCGCTTCCAACTTTGCACAAAAATGATTTCATGGAAGAGGTCTCATTGTTTCTCATCACGTTCCTACGTACTTTAAAGCCGCTTTGGGATACACAGCAGAAGCCGGCCTCCATGGAACAATTGCTTCGTAAACCACATCAGGCAGAACGTATTATGGAATGGCTGCAGTTGCATTACAAGGAACCTTTGCGGCTTGATCAAATGAGCAAGGATCTGCATCTTTCACCCCATCATTTATCCCACTTGTTCAAGGAATGTACAGGCAGCAGTATTTCCGATTATTTAACGGTCAAAAGAATGCAGGAAGCCGTTCATCTTCTGACTTCAAGCAAATACACAGTTGCACACATCGCCGAGGAAGTGGGGATCACAAATTGCTCTCATTTTTGCAAATTGTTCAAAACCCATTTCGGCACAACGCCTAATCAATTTCGGAAGCAATGGCATTTGCATCATTGAGTTGTCGAACATCCCAGCTGGATTCCTTATTAACATCATATCAAGTTGATTCGTGAGCAGGTATTCGCATCTTGTGCAAAAATGCCGCTACTTTGCGATTTACACCTAATTGTAAGTTAGTTTCAGTAGCGGAAATCTAACACTTTACATTTACTGGATTCCGGAGCACAATAATGAGTGAGCACTCACTCATTATTGTTGTGCAGAGCACTCAGTAACACCACTTTGTATCCCAGACTATTCAGAATCGAGGAGATGAATATGGGTTCGGAAGTTCCAGTCATTTCAGTGAGCCATGTTAGTAAAGCCTTTGGAGACAAACAGGTGCTCGAAGATATTTCACTTCAAGTGGAGCGTGCGGAAACCTTCGGCATATTAGGGCCCTCTGGCTCCGGAAAAACAACGCTAGTAAAGCTGCTTACAGGTATCGATGAGGTGACCTCAGGTGAGGTAAAGGTGCTTGGTGTCACCATGCCTAAGTTATCCATGCTGCAGCAAATTGGATACATGGCTCAATCTGATGCCCTATATACGGAACTCAGCGCAAAAGAAAATCTGGAGTTCTTCGCTGCGCTATATGGACTAAAAGGTGCGGAGCGCGGAAAACGCATCAAAGCTGTTATGGAACTAGTAGATCTTCAGGAGCATCTGCGCAAAAGAGTAGATCAATACTCTGGCGGAATGAAACGCCGCCTATCCCTGGCGATTGCGCTGCTCCATGAGCCTCCGCTACTTCTTCTTGATGAACCAACAGTTGGTATCGATCCTGTACTCCGACTATCCATCTGGAAAGAACTAAAAGCTCTGAACGAGAAAGGTACCACGATTGTACTCACTACGCATGTCATGGATGAAGCTGAGAAATGTGATCGCCTTGGAATGATCCGTGATGGCAAACTGCTTGCCGCCAACACACCTGCCGGATTGCTTGAAGCCACTGGCTCAGCTTCTATTGAAGAAGCCTTTCTATATTATGGAGGTGTCCGTTCATGAGAATCCGAGCGATCACCTTAAGGATTTTGCGACAATTTATTCATGATAAAAGAACGATGGCCTTAATGTTCATTGCACCGCTTATCGTTCTAAGTTTAATGAGCTTGGTATTCAACGGGGACGCCTATGAGCCAAAAATCGGAGTATCCGGTGTGCCACTAAATATCTCAGCTGCGTTAAAAGAAGAAAATACCACAATTAAAGAGTATGCCAGCGAAGAGCTAGGGAAAAGTGCTCTAGTAGAAGGAAAGATTGACGCTTTGATCACTTTGGACGGAAACGTTGGGAATTCAGGAGTCATCCCTCAAGTGTTGTTAGAGGGTAGCAATCCTACAGCCAACAAGGCAGTAATTATGACGCTTCAAAAGCTTTCTCAGAAGCTTCTTCCAAGTACAGAGAAACAGCTGCAATTACAGCCCCAGATCAGCTACTTATACGGTTCTGAGAATATGAAGACGATTGACCGCTTCGGTCCGATTATGATTGGCGTATTTGTTTTCTTTTTCGTATTCCTGATTGCCGGTGTTTCTTTCCTGCGAGAGCGGACTACAGGCACCCTTGAACGTTTACTTTCTACTCCTTTAAAAAGATGGGAGATTGTACTCGGGTATGTATGTGGTTTCGGCATTTTTACCGTATTTCAAGCGCTGTTGATCTCGTGGTTTTCCATTCAGATTCTTGGCATTATGATGACGGGAAGCTTTGGTTACGTAATGCTGATCACCTTACTCCTGTCAATGACTGCACTGACGCTGGGCACGCTATTATCTGCTTTTGCAGCCAACGAGCTACAGATGATTCAGTTCATCCCGCTTATTATCGTGCCACAAGTTTTCCTCAGCGGACTGTTCCCACTCGACACCCTACCGCTATGGCTACAGCGCATCGGCTACGCAACCCCAATTTATTATGGATCAGAAGCGCTTATGAACATCATGATCCGTGGCAAAGGATGGAATTCCATCGCTCTGGATGTCTATGTGCTGATCGGGTTTTCACTATTATTCATGGTGCTGAATGTATTAGCACTACGCAAACACCGGAAAATGTAGCCTCACTAAGAACTTTCATCGGTTGAACGGAATGAACCAAGTTTGGAGGATAATTGTAATGAAAGAACATGATTCTGCGGAACGAAATATAGAAGAGCAGTGGATTGAAGAGCTGCTGGCCATAAGTGAAGAGGATAAACTGACACCGAAGCAGATTTCCATTTTGCATGCGGCGATTGAGGTGTTCTCCGAAAAAGGTTACGCTGCTGCTGCGACTAGTGAAATTGCTCAAAAGGCAGGCGTAGCAGAGGGTACGATTTTCCGATATTACAAAACCAAAAAAGATTTACTGCTCTCCATCATTGGCCCCACCATGAGTCGTATGCTCGCTCCTTTTGTACTGCGGAATTTCAACGGGGTACTCGATGTTCCCTATGACAGCTTCGAAGAATTCCTACGGTCATTTATCGTCAATCGTCTGGAGTTCGCCCGTAGAAATTTTAAAATGCTAAAGATTCTGATACAGGAGATTCCTTTCCAACCGTTGCTCAGAGAACAGTTCGCAGAAAATATTCTAAGCAAGGTGCTGGAGCGCGTCATCGAAATTGTTGAACACTTCAAGGCAAAAGGTGAAGTCATTGAATTACCCACACCCGCTATTCTACGTTTCACTATTTCATCCATTGGTGGGTATCTGCTTAATCGCCTGCTGCTACAACCGGAGAAGGACTGGAACGATGAGGAAGAGATTGACCTGACGATCCGTTTTATTATGCACGGGATTAGTGGAGTAGCAGCCCCTATTTGATGCGCACGCCCGTTCTGTTATCATAAGGACTATATAATAATCGGACTTTTCGAAGAACAAGTTACGAGGAAGGAATTATGTTATGGGCTTTAGTGTGACAGAACGGGTAATTAAGCTGCTGTGCGGCAAGTCTATTTTTGAAAAAGGATTGGCTTATTACCAGTCAGGAAGCGTCGATATAATAGATGTTGAAGAACGTAATGAATCCATCCCAGATCTTCCCCGCTCTCGTTATGAAGCGCTCGTTCAAGGGGGCATTGGCTACGAAGTCATGGTTGTCATCGATATCGACGGTGATGTCACGGCAGAATGTACTTGTCCTGCTTACACGCATGGAGGGCCTTTCTGCAAACATATCGCAGCCGTACTGATCAGCATTGATGCCCTTGAAACTGCTGGAGAACGGCCAGCTCATACTGGAACTTCTAGCCTTTCTACTATTGAAGATACTGGAGTCTTAACCCCACGTAATGTTACGGATTCTACGCGAGACATGGGAGGAAGGTCCAGAGACCAGCATCTTGTGAGCAGCCTGCTAGGCATGTTCACTAACCATAAGCCTCGTCCGAGCGGTACTGGGGCTTTTGTAGATAATAGAATCCCTTTAAATGTCGAGTTCATCTGCAAGCCATTCACTTACAGCTATAGCACTACCATGCTGGGAATAGAAATGAAAATCGGCTCGAAACGACTATATGTCGTTCATAGAATAAGAGGTTTTCTGGAACGTGTACATCGTGGAGAAACCTTCGAATTCTCGAAGCATTTCGTCTATGACCCTGCCATTCACAGCTTTCGGAAGGAAGATAACATCGTTCTTCAGAAGCTAATTGAAATTGTCTTAAATGAAAAAATGTATCGCGATAACGTCACTAACTACTCTCCATATGGTGGCAGCCTGGGGGGAGATCGCCTGCTGGCTATCCCTCCTTTTTTCTGGGAGACGCTTCAGCCCGCACTTTCAGAGGTTCAGTCGGTATATCTGCAACAAGAAGAGGTGTTGTACGAAGGTATTCATATGTCTAATGAAGCACCGCCCCTTAGCTTTGCGTTCGAGCAAGCCGAAGGCGAAGGCTACCATCTGGATATTCAAGGACTGGAGCAGATCTCAGTTCTGGAAGATTACGGACTCGTGCTGTCTGAAGGTAAGCTGTTGAAGCTAACTGCTCAGGAATGCATGCGCCTATCTGAGATGAAGAAAATGCTGGAATCCTCTCGTCGAGATGGCATCGACATTGCCCCCGAACAAATGGAGCCTTTTATGGACAAGGTTATCCCTGGTTTGAAAAAACTGGGAAACGTGCATATTGCCGAATCTATTGCTGATCGAATTGTGCAACATAAGCTTATAGCGAGGCTCTATCTGGACCGTGTGCGTGATCGACTGCTCGCCGGGCTAGAGTTTCAGTATGGTGACATTATCATCAATCCTTTGGATGAAAAAGCCCATGTTCGCGGTACGGACTTGATTCTTATACGCGACGGTGAAGGAGAGGCCAAAATTCTGGAGCTGATGGAGCATGAATCCTTCGCCAAAACCGAAGGCGGGTATATTATGACGGATGAGGATGGTGAGTACGATTTTTTATACCACACGATTCCGTTGCTTGAACCACTATTAACGGTCTATGCGACCACCGCTGTCAAAGAAAGACTATTCACGGGAACCACGCCACCAAAAGTGAGTATTAGTTGGAATGAGAAAACCGACTGGCTTGATTTTAAATTTGACATGGGTGGTATTCCCGAATCTGAGATTGTGATGGTCTTAAAATCACTTCAGGATAAACGTAAATACTACCGATTGCCCGAAGGGGCACTGCTACCTCTGGAGAGTGAGGAGCTCCAAGAAATCATCACCTTTATGAACGAGATGGGCATTCGAGAAGGTGAGATTAAAGGTGCGCAATTTTCTTTACCAGTCGTTCGTGGGTTACACTTAACCTCTTCCGATTCTCAAAGTGACTCAGTCAAGCTAAGCAGATCCTTTAAACGATTACTTGCGAATATGCACAATCCTGAGAACCTTGATTTCCCTATACCGGAGAGTCTGGCTCCCGTGCTCCGGGATTATCAGCAGTATGGATTTCAGTGGCTGAAGACGCTGGCCCATTACCATTTCGGGGGAATTTTAGCGGATGATATGGGTCTTGGCAAAACGCTGCAGAGTATCGCTTTTCTGCTCTCTGAGCTTCCGGATATTCGTCAGAGTGGTCTGCCCGCTCTTATTGTCGCTCCTGCCTCTCTCACCTACAACTGGCATAATGAGCTTAAAAAATTCACGCCTGAGATTAAGGCTGTTATTGCAGATGGAAGCTTAACGGAACGCAGTCGAATTTTAAAAAATGCAGCGAAGGCGGATGTAATTATCACCTCTTACCCGCTGCTTCGAAGAGATGTTCAGTTGTATGCTAAGAAATCTTTTCACACCCTGATTCTCGATGAAGCGCAAACCATAAAGAACCATACGACGCAGACCGCTCAAGCAGTTATGGCTCTTCAAGCCCGGCATCGTTTTGCACTTACAGGGACTCCTGTTGAGAATGCGCTAGAAGATCTATGGTCCATCTTCGGCACTGTGTTTCCCGGGTTGTTTCCAGGTAAGAAGGCTTTTCACGATTTGCCGAGGGAAACTATTGCTAAACGGGCACGTCCTTTTTTGCTGCGGCGCTTAAAGAGTGATGTGTTAAAAGAATTGCCTGAGAAAATCGAATCACTCCAAGCCTGTGAGCTGTTCCCTGAGCAGAAGAAGTTATATGTCGCTTATCTCGCCCGTTTGAAAAAAGAGGCGCTTAAGCATCTGACCCTGGATAGCTTCGGTAATAATAATCGGATTAAAATCCTTGCTGGTCTCACCCGTCTGCGCCAGCTATGCTGTCACCCGGCTCTATTTGTGGATGGGTATGAAGGAAGCTCCGCCAAGTTCGAGCAGCTGTTTGAAATCATAGAGGAATGCCGCAGTTCAGGTAAACGAATGCTAGTATTCTCCCAGTTCACAGAAATGCTCGGTTTGATTGGACGTGAACTCGGCTATCAAGGTATTCCATATTTTTACCTAGACGGTCAAACGCCTGTGTCTCAGCGCGTAGATTTATGTAATCAATTTAATGAAGGAGAGCGGGATATTTTCCTGATCTCCTTAAAAGCTGGCGGAACCGGACTCAATTTAACAGGGGCAGACACTGTCATTCTATACGATCTATGGTGGAACCCTGCCGTCGAACAGCAAGCTGCAGATCGGGCTCACCGAATCGGACAGAAAAAAGTAGTTCAAGTCATTCGGCTCGTCACCCAAGGTACTGTGGAAGACAAAATGTATGAGCTACAACAGAAGAAAAGGAACTTGATCGATGAGGTAATTCAGCCAGGTCAGGAAGGGTTATCTACCCTTACAGAACAAGACATCCGAGAAATTCTGATGATCTAGGTGTAATGATGTTTGGAGAAAAATAGGGATATCCTTCAGCCAAATGGCTTTTGGGATATCCCTTTTTCAAATTCATCGTATTAAGTGATTGTAACTCCTGCACTAGCGTATCCAGCAATGGTTGTCGCAACGTCGACTCCGGCCGTTACTGTTGAAGTGAAGACCAACAGCAACCGCTCTCCAGTGGTTACAGGAATGCTCAAGCCTGTAGTAATACCACTGCTAATTGTGCCAAGTGAAAGGACACCTGTAAATGGAGGATTTAATGTGACTACAGCACCAGGGACTGCAGTAAAGGTATTGTTAGGTGTAGAAGAACTGAATAATTGAGCAGTGATTGTTACTGTAGAACCTAATAAACTAAGCGCTGCTGTTGTGCTGAAATAGGCCGCCAAAGAGGTAATTGTTCCGGTGCGTGGAACTGAGAATGCAAAGTTCAGCAAGGTTCCAGCCGCTCCGGTGAGATCTATCGTACCGCCAGCAGCACTAATATTCGTCGCACTACTTCCGAATCCTACGATACTTGAAGTATTCAGCAAGCCTCCTAATACAGTTGTCATAGCTACAGGAAGACCAGAAGCATAAGGAATGATTGCACCTGAACCAGCAGGTCCCGTTGCTCCGGTTGTTCCTGTCACTCCAGTCGCTCCAGTTGCGCCTCCACTTCCCGTTGCTCCAGTTACACCTGCGCTTCCTGTTGCTCCAGTTACACCTGCGCTTCCTGTCGCTCCTGTTGCACCTGCACTTCCCGTTGCTCCTGTTGCACCTGCACTTCCTGTTGCTCCAGTCACGCCTGCACTTCCTGTTGCTCCAGTTACACCTGCGCTTCCTGTCGCTCCTGTTACACCTGCGCTTCCCGTTGCTCCTGTTGCACCTGCACTTCCTGTTGCTCCAGTTACACCTGCGCTTCCTGTTGCTCCAGTTACACCTGCGCTTCCTGTCGCTCCTGTTACACCTGCGCTTCCCGTTGCTCCGGTAACTCCTGCGCTTCCTGTCGCTCCTGTTGCACCTGCACTTCCTGTTGCTCCTGTTACACCTGCGCTTCCTGTCGCTCCTGTTACACCTGCGCTTCCCGTTGCTCCGGTAACTCCTGCGCTTCCCGTTGCTCCGGTAACTCCTGCGCTTCCTGTTGCTCCTGTTGCACCTGCGCTTCCCGTTGCTCCTGTTGCACCTGTACTTCCTGTCGCTCCGGTATCTCCGGTGGCTCCAGTGGCTCCGGTGGCTCCTGAATAACCTATATTTTCACCATACAATTCAGAGTAGACAAGCCGATGAGCAGTCACTAATTGACCTGTGCTGCTTTTTCCCCAAACTGAGACTTGAATTGGATCGTCTATCAAAGTTGGTGTTGTAAATGAAAATTCGAATGAATCAAAATTTGCATAATAATCATTTGTTAGTACTTCATTAGGTCCCACAGTATGAAGTTCACTAACATATAGTGTTCTTGTACCGTTCATATAATATCCTTCGACTTGAATCAACGACGCAGTGACATCACTCTGATTAACAAGTTTAATAGTAACAAGCTGAGTGGGTCTTTCACCGCTTACCAGATTGTTTTCTATAGGTCCAGTAGATAAATAACTCAAGTTATCAACTCCTTTTATTTTTAAATAGATTGCCTGCAAAAAATTCTAAATAGTAGCGTTACTATAATCATTCCTCCGATCTACTCTAAATTCGCTAACAATGAGCCTGTTATATTTTTCAGTTGGAAATTTTCGGCTCTTTATAGTAATATTCTTTTCTCTTTTTAATGTGTGGACATCTATCAAAAGCTACTACTATACATATTGAGTGCTATTGGAAAAATCTATAAATCTATCAATATTCAATAGATTGTAACTCTTAGGAGCATTATTCTGTTCTGCCCAAAACTTGTCCCGTTAACAAAATAGAGGATAGCTCAGGAAGCCATCCTTACGGCTACTGAGCATCCTCTATTTTCACAATCAAACTCAGAGATAAATTTACGTCAATTCATGAACAGACCAAACTATACCCGAAGTATTGGCACCGCCCAGATTCAAAGGAACCGTCAAGCCATTAGAAACATAGAACAAACCAATAACATCACCTGCTGTTAGTGCAAATTCTCCAACCAGCGTTACAGTCCCACTTCCCAAAATAGCTCTCAAATCTAGAATAAGCGCAACATTCACATCCAACACAGGGAATAATCCACTTACCAGATTTGTTGAAGTAGGAGAAGTTCTCTGAACTACGAAAGCTGGATTAACCCCACTACCAAGACTAATTGAGATTGAGGCAGTTGTGGAATAGTTAATAGTCGCTTCAATAGAATATCTACCCGTTGTCGGAACTGTGTAATTTCCCGTAACAGGGTTAAAGGAAGGATCAGAATAGAAAGGAGAAGCCACAGACCATCCAGTCAGTTGGGAAGAAGTAGAAACTGACAAAGCTGATAGGAACGCTGAGAATCCCTCAGCTTGAATATTCGGCCCTGTTGCTCCAGTCACACCTGCCGCTCCAGTTGCCCCTGTCACTCCGTCCGCTCCCGTCGCTCCAGTCACACCTGCCGCTCCTGTTGCTCCAGTTACACCTGCCACTCCTGTTGCTCCTGTTACACCTGCCGCTCCCGTTGCCCCAGTCGCTCCAGCTGTCCCTGTTGCTCCAGTCACTCCGTCCGCTCCCGTTGCTCCAGTCGCTCCAGCTGCTCCCGTTGCTCCAGTCACTCCGTCCGCTCCGGTTGCTCCAGTCACTCCAACTGCCCCCGTTGCTCCAGTTACACCTGCCACTCCTGTTGCTCCTGTTACACCTGCCGCTCCCGTTGCCCCAGTCGCTCCAGCTGTCCCTGTTGCTCCAGTCAC
>NZ_JBHXIZ010000008.1:108843-109380 GCF_042723305.1 Paenibacillus sp. NPDC058367
CTCCGTCCGCTCCCGTTGCTCCAGTCGCTCCAGCTGCTCCCGTTGCTCCAGTCACTCCAACTGCCCCCGTTGCTCCAGTCGCTCCAACTGCTCCAGTTGCTCCGGTCACTCCATCGGCTCCTGTTGCTCCGGTCACTCCAGCCGCTCCTGTTGCTCCGGTCACTCCAGCCGCTCCTGTTGCTCCAGTCACACCTGCCGCTCCCGTCGCTCCAGTCACCCCGTCGGCTCCTGTTGCACCAGTCGCTCCAACTGCTCCCGTTGCCCCAGTCACTCCAGCTGCCCCTGTTGCTCCAGTCACTCCGTCGGCTCCCGTTGCTCCAGTTACACCTGCCGCTCCTGTTGCTCCAGTCACTCCAGCTGCCCCAGTCACTCCAGTTACACCTGCCGCTCCTGTTGCTCCAGTCACTCCAACTGCTCCAGTTGCTCCAGTGGCTCCATCCGCTCCCGTTGCTCCAGTTACACCTGCCGCTCCTGTTGCTCCAGTCACTCCAGCTGCCCCAGTCACTCCAGTTACACCTGCCGCTCCTGTTGCTCCGT
>NZ_JBHXIZ010000008.1:109477-208179 GCF_042723305.1 Paenibacillus sp. NPDC058367
CAGTCACTCCAACTGCTCCAGTTGCTCCAGTCGCTCCATCTGCTCCAGTTGCTCCTGTTGCTCCAGTCACTCCATCTGCTCCCGTTGCTCCAGTCACTCCGTCCGCTCCTGTTGCTCCGGTCACTCCATCCGCTCCAGTCGCTCCGGTCACTCCGTCCGCTCCCGTTGCTCCTGTCACTCCATCTGCTCCTGTTGCTCCAGTCACTCCATCTGCTCCTGTTGCTCCAGTCACTCCGTCCGCTCCTGTTGCTCCGGTCACTCCATCCGCTCCCGTTGCTCCCGTTGCTCCAGTCACTCCGTCCGCTCCCGTTGCTCCGGTCACTCCGTCCGCTCCCGTTGCTCCAGTCACTCCATCTGCTCCTGTTGCTCCTGTTGCCCCTGTCACTCCGTCGGCTCCTGTTGCCCCTGTCGCTCCGTCCGCTCCCGTTGCTCCTGTCGCTCCTCCGGCTGCCCCTGTTGCGCCAGTCACTCCGGCTGCGCCAGTTGCACCAGTCGCTCCGTCGGCTCCAGTTGCTCCTGTCGCTCCAGTCGCCCCGTCTGCTCCGTCGGCCCCTGTTGCACCAGTCGCTCCGTCGGCTCCAGTTGCACCAGTCGCTCCGTCGGCCCCAGTTGCTCCAGTCGCTCCATCCGCACCCGTTGCCCCTACCGTTGCTCCAAGTAATTCAGCATGGACAAGTCGGTGAGCAGTCACAATTTGACCTACACTATTTTTTCCCCAGACTGAAATTTGAATAGGATCATCTACCAGGCTTAAAGTGGTAAAAATAAATTCAAACGCATCAAAATCCGCATAATAGTCCTTTGTTATAACTTGATCAGGCATAACGTTAACAAGCTCACTAACATATAAAGTTCTTGTCCCATCCATATAATATCCTTGGACGAGAACTGTAGAAGAAACAACATCGCTTCGGTTATCGATTTTGATCGTAACATGTTGAGTAGGTCGTATACCTCCCACCATGGTATTATCTATCGGCCCGGTAGATAAATAACTCAATTTTCAACACTCCTTTAGATTATTGCTGTATGTTTTTCCCACGCTACTATACGATGAGAATCTACCATTTCTCCCGAAGCCTGTTTTCCCCAGACTGAGATCCCTATCTCTGCTTCAACTTCTTCTAATGTTACAAACTCAAATTCAAATGCGTCTAAATCAGCAAAATAGTTCCTAGTTAGAACTTGGTTAGGTGCGAGACTTACCATTTCATTCACATACATCGTTCTTGACCCATTTAGTAAGAAGCCTTGAATGACGAGATTATAAGAATTAAGAGAATCACGATTAACTACTTTTACTGTTACGATTTGCGTCTGTCTGATCCCCAGAATTGGACTATTATCTATAGGTCCAGTTGAAAATAAAGCCATCTTTATTCACTCCTCCCTTCCACCAGCAGTTTGAAAGATTAAAAACTACAACACTAGTAACATGGTTCATAACTAATAGCTCTATATAGTAATATTCTGTATTTAAAATTAATGTGTGGACATTTAAGCAAAGGAATTGCCACCCGAAAAAAAAGACAACCTTCTATTCTTTGAATTTGTAATCTACTAATCGGACAATCTAAAACTCAAGCTTCTTCTAGACTTTACTGATTAACACCCTATTGCTTTTTTCGAAATATTCGTTATACTGATAAAAATTATTCAAGCATCGATGAGCGGGAGAGTAGTTAACGTGTTCTAGTCCACAGCGAGCCGGGTAAGTGCAAGCCGGTACAGATCACCTAATGAAGCGCACCCGTGAGATGGACTTCTGAACCTAAGTAGGAAGTCCCGGCTGAAGACCGTTATCCTGTAAGGTGGCTAAAGATCTGTTTAGCAACGAGAGTGGTACCGCGAGCGCTAAAGCCCTCGTCTCTTTTGAGACGAGGGCTTTTTTGTATTTTCAAAGGAGGGTATAAAATGTTAAGTCAAATCATCAAACACAGCATTGAACAAAGTGTAAAAAAAGTATTCCACACCTTAGAAGTTGCCTCCCCAAACGATGTTGCAATTCTGATCGAACAGCCAGCTAATCTAGAGCATGGTGATTATTCCTGCAATATTGCTATGCAGCTAGCCAAACTCCTGCGTAAATCCCCTCTCGTCATAGCAGAGTTAGTAAAAGCAGAAATTAAATTACAAGAGAGATACACGGGTCTTTTACAAAAAGTCGAAGTAGCTGCTCCTGGATTTATTAATTTGTATATGAATTGGCAGGTGTGGGCTAAACATTCCTTTAATCTGCCTGACAGCACAAGGGAAAAGGTCATCATAGAGCACACTTCAATCAATCCAAATAAAGCTGCTCATGTAGGTCATCTGAGAAACGCTTGCATCGGTGATGCGCTGGTCAGAATCATGAAAAGAACCGGACATAACGTAGAGGTCCATAACTACGTGGATGATCTGGGCAACCAGCTGGCAGATACAGTCGTTGGTTTATTAAATGTACCTTTAGAAGGGAAACATCAACGTTTCGGTGATTATTGCTGGGATCTATATGCCAAAGTGAACAAAGAATATGCACGGAATCCAGAGATCACTCACAAGCGCACGGATATGCTGCATGCCCTTGAACAGGGTGATGGTAATGAGGCGTGGCTGGGCAACCTAGTTGCTGAACGTATTGTGAGAGAACATGTAGCGGAAATGAAGCGTTTTGGTATTCACTATGACCTGCTGGTGTGGGAGAGCAATATTTTAAAAGAGGGCTTCTGGACAGCCGCATCTGAGCTATTGAAGCAAACGGCAGTTTTTGTACAGGAGACTGAAGGCAAGCTTGCGGGCTGCTGGGTGCTAAAGCAAGGGACAGAGGTTAGCAGTGGAGCGGAGTCAGAGGATCATCAGATGGATAAGGTGCTTGTGCGTTCGAATGGGATTTTGACGTACACAGCCAAAGACATTGCTTATCATCTCTGGAAATTCGGTCTACTATCCAAAGATTTTACCTACAGTGAATTCTCGTCTGGTTTATGGACCACAGGATTAACTGGAACCCATGAGCCTTATGGACATGCCGACCGTGTTATTAACGTGATCGATTATAGACAGGAATATCCGCAACAAATGGTTAAGCAGGCTTTAGGAGCACTAGGATATAACGAGCAGGCTGAGAAGCTCCATCATGTAAGTTATGGCGTTGTTTCTCTTAGTCCGGCCTCTGCTGCTGAGCTGGGGATAGATACTTCAGAAGGAAAATCTTCTTATGCCATGTCCGGGCGCCAAGGAATCGGCGTTAAGGTGAGCGATTTAGTAAAGCTTATGGAACAGAACATAGAACATTCGCGCTCTGATAAAGAGGGTCTTTCCAGCCATATCATTGCAGCTGCTGCTATTCGTTATTATCTGCTGCGGTTTAACCTGGGAACGGAAATCGTGTTTGATTTCAAACAGGCTACCGAAATATCCGGTAATACCGGGGTTTATCTGATGTACACCTATGCCCGTGCCAGCAGTGTTTTGAGCAAATCTACAATCCCATTCAGCACAGATGCCTCAAAGCTTCAATTTCCACTCGAAATGGAAAAAGCAGAGCTCGCTTTGCTGAGACAGCTTAGCCTCTGGCAGGAGACATTGCATTCTGCCAGCATAGAATTGACGCCGAATATACTCTGCACATACGCGCATACCTTAGCCACACTTTTCAATAACTTCTATTCTATATGTCCGATTTTAAAAGGTGCGGAGGCTACCATCGCGTTCCGCCTCTGGCTCACTTCGAGATTTAAGGACACTTTAGGTGAAGTGCTAGAGGTGCTTGGGTTACCGACACCGAGCCGTATGTAGTAAAAAAAGGGCAATCTCCACGCTTATCGCGGAGATTGCCCTTTTTTTATTATCTTACTTATAAATGTCTATCACATTTCCAGCTTCTACGCAGAGACGATCAAAGTCCTCACGTTTGATACGGATACCACCACTACGGTAGCGATTAAGCGTACCTTCGGCTTGAACTTCTGTACCGTTAACAGTAATCCGACTGTTATCAGAGCCCGTAAGGTGATAAATAAAGTCTACCTTAGTGCCTGCATATTCAAAGCTAAAGCGCATTCCGTCCAGCGACTCCGGCAGAATTGGATCGACGATTAAATCTCCGCCTTCCGTACGGATCCCCAGTGCATTCGAGATCAACTGGTTCATGTAGATCCCAGGACCGCTTGAATAGATTCTCCAGCCACCTTTAACCGCTACGTCACCATTACGCAGTTTATCGAAATTCTCCTGTGCCTCGTAACGGGTGTTAAATTTACCATCCGAGCTACTGAAATAAGAGTTAGCCTGACGTAGTTCAGCGTTTGGCACCACGTCGCGGATTCCGATCGGATTGATCGCCGCTAGGCCATTCCAAACCTGATCGGTTTTCCCTAGCTTAGCCATAGCTTCTACATAACGGATGTGTGCATGTACATATTGAAGTCCAATTTCCCGACCAAAGTTAGAAGCTTGCTCCGCACGTTTGAAATGGGTGCTTACGCCGCCAACATATTGAGCTGGACGGTTCATCAAACGAACGCCATCTGGACAGAACAGTTTATCTTGGATTACTTCATAGTGGGCTTCGGCTTGTTCTGGTGTAAGCAGCTCACTGATCATACTGCGCGTCATTGGCAGCAGACGGTATTGGATCCCTGTTTCCGTATCACTTGGATGTACCATAAGCTTCACTTGCTCTGGGTCCTCCATATACAAGAAGCCTGGAATTACCTCAGATTGAAGCATATGTGTGTTGAAATCCTCACGGATTCCCTCCACCATCGCTTTCAACTCTTCCGAACCTGCTGGATCAACTTTATGAAGCACTTCTGAGAACTGATTCAATGTCTGATAGGTAAGCGCCACTGTCCAGCTGCTAACCATGTACTGCTTCAGCTGTGGATTAGCCGGTTGGAGTGTATCATCCCAGTCACCATCACCGTAAGAAGACAAATGCGTGTCATGCAGGAAGTGATTCTTAATATAAGCAACTTCCTTCCGTGCATGATCCAGCAGCGTCGCTTTTTCCTCTGTAAAATCAAAGCTATGCTTACGAGTATAAGGCACAGTCGCTTGCAAAATACTGTAGTCTTGCGTTACCGCCAAATAGTCTCCAAGCACTTTGAGTGGCCATACAATAATATCTCCGTGGCTCTCCTCTTGCTGAATCTTCGTATATTTATCAAACATGAACCACTGTGGCCAGTTACCATCATCTTCATATTGATGAGCATACAGGGTCAGCAATATTTCGCGAACCTGATCGTATTTTTGCGTAGCCATGAAGTATTCCACTGGTCCCTGACACACGTCACGGGTTCCCCAAGCAGCGCCGCCGTATTGTTCCAATCCGTGAGGGACTGAATAATGGACGAGCATATTATGTGTATACCACCAAGCTAGAGCATTTACCTTAAACAACTCACCTTCTGACCCATCACCTAACGTCAAGCGGAAGCCATTCATAACCCCGCTGTAGAACTCGCGGTATGCGAAAATCTCCTCTTCGGCTGTACGGCTGCTCGATTGAATCTCCTTACCATCCAGAAGACCTTGAATGTTCAATGTCCATTCACTGCTCTCCGACAGTTCCAGAATAGCTAGCGGCGCATCTGACTGGTCAGCATGAGAGACAAGTCTACCTTCATTTTGAAGAGTGAAATCCGCTCCCTGTACCTGGAATTTATATTGCAGATCAGGATATTCTCCTGCACTTAGTGCACTTCTATCAGCCGAGAAGGTTACGGTTCCCTCTTCTTGTTTGAATTGATATGGAAGCTCGTATTCGTTAACGTTCATAGTGATTTGATTAGTGACTAGATAGCGATAAGCTTTTCCACTTTCCGTACGCACATTCAGGAATATCTCCGGAGAATCTGCAGTAGTGTAGTTCGTAATAATAAAGCATTCGCCATCTGTTCTGTAATACCAACGGGCATAGTTGAAACCAACCTCGAACAATGAAGGCATGGTCAAGAGGCGATATTCGCCATTCCACTGTACATAGATTCTTTGTCCCGAAGCCTTTGGAATGTTAATTGCATTTCTGGCATTGGTCATGAGCTTGTTGAAATTGGTATTGCCAATAACGATTTGAGAGTTAAATATTCCGTACATATAGGAAGTCGTAGTGATTACCTTATCGTTAAGTCGGGCATTATCCCCACTCATTAGAATATGACCATGAGGACGCTCTACCTTAAGTTCCTTCTCTTTTAATACAACATGCTCATAATTTTCCGTGAAGAAAGACAGAAGCTGGTCTCCCTCTTTTTCCTCTTGATAGCGAACCGGGAACAAGGCTTCGATCTCTTCGCTCGTCAGAGAATTTGCAGCTAGTGGTGCTCCCAGCTCTTTTGTCAAGAAAGAACGCTCGAGCGGTGCTTCAGCTTCTAAAGGCAACTCTTTTACCGTTTCCCAAGCCGCAGCAACATCCTTCGTGAATTCTAACGAGGTAATCGCTTCTGGATGATCTTGCTTGAACAATCCATAAAATACAAACCGGGCTTCCCCACTCAGCTTCACCCGCTCCGATTGCAGCGCAGTATAAGCGAATTCATATTGATAGATTTCATTACTTAATTGCTCACGGCTCAGGCTTTCTGGTTGATTGGTCTCTTTATAAGACAATCCAAAGAATTGGAAACCATCTGTTGAGAAGCTTGCTGCCTTAGTGATTGCACCCTGTTGTAGATATGGAAATTTGCCACCTTGCGGTTGATTCTGTCTGGAACATACTACATATCCCTTTGACTGATCCTCGAATACGGCGTGGTCAATATACTGTGACAGATAGGCTTCATTACTGCGAACAGCACCGATATCGGCAATACCCACATCTTGTCCGTACACGAGATCCACATCTGCATCTTGCCCTTTAAGCTTCACGTCCCAGAACCAAGCGCCTTGAGCCGTCGGAGTAAAAATAACCTGATACTCGATATTTTCCGCAGTACCTTCCCAAACCAAGCGGTTCCCAGCCTTACGTACAGTGCTTGAGGAATGAATGCCCAGCAAAGGAACAGCTTGAATGCTTCCATTACTATGAATGCGTAAATATAGGTTGGATAAGGAGCCATCCACGATATTAGGCAGCAATTGATTGATCATTGTCCGTTCATGGAGAACTTGGAACAAGTCCCCACTGTTTGTAAAAGTGAATGATAAGTCTCCAGCGTTTAAATGGATGTTAGAATTCATATTAGTAGTCATATTCTTGCACTCCTCTATTACGACAGCCTGTGTCGTATATATTCTACTTAAGCTAATGTTAAGCGAAAATCGCGTTCTTTAACCTCTTGGCTATTTGGACCCACAAACAATTTGAATTGTCCCGGATCACTGCTAAAGCTTAAGTCGCTATGATAGTAACGAAGCTGTTCTTCTGTAAGCGTAAAGCTCACTTCCTGGCTTTCTCCCGGGGAGAGGCTGATCTTGGCAAAATCTTTCAGTTCCTTCATTGGTCTGACAACTTCTCCTGAAATGTCTCGGATATAGAGCTGCACTACCTCTTCACCTTGTACATTACCCGTATTAGTCACCGTAACAGTTACTTTAATAGGCTGATCCTTCGTCATTATTTCACCGGAAAGGATCGGTTCACTGTAGCCAAATGTCGTATAACTAAGACCAAAGCCAAATGGCAGGAACGGCTCATTAGGAATGTCCAGATATTGTGAGACATAACGCTTGTCCGCACCCGGTGCATGTAGAGGACGTCCAGTGTTGAAATGATTGTAATAGACCGGAATTTGCCCAACAGATACAGGGAAAGACATCGTTAATCTTCCTGACGGATTCTCGTCACCATACAGTAGACTGGTAATCGCCGCGCCGCCCTCGCTTCCTGGGAACCAGGCTTCCAGAATAGCATCCGCGTTCTCGATCACACCACTAAGATTCAGCGGGCGTCCGTTAAACAACACCACCACAACAGGCTTACCCAGCGTCTTCATACGTTGCAAAAGCTCACGCTGCGCTTCCGGCAAGCGGATATCTGAACGACTTCCAGCTTCTCCACTCATATCTGAATGTTCTCCAAGCGCCAGCACAATCACATCGGCTTCCAGCGCTGCCGCTTTCGCCTCCAGCCATTGCTCTTCTGTAAAGCTCTCAATCCCGGAGCCTTCTGCAACGGTAACCTTACCAGCAGCTGCACGAGCTTCAAAAGCTGGTGCAAGACGGCTAGCTTCTTCTGTTGAACCCAACCAGGACCATGGTCCAAGAATATCTCCGTTATTAGCAAACGGTCCGATTAGCGCAATCCGCTGCTCTGTCGCAAGCGGCAGAACCTGATCATTCTTCAGTAGAACGCAGGATTTAACCGCTAATTCTCTCGCTGCTGTCCGGTGAGCATCACAGAAAATTACCTCGCGCTCTTTCTCTATATCTGCCCCACGTAACGGATTCTCAAACAAGCCCAGTCTTTGCTTCAATTTCAAAATACGAAGTACGGCTTCATCAATGATACTTTCATCCACTTGCCCGTCAGCTACAAGAGCTGGCAATTGGTGCACATAACACTCTGTCATCATCTCAATATCCACGCTAGCTTTGATAGCTTTAAGTGCTGCTTCAGCCTCATCCTCGGCGACACCATGCGGGATCAGTTCCTTCACCGCGCCCCAATCGGAGATCAACACGCCGTCAAAGCCCCATTCCTCACGCAGCAGCTGACGAAGCAGCTTAACGTTTCCGCTTATTGGAATCCCATCAATCGTGTTGAACGAAGTCATAACCATTTCTGCACCCTCATCCAGTGCTGCACGATAGGCTGGCAGATAATATTCCCGTAGCTGACGTTCTGATAAATCGACCGTATTATAATCCCGTCCGCCTTCGGATAGACCATAGGCTGCAAAGTGCTTAACGCAAGCCGCAAGACGACTTACATCACCCGTCAAGTCATTTCCCTGAAACCCGCGTACAAATGCACGGGCAAACCTACCATTCAAATAAGGATCTTCGCCGGTAGACTCCATCACTCTTCCCCAACGCGGGTCCCGAACAAGGTCCGCCATAGGTGCAAAAGTAACGTGTACACCAGATACTGCCGCTTCTTTAGCAGCAATCTCAGCGCTTAGCTCCGCCCGTTCCATATCCCAAGAGCAACCAATCGCCAGTGGCACCGGAAAAATCGTCTTAAAGCCATGCACGATATCCGCCATCATCAGCAGTGGAATACCCAATCTATTTTTACGTAAATGAGCTTCTTGGACGGCAATGACTTGCTCTGCGCCCGAAAGTCCAAGTACTGAACCACTGTTCTCAATCATGTGATCCGTAATCCCCATGGATGCCATAGGGCCAGTGATTTGCCCTCCTTCTTCCGCTCCTTCATAGAAATTAGCAGCTAGCTGCTGCAATTGTGCTATTTTCTCTTCAAGCGTCATCTGGTTCAACAGGGACGTCAGTTGCTGGTCTTTCATCTCAAATCCTCCATAATATCTCTTTCTGCAATTGCTCATTGCTCTTAGTTGTACAAGAAATCAAAAGTTGTCTTCAGATGCTCCTCCCAGAATCTCCATTCATGTGTTCCCGGAGTCTCAACATATTGAAATGTATAGGGACTCGCTTGCATATGAGAAGCAAATTCCCGGTTCATCTCCACAAATGGATCTTCCGAGCCACAGCAGGTCAAAATTGAAGGCAGCTTACGTTTATCGTCGACCAATTTAGCCGCTAAAGCATAAAGATCTTGATCCAGCTTAACTTGTAAGCGTTTTCCGAAAGTGCCTGCCATCTCCCTCGCCATATCCGAAGACATTTGCGGGTCTTTCAATCTTTTCTGAATATCTGTAACGCCTGATAAGGAAACTACTTTGCTGTAACGCTCAGGATAGGTAAGTGCACATTTTAGCGCCCCATATCCGCCCATTGATAGTCCGGTAACATACGTCTTTTGCGGATCATCATCCAGTCTCATCATTCGGCCACAAAGCTCAGGAAGCTCTTGCGTAACATAGTGGAAGTAATCCAGTCCGTACTCCATATCTGTATAATAGCTTCTTCCTACCTGAGGCATTATGACTGTACAGCCATACTTGTTAGCATACTGCTCAATGGTGGTCAGCCTGTACCATGTGCTAGCATTGTCGCCAGCACCATGTAACAGATAGAGCGTTCCTCCGGTGGTATTGCCCGAATCAACGGGGGAGATGATACTGATGGACGTTGTCATTCTTAAGGTAGGAGAACCAGTCTCAACGGTTAGAAGTGCCATATGTCATCTCCTTACGGAACCTTTTTTAAAATATAAGAAATTATATGCTTACGCTATAAATTATCCTTCTATTTCTCGCTCAAACGCTTACCGTCCTTATAAGGACGCCAAAGGCGTTTATGCTTGTTTATTAATCTTCTTACAAGATCCCCGCTTTACCAAAACAGACTCGAATACCACATGTTTGTTCTCCGATTGTCCCGAAATCAGGTCAAACAGAATTTCAACACTGGCTTTCGCCATATCCACCCCAGGTTGGCTAATCGTATCCAGCGATGGGTGATAGTATTCTGCCATCTCTATACCGTCAAATCCGATGATCGAAATATCATTTGGAATCGATAGACCCAAAGACAATAAAGCCTTGGCAGCTCCGATAGCGATGGTATCTGATGCGGCAAATACAGCGGTGATATCTTTTTTCTTATTAAGCAGTCTTTTCGTAGCCGTGAAACCAGAACTTGGACTGTATTCACAATCCTCTACCAAGGAAGCATCATACTCAATCCCATGATCCTCAAGCGCCTTAATATAACCCATAAGACGACGGTTTCCGGTAGTATGCTGAACCAGAGGAAATCTGGCCAAAAAACAAATGCTCCGGTGTCCGAGTGAAATTAGATAGCTCACAGCTTTATAAGACTCTTGCATATCATCAATGATCACACTGGAGAATACGGCAGGATCAACATCCTTCGTAGTCGTGATGGTAGTCAAAACGAATGGGATCGGCAATTGTTTGAATTTTTCTTCAGAATGGTCATATGTACCACCCATAAAGATTACCCCGTATAAATTCTTTTCCTTCACAAGCTGAAGAGCAGCATTGATCTCATCCACTCCATCTTCAACATGCTGGATCAGAAGCGGGCAGCCGCGCAGATTCACTTGACGCTCTACTTCTTTGATCATGTCTGCAAAAAACGGATTTGCAATCCCCTTAACCATAAGCGCTATCGTATTAGAACGCGTTTTTTTCAGATTGCTTGCATTTCCATTTGGAATGTAATTATGTTCTCTTACAACAGCCATTACTTTAGCTCTGGTTGCATCACTTACGACACCGGAGTTATTAATTACCCTGGAGACCGTGGCGATACCAACGCCTGATAGCCTTGCAATATCCTTGATATTCATAATTCCCCCTGTTTCACCCCTATAATGAGCTCCCCCTGCACCTGATATAATCAGCTTAGTGGAAACGCATAAAATGATGGGAAACGTTTCCCATGACATCATTTTGACTGTTTTCGGATCTAAATCGCTTAATACGTTCATTATGGACAGATATTTTTTAGAAGTCAACCTATGATTTTTGACTAAAAATGATTCGCATCTCAAATTCGTTTTAAATTTTAATTGTTTCGATGTTAAATAGTAGTCTTTCTGCTTGCATTGACTTTAAAATAAGAATAGAATAGCATCGATTTAGCTATTTAATATCTAGTCAGAGGAAACGTTTCCACATCATTTTCAATGATTTCGACTACCAAACTTCCTAATCCCAGCTTGGAATCTAAGAAAGAGAGGGCTACATTTTATGTTAAACATGACTCGCTTCGAAGCCCAGATCCGCGAACGTGGATTGAATGTGTTCAATGTTCGTGTGCTTCAAAATGGAACGTTAGTGGGAAAAGTGGATCTCGCAGAGGATATTCGGCGCTTGCAGCATTCGGTCAGCAAATCTTTTACATGCATGGCGGTGGGTCTAGCCATCGAAGAAGGAAAACTATCACTAAATACAACACTTAAGGATGTGTTTCCAGATTATGCATTTGCTCATAAAGAGGCCCTTCCTTCCATGCAACCTGGGGAGTTGACCTTGTTCGATTTACTACGTATGAGTACAGGGCATGATTCCCCACCGTTTTGGATTGAAGAAAGATTGGCCTTGAAGGATGTAAATTGGATACAACATTATCTATCACTATCTTTAGACAGACCTCCTGGGGAACAGTTTACCTACAGTAGCGGGGATACCATTATGATCTCTGCAATGGTTCAGGCCCGTGTCGGACAAACCGTAAAAGATTACCTCGTTCCCCGCCTCTTTACCCCACTAGGCATAGAAAACGTCGATTGGGAAACGGCCCCTCAAGGGATCACCCTCGGTTGTGCCGGACTTCAGATCAATACGGAAGAACTAAGCCGATTTGGACAGCTTCTTTTGCAAAAAGGAATGTGGAAGGGACAGCAGCTTATTCCCGCAGCTTGGGTTGATTTAGTTACACAAAAGCAGATCGAAAATGACGGAGCTGGTGATTGGGGCCAAGGGTACGGCTGTCAATTCTGGTTGTGTACGCACGATGCTTATCGTGCCGATGGCGCTCATGGTCAATTCTGCATTGTTGCACCGGATGCACAAGTGGTAATCGCTATTAACAGTATGGAAGATAATATGCAAGCTATTCTAGACACTGTCTGGGAGGAGATCTGGCCGCTTCTTTAGCGGTGGGCATATGCGAGACAGCCTTCTCACGGGAAGGCTCAAGGTGCCGAGAAAGTAGTGGAGGCTACTTTCTCGGCACCTTCTTTTCGTATAATTAGGCCAACCCAAATTATAAGGTGGCCTTTTTGAGAGTAATTAGGGAAAAGCTCCCTCTATTTAGCCGATAATTGCTTGAAATGAATGAAAAGAGGGAAATCCTCCCTAAAAATCGGGGGAATATCTATATTCGCCAACGAATTAGTTAAATTACAGGGAGGATTTCCCTAATTATTAGTCTATTGAGTAGAAAGCTCTGAATTATAGGGAGATTTTCCCTAATTATCTATCAGAGCTTCAGTTTACTTACTTTGGCGAGGATGCTCTGCACGCAAAAACAGCCTTCCCGAAGGAAGGCTGTTACTTGACGTCCCGGAAGGGATTCGAACCCCTGACCGTGCGCTTAGAAGGCGCATGCTCTATCCAGCTGAGCTACCGGGACACATAAGAATTAATGATATGTATTGACGCAACGATATTTATTATACCTTATTCAGCAGAATTTTCAAGATCAAACATTTTGGAAAATAAGTAATCTTAATCCTAATTTGATAATAACGAGGGTATCCTAGCTATTTTCATAGCTTACGGATACCCTTATTTCTACTCCATATTACTCCAGATTCCGAAAATGCTGCTCCAGCTGCTTTTTTAAATCTCCGTATGTCATTAATTCTCTCTGAAACTTGGAACGTTCATCTTCTGGCGTCATAATCATACTGCCTGTAAACGCGCTAGAAGTCACATCTTTAAAAGCATCATGCATATTGTTATCAAACCAATCGGTAGAAGTATCTGCGTCGTTAGTGAGGATACGGACAATCTCATAGCCTTCTTCGCGCTGATCTTCTACGATATACACCAAAAGCGCAGGATCACTAACAGCACCTGGCAATACACCTACTTCTGCACAAGGCGCACCGTCATACTCCATCATTCTGCGAATTTTGGCATCTTTAATGTAATACACCTGTCATCCTTCCCTCCTGGCAAATTCCTCTCTCCCCTAGTGTTCGGATAAGGACATACATTTTATGCCTTCCTTCGGCATATATCTGTATTACTTGGCAAAAAAGTAAGGACAACAATCGCACAAAAAGAGAGGATGAACCATCATGTGCGGAATAACCGGATTTATCCAGTGGCGCGGAGATCTCACGCAGCACTCGCAGTTGCTGGTCAAAATGACTGAAACTTTAGCAAACCGCGGACCCGATGCAGCTGGAACTTGGATTTCAGGTCCTTGCGCATTCGGTCACCGCAGACTTAGCGTTATCGATCCAGAGAACGGCGCGCAGCCTATGATCACCCGCCATGAAGAACAGGTATACGCGATTGTGTACAACGGCGAATTATATAACGCACCCGAGCTCAAACAAGAACTTAAGCAGCGGGGTCATCAATTCCGTACCCAATGTGACACCGAGGTTCTGCTGCATGCCTATATCGAATGGGGACCGGATTGTGCAGAGAAGCTCAATGGGATCTTTGCCTTTGCAGTGTGGGACGGACTTCGGGATCAGGTCTTTTTTGCACGTGACCGCTTAGGTGTGAAGCCTCTGTTCTATAGTAAAGTGGATGACGTCTTAGTTTTCGGATCAGAGCCTAAGGCGCTGCTGCAGCACCCCAAGGTACAGCCAATAGTCGGGCCCGAAGGGTTAGCGGAAATTTTCATTATCGGTCCAGCCCGTACGCCAGGACACGGTGTTTATAAGGATATGCAGGAACTTCGTCCGGGGCATGCCATGATCTATAGCCGCGAAGGTCTGCGCAGTTACGCTTATTGGAAGCTGGAAAGCGCAAAACATACTGACAATGAAGCAGAGACAGCCGCTAAAGTACGTGAACTGCTACAGGATACGCTCGAACGCCAACTGGTTTCAGATGTTCCAGTCTGCTCGCTCTTGTCAGGAGGGCTGGACTCCAGTGCGCTAACAGCACTTGCAGTCGATTACTACAACCGAAACGGCCAGGGACGAGTGGATACGTATTCCGTCGATTATGTCGACAACGACAAGCACTTCAAGAGCCATACTTTTCAGCCCGGAGCAGATGGTCCATGGATTAAGCGAATGGTCGATGAATTAAATACGAACCATCACTATATCTCATTTGATACGCCAGAGCTTGTAGAAGCACTTGATAATGCGCTGTACACACGCGATTTACCTGGGATGACCGATGTTGACTCTTCTTTGTATTTATTTTGCCGTGAGATTAAAAAGAATGCTACTGTAGCCATTTCCGGCGAAGCTGCCGATGAGATTTTTGGCGGATATCCTTGGTTCCATCGGGAGGAGATGCTCTCCTCGGGCACTTTTCCTTGGTCAGTTGCTCCTAAAATGCGTGCAAGTCTATTATCCCCTGAAGTTAATGAATGGATTCGGCCGCTGGAATATTTGGGTGACAGATACAGTGATGCAGTAGCCGAAGTCCCAACATTGGATGGGGAGACAGGTAAACAAGCACAAATGCGCGTAATGTCCTATTTAAACATCACCCGCTTCATGCCTACTTTGCTCGACCGTAAGGACCGAATGAGTATGGGCGCCGGACTAGAGGTACGTGTTCCTTATTGTGATCATCGGCTCGTTCAATATGTCTTTAATATTCCTTGGGAAATCAAGAACCTGAACGGTCGTGAAAAGGGGATTTTGCGCAAATCGCTTGAGGGAATTCTTCCAGATGATGTGCTATATCGTAAAAAAAGTCCTTACCCGAAAACCCACAATCCAGCCTATTTAAACGCAGTACGAACACAAGTATTGAACATTCTAGATGACTCTACTTCGCCAATACTTCCTTTAATCGATGCCGCCAAAATCCGTGAGATCGCCGCTTCCCCAGAATCCTCTACCAATCTGCCTTGGTTCGGTCAGCTCATGTCCGGTCCTCAGCTGTTTGCTTACCTAGCTCAAGTAGATCTCTGGCTGCGTAAATATAACGTCTCCATCCAGTAAGCGACAAGCCAAACAGCAAGTCCCCGTATCGGTGGCTTGCTGTTTGGCTTGTATTCGTAATTTTTAGAAATTAAAATTGTCCGGATCCGGACCGAAACGATGGTCTCTGTTCAAATCTTCGATGGCTTTAACATCCTCATCACTTAACGTGAAGTCAAAGAATCCCGCATTCTCCTTGATTCGATCCGCATGTACTGATTTCGGAATCGTAATGACGCCTTGCTGCAAATCCCAACGAAGTACAATTTGAGCAGGGGTCTTATCATACTTTCCAGCCAGCTCTTTAAGGAGGGGGAGATCTAAGTTCCCTTGCATTAGCGGACTCCAAGCTTCAAGCTGGACTCCTTGCTCATTGGCATACTTCAGCAACTCGCGCTGAGTCAATAGCGGATGGAATTCCACCTGGTTTACCACTGGAACTACGCTAGTGTCCTCGATGATATCCTTCAGATGATGAATCTGAAAATTGCTCACACCGATAGATTTGATGAGACCCTCTTTTTGCAGATGAATCAGAGCTTTCCAAGTCTCCCGATACTTTCCTGCCACCGGCCAATGTATAAGATACAAATCTATATAGTCCAGCCCCAGCTTGCGCCGGCTAACTTCGAACGCTTTCAGCGTTGATTCATAGCCTTGATCAGGGTTGCGCACTTTCGTCGTAATAAACAGTTCATCACGGGCCACTCCACATTCACGAATAGCCTGACCTACACCTTCTTCGTTATTGTAGCCAGCAGCTGTATCAATACTGCGATATCCAAGCTCCACTGCGGTCTTGACCGCGTGAATAACCTCTTCCCCATCTTTAGTCTGATACACGCCAAGGCCTAGCCACGGCATGGTCACTCCATCATTTAAAGTCGGACCTCCCGAGAACGGTGCATTCAATTCACTCATCGCTTAACCCTCCAAGCTTATTGTTATTTCATTAATCTTACTTAACCTAAATTCACGCTTCAGAAGCAAGCGCTACCACAAAAGTATAGCAGACTGCTTCATCATTCCCAAAATCCTCATAAAAAAACGGAGGCATATATAAAGCCCCCGCTCTTCTTTATTTCTCAATCAGTTTGAAATCATCAAAATGGAATTCAGGAGAAACGATACAGGATACCAGTACTGGTTCTGATCCTAACGGACGAGCCGCCTGCCATACGCCTGCTGGAACTACGACCTGCGGCTGTTGACCTGCAGCAATATCGAGACCCAGAATAACTTCCTGCACATCCTCAGGCTTATCTCCATTACCTCCGAGACTAAGCACTATTGGACTACCGGAATGCCAGAACCAAACTTCATCGGACAAAACAGTATGCCAATCAGATTGTTCCCCCTCGTGTAGCAAAAAATAAATCGAAGATGCCGAATGGCGCGATCCGGAATAGCTATCCCCAAGCACTTCCTGCGGAATTTCAAATTCGGAGTTCCAAAGTCTTTTGTACCAACCGCCCTCAACATGGGGTTGTAATCCGAGCAGTTCAACTAACGGTGAGATTTCTTTTTGTGTCACGGTAGCTTCTCTCCTTCAAAGTTTGCATGAGCAACAATAGCTTCGTATGCATAGGGTTGTTTTTGCTTTTACTTTAACGGAATAAGCACGAATTGTAAAATCTATTTACTATCCTTGCTCGCTTTGAATACCTCAGCAATCGCCCCAAGACTTCCCAGCGTTTCAACAGCGCTTGTTGGCAAGAATACTTTATTTGCAGGACCTTTGGCGATTTCAGCCAGAGCCTCGAAGGAGCGATATGCGAGCACATGCTCATCCAGACCTGCTGAGCGAATCAGCTCAATGCGTGATTTTTCTGCTTCAGCCACGGCTTGAATTGCTTTCGCCTCACCATGAGCTTCCAGCTCCTGTGCTTGTCTTGAACCCTCTGCTTGGCGGATACGTGCTTCCTTGTCGCCTTCCGCTTTCAGAATCTTGCTCTGCTTATCCCCTTCAGCACGCAGGATCATATCTTGCTTGGCAGCTTCCGCTTCCAAAACAATCGCCCGTTTGCTCCGCTCTGCTTTCATCTGCTTATCCATTGCTTCTTGAATATCGAGCGGCGGCTTGATATCGATGACTTCCACACGCTCGATTCTTACGCCCCACTTCTCTGTAGCCTCATCAAGCGCCAGACGAATATCAGTTGAGATTTTTTCACGCCCAGACAGCGTTTCATCCAATTCTAGCTTACCAATAATTTGCCGCATAGTTGCCGTTGAAATGTTTCTTACCCCATATACATAATCGGAAATGCCATACGTAGCTTCCTCTGGTCCCACTACCTGATAGAAAATAATCGTGTCAATCTGCACCTGCACGTTATCCTTCGTGATCACCGTTTGCGGAGGCACATTCGCTTGTTGAATCCTTAGATCATGGTAAGTACGCACCTGATCAATCACAGGTATCAGAATGTTCAGACCCGGCGTCAGTAGACGATTGAATTTACCCAGACGTTCCACTACACCTACCCGTTGTTGCGGTACGATTTTGATCGTTAATGCCACAAATACTACGACTACCACTAGAATAATTGAAATAATTGCCCATTCCATTAGTTCATATCCCCCCATCGTTCTACTTCAATAATGGTCGTGCCTCTCTTCACTACTCTGACTACTTCGTCCTTGCCCAAAGACTGGTCAGAGCTCGCGCTCCACGTATCTCCGCCTACCTTCACTTGCCCATAGCGCCCTTGCTCAATCGGCTCAATGACGACTCCTTGCCTGCCTACGATTTCTGTGCCTGTATCCTTGAACCCACGTGAACTGCGAAATTTAGAAACCAGTGGTTTCGAGAATATAGTCAGACCAAGTGCGACCAGTGATCCGAGGATCACCTGAAACAAAATGGCTTCAGGAACAATCATCGACACCACACCTGCGGCCAACGCACCAATACTAAGCCATAGCAGATAAAAAGTAAGCGTCATCATCTCTACAACAAACAGGACACCGGCTGCGATCAACCAAAACACAACCATCGGTGAACCCACCACCTTCCTTATGATACTACTATAACGAAAAGAAACAGCGATGCGTTGCGTAATTCCGTAAAAATATTGCAGGCATGTATATAATTTATATTCATAACATCGGAGGTTATGTGTTCTGCATGAGTTTCCTTAAAAAGAGGACATACACCTTTTCTATCAAAGTTCACCTAAACAAGTATCCATGAATTAGAAAAATGTCCCCCTATATTACTGAATTTTATCCCTAGCATAATCGCTCTCTATGCTTGAAAATAAGAAATGCCTTCACCCATAAATAAGAAATTAATCCTAATTATTGAACTCCAAACCCACTCTTCTACTCACCCTACACCCCTTCAACAATGTTACATCTACAAGTTTATCAAAAAGGAATCCTTAAAACAGCAGTTTAGAAAGCGCTTACTTATTGTGTGAGCTTTATGTGGACCGCTATTTTTTTGCTGCTAAATCTATGAAATGGGTGTCAGTAGAATGAGAGATATGCAAGGGTGAAGGTACAGGTGAATTTCAAATTATGGGAGGTGAAGGTAGGGTTTCTTGCCGAAAAGAATTTCGAACTACACATTGAACCTTGGAGGTATAAAATCAATGATATTCACGAAAAAAAGTTCACGTAAGACCTTTGCGATCGCGATGATCGCCGCGCTTGTTCTTACACTTTTTTCAGCCCTGGGTAGTAGTGCCAAAACGGCCAACGCCGCACAGGATTATAAACTGGTTGGTTATTACGCTTCTTGGGCCGCTTACGGGCGGGCTTACAATGTATCAGATATCGATCCTACCAAAATGAATGTCATTAACTACGCCTTCGCAGATATTTGTTGGAATGGCATTCACGGCAACCCTGACCCTACCGGCCCTAATCCGGTAACATGGAGCTGTCAAAATGAGCAAGCACAGACCATTAACGTTCCGAACGGCACGATTGTTCTGGGTGACCCGTGGATTGACACCGGAAAGAGCTTCGGGGATGACAAATGGGATGACCCCATCAAAGGTAATCTGAAGCAACTATGGAAGCTGAAAGAAAAGAACCCGAACCTGAAAACGTTGATCTCCGTTGGGGGCTGGACCTGGTCGAACCGTTTCTCGGATGTGGCGGCTACAGCCGTAACCCGTGAGGTTTTTGCCAACTCAGCGGTAGACTTCATTCGTAAATATAAAATGGACGGGGTCGATCTCGACTGGGAGTACCCAGTCAGCGGTGGGCTCGCAGGCAACAGTTATCGTCCCGAAGATAAGGAAAACTATGTACTTCTACTGCAAAAAATTCGTGAGAAGCTAAATGCTGCCGGTCAGACCGATGGCAAAACCTACCTGCTGACCATTGCTTCCGGTGCAGGACCGACGTACGTCAATAACAATAATCTTGCAGGTATTGCTTCCATTGTTGACTGGATCAATATTATGACCTATGACTTCAACGGGAGCTGGAATAAGACCACCGGTCACAATGCTCCTTTGTACTATGATCCAGCCGCTTCTGCATCAGGCCTGACCGAACCGCAAAATTTCAATGTCGATAAAGCGGTAACCAGCTATTTAGCCAATGGCGTACCCGCGAACAAGTTAGTGCTTGGTATGGGATTCTATGGCCGTGGTTGGGGAGGTGCTCCTGCCGCAGGAAATGGCCAATATCAATTGTCCGCTGGTATTTCGTCCACGGGCACATGGGAAAAGGGGAGTTATGACTTCTATGACCTCGAAGCTAATTACATTAACAAAAACGGCTATACCCGCTATTGGAATGACATTTCTAAAGTGCCTTATCTCTATAATCCAACGAACCAAACTTATATCAGCTATGACGACGTAGAATCTTTTGGCCATAAGATCAGTTATCTCAAATCAAAAGGCTTAGCGGGTGCCATGTTCTGGGAGACAAGTGGTGACCGGAACAAAACACTGACCAATAAGTTGAACGCCGACCTTGGCGGAGGAGTGGTACAGCCGACACCAACTCCGACACCAACCGCAACAGCAACTCCAACACCAACGGCAACAGTAACTCCAACCGCAACTCCGACTCCTACGGTAACTCCAACGCCGACGGCTACTCCGGGACAATGCGCAGCGGCGTGGAACCAGACTGCCGTATATACTGGCGGCCAGCAAGTTTCTTACAACGGTTCAGTCTATGAAGCTAAATGGTGGACTCAAGGCGATCGTCCCGACCTTAGCGGTGCTGCTGGAGTCTGGAAATTCATCAACGTATGCGGGACAGCAACTCCGACTCCAACGGCAACAGTGGCACCAACCGCAACTCCAACACCAACGGCCACTGTAACACCGACAGCAACAGTAGCACCGACGGCAACTCCAGCGCCAACTGCAACAGTAGCACCGACGGCAACTGTTGCACCGACCCCTGGGAGTTCTAGCTGGATTGTAGGAATCGCTTACAAAACGGGTGACATCGTTAGCTACAACGCCAAAACATATACTTGCCTCCAGCCCCATACTTCACTTCAAGGCTGGGAACCGGCGACCACACCCGCACTCTGGAAGCTGAATTAAGACTCATTATTAACGCGAAAGGATCACCGTTCCTGTCTACTCCCACAGTCATATTATCCCTTTTGGAGGAATGTTAAATGAATATAAGTACACGTAATAGGCGAAGTAAATCCGCACGCTACATTGCGGCCTTAATGAGCGCCATCATTCTGCTTCCACTTTACACAAGTGCAGGTGGATCGTCGCAAGTAGCCTTAGCAGCAGGGACGACGCCTACTGCTCCAGCTCCGGCTGCAGATCATCCGCGTAAAATTGTAGCTTACTTCCCGGAGTGGGGAGATCAGGAGAACAAAGGATTTTATACTGTCGACAAAATACCGTGGGGCAAAATCACTCACATTAACTATGCGTTCGCCAAGGTAAACCCTCAAACGAACAAGATTGATCTGATGGACCGTACAGCAGCTATCGAAAAAGACTACCCTGACCAATTAACTAATTTGCCGTATAAAGGACATTTTAATCAACTCGTAAAGTATAAGCAGTTATATCCCGATGTCCGCACCCTGATTTCGGTTGGTGGTTGGTCGGGTTCTGGTGGTTTTTATAACATGGCCAATTCGGAAGCTGGCCGCGAGACCTTTGCCAACAGTGTTGTAGATTTTCTACGTACCTACCAATTCAACGGTGTGGACATTGATTGGGAGTACCCATCCGGTACTGGTCAATCCGGTAACCCGAATGACTTCGGTGTGGCTGAGCCGCTGCGCACAGTGAATTACAACAACTATGTTCTCCTCATGAAAAAGCTTCGTGAAAAGCTGGATCAGGCAGGCACACAGGACAATCAGAAATATGACCTAACCATTGCCGCAACCGCCTCCTCTTGGATTCTGGGCGGAATGAAGCTAGGGGAAGCCAACCAGTATTTGGACTGGGCGAACCTTATGACCTATGATTTCCACGGCGCTTGGAATGGATATGTTGGGCCGCATTCCGCCCTGTACCCGGATTCTCGTGATACTGAAACAGCTGCGCTGGGCACTCCGGTTCTGAATACCGACTGGGCCGTTCGATACTATTTGGGTACGCTTCCTCCAGAAAAAATCGTCATTGGAGTTCCTTATTACTCACGTGGCTGGAAGAATGTAAATGGAGGCATCAACAACACCGGTCTTTATGGTACAGCTCCTACAACCGGAGGGGGAGCCGACGGCGTATACGGAATCTGGAATGATCCTGCACCAGAGCAGCCGGCCGGCGCAAATCCAATCTGGCATGTGCTGAATCTGCTCAAAGATCCAGCGAACAAACGTTATTTCGATCCCGTTACCAAAACCCCATACTTGTACAACGCTGACAAGAAGGTCTTTCTTACGTATGAAGATAAGGAGTCACTCGGCTACAAACTGGATTATATCAAGCAAAAAGGCTTGGGAGGGATGATGTTCTGGGAACTGACCGGCGACTACTCTGAAAAGAGTGATGGCACCTTTACGTACGGCAACTCGTTGACCGATTTTGCCTATGACCAGCTTAAGACAGCCTCTCTGCCAGGTGGAACTCCGAAGCCACAACTACCTGCACCTACGAACTTCAGTCTTAGCTTCAGTGGCGCTTACGATCATCCGAATTATACCTACTCCCTGAAAATAACGAATAACACAGGCGCGGATATCTCCGGTGGCTGGAAGCTGGAATTCGATCTACCGACAACAACAACCCTGACTTCTGCATGGGGAGCAGGAACTGTAGAGCAAATCTCGACGGCTTGGGACTTTAACCGCTATCGTATTACCGGAACGGCATCCCAAACGATTGCAAACGGAGCCACATTGGAAGTTCCGGGCATGATGAAGCTGAATTTCTCGGGAGGTCCGCAGCGAATTACGCTGAACGGAAGCTCGTCCCAGCAGGAATACGACAAACTGTATGGAGTCATCACTCCAACGCCTACACCTACTCCAACAGCGACACCGACAGCAACACCAACGGCGACGCCAACCGCAACGCCAACACCGAAGCCCACTGTAACACCGACGCCGACTGCAACCATAGCACCTACTCCAACACCAACCGTTGCACCAACTATAGCACCTACTCCAACGCCAACCGTTGCACCAACGCCGACACCAACTACAGTACCTACTTCAACACCAACCGTAACACCAACGCCAACTGCAACACCGAGTCCGGGAATATCTGCCTGGGCAGCAGGAGTAGCATACAAAGCGGGTGATAAGGTTAGCTACAACGGGTTAACGTATACATGTCTGCAGCCCCACACTTCACTTCTGGGCTGGGAACCGACAGCAACACCTGCACTCTGGAAGCTGAACTAATTCAATAAAATTATCAGCCTAGCCTTACAAATCAAAAGAAGCTTGCAAATCAAGGTACTCCACCTTGGATCTGCAAGCTTCTTTATTTTATCTCTCATGCGACCGCAAGGAGCGCTTAGATTAGGAATTCAAGTCGTTAGCAGCAGCTACCTTCTCAGTCAGCGACCTTAGCGCAGTTCCTCGGTGGCTAATCCGCTGCTTCTCTTCGAGCGTTAGCTCGGCCATTGTCTTTTCATATTCCGCCAAGTAAAACAACGGATCGTAGCCGAAGCCTCCACCACCAGCAGGTTCGGATGTGATCCATCCCTCCACTGTGCCTTCAGCGGTTAATTCTCGTCCCGAACTTGGATCGTATAAGGACAACGTACAGACAAAACGGGCTGTACTTAGCAAAGGCTGTCCGGTATCCTCACCCTGTTTTAGCTTCTCAAGTTCGCTAAGCAGCTTCAGATTGTTCTCTTCATCTCCTGCATTTTCCCCTGCATAACGTGCAGAGTACACACCCGGTTGGCCATCCAAAGCGTCTACGCAAAGACCCGAATCATCGGCGAGTACCGGGATTCCAAGGGCGTCACCTACGGCTTTGGATTTTTTAAAGGCGTTCTCGGCAAAAGTGGCTCCGTCTTCCACCACATCGGGCAGATCCGGATAGTCGTACATACTTTTCACTGTCAGCCCTAGCGGGGCAAAAGCATGCTCGAATTCGCGTACTTTCCCCTTATTCTTCGTCGCAACAATAAGAATACCGCCGTCAGACTTCATGCTACACCTCTTGGCCCGGCTGGCCGGAAGGGATTTTCAGAGCAATCGCTCCAAGCGCTTCTTTCTGCGCAGCAATCAGTTCATAGATTCCCTTCTCACCTAGACCCAGCAAAAGATCCAACTCTTGACGAGTGAACGGTCTTTCTTCGCCAGTCCCTTGAAGTTCAACAAAGGCACCGCCGCCAGTCATAACAACATTCATATCTACTTTTGCTTTGGAATCTTCTTCATAATTCAAATCGAGCAGCGTTTTATCCCCTACAACACCGACACTGATTGCTCCCAAGAAATCTGTTATAGGAAACACAGGCAACTTGTGCTGAAGTGCAATTTTGTTAATAGCAAATGCCATAGCAACAAAAGCACCTGTAATCGAAGCGGTCCGCGTACCACCATCCGCCTGAATCACATCACAATCCAGCGTAATACTACGCTCGCCTAACGCTTGTAAATTCACTACGGAACGAAGCGCTCGTCCGATCAGCCGTTGGATCTCCATAGTCCGTCCGGTAAGCTTACCACGTGCAGCTTCACGCTGATTACGGGATTGAGTTGCCCGAGGAAGCATCGAATATTCAGCGGTTACCCAGCCTTTTCCTTGCCCTTTAAGAAACGGAGGCACTTTTTCCTCCACAGTAGCCGTACAAATGACTTTGGTATCTCCCATTTCAATGATCACGGAGCCCTCAGCATATTTATTCGTTTGGGTTGTTATTGTCAGCGGCCGTAATTGGTCGTCGTTTCGCCCGTTTGATCTCATCTTTTCTGCCTCCTACATCGTATAGCTAAAAGTTTAGCGTGAGTCCCATTTCCCCGTCATAAATACCGAGTAGCACAATGCTTGGGACGTAACGTCTTTTTGAGCAACTTTTATTCTACCAAAGAGGAGGCACAAAAGCATCTTTTAAACCTTACAGGGTCATTCTATAACGGGATCTCATTCAAATATTCAGGTGCGGAAACAGGTTTGCTGTAGTCCACATTATCTGTATCCGTAATCGATTCCTTGCCGTTCAAGCGAATTTGTACCAGAGAATCATCCGAATTTTGCGCAACCGTCAGTACGACCGATTCCAGCATTTCAGCGGGTACACCTTTACCATCTGTGAACATATCATCCGTCAAGGACACGGTAACTACACCGTTCTGCCCAGCATCAACGGAATCAAGTATCGTCCCCTGTGTCATGACCATTTCCAGCCCATTTCCGGATTCAGGACCTGCAATCAATTCGTTCAAAGCAGCAGTCAGCTGTTCTTGTCCGGCGGGTACAAAGCGGGTTACAGGTACATAATATTGGATACCGTCAGGAGATGTTGTGGAAAAATAAACAGTAACCGCACTGGAGTTCATCAGAAGTGGACCTTGCTTCGGCAAGTTAATGCCCATTGTGCGGGTTAATGGACGATCCAGCGGAGTTCCTTGAAGCGGCATCTCTGTGAGCTTTTTACCATCTACCCAGAGCTGTACGCTTTTAATGTCATCTTGACCGGTCAGCGTCCAAGTGATAGCTTCGAGGATTTTACGCTCATCCGCAGCATCATAGTTATTAAATTCTTTATTAAATTCCACTACAGCTAAATTCGACTTCTTGTCTACCGTAACACTCTGGACTTCCGTTCCAGCTGGAAGAACGCCTAGGAAGCCTTCAGGCACTGATGAGGCATATTCTCCCTTGCTCACTAATGCCATTAACGAGTTTTTGAGTGCGCTGGAATCTTTGCTCTTTGGCAAGCTTAGGGATACAGGAGCGAGTAATCCATTACCATCTTCCAAAAATACAGTTGTCCGATCTCCGGAAGCATTGCCCTGTGAAGTTTTGGTGCTGCCTTTAACCGCTGTCTGTGTATCATCCTGTGTCACAGGACCGAATACACCTGAATCCAACGTAGTGTTTCCACTAGTCTGTAACATTTGTGCTTCAACCTCTGGTGGCGGAGCATCAATCGATGCCGATTCTGAACCAAACAGCCCACAGCCGGACAGTGCCAGTGGAACTGCGAGTAAGCATACTGCGGAGATTCCGCGGATTTGTTGCATAGGTTTCATCATTTATTACCCCTTTCAAGGTTAGATATCATTTGTACTGCTATGTATACGAGACCTTTGTCCAAAAAATAACAACAGCTTATCCTAAATTGTTGGAAAAGCCTGTGAACTACTTCTTCATCTCAAGTAGGGCCTGGATTTCAGTTCGCTGAAACTTCCCTCGCTGGACAAATACTTCCAGTAAACGTACAATCTGAGGTAACAACAGTCCTTAACATCATACTAACGTTTGCTGTAATGAAATGACTTACTAAACAACGAGGTGACTGAACATGGCTGATGACAAAATCGAAAAAATTCCGTACAGTCTGAACAGCAAGGCCGTCGCAGATGCGACCAAATTCTGGCTGAACAAGCGTGGAGTAACCCTGGAAGAAATCGCGGAACTCGTTATGTTCCTGCAACAGAAATACTATCCGAATTTAACGATGGATGAATGTATCCATAATGTAGAGATGGTGCTTAGCAAGCGAGAAGTACAAAATGCTGTACTAACAGGCATTCAATTAGATGTACTGGCAGAAGAGGGCAAGCTGTTCTCCCCACTTCAAGATATGATCGAAAATGATGAGGGATTGTACGGCGTAGATGAGATTCTTGCCTTCTCTATCGTGAACGTATACGGCAGTATCGGATTTACCAACTATGGCTATGTGGACAAGCTGAAGCCAGGCGTTCTTCAAAGGCTAAATGACAAAAGCACCGGACAGATCCACACCTATCTCGACGACATCGTCGGAGCCGTGGCGGCTGCAGCCAGTAGCCGAATCGCACACCGCAAGCAAGCGGAGCGCGAAATTGAGCTGGATCTGCCACACACACCAGAGGATCGCGAAGAGGCCGCTAGGAAACTTGCGGAATATGATGAAACTCCGGAGTGAGGAGTTTTAGGTACACTAGAATGATGAGTTTCAGATCGACTATATGAAACTCTGAGGAAAAAGCGATTGTTTCACAAGCCCTGCGGGCTGCTGAGACAATCGCTTTTTTGTGGGTAGCTGGCGAGGGGTTCTACAGTGGGGGTTCTACGGTGGGGTTCTACAGGGGGGTTGCTATAGGGAAATCCTCCCTATAAAATAATGATTTTGACTCAAATCCAGAGATTATAAGGAATTCTTCCCTATAATCTCTATGAAAATCTCAATCTATAGCCAAATCGGTAGAATTATAAGGAGAAATTCCCTATAAACAGCTCTAAAATCATTAAACCCAAAATTATAGGGTGAAATTCCCTATAATTACTACCAATATTTAGCTGCACGACATACATCATTTAGTTGCACGACTTTTAAAGCGTTTTGCCCACGTTGTCGGACTCAGGAGACGCTATACTCACAAATCACCCTTAATTTGAACACTTTCAGACTCCAGAGACTCTACTCGCTCAAAAATGACCAAAACCACTACTCTGCACTAGTAATAACGCCTTTCCGGTCCGATACTAACCTCAAAAGCCCCAAAATCCACGAATAGCGTCACTTGAGTCCGAATACATACGCTAACGCATGAATATGGAAGCGATCGAAGGATGAATAGAGGGACGGAGGGACAAGGTTACTTAAATACAAAAAGAGCAGTCCCCGCAATGCAGGACTGCTCTTAAACTTTATACTCATCTACTTCACTTCGATCTTGCAAGATACTCTCTAGCTGATATGTTCTCCAACACTTTCAGCTGCGTCGAACAAGAAACCGCCTTCTGCCTCCAGCATGACTGCCCGTCCCCGGCGCACTAATTCCGCCAAATGCGCCAGGGTCTCACTCATCGCAAAGCGCATCTGATGAACAGTCGTTACTCGGCTGCGAAACAGAAATTCGCACACCGCGAATCCGCTCAGCGGGCCGCTGGTGAGCAGCGCCGCCGCTGTATCCAGCCGCTCCTCATGATGAGCGAGCAGGCTGTTTACCCGGTGCGCGAAGCCAGCGAAGGGCTCTCGATGCCCCGGGAACGCCATGCTGACCGGGTAGCTGCCCAGTTCCCGCAGCCCCTGAAGGAACGTCTGCAGCGGCTGTGGATCGCTGCCCGGCAGCAGGCTGACATTGGGCGAGATCTGCGGGAGCACAGCGTCCCCACAGATCATAAGCCCGCTGTCAGCATGATACAGGCTCACATGCCCCGGTGCATGTCCGCCGGTAATAATGAGCTGCCATTCACGGCCGCCCATCTTGAAGGGCTCCGCTACATTGAAATAAGAAACGGCAGGCTGCGGCTCCACTTGGGAATTAAAGCTTTCCAAGTGGGCTTTAATCCCGTTCGACCACTGCTCCGTCATCCCATGCCGGATGAAATAATCCGGTAAGATCTCATTTATGCCTACATCATTGTCTACGCCATTTCCCGTATCTTCACCTGGATCTTCATCCACGTCATTCCCCAGATCTTCAACAGTGCCCAAGCCCCACATCAACCTTGCCTCCGCATGGGCGCGCTCCGTCATCCACACCTTACAACCACTCTGCGACTGCAGCCAGCCGGCTAATCCGTAATGATCGGGATGGTGATGCGTAACGACGATATCCCGTATATCCATCCACGACAAGTCCAGCTCCTGCAAAATCCCGAGCCAGCAATTCTCTGTATCCGGGCTGCGCGGGCCCGGATCGATAATAGTTACTCTACCATCTTCATCCGAGAGGATATAGCTGTTCACTTGACGAAGAGGCGAGTCCATGGGTACCGAGACTTGGAGAATGTTCTTGTCCCATGAAGTAAGCTCTGCCTTAGACATGGAGCGTTCACCACCTTTAAATCTTTTTCCGGAAACCATTTAGGGACGTGTTCCACCAAAGATCATCCGCGTGGACCTTTCTGCATCATAAACCTCATCTTCATAGCTGCCATGTACAGCTTCGAGCTGCAAGCCCGCTTTCTCAATCATTTCCTTGAACTCCTCCAGTGAATAAAGCTTCACACGCTCATGATATTGACGAGGCGTAGGGTCATTCTTAGTGGTTATAATGATGTCCTTCTTCACATAACCATCCTCAATCCGGCGTGACTCATCTATCGAATTCTCTCCGTCCTCACGCGTAGAATGCGGCACCAGATGACGAATCACATGCGCAGGATTCAAAAAATCAATAACGAACTTGCCACCTGGCTTCAGCAGACGATAGATTTCACGCAGAACCTTTACTTGCTCCTCATCTTTTTCAAAATAACCAAAAGAAGTGAACAGATTAACTACGGCATCGAATCCTCCATCTAGTGGTAAATCGCGCATGTCGGAACGGATCCAGGTTACCTTCTCCGCCCCGACTTGAGACCGAGCTTCACGCAGCAAGACCTCCGACAAATCCACTCCGGTAACCTCGTACCCTTCCTTCGCAAGTGCCAGAGAATGACGTCCCATCCCACAACATAAATCCAGCACTTTCGAACCTGGGGGCAGTCTCAGCCAGGCGATCATCTGATCTACTTCTTTACGTGCTCCACCGAAATCCCGGTGCTTATACACGATCAGGTAATCCTCTCCGAAGCTCTTTTCATACCATTCAGTCATGTTGTCTCTCCTCTCCTCCTACAGGCGTCATCCCGCAACTCCACTTCATGTATGCTAATGTATCGCCATTGTACAGTCTTTTGCTGACAAACTCAAAGAAGAGTCATCATCTTGACCTCTTGGGCTTTAATGACAACTCTTATTGAAACTTCCTTTACACACGCTGCTGCAAATATACCCTTGCTTCATAAGGACGAAGCTTGAAAGAACGAATATCCTGATCTTTTGACTCCGGGTAATTACTGATTAATAACTCCAGCTGATCGGGATCGAACCCCGCTGGCCATTCGAATTCAGGCTCTCTATCAAAAAAATTCAAAATAACCAACAATCGTTGATCCTCTAAAGTTCGGGAATACGCATAAATCTCAGTATGCTCTGCAAGCAGTAGCTCATATGATCCGTACACGATCACCTTGTATTTTTTTCTTAACGCTATCAGCTGTTTATAGTAGTTGTAGATAGAATCCGGATCTTTAACCGCATTGCCAGCGTTAATCTCCATATGGTTGGAATTCACTTCAATCCAGGGTGTCCCTGTTGTAAAGCCACCTGCATGTCCATCGTCCCATTGCATGGGGGTACGGGCATTGTCCCGGCTTTTATGATGAATCGCAGACATAATCTGCTCTTCTGGAACACCGTTTTTTCGCTTTTCTTCATAATAATTAAGTGTCTCCACATCCCGGTATTCATCAATGGAATCGAAACAAACATTCGTCATGCCGATTTCTTCTCCTTGATAAATATAAGGTGTGCCTTCCAGCATATGAATAAAGGTCGCAAGCATTTTAGCCGAAGGAATCCGGTAAAAGAGATCGTTCCCGAACCGAGACACCGAACGCGGCTGATCATGGTTACATAAATAGTTCGCATTCCAGCCTCTCTCATGTAAAACTGTCTGCCAGCTACTCATGATCTTTTTCAGTTCAAGTAGACTCCAGGGAACCACATCCCATTTCCCACTACCCGGCGAAGCGGCATCCAGAAACATATGTTCAAACTGAAAAGTCATATTCAGCTCCCGGCGTCCGTCACCTACATAATCCAGCGCCTGCTCTGGTCCGAGTCCCGAAGTCTCTCCTACCGTCATAATATCGTAGAAATATAACACCTTATCGTATAGATTCTGTAGCAAGGTATGTACATCCTCCAGATTGGAGAACATACCGTAGGCCCTTACCGTAGGTGTTCCGTTCGGGTTGTCTGCATCTGGATACCCTTTCGTCTTCACGATATGTGCAATCGCATCAAAACGAAATCCATCCACACCCTTCTTCAGCCACCACTCCACCATTTCATGCAGCTTATCAATGACCACAGGATTCTCCCAGTTCAGATCGGGCTGGTATTTGGAGTAGAGATGTAGATAATATTCATCCGTCCGCGGATCAAGCTCCCATACCGAGCCACTGAAATAAGACTCCCAGTTGTTCGGGGGGCCGCCATTTTTACCTTCTCGCCAAATATAATAGTCCCGTTTAGGATTGTCCTTCGACGACCTGGATTCTACAAACCAAGGATGCTCATGTGACGTGTGGTTCAGAACCAAATCCATCATCAGCTTCATTCCACGTGCGTGCAACTCCCTGAGCAACCGGTCAAAATCATCCATCGTACCGAATTCCTTCATAATGTCACAGTAATCACTGATATCATACCCGTTATCATGGTTAGGTGATTTATAAATAGGACAGACCCAGATCACATCTACACCTAGATCCTGTAAATAATCCAGTCTGGATATAATACCTTGCAAATCTCCGATTCCATCTCCGTTACTGTCCATGAAGCTGATCGGATAAATCTGATACACGACGCTTTCTTTCCACCATTTGGGGTTCATAACTCGGTTACCTCCTATTTAGCTATATGTAGAGTTTAACCACACAGAGCCTAGTAGATAACAAATCCCCCCTACTTCCCTAATCCCTTTTGATATTGTGAAGGTGTAAGTCCAGTCCATTTTTTAAAAGTAGCACTGAAGTGACGCTCTTCACCGTACCCTACCAATTTTGCAACGGCGTACATCTTTAGATTTTGGCGGAGCAGCTTTTTCGCTTCTTCTACCCGGTATTGGTGCAAGTAATCGAGAAAATTCACACCAAGCTCCTGACGGAAAAGTGAGCTTAAATAAGTATTAGAAACATAGGCTTCTTTCGCGACATACTCTAGTGTCAGATTGGTATTGTATTTATTGCGGATGATCTCCATAGCAGTGACTACTGTGCGATGTAGTGGACGATGTTTAGAAAAAGCCTCCACCACATTCTGCATGACCTTATTCAAAATCGTAGACAATTCTTCCAACGTCTCTATCTGTGGAGCCTGCTCCATCCAATTGACCAAATGCTGCTTCCATTCGAAGCCAGCGACTTGTTTTTCCTGCGCGAGTCTCTTTAATCGAACTACAAAAGCAGTTGCCCGAATATTCACTTCTTGCTTAAGACATCCCGGATTGCTACGAAAACGATCCAGCCATTTCTCCAGCAGATCGAGCGCGAGCTCATTGCTCCCAGCCCCCACCGCCACAAGCATTTCATCCTCCAGCACATTTAATTCAGAATCATCTAAAATCCCGATTTCCTGTGGAGCGCCACCTATTACTCCTGTTCCTTCTGTATAGTAATAGACACCGCCTTTTCCGTTCAAAAATCGCGATTCCATCGCCTGAAGGGCTTCTTTATACGACAGATGCGCTTCAGAAATATCCGAACGACAGGAGCCAACGGCAATACTGATCGACAGTTTGAGATATTTCTCCAAATTACTCTGCAGCTTCTCAATCTGCTCTTTCAATTGGAGGGGCGCTCGGTAAGGCTTGCGAGAATCGGTTCCGGCTAATCCGCTGCCAATCCATAGCAAGTTATTGCCATCATGAAAAGTCTCTATTTTTCCTCTATAGATAGGAGACAAGGTCTCACTAATAATATTTAACGCTGCGTAACGTAGAAGTACAAAATCCTGTCCTGTTCCTGTAGCAGAGGGTGGGTCAAAATCAAAACTGACCAGACCAATTTGTGGTCCTTCAAAGCCAATCGCCATAGATAACTCGCCGATCAGCTCCTGTCGCCGTTCTAGCGGAACCGGGGGATGATAAATCCATTGAGACAGAACCTGGCTTTTGACAAGCGGTGCATTTTTATGCCAAGAACGATCTCTTTTAAGCTGTTCATCCTCCTGATATCGTTGTCTTTCAATAAGTTCCTTGGCCTTCAGTACCGTCTTCAGAATTTCCTCAGGTCGGCATGGCTTCAGCACATAATCAACAACACCCAGGGAGATCGCTTGCTTCGCATAAGAGAACTCGTTATACCCGGATAAAATAATCGACCGGAAGCCGTAACCTCTACGCCGTGCGACTTCAATCAGCTCGAGACCACCCATTTGTGGCATACGAATATCCGTTAACAAAAGATCGGGCTGTTCATTCTCCATCAAAGCCAGCGCTTCACTTCCGTTCCCCGCCTCACCCATGACCTCAATCTGATGTGACTTCCAATCAATCATATTCACAATGCCCTCACGGATCGTATCTTCGTCTTCAGCAATCAGCAGCTTCATCATTTATGGCCCCTCCACAGTGATATGAATAATAATACGTGTGCCTGCCCCTTCCACACTCTCTAGTTGTAAAGAGGCTCCTGCAAAAAATAAGGCCAGTCGTTCCTGCACATTCATGAGCGCAAATCCTGTGCGTCCAACATTGTCTTCCTCAGGTAAAGAATTTCCCCTTGCTAAACGTTGATGAAGCTCTAGAAGTCTATCTGCAGTGATCCCTGCACCATTATCCTGTACCTCAAGCACAATAGTCTTCTCTATACGGTAAGCTCGAACGGATATCAGCCCACTTCCAGACAGCGGCTCAATCCCGTGAATCACTGCGTTCTCGGCTAGTGGCTGCAGCAGCAGCTTTGGTACTGTGAAATCCTTGATACTCTCATCCAGAGAAATTTCGAATTCAAAACGCTCCTTAAAGCGATTTTTCTGCAGGAACAAGTAATTGGTCACCAGCTCTACTTCCTGCTCCAAAGTAAACGTATCCCGTCCATCATTTAAGCTCAGTCGGAACACTTGAGAGAGAGAATACACCATATCGGCAATTTCTTTATCTCCCTTCTTCTCAGCTTCCCAACAGATTGTATTTAACGTGTTATATAAAAAGTGAGGCCTGATTTGGGCTTGAAGCGTTTTCAACTCTGCTTCCTGTTGCTTCATTCTTGAGGCGTATACATCATTGATGAGCGATTTAATCCGCTGCACCATTAGATTATAACCATGCCCGAGTAAGCCGATCTCGTCATTTCCTTCAAAAAATACCCGCTGCGTGAAATCACCTGTCTGCAGTCTGCGCATCGAACGGGAAAGCTTCTTCAGTGGTTTCGTGATAGCAGCAGCTGCCAGCCAGGTAACCATTAGGCTAACTACTAAACACAGAACAGCAATCGTCATCGTGACCTGTAAAATCTGACCGAGCTCTTTAACAAGCTGCCGCTTGGAATGAGCCACCACCACATACCAGCCTGTCGTCTCCGACTGCAGATGCGACACAATCCACTGTTTATGATCCGCTGTAGATTCCAGCCTTTTTTTCACAGTCAGCTTAGGGTCGCTGTCCGCAAAATACGGAAGTTCCAGATCTCTTTTGCCAATCCAGCTCGGATTCGAAGCCGTAATAATCAGCCCATCCCGATCAATTACGAACATATCTACATCATCTTCAGCATTGTCGAGATATTGGCTCCCAATCTTCCCTGCATCCACACCGATCACAGCGAGTCCTGCCGGCTTTAAGGTGTAAATATTCATGATGATTCTGGAAAGCACAATCTTATGATAATGATCGCCTACAAAAATGCCGTCAGTCGGCCTGGAGAGTCCAAAGGTTGGGCTACCTGCTGCTTTAATAGCTTCTTTATAATACGAGGTTTTGATAAAATCTGAGTACTTCATACCTGTCGTCAATCCTGCCTGATTCGCAGCAAAAGGCTCTGCTCCATTGTTATCGTCTAAAGAATACAGAATCAGCGATTGAATTGAATTGCCTGCAACCATAAGATTGGTAACGGTCTTAAATACAGAATTACGTTCCTTTTGTGCTTCAGACGATGCTAAGAGCCGCTGCACACTTTCATCCAGAAAGAGTGTATTCGAAAAAGATATCATGCCCCGTACCATCTCATCGATCTGCTCTGCTGTTTTTTTGGTAAGATGATCCTGCGACTGCTTCATTTTCTCCACCACCTGCTGTGAAGAGATCTGATACGAGTTCCAGCCCATAGCGAATATGGTCACCAGAAGCAGGGGGACGAACCATAACAACAGCTTAAATTGGAGCGGAAGATGGCGATAACGGCTGACTAAGCGAAAGTTTCGATTCATGAGAACCACCTTCTTATATAATAGAAAGATGTGTAAACCAAGTATAACTGAAATCATTACACCCTGAACCGGCTTTTTACATTCGCTAAAAAATGCCTACATCATTCTTAAATATGGACCATGTTTCTATTAGCCAGAAACTCTTAAGATGAGGATGCAAGCAAAAACGCCTTCGACGTCTCTTATAGACGGTCAGCGTTTATGCGAGAAATATAAGGATAATGTATAGCGTGAAACTTATACATTCTTATATTTCAAGAAGAAACGACGTTGTCGTCTTCCTTGATGGATAACAATCGTTTCTTCAAAATACATCATTCTAAAAAGGTGGGTTTTTGATGAAAAGTAAAGGAATCAAGCTAATGCTTATGAGTCTAATGCTTCCAGCTCTGCTTGCAGGCTGTGGTGGCGGAAATAACAATGCGAAAGCTACAAACGCTCCTGCAAATGACAAAGCCGAAGCTACTGCCGAGGCCACAGCGAACGCACCAGCCGAAAAAATTACACTGAAGTTCTTCACCGCACTTGCGGATCGGGCAAACGGTTCAGGCAAGGTGGAGCAAGACATTATCGACGCTTATATGAAAGAGCACCCTAACGTCAAGATAGAAGTGGAAGCGCTTCAAGATGAGCCTTATAAATCAAAAATCAAAGTATATGCTTCCAGCAATCAGATGCCTGATATCATTCAAGCTTGGGGTCAGCCTTCTTTCCTGAGTCCTCTGCTCGATAATGACTTACTGCTTGAACTGAACAGCGCTGACTTCGAAGGTGATCAGTTTGTTTCTGGTTCCATGGACGGCTTCAGCAAAGATGGCAAACTGTATGGATTGCCACGTAGTGCCGACTATATGGTTATGTTTTATAACAAGAAAATCTTTGCTGACAACGGCATCGAGGTTCCAAAGACTACCGCTGACCTGCTCGCAGCTGTCAAAACATTACGTGCAAACAAGATTAACCCTATCGCTATGAACGGTATGGATGCATGGACACTGCCAATCTGGTATGAGTTTGTTGCTCAACGTCAAAATGGTGATTTTAATAAGATGGATGAAGCTGTTGCTCGTAAAATATCCTTTAATGATCCTAGTCTTGTTGCAGCTGCAACTGAAATGCAAGATTTCGCAAATGCTAAAGGTTTTGCCGACGGCTGGCTGACCGCCGATTACGGCGCAGCGCGTAACTTGTTCGGACAAGGACAAGCCGCTATGTTCTTTATGGGCGCTTGGGAGTCTGGCCTAGCTACAGATGTGAACTTCTCTGAAGAATTCCGCAATAATGTAGGCGCATTCGCTTTCCCTGGTTCAGATAAAGGTAAATCAACGGATGATGCTGCTTGGTACGGTGGTGGATATGCCGTAAGTAAAAACTCCAAGCATCCTGAAGCTGCTGTTGATTTCTTGAAATATTTCTTCGCTCCTGAGAACTGGTCCAAGATGTTATGGCAAGCTGGCGCGGGTACACCTGCGCAAAAATTCGATGAATTCTTAACTGGTAATGAAACTCAACTCCAAAAAGAACTAGTGGATGTCTTCAGCTCGATGACCTCTTCTAGCGGAACTCCGCTACAGGATATTGGTAACGACGAGTTCAAGCAAAAGGTAATGGAGGCTCACCAAAGCCTGCTCTCCGGCGCTATGAATACAGCGGAATTCGCCAAAGCGCTTGACGCTGCGTCCGATAAATTGGCTGGTAAATAAGCTCTAACACTACTAAGAACATGAATCTTGACGCTTCTGAATTAGCATCATAAATAGTAGCGTACACACCCCCGACTCCCCCCAGAGGCCGGGGGTTTGTTGTTCGAGTATAAACGCCTTCGCCGTCAACAAATTTATCATTTCATAATTTAAAAAATGTGTACAATCATCTGAAATATACGGCATGTTCCAGGGTCTAGCTTCCCGTTACGATGGTAGTAGATAGATTACTCTTTCAAAGGACGGAGATTTCCATGCACAGAGTGTTAAGCGACAAAAAAGCGATATTTCTACTCATCGCACCCGGGTTATTCCTGTTTGCTTTTATGATTTGCATCCCTATCTTCATGAGCGCTTATTACGGCTCTACAGACTGGGGCGGAATCGGCAAGTACAATTTTATTGGCTTTGATAACTATCGCGAAATCCTATTTCATGACAAAGTATTCTGGACCTCGCTGGGCAATGCCCTGTTACTAACCGCTGCCACTGTATTCTTACAGCATCCCTTTGCTATTCTCATAGGGATATTCCTGACCAATTCCGGTAAATACGAAAAAATATTCCGGACGATCTTTTTTATCCCCGCGGTAATTTCTGTTGTAGTTACAGCCAAGCTGTGGAGCGGGATTTTCCATCCCAATTACGGATTGCTTAACAAGTTGCTTAGCGGCGTTGGGCTGGATTCACTCACACATGATTGGCTTGGAGATCCGAAGACAGCGATCTGGTGCATCATCATTGTTGTAATGTGGCAAGGTTTTGGATACGCACTGCTGCTATATTATTCAGGTCTGCAAGGCATTCCAAGTGATCTAAGCGAAGCCGCAAAGATCGATGGCGCGAACAACTATACTCTCTACACGCGCATCATCATACCGCTTCTTTCGCCTATGATGCGAGTTGCCATTATCATCGCGGTTACAACCTGTCTTAAGCAAATGGAAACCGTGTTCTTAATGACCAACGGTGGCCCGGCTAATAGCACGCAATTCTTAGGAAACTACCTTTACAAAACCGCCTTCTCCTCGTCGCTATACGGCTACGGTAATGCCATATCCATCCTATTCATTGTGTTCTGCCTTGTACTGACCGTAATACTCAACAAGGTTCTGAAGAAAGATATCGGAGAGTTTTAGAATCCCTGTAACCGGAGGAAATCATATGAATAATTCATTAGCACCTGCCGCTTCGCCCCTCAATCTGAAGCTTCATAAACAGAAGCGCAGTAAACCTACAACTGGCAAAATCCTAATGATGTTGTTTCTTTGTCTCATTGCTTTAATTCAGTTATTTCCGCTCATCTGGCTGATCGATTACTCCCTGCTAAAGAGTGGTGATTTTTTCGGAAGCTCTTTTCTGAAATGGCCATCCCCCCCGCAATGGGAGAATTATAGAAACGCTTTTACCTATGGGCGTGTACCACGCTATTTTGCCAACAGTCTTATCATTACAGTAATTACCGTTGCACTGTCCGCACTAGTGTCACTAATGATGGGGTATGCGTTCACTCGTATGAAATGGAAGCTAAGTGGTATCGTGTTGTCACTTATCATGATGGGCATGATTATTCCCATTCACGCGACACTGCTGCCGAACTTTATCCTGTTTAACAAGCTCGGAATGCTGAACAATATGTACACGCTGATTCTGCCTTATTCGGCTATTGTCATCCCAATGAGTGTGCTCATCATGACTGGATTTCTAGAGACCATCCCTCGTGCGATTGAAGAGTCAGCGGTTATCGATGGCTGCGGCATTTACGGTGTGATCTTCCGCATCATCTTTCCAATTACGAAACCCGCACTAGCTACCATCTGTGTACTCAATTTCATCAGCACATGGAATGAATTTATTATGGCGAACACCTTCCTCACCTCGGAGGATCTCAAAACCATTCCGTTCTCCATTATGAAATTCGCCGGAGAATACTCGTCCAACTACGGTGCTCAGTTTGCTGTTATGACGATCATTGCGATCCCAACCATCCTGATCTATCTGCTCTTCACAGAACAGATGACAAAAGGAATTACCGCTGGAGCGGTTAAGGGCTAACATAAAAAGCGTGGAGAACTCTAATAGAGTCCTGCACGCTTTTTTAATGCTGAAGAATCTATTTCTTTGTTGCCTAGCTTAATTGCTTTAAAACTATAGAAGCATTGACGTTTGCCTGAGTGCCTCCCGCCAATGTCTGTAAAGTAACTGCAGCAGCTGAACTATGATTTCTCAGCGTAAGAACATCGCCCGATGAGAGAGCGAGTATCGCCTGCCCATTAGTTTGCTGAGTGCCAGCACCTGAACCATATACCGTACCTGCAGCCTCGGCGCCATTTAAGAATAATGCGAATTGATTGGGCTCCACACCTGAAACTGAAAAATCAACCTCATAATTACCCGTATTAGTAACCGAGATTGTAGTGGTCCCAGGGGCATGTGTAATTCCAGGTGTTAGAAGTCCATTTGTATCAAAAGAGACATCCGCCTCTATTGGAACCACCTGAGCCCCTAAATTATAAACATACCCGAACTGAGCTATTCCGCCTGCGGCACCTGTAGCTCCAGTGGCTCCGGCTACTCCGGCCGGACCCGTCGTTCCCGTGGCTCCTGCTGCTCCTGCAGGGCCCGTCGTTCCCGTGGCTCCTGCTGCTCCAGCGGGGCCGACATCTCCCGCGGGGCCTGTCGTTCCCGTGATTCCCGCTACTCCTGCGGGGCCCGTCGTCCCCGTGGCTCCGTCTGCTCCGGCGGGGCCCGTCGTTCCCGTGGCTCCAGCTGCTCCCGTGGAGCCTGTCGTTCCCGTTGCTCCGGTTACTCCGGCGGGGCCCGTCGTCCCCGTGACTCCCGCTACTCCAGCGGGGCCTGTCGTCCCCGTGATTCCCGTTACTCCGGCGAGGCCCGTCGTTCCCGTGGCTCCCACTGCTCCAGCTGGACCTGTCGTTCCCGTGGCTCCGGCTGCTCCGGCGGGGCCCGTTGCTCCCGTGACTCCGGCTGCTCCGGCGGGGCCCGTCGTTCCCGTGACTCCTGCTGCTCCCGTGGAGCCTGTCGTTCCCGTGGCTCCCGTTACTCCCGCTTGGCCTGTCGTTCCCGTGGCTCCGGTTACTCCGGCGGGACCCGGCGTTCCCGTGGCTCCCACTGCTCCAGCGGGGCCCGTCGTTCCCGTGGCTCCGGCTGCTCCGGCGGGACCTGTCGTTCCCGTGGCTCCGGGTGCTCCGGCGGGGCCCGTCGTCCCCGTGACTCCCACTGCTCCAGCTGGACCTGTCGTTCCCGTGGCTCCGGCTGCTCCGGCGGGGCCCGTTGCTCCCGTGACTCCGGATACTCCGGCGGGGCCTGTCGTTCCCGTGGCTCCCACTGCTCCAGCTGGACCTGTCGTTCCCGTGACTCCAGCTACTCCAGCGGGGCCTGTTGCTCCCGTGACTCCAGCTACTCCGGCTGCTCCCGCGGGGCCTGTTGCTCCCGTGACTCCGGCTACTCCGGCCGGGCCCGTCGTTCCCGTGGCTCCCACTGCTCCGGCGGAGCCCGTCGTCCCCGTAGCTCCGGATGCTCCTGCCGGACCCGTTGTTCCCGTGACTCCAGCTGCTCCCGCGGGGCCTGTCGCTCCCGTGACTCCGGCTACTCCTACGGGGCCCGTCGTTCCCGTGACTCCAGCTATTCCCGCGGGGCCCATCGCTCCCGTGGCTCCCACTGCTCCAGCGGAGCCCGTCGTTCCCGTGGCTCCAGCTACTCCAGCGGGACCCGTCGTTCCCGTGGCTCCAGCTACTCCGGCGGAGCCCGTCGTCCCCGTGGCTCCAGCTGCTCCCGTGGGGCCCGTCGTTCCCGTGACTCCAGCTGCTCCCGTGGAGCCCGTCGTCCCCGTGGCTCCAGCTACTCCCGCGGGGCCTGTCGTTCCCGTGACTCCAGCTACTCCGGACGGACCCGTCGTTCCCGTGACTCCAGCTACTCCCGTGGAGCCTGTCGTTCCCGTGATTCCCGCTACTCCGGCGGGGCCTGTCGTTCCCGTGACTCCCACTGCTCCCGTGGAGCCTGTCGTCCCCGTGACTCCAGCTGCTCCCGTGGAGCCTGTCGTTCCCGTGACTCCGGTAGGGCCCGTTGCTCCGGTGATGCCGCGGGTGCGATTATTAGCACATTTCTTTTTGATGATTTTTCGCTTACAACAATAGTTCTTTGAAGAACATTTTTTAACCAAATGATATTTTCTTTTTGACGGAGAATCATTTTTTTTGCAGCTTTTCTTAGATATGTGATTGGAATGGCCCATTTTTAGCACCTCCACGAAAACCTAATGTATACTACTCCAATTACCTATAGGAGAACATAGATATTCGTCTAGTAAGTGCCCTTTTATTTGTTATTTAAATAAACTTCTTCATTGATTATCAGCATAGATTAAAAGACATACATGTACTTTTAATCTCCCTCTCAGAAAAATTAAACTCTCCTATTCCTAGCAATGCAATCCAGATTTACAGCCTCCAACATTCCCTTACTATCAACTCTTATTCCTCCAACATTTTATTGACATTAACTTTCAACTCGTATATGATCTCCTTAGGCAAAATCACAACGAATTAAATCAAAAATTTAATATATCCCGTAAAGGGGAGTAGCTGTTAAATAAAGTCGTCAATACGAGAATATGAGGATATTCTCCGGCTTTATTGGCAATTCAACATTGTTAGCGAGACCTTTACCAATCAGGTTAGACCTTTATTCCAAAGGCTAATCTGTTTGGTAAAGGTCTTTTTTATATAAAATTGGTTAAAATGGTAAGGTAAGTATCTTTTAGTAGATATTTGCATAAGAAAAGGGAGGACAACAGTAATGGATTGGGGATTATTATTAGAGTACGGCTGGGTATTACTAGTTCTTGTAGCACTTGAAGGACTACTAGCCGCAGATAACGCACTGGTATTGGCAATTATGGTTAAACACCTTCCTGATGAGGAAAGAAAAAAAGCACTATTTTACGGATTAGCCGGAGCCTTCGTGTTCCGCTTCGGTTCACTATTTGTCATCTCTTACCTGGTTGATATTTGGCAAGTACAAGCCATCGGCGCACTTTATTTACTGTTTATCGCGGGGAACCATATCTTCCGAAAACTATTAATCAAGAAGCCCGTTACGGATGAAGCAGCTGAAAGCGGTACAGACGGCGCAGTCAACAAAAAGAAATCCAGCTTTTGGTTTACTGTCTTTAAAGTAGAAGTTGCTGACATCGCCTTCGCGGTGGATTCCATCCTAGCCGCAGTTGCACTTGCGGTTGCACTACCTGCAAGTGGTCTTCCAAAAATCGGAGGCCTTGACGGTGGACAATTCCTCGTCATCTTTGCCGGCGGATTTATCGGATTGGTCATTATGCGTTTTGCAGCTTCCTTCTTCGTTAAGCTGCTTCACACCCGTCCAGGTCTTGAAATTGCAGCCTTCTTCATCGTAGGCTGGGTCGGTGTTAAGCTCGCAGTCATTACCTTGGCACACCCTTCACTTGGTGTTCTTTCCGAGGATTTCGCGCATAGTACCATTTGGAAGGTTACCTTCTATGTTGTACTCGTGCTCATCGCTGCAATCGGTTGGTTTATGAGCAGCAAGGTAGAAGAGAATGCTAACGAGAATCCAGTTAAAGAAGTAGATAAACAGCTCCATTAATTGTATTTGAATAGCAAAAACAAATATAACCCGAAAGACACACCCCTTCTGTAAAGGTGTTTGTCTTTCGGGTTGTTTTCTTTTACTCCCTATTTTGCTCCTCATACAGAAAAGCCTGCTTCCACCATCAAATGGGAAGCAGGCTCTGCATTATATATTCTTATTGACCTATGATCTGATCAGTCTTACCTTGCAGTTCCACTAGCTTCATAATCACCGTAGCCGCCAGTGCTTTCGTTACCGTCTGCTGCGGATTAAACTTGCCGTTGTCATCCTTGAGGATTCCCAATTTCACAACAAGAGCCACTGCACCCTTATTGTTTATAGATGCACTATCACTGAACTGACTTACCGTTACATCTTTATCAAGATAGGCTGTGAGTTTGTTGTATTTCAAAAAATTAGCCAGCTGAACAGCAAGCTGTTCCCGGGTTAACTTACTATCAATTTGCAGGCTTTGATCCTTGTTGATCCACTTACGATCTGCTGCATAAGTAACAACATCATAATATGAATTCTCAGGCTTCACACCTGCCACAGTTTTCCGTTCATTATTAGCAATATAACTGCTGAAATTCGGATTAGAAGCCTTGGCAAGATATGTTAACCAATCGCCAACTGTTATTTCTTGATCTGGGTTTACTTTACCATCGGCATCCGGAGTAATCACATGATATTTTACTAATTCTGATAATGGTTGTTCTGCTGCATGACCTTTGATATCCGTTGCAGATATTTGAGCATCTTGCTGACCGAGGTAATCATAGACCGCAACCCATTTACCAGTGGCTGCATCTAAAACCTGATATAATCCATTAGATTCATCAAAAGTTGTATCATATACCAGCTTCACCTTTGGCGCGGCATAGCTATTATAACTATAGTATCCTCCAACCTGAGTGTATCTTAGCTTAGTCTGATATTTAGGTTTATAACTTTCGAGCGCTTCCTTCTTGGAAATTGTAGCCTTCGGCGATAGTGTAATTTCATCGATACCGTCTATCCGATTCCCCATGTAAGAAATCAGTCTGCCGTAAAGATCCAAGCTTACCGTAAGGTTACTGTCACTCACAGGAATCCCTTGATGATATCTAATAAACTGATATCTAAATCCTGTTCCGTCTGAAGTCACGCTTGAGTTATCTCCATATTCTAAAAGCTTTAGCTTCTGGCTCGCCTGAGGATACAGGCTATTAATTATACTAAGTACTTTAGTCTTAGCTTCAGCCTCACTAAGCTTCTTCCCTCCAGCAGGAGCCGGTTCTTCCTTCTTATTATCCTGAGTAGCACCATATGTTTGAATCTGGTACTGTAATATTTCACCGGTCTTTGCATCGATCTCAGCAGAGGATTGTTCTGGAAAGCCAGCCCCAATGAAACGTTCATTTCCACTACCACCCCAGTATAACTGCCAGATCTTCCGATTCGTATCCTGATAGTCATTTCTCAAGCTTTGGGAGATCAATTTACGATCTGCTGGAATATATGCAACCTTCTTTACAAGCTGTTCCGCTTCTTTTGCAGTAAGCTCTGTAGTTGAAGTTCTTGCTTGAAAGACATCTTTGCTCTTTGCTACATCTGAATACACGACTGCGGTAGATACGGATTCTTTTCCTTCATAATCTATTCTCTTGCCTGTCAATGCATCGATAGGATATAGAGACTGATCCACTGGACGCCAGCCTAGGATCCAGTTGTTAGGTTTTCCGTTCTTATAAGTAGGAATGTAAAAAAGGCCTACATCAAACTGTTCAGCAAATTGCTTCTGTGCTTGCTCCAAGGTAATCTTCGGCTGTGCAGATGGATACTCAAGTCCTTGAGAAAACTTAGAGAATTGAATTACATTACCGTTGCCATCCACAGCTATGTTAATGTTATCCGATCCAGAAGGAAGACCATTCTTCATGACACTGAAGTAATAGCTGTATTGAACAGGACCGAATAAAGTGTTCGAAAAATAATTATAACCAGCATTCTCATTTAATTGCAGATCACTGCTCTTAACCGATGTGGCTGCCTTAGCCACAAAAGCCTTGGCGATCTCCAGTGCCTGAGGCTGCGATATTTTCGGAGGATAATAGGATTCGTTATTCTCACGTGGGTATGAAATATACGTACTAATGATATCTCCACTAATGGCATCTACCTCACTGCTAAAGCCATATCCCATACTCCCCTCTTGAATCTGCCACTGAATATTCCAGATCATTTGATTTGCTGGAGGGGGGTAGCTTTGATTAGATCCCAGTTGTACATTGTTTACCGTTGCATCTTTTAGGGATGGGAATAATTCTTTTAGCTTCGCAATCGCTTGCTCCTGCGTGAATTTCACTTTTGTAAGATCTGCCTCAGAGTTCGTTGTAGTCACCGGCGCTTGTGTGCTAACCTGTGTTACCGTAGTGTTGCTACTAACAGATGTAGAATCGGCTGCGGCCAAGCCAGGGGGTAATAATAACGCGAGCGCCACTGAAGTAATCAATACCGTTTTAGCTGTCTGATGAACAAAGTGAGTATTATTGCTTTTCAAAAGAATTCATCCTCCTCTAACACGTGATTCATAACATTATACAGATAATTACTTATATTTTCCATATTTAATTAACGACAGGAAATTACAAGGTTTATGTAATGTATACTATATAAGCTATAATGGTAGGCAGCTACAGCTTAAACATCTATGAAAGGGGGCCATTCACATCACTGATTGGAACCTTCAGCCGCTTATAGACGGTATTACTGACCTAGAAATTCGCAGTTGTCTAATCGTTCAACATGGAAAACCTATACTGGAGCATTATCGTGAGCCTGAAATCGCTAAAGAGCTAGGTAAAATTAACTCATGCACCAAAAGCGTGCTCGCCGCCTTAGTCAGCATAGCCATAGATAAACAAATCGTTCCGCCACCTGATACACCTATTTCTCTATTTTTCCCTTTATTAAAAGAGGATCAAGATCAACGAAAAAGAGAAATCACTATCCGTCACTTATTAACAATGACAGCAGGCTTTAACTGGACAGAATTTGGGGGGCAAAATTCCTTTCCGACTATGACTAGAACCGCAGACTGGATAAAGTTTGTGCTCGCCCAGCCGCTATCTCATACGCCAGGCACTGAGATGAACTATAACTCCGGCTGCTCCCAGATTTTATCCGCTATCCTGCGTGAATGTTCTGGACAAGACGTTGCAGCATTTGCTGAAGATCAGCTATTTCAGCCGCTTGGCATCGAAAGCTATCGCTGGGACAGTGATCCACAAGGCATACATACTGGTGGGTTTGGCCTTTATATGATGCCTGAGGATATGCTGAAATTTGGTCTCCTTTATTTGCAAGAAGGGCGCTGGAAGGATCAACAGCTCATTCATTCGGGTACTGTTCAGAAGTCCACTCGCCCCTATGTCGCAGCCACGCTACCACAGAAGGGCTTCTACGGATGGCACTGGTGGGTATCATCATTCAATGCAGGTACGGAGCAGCAGCCAAAGGAGATCCCTTATTATTTTGCGCTTGGCTTCATGGGCCAGCATATTATTGTGGTTCCATCCTATGAGCTGGTTGCAGTCATTACTGCGGATAAATACAAGAAAGGCTCACCAGCTAATGTGTTCGGCCGATTTATCGTGCCAGCGCTTCTTGGGCAATAACGACAGGGGGATACCGCACACTCCCATTATGAAAGAAGGAAGCCGGGTTGCAATGACCCGGCTTCCTTCTTCAATTTATTCAGCTTCGATACAACGAAGCTCAAGTCGTTAATTTTGCATACACAGCAAAAAATAACACCATTTCTCCAATGATCAGGTAATTGGGTATAAGGAACAACAAATCTACTGCGAAAAAAACTCCAAGTATACCTAATAATAACGCCAAATGAAATATCCCTAACCGTTGCTGTATACGTCTATATTTATGGAAGACCAGTGAGGTAGAGAAGAAGTAGAGCAGGACCGATCCAAAAATAAAACATACCATAAATGTGTAATTTAATTGTTCTAAAAATAGCAGTTGGATTGAAGCTGCAATCATGCTTAAGGATACATAAATAAATAAATGCCCATAAATTATAGTTTGCCCGGCAGTCTCTATGGTTTTGTCCACTTTCTTTTCAACATTATCAAAGTATTGCCACCACATAGCTATAATTAATAGAAAAGTTAATAATGCAAATAAAATAGATTGCCACGTCCAGTGGCTAGACTGTAAGACTGCAAGTATACTGACCACTGATTCGCCAAGTAGAATGAGGGTAAACAACGAGAAACGTTCTAATAAATGATGAGTGTTTATCGGGCTTTTCACCAAGTATCTCCGACCGATTAATGGAAGCAAAATGTCTATAGTAATTCCCGTATACAAAACTACATAACGTATCCAAGAGTCAAAGAAAAGTGATAAAGCAGAGATCACTAATCCAATCCAAAAACGACTTCCCAGGTAACGGGCAGTGTCCTTTCTATCAGCTGCTTCATTCTTATTTACCGTAAGATATTGAATGGCAGTCATAGCTCTTAAGCCAACATAACCGATTAGAAATGGCATATAGTATTGATCAAAGTTAACCGATAAGCTGGCCGTCATTATTAATACAAAAAATAATTGTAGAATCAGAAATATTCGGTGTGAAAAGATGTCCCGTCCAAACCGATTTACAAAAAGAGATTGTCCCACCCAGGCCCACCAGATCGGAATGAATATTAAGATAAATTTAGATAAATATTCAAGTGGAATTGTACCCGCTTCTACATGCAACAAGACATGACTCGCTTTTGAAACTGCAGCTACAAAAAGCAGATCATAAAATAGTTCCAGCCAGGTAACTTTCTTCTCAGCAAAGGATGCTGTGCTGTGCTCAAATCCCGATGTGCGCTTATTCATCGTTTTACTCCCTTAGTTTGGATGTGTATCTCTATTACAGTTTATCGAATACTTATCCATCTTAACCGAATTGACGTACTAATTTGAAGACCCTTTATTTCCACTCAAAAATCACATAAAAAAGCTCCCCCTTGCCTAAAATCGACAAAGGAAAGCTATAGTTAAATCTTCAACTATATTTAATTCCGCCACTTCATAAACTTGTAATCAAGATAATCAACAAGTAAGAAGAGGACAAATCCCACCAAGCTGAACAGCATAATTCCCGCATACATCTCCGGATAATCCAGTCTTAACCAAGCATCCATAATGAAGAAGCCCATGCCATGCTCAGTTCCATAAATCTCCGTGAAAAAGAGTACAGATATCGCTGTTCCCAGTGAAATACGAATCGTACTCAGAATGACCGACAGTGCACCTGGCAGTGTCACATGCCAGAATTTCTGCACTGTACTTGCCCCTATACTCGTTAAGACATCATAGGTATTCTCAGGAATAGCCTTCACACCATCCCTAACGGAGATAATAATCTGGAACAAGAGAATCAGCATGATCATTAAGATTTTGGACGTTTCACCAAGTCCGAAGAATAGCATCACAACGGGAAGCAGGGCGATTTTGGGAACAGGATAGGTCAAGTAGACCACAGGGTCAAGCAGCTTATTCCAGGTCAGCGAACGTCCCATCAGAAGACCAATGAGCAGTCCAATGATTAATGCTAGCACTACACCTGCAAAAATTCTGAACAAGCTATACCCTACATTTAAAGCAATCTCCTGACCACCTAAGTGAAACATAGCGTTATATACCGCGAATGGACTCGGCAAAATCGAATGATTCATAAGCAAATAGGCAATATACCAAACCACATTCATACAAAAGAACACAAACAACAGTCTTATTATGTGATGAATCCGATTTTTTCTCACCATATCTCCTGCATTACCTTTCTGATTCGCTTAGTCTGCTCAAAGAAATCTACACTGTCCCGCTTATCCTCATGCTTCATCTGAAACACTAATTGATTATCGATCATTTCCGGAGCTTCTTTTTTATTAGACGGCATAACAATAATTTTCTGCCCCAGCAGAATAGCTTCTTCCACATCATGGGTAACAAATAAGGTAGTCGCCGGATGCGCTAACCAGTTATCCAAAAAGAGAATCTGTAGCGTTTCCCTAGTAATCGCATCCAGTGCGGAGAATGGCTCGTCCAGCAGTAAAATAGTGGGCAAAATGGCGAACGCTCTGGCGATTGCCACTCTTTGCTGCTGTCCTCCACTAAGAGAAAGAGGATAACGATCAGCTAAATCAGAGATTCCCATCGATGACAGCCACTGATTAATCTGATTCTCCCGTTCTTGCTTGGAAGTGCTCGCAGTATGCGAGATTTTCATCGCGATTTGAATATTATCATGTACAGTCTTCCATGGAAGAAGCCCGTAGTTTTGCGGTACCAGGCCGATCAGAGTTTCTTTATCATGCACGGATTTTTCATTAAAAAGAATTTGCCCCATATAGCTTGGCAGCAAGCCCGCAATCGCCCGTAATAAAGTTGATTTTCCGCTGCCAGAGGGTCCGATGATCGTGTAAATCCCATGTTCCGGTAAAGATAGATCCATCTTTCCTAAGGCCAGTTGACCTGTCTTGTACTCTACTTTAAGACCCTTAATGACGAGTCCCTTATTTTTTGAATTGGACATCAGAAATCACATCTTCAGCCGAGATATTTTTGCTAAGCAAACCTTTTTCCCGTGCCCATGCAAATGCGGCTTCTACTTCTTTCACATCCACTTGATTGGCAGGGACATAATCAGGTACCTTGATCTCATCTTTCAACGTTTCTGGATAACCAACTTCTTTGATCACAAGATCGATATATTCGGATTGATCATGAGATTTCATATACGCTACAGCCTCGTCATAAGCAGCATACATGTTGCGAATCGCATCTGCCTTAGCATCAATAGCGGTTTGTGGGAAAGCCAGTACAAATGGATTCACTCCCGCTGTATGCGTGGAGCTAAGCACGCGCAAACCTGAAGCTTTACCCATAGTTACAAATGGTTCAGGTAAAATAGCTGCATCCGCCTTATTGTTCTTAAGCAATTCTAAACGGGTAGGGATTTGTGGAACCTCAGTTACCGTAATATCATCTTCCGTTAAACCCGCTTGTTTCAGCATCATTGCCACAGTATATTGTGTGGAGGTATTTTTGGACAAAATCACGGTTTTTCCTTTCAGATCCTTCACATCTTGGATGGCGTCATTCCCAGTCAATAAATCGAATTCACCAAAAGTTGTGCTAGTAATCTTCACATCCAGCCCGGCTTCATTGTAGATAGAAATTGCAACCAAATCAGCACTGATCCCCTCTAACTTGCCTGCTTGAAAGGCGACATCACGGTCTTTTGCACTCTTGAACGTTTGGATATCTAGGTTCACTCCATGCTTCTTATCAAAACCTTGCTCATGAGCAATTACAAAAGGAATCGCATCAATCGAAGGCAGTAAGCCAAGCGACAAAGTAACAGCTTCTTTTGAGTCCTCTGCTGCGTTACCCTCTGTCGATGCTGTATTCGTGTTATTCTTTGAACCACAACCTACTGCAAGTACAGCGACGACAACGACCATCATCGACAACATCAACATTCTTTTTAATGCTTTTTTCTTCATAAAACTCTCCTACCTCCATTAATCTTTCTATAGTAGACATGCCCCTATTCTTTGCAATCTGCAAAAGAGCATGCAAAAAGCCCTTAAGCTGTTCCAGAACGCTTCAGGTAGTGTAATTTTACATCAGTCATCACAGCTTGTATATTCATAAATTTAAATAGTTATATTTATCACATACTAAGATGCAAAAAATCCGAATCAGCCCACAGAGAATCTCTCTGTAAGCTGAGCTTTCAGACATATCCTAGTCTAAGGACATATGTTGCTTCAGAATCTTCAGTCCAGTGTCCAGCTCATCCAATGAGGATGATGACGATAAGGCTACACGTACATACTTGTCCGGTGTGCTGGCACCACTAAGAAACCAATCGGAATGGTATATTCGAACGCCTTGTTGTAACAGTTCTGACTCCAGTTCAGCGGCTGTACGGTATCCTGATAAGGGAATCCATTTAAAAAAACTTAAGGGGTGCCCTTCTGCTGCTGTTTGTGGAAAATATGTCGAAAATAGCTTGTTCGCAGCTTGGACCAGTTCTTTTTTATATGCGACAATCTCAGCAGCACTACCCGATACAATAAGCTCAGAAATAATCTCGGCATCTAGGGAGGATGTCTTCACATTAATATTGAAAATAGCCCGCTCAATTCTCTCTTTGAATTTCTCTCCAAATACGATATAAGCGATCCTAAGTCCAGAGCAAATAGATTTTGTCGTACTGCTAATATAGATGGTCTGATCAGGAAGCAATGAGTACATCGGTTGTTTGTATTCTTCTAAATGACCTGCCGTTAAGAACGCATGAATATCATCTTCTATGAGCAGCAAGTTATGTTTCTGGATAACGTTAGCAATATCACGCTTCCGCCCATCAGTCATCATAACGGTTGTAGGATTCGTACAAGAAGGCATCAGGAATATACCACGTATATCCAGCAGCTGGCACTGGTTATCCAGCACTTGCGGTAGCATTCCAGAGGCATCGCCTGGAATTGGAACAAGCTGAATACGATACATTCGGGCAAGCTCAATAAAATTAGAATAGGTGAATACATCAACGGCAATCCGTTGTCCAGGTTCGAAGAGAGCAAATAACGTAATGACCAACGCATTCAGGCCACCGGATGCAATTGCGATGTTATTGATATTTGCCTGTATTCCAAATGCTTGCATCCATGATAGGCCTGCCAGTTTATGATGTGGCATTCCTGTAGGATCATTGTAATTTAATAGTTCCTCTATATTGCCTCTATGCATAACCCTTCTTGCGACCTGAGCTACGATCGAGTTACTCTGCTCAAACGAAGCAACTAGCCCCAGATCAATACAGTCATGAGAAATTTTGTCCTTCGATATTGCTATCGAGCGCGTTGCATTCGTTGCCACAAAGGTACCACTTCCTGTAATAGCATAGATGAGTCCTTTAGCTTCGCATAGCTTATAAGCGCGTGTAATTGTTGTGAAATTAACATCTAAAAAATCCGCTAGCTCACGTTGAGGGGGAAGCTTCGTTCCGGGTACCAAAAGACCGCTAGCTATATCTTGTTCAAGCAATGAGGCTATGGAATGATAGATCGGACGCTTCAGCGTATGTCTGTCAGGTCGCCACGACATCGGGTAATTAACAAAAGAATTGATCGGCATATTGTCCTCCCACAAAATTGTAATCCATACAATTATACCGTTGATTGTATGGATTCGCACTGCTACAATGACATGGACATAAGCTAAGGGGTTGTAAGTAACATGCGTAACAATAACAAACTTTATGTAGCATTCCGCACCGCGGCTCCCGCTACCTTTCCCATTCTTGCCGCTTTTTTATTCTTGGGGATCGCCTACGGAATTTACATGAATGTATCAGGGTTTCATGTGATCTATACCTTTCTAATGAGCTCGCTTATTTATGCTGGATCGATGGAATTTCTAACGGTTCACTTGTTATTAGGTGCTTATCATCCATTAAGTGCATTATTGTTTGCTTTAATGGTTAATGCACGACATCTATTTTATGGCATATCTATGCTGGAGAAGTTTAAAGGTACGGGGCTGAAGAAGCTTTATTTGATTTTTGGTCTCTGTGATGAATCATTCACCATCAATTATTCCGCGAAGATCCCTGAAGGAGTGGATCGCGGTTGGTATATGTTCTTCGTCACGCTGCTAAATCATTGCTATTGGGTCGTAGGCGCTTGTATCGGGGGAGTATTCGGATCGATTTTTCACATGAATATGGAAGGTCTCGAATTTGTGATGACAGCACTATTCGTTGTTATCTTTATTGAGCAATGGAAGAGTGGATCGACCCATAGAAGTGCTCTAGTAGGCGTTGTTATCTCCATACTGTGCCTTATCATATTTGGACGTGACAGCTTTATGATCCCCGCAATGATCCTGATTATTGCAGCACTTACGATCACTCGTAAACAACAGGAACCGGTAGGTGAAACCGCATGACGATGTCTACTTTTCAGCAGATCATTACAATTGCCATGGTTGTGCTAGGCACGATGATGACACGTTTTATTCCGTTCATTATTTTCCCACCGGGACGTCCAACCCCAAAGTACATTCAATACCTAGGTAGAGTTCTTCCATCAGCAACGATTGGACTCCTTGTTATTTATAGCCTAAAGAACACTAACGTATTGTCCGGTAATCACGGATTACCGGAGCTAATATCCGTCGCAATCGTCGCGTTGCTTCATCTCTGGCGAAGAAATATGCTATTATCCATAGCATTCGGTACAATCGCTTATATGGTATTGATTCAGATATAAGAAATTTATGTAGGTCTTATCAACCGCACATATAACTACAATTATAACATTCACTTCCATTATATATCGATCATTCAAGACTACGATAATCCGCAAGAAGCTTGGAGCGGCTACAAAAAACTACACAAGCTTCATCCGACGCGTGAGTTGTATGTATTTCATACGAGCAGAAACGACGTTGAGGTTATAGAAGAATTTTTTTTAGGAGTGCGGCAACCGTCTTTGATACCGATGCATTAGCTGTAATAGGCATCCATATTGATTTTATTAATGGACGAGCAAAACGAATGTATGGGGTTGGGGGGACTAGCGAAATTTGCTATGAGCAGCAGATTCCTGACATACTCATTGAACATATTACTTTGACTGATTTACCAATTCAGCTTGGTTCGATACAAGAGCCTTATGGCTTTGATGGAATTGTTGGTATTGATTTTATGATAAGAGCTAAATGCAAGGTTGATTTTGACACCATGAATATCGATCTTAAACACTAAACCAAGCGATGACATCCATCAGTGGACAGCAATCGCTTGGTTTAGTTTTCCTCTACAACAAAAAACCTCCCCACACCCGTAAAGGTGGAGAAGGTATAAATGCGTCACTTTTAGCTCCCCAAGCCTAATCAGCTCGACAACCGCTTGTGAACGGCCTTTAACTTTTAATTTCTGCATTATGTTGGAGATGTGATTGAGCATGGTTTTCTTGCTAATGAATCATTGACCCGCGATATCACGAGTCGTTTTAACTACACCTCATAGTTCACTACATAATTCTGCAGCTCTGTATTGTAAAAGCCTACACTATACTCAGTTACCTTGCCCAGCTCATCATAAGAATAACGAGTTCGCTTCAGCAAGGGACACTTCTTATCAAGGAGCAATATCTCCTCTACATCAGGCGGAGGAACGGCAACGGAAAATTCATCACGCAGTTTCTCTAAGGAAACGCTCCGCTCTTCAAGCAGTTCATACAAGGACTGGGCATTTAAGTCCAGTAGATCCAAATCATCCATACCATTTACTAAATAATGCGTGTAATGAACGTATGGAATATCATTGAGACTATATATGCGTTCCAAGCGTATACAACGTTCGCCGAATAAACGAAAGGCTTCGCTTTCGACTTCATTATATACTCGCTCCGCCTTCAGCCATTGCTTCCGAATTTGGTGCCCTTCATCCACTAGAATTTCCGTGAATTTTTTCCACTTGGACAGCTTGGATGATGAGGTATTACGGATCACCTTCGTCCCCTTGCCGCTCCCCTTTTCCAGAAATCCTTCTTGGACGAGCTCCTGAATGGCACCGCGTACAGTGATCTTGCTGACATTGAATTCCTGCTCTAGCTGAGGCTCGGAAGGAATATTCAATCCAATAGGATAGACTCCGTGTAGAATCCGATCCTTTATAATATTTGCAATTTGCATATATAAGGGCTTATCTTTTCGGGACAAACTCAAGAGGTTCACTACCTTTCTACATCGCCTACGGATAGAGTCATAGCTCGAAGTATATCCGCTTCTGAAGCCATGGGAGTGTCGCCCTCGACAGTATGGGCTAACATACTAGCAGCAGCGGCAAACCGTACTGTCTGCTCAGGTGTAAATCCTGTTAGCTCGCCATGCACAATTCCGCTCGTATAGGCATCTCCAGCCCCTATTCTATCATAGACGAGAAATCTCAGCGTATCCGAAAAGAAGAAGCTCTGATTCTTATAAAGAAACCCACGCAGTGAATGTGAGTTGTCGCCATGAATACTGCGATGGGTGCCTGCGATCACCGAGATATCGTAATGCTTCGCAACTGCTGGAATCAGTTCGATCAGCTGCTCTTCACGTTCAGCTTGTTCAGTGCTGATCCCCAAGATAAAGATTGCGTCCTTCTCATTCATCATTACGATATCGGCCAGCTGCAGCATCTCCTCGTAATGCGGCTTCGCTTGTGAATAGCCTTCCGGTCCCCACAAGGACGGACGATAGTTGCAATCAAAGATCACAGTCCCACCCTGCTGCTTGACAGCTCTAGCCAAGGATTTCATATGATGACGTACACTATCGTTCATAGCCAGCGTAATGCCGCAGAAATGGATCACATCCAGACTTCGCGCAATCTCTTCATAATTATAAGTTTCCTCAGGAGCCGTATTGAAGCTACTCTCCAGACGATTGCTGTAAGTTACCTTGCTTGGACGTGCACCAAATCCGTTCTCCAAGAAATACAAGCCCAGATATTCTCCTCCTCGTATAACGAGGCTAGAAGAGATGCCCAGCTTCCGCAAATACGCGGCGGCGGCCTCTCCCAAGGAAGTAGTCGGCAAACGGGAAATCAAATAACCTTCATGCCCGAAGCGTGCCAGTGCAGCGCTGACATTAACCCCGGTACCAGAGAATGAATAGTTTAAGCTGTTTCCCTGGGATAGCAGCTGAACTCCCGGCACCTGCAGACGCATCATCACTTCTCCGAATGCCCCGATTCGTTTAGGCATATTTATCTGTCAGCCTCTTCATAATTCCAAGCAAATCACGCACATCCTGGGTCCGGGTCTGGCCCGATTCTTTATCGATAATGGATGAGTAGACATGCGGAATCACTTGTGGCACCCCTGCTTCAAGCGCAATCTCCAGAATAGCCTCGAAATTGTCCATATCAATTCCACCGGTTGGTTCGAGTGCGAACCCTACCTCAGCACAGGCCTTAGCGACAGAGCGGTATTCCTCTTCACGGCTTAATCCCTCCATCGGGAAATATTTCAGTGCATTACCACCCATATCCCGAACAAGCGCAATTGCCGATGCTATAGGTACAATCGCCGCTTCACTCTGCGCAGCGCTGAAGACTCCTGTAGAAATATTCACATAACCAGCGTGACCAGAAGGGGCGATCATGCTGTTGATCCAACTGTCTTTCCCACCAAGATTAGCGCGTGTAGCTCCAACCACCGGGAATGCCTGGTTAATATGACTACCCGGATAATGCTTAGCAATCTCGGCCACAATTGCCGCTTGGCGATTATCTCCTGCACCTAGGCCAATGGATACCGCATCTTCAATCTCTTGACCATATTGCTTCATGGCTGTTACGGCTTCTTCTACCGACTTATAATCCTTAGAGAGCACACCGACCAGCACATATCCTTCCGCCGCTTCATAAATCTCTTTAGCATTAGCGATATCTTTAGCGAGTACATTTAATGCGGTGCGGCCCTTATAAAAACGTTGTGAAATCGTCATCTTATTGTCCCCCTATTAATTTATGAATGCTGTCTACAATCACGTGCAGATCATCCCCCAGAAGCGGCCGTGGATCAATATCGAAATATCCCTGCTTCACTCCATAATCGCGGGTATAGATCGCAATTTCGCCTTGCTGCAACCCCTCTACCAATTCTTTCGCCGTAATTCCGGCCTGCTGTGGATCAACCTGAACCCGGCCGCGATAGATGGCACGGCCCGCCTCGTCCTGCACAATGGTTACACGAATTCCCGGAAGATCATTCAACACCATCAATCCCTGCAAAGACGCTTTCTCGGTGTCACTCTTGTCTTCCTTGACCATGTATTCCTCTAATGCTTGCAGCAGACCAAAGGAAGTTTCTTTACCAACCTTCATACTGCGTCCTATTCCATACAATTGGACCTTAACCCATTCCACATAATTACGTTTGCCGGCGATAATACCGGATGTAGGCCCTTCAATAGCTTTAGAACCACTATAAATTGCCAGGTCAGAGTATTTCACATATTTACAGAGGTCTTCTTCCGCTGCGGCATCTACGATTAGTGGAATGCCCCTACGGTTTGCGATCTCCCATGCTTCTTCGACGGATAACATATTTTTCTGAACTGCATGGTGGGACTTTACGTACAGAATGGCAGCCGTCTGCTCACAAATGGCATCCTCTATATGCTCGGCCCGGCCTTCATTCGCATAACCGACCTCAATTAGTTTCCCACCACCTAGATAGACCATCGTTTCCACAGGAGCTCCGTACTGTACATTATGCCCCTTCAGAATGATGATTTCATTGCGTGGAATGGCTTCTTGGTGCAAACGTTCACTGCGGCGCCGATTGCCTTGGGTCACTAGCGCCGCAACGGACAATGCAATACCGCTGGAGGCTGAGTTAACGATAAGCGCTGCTTCAGCGCCGAGAATTCGTGCCGTGTAATCTCCGGCTTTATCCACCAGATCCGCTATTTCCACATAACTCTGTCCGCCTTGCTTCATAGCCTCCATCACTGTGTCAGACGGAGCCGACACCCCCAGGATACTCATTCTGCCGCTTGCATTGATTACGCGTTTAAGCCCGTATTTCGCATTTAATGAATTCCCCACCTATAACCACTCCTTTTGCATGGATTACTTTATCCGTCATTCTTTCTTCTCCTTCAGAATCCACAAGCACTGCAGACTTATGCTGCAGGGTGAAGAGAGTCAAGTTTGCAGGATCTCCCACCTGAATTCGGCCCAGCTCCGGCCTGCCCAGCCATTCCGCCGCATTGGAAGTAACCGCTGCCACAATCTCATCCAGAGCATAGCCCAAACATAGAAACTTGGAAAGTACATTAGATATGCTAAAGACTGGTCCCTTCATTCGGTTCACTCGATAGATATCCGTGCTAATCGTATTCAGTCCAATACCATTACGTTTAGCAGCCTCAGCTACCTTAAAAGAGAAGCTTGCTGTTCCATGTCCCACATCGAGATGAACTCCCCGTTCAATGGCCTCAGTCAGTACCTGAAGCGGCTGACCATCCGCAGCAAACAAATTATTCTCTTTTCCGTTGAGATAATGGGTCACGATATCCTTACGCTGCAAAAGGGGCATAACCTCTCTGATATCTGGCGGTGCTGAACCGATATGTACCATTAACGGCAACCCCGTCTCCATTGAAAGGCTTCGTGCGATATGCAGTGGTTCAATCCCGCTGGCACCCACAACGCTTTTGCTGATCCTAGCCTTTAATCCCACGATTATCTCCCCGTAGGTTCGGATGGATTGCAGGATCTTCTCCTTATCAATCCATTCCAAGTTGGACAATTCATCAATTCTTAGCAGTCCGATCCGCGAGATATTTAAGAAAGCCAGCACATTCGTCTTAGCCTGAGACGCGTCCAGAGCCAGATCACCTATCCGATCCGCCCCGCAGCTACCAGCATCGACTAGGGTGGTCACCCCTTGCCGGACACCGATCTCATCGATCTCGTCACCATACGGATCAAATTCGCGAAAGGCATGCACATGCATATCGATCCAGCCACTGGATACGTACGCGCCTGAACCTTCCCACTCCTGCCCCCCATGCGCCTCACCTGCCGGGGTGATCTCAGCGATCTTGCCATTTTCGATTACAATGTCGATCTCTTCTCCGCTTACTCGTTTCACCTGACGGAGCACGTATCTTTCATCCATTGTTCTCACCTTTTTCCATATAACATTATAATGTTTAAAATACCACGAATAGTGCATTAAGTAAATATAACGTTATAATGTTTATATATAAAAACTAAATCACCTTGTCGGATTAATAGGCATTTATTAGTTTGAATTTATAGCTTACGGAGCACTTGTTGTATTTTCCGCAGGGATTTTCAGTGGTTTGGCGAGTAAGAACTCTAGTGTTGGTGGAGGATTTTGCTTAGGTAGAACGTGTTACAGGGAAAACCTCCCTATAAATTAGATCACAGCTGTTATCTGAACAGGTTATACGGAATTTCTCCCTGTATATTTGCCAATTTCAATTAAAAACAGCCAGTTCAGCTGAATTATAGGGAACAATTCCCTATATTCTATCGATATGACCTTATATTATAGAATTACAAGGAGTTTTTCCCTATAATTCTAGTGTTTTGACCCTGATATAGAGAAATAGAAAGCTGCACATCCCTTGGCAGACGATGACCATGTATTTCCACGAATCCATGAAAGTGATCTTTTTTCATTGTATAATCTCCTATGCAATAAAAAAGATGACTCCTTATGATTTCAGAAGTCATCTGCTTAGATTCTATGAACTTAATAACCCTACATGTATCTTAATAACAGCCTTCTTAATCTTCATGCCCGGTTGACCCATACCAGGTCTGTGTACATCATACGGGAAAAAGACTGCGAACATCCCCGGCTTCAAAGTTAACAAAATTTCATCGGATGACGCAGGATAAAGCGCATAATCTGCTTCGGCATCGTAAGGCTTAGTAGCCTCGATCCCTTCTTGCAAAGGGGACCAACCGATCGTTTCTTCACCTTCGATCAGATAATGCACATCAATATAAGCCTCATGCTTTTCAGCAACCTGTTCCTCTAGCGACTTCGCCTCAAGCGCCATAATCGAAACGTATATCTCGTTACCGCGAATCTCGATTCGCCCGAGATCAGGTTCGTGTTGTAAGATGACTTTCAATTCCTCAATAGTCTCTACAATGACTGAATTCTCGTATCTGCTATGCTCTTCCCAAGATGACAATGAACCTAAGATCATAATGTCTGATTCTCCCCACATCTCAATTATCTTACAGAGGTTGTTCAAAAAGTCCGCTTTTGATCACGAAGTAGCCCAAGAAGCTTACTCGACATCGAATATTGAATTCAGGCGAAACTTCCGGTGCTCACGTAGCTTCCACTACGCTCCGCTCCTCAGTTTCTACCTTCATCCAATCTTCTCGGTGCTGAAAACCATACTTTTTGAACTCGCACTTATAGGAGCTTCTCACTAACTGCTGCAGCTGTTGTTTCTTTATTGATAATGGACTGCTCACTAGTCTTTTTGAAATATTCCACATATAAAATATCCAGCAGATAGAGCTGTGAGATCTTAGCAGATAATGAACCGCCCTGCAGAGGACCCTCATTAGCACCACAAAGTAAGGTAAGATCCGAATACGACGTTAAAGGTGACTTTTCAAATCTCGTAATGGACACCACCTTAGCGCCTCGTTCCTTCGCCTTTCTTGCAACCTCGATACTATCTTTAGTTGAACCGGAGTAAGAAATGATTACAGCTACATCTCGGTTAGACATTAGCGCCGCAGACATCATCTGAAGATGTGAATCCATCAAACACTCCGTTTTGTTTGTAATGCGCATAAATTTAATTTTGGCTTCCATCGCCGTGATTAATGAAGAGCCTACGCCGAAAAATGATACTCGTTCCGCGTTTATCATATAATCAATAGCTTCATTGATCTTCTGTATATCAATTAAATTATAGGTCTCGTTCAGTGCACTTACATTTGTGGTCAGCACTTTGGAAGCCACAGCTTCAGTAGTATCGTCCATTAGAATTTGATCCGTAAGCTGCGGGATCTCATTCTCTACAGTGATACTATGAGCGAGTGCAATCTTGAACTCTTGATACCCTTTATAACTTAAAGATTTGCAAAATCGAAAAATACTTGATTCACCTACATCGCACGCATCTGCAAGATCAGTAATTGACATATAGACAACACTTCTCGTGTTCTCCAGGACGTAGTCCGCTACCTTCTTCTCCGTATTCGTCAAATTATTGTACTTGGAATGTATAGAAGAAAAAATACTGATTGTTCGCAAATAAGCCCCTCCTTTACAATGATTTAATGTGCGAATAAAGAGGAAGCGCCAAGCAAGCCTGCCTTATTCCCAAGTGAGGCCTTAACAATTCTTACACCCGCAAAACTCTCCATAATTAAAGACTTCGTCCGTTCCTCTACCCTTTGAACTAAATCTTCTTGTTCCATAACACCGCCCCCAATAATTATAGCGGATGGATTGAAAATATGAATAATTGAGGCTAAACCCGCGGACACCTCAGTTACCCATGAATCCAAGATCTGTTTCAGAGCTTCGTCCCCTTTGTGAATTTTATCAAAAAGGACTTTTCCGTCTGTACATTCGGGATCTGCTTGCTGAGTCATCTTGACTAAAGCAGTGGTTGAAGCATACTTCTCATAAAAAGGCAGTCCCTCCACCGCATCTGACAATGGATGTGTCAGGATATGACCAAATTCGGCCGCCACCCCATCTGCTCCTTTATAGATTTGGCGGTTCAATACAATGGCACCACCAATGCCCGTGCCAAACGTCAAGCATAAGAAATTGTTAAAGTTCTGGGCAGCACCATAATAAGCCTCGCCTAATGCTGCTGAATTCACATCGTTCTCTACCATAACAGGTTTATGAAAATGATTAGTTACAATTTCCTTAATCTTCATCCCTGTATATCTAGGTATATTTTCGTTAGCATAGACTATAATTCCTTCTTCAGCATTGACTTGACCGGCCGTACTTATAGCAATGGCATCAAAATCATCATTTTCTGCAATTTTATCAAGCAATCTTGAGATTACATGCGGCCCTCCCAAGTGGCTCTCAGTTGCATACTCCTTAAAGTTATGAACATTCCCAAGTTTATCGCATATACACATCTTGGTATTGGTACCACCAATATCTACAGCGAGAATTCTCATCCTTATCTACCCTCTCCGGCAATCTACTGAATAGCGTCTACAAACCTTTTGGTAATCTCCATTGGTCTTGTAATCGCTGAGCCGACTACTGCTGAAAAAACACCTAGATCAAACATTTTCTTCAGTTCTTCAGGAGTGGAAACACCGCCTTCAGCTATCACAGGCACAGAGAAGTTGCTTACGATTTGTTTAACTAGCTCGAAATCTGGAAGTGACCGCTCTTTGGTATATTCTGTATATCCGCTTAAGGTGGTTCCCACAAGATCAAACCCCAGCTCAACGGCTTTAGCAGCTTCTTCAAATGTAGAGCAATCTGCCATAAACAGTTGATCTTTATAGGTCTCTCTTATGTGAGGAAATAGTTCTGAGATGGTTGATCCATCCGGACGAGTCCGGTCTGTCGCATCCATAGCAATGATATCTACCCCTTCGCGGTAAAGCTCATCTACTTCCTTCAGGGTTGGTGTAATGAACACTTCAGAACCTTCATATACCCTTTTGATGATCCCAATGATAGGTAGATCCACTGTTTTCTTAATTTCTTGAATATCCGCTACGCTATTTGCCCGAATACCTGAAGCACCACCCAAGTATGCTGCATAAGCCATTCTTCCCATTATAAACGGACTATGCAGCGGTTCTTCGGGTAAGGCTTGACTGGAGACGACTAGTTTATGTTTTATCTTTTTAAGTACATTATTTTCAGTATTCATCAGTAACCCACTCCACATTTTTATTTATTCTTTGACTGCTCCTGCTGTAATTCCATTGGTGAAGAAACGTTGGAATAACATGAACACTAGCAACATCGGAATTGCAGCAATGGTGGCTCCGGCCATTTTATATGCGAAATTAGGATTCAGATCCTGCATTAAGGTTGCAGTACCAACCATTAATGTTTTCATTTTGTTCTCTTGGCCTATAACCAGCTGCCACAAATAATCATTCCAGACTTGCACGAAATTCAGAATAAATAAGGCTCCAATACCAGGTTTAATAATAGGCACCATGATGCGAGTAAAGATTCTCCATTCATTTGCACCATCTATTCTTCCGGCTTCTCTTAAAGCGTTAGGGGTTAAATCGAAGAATCCTTTTAATAGGAAGACTCCAAATGCACCCGCGACGTTCGGCCAAATCATACCGTTATACGAATTCACCATTCCAAATTGCTGTGTAATCCGGAATAAAGGCACGATCATAATTTCCTTAGGAATCATCAAGCTCGATATGAAAATAATGAAGATGATATCTTTACCTTTGAAATTGATCTTTGAGAATGCATAGGCAGCCATAGCGCCTACAATAATAACGATAATCGTAGATACACCTGAGACATAAATACTATTGAACGTCCATCTCAAAGCCGGTTGGTTCTGAAACACATCCACATAGTTGGAGAATGTGATCGATTTAGGCCACCAGTCTGGAGGCATCTTCACAACATCTGAACTGTTCTTAAGCGAACTAGTGAATAACCAATACAATGGAAAAAGATTAAGGAGCGCGAAGAGGACAATGATCACATTCGATATCACATCAAACTTCTCTCTCTTCTTCTTATTTCTTATTTTCGACATGTTGTATTCCCCCTCACTTCACCTTAATCATGCTTCGTAGCTGAGGCACAGATAATAACAATGTAATCACGAACATGATAACGCCTACCGCAGAAGCTACGCCGAGTTGGTTGTACTTAAAGGCATTATTATAGAGGTAGTACATCAAGGTTACCGATGAGTTGTTCGGTCCGCCGCCGGTTAATAACTGGATGACTACAAATATTTTTAGAACAGCAATAATATTGATAATCGTAATATAGGTCGTTGTTGGTCCTACAGAAGGAATGAGGATCTTCGAAATTACTTGCCATCTGCTTGCACCGTCGATTTCTGCTGCTTCAAAAAGCTCTTTAGATACACCAATCATCGAAGCAATATACAGAATAATGGCTTGGCCCACGTTAGTCGCGAAGGTCACAAAGATCACTACTGGCAAAACTGTCTTTGGATTTCCTAGAAGATTGATCGTCCCAAGACCCATATCTTTATATATAAAAGAAATAAGTCCATTAGCAGGATTCAGCAGGAAACTCCAAACCATACTCATTACAACCATGGATACCATGACCGGGATATAATAGCTCCCTCTTATAAAGGAAACGTACTTAGCGTTCTTATCAAATACAGCCGAGGCTACAAATAATGCAAAGCCCACTGTAAGTAGGACGATAAAGACTACGAATATAATCGTATTGAAGATCGCCTTGAAGAATACCGGATCATTAAACAATGTGGTGTAATTAGCCAGACCCACAAACTTCTCACTATCATAATTAATTTGGTATAAACTCAGGCGCATCCCTTCTAAGATCGGATAGACAAGAAAGGCTAAGAATACTATCATCTGAGGTAAAATAAACAGATAACCTGTAATATTCTCTTTTAGGTAATTACTACGTAGTTTCATATCGTTTACCTTTCTAATTAACAGCCCTTGGAGCCACTTCAGACTCTAAAGGCTGTTAATCGTTTATTGTTTACCTGTTCTTAGATTATTGGAAAATGACAGAGCTAGCTTTATTCGTATCAATCACTTTATTACCATTGGTTTGATAATCTTGTACAAACTGTTCTGGTGTCTTTGCTCCCATGTAAAGCGCCTGTAGATCAGGGTACAAAACTTCTCTTAATTGGCTATATCCTGGAACGTTGCCCGTGAAGTTGAACAAATATTTTGAATTGGCATCATAAGCAGCAAAGAGAGGATTCTCTGACTTAAGTTGTTCAGCCACGGAGCTTCTCACAGGAATACCATTCTTAGAGGATTTAACTAATTCAGGATCACTTGAAAAGAACTTCACGAAATCTTTAGCGACTTCAGTCTTTTTCGCATCTTTGGACTTGAATACACTTGCACCCACTACATAAGTAAAGGATAGAGGATCTCCGCTTTCGGACGGAATATTAGCAAGACGCATATCAAACTTTGGAGACGTGCCGGATTCCATATTTGCTTTTGTTCCATTGAACAAGATTGGATTGGTAAAACTGATCGCTAGCTGCTGATTCTGGAACATGGCATTGGCATCATTGGAGGATACAGATTCAGCACCCGGATTTGTATATCCACCGTCATATAATTTTTTCAACCATGTAGCAGCTTTAACTCCATTCGCATCATTCAGAACAATGTTCCCTTGGTCATCGAAGAACTTGTTGCCGAACATTCTTAAGTATGCAAGGTTCCACGTATCTCCTTGGTTATTTACAGCGTATAGTGCCATTGGATAGGCATTAGAATATTTGTCCTTCGGAAGATTATTTTTCAGACCATCCAAGATTTGTTGATATTCTTCCAAGTTCCAAGTCTTAATTTCGGACTCTCCACCGACGAACTTTTCTAAACCAGCCGCTTTAAACATGTCTGCGTTGTAGACCAAAGTGCCTGGATTGTGTTGGAATGGGTAGAAGTACACATCTTTTCCGAACGTTACTGCATCCCAGTAATTTTGTGCGATATCACTTTTCGCGTCCTCATCGATGATGTCAGTCAAAGACTCCAAAGCTCCACGGTGAACATAATCGCCCATTGGGAATACGCTTTCAAAGAAGACATTTGGTGGCGTTCCTCCGCTCAAGTTAACATTGAGGAGTTGGTCGCGCTGATCTCCGGCAATGACTTCGACCTGAATGTCAGCATCATATTTATCATATTGTGCCTTGAATTTCTCAGCAGCAGCCTTAAGGAAGCTATCATAGTCAGCTCCTTGTTCCGTTGCATCCACAACACCCTTCCACTGAGGGGTCAGCCATACTTTAATCGCCACTTTTTCCTTGCCAGATTTAGCCGTATTATCGGATGTATTAGAGCTTGCTGCGTTGTTACCAGAGCATCCTGAAATCAGTGAAATAATTACCATTAATGCAACCATTGACGAGAGTAAACGTTTCTTCTTCATTTTAAATCCTCCCCTATTCTAGTATCCGTTTGACATGATATTTCACTAAATCAGCCATGTTCCGATGTCCTTGTATATCAAGATGCATGTAATCTATTTCATTCATCGATACATATTCTCTGGAATCAATAAAGTGGATATCTGTCCCCGAAAGCAAAGCTGCAAGATGCTGAGAGAGCTCCAAAGATTTCTCGCTACAATTACTTCCCATTGGCTTACCAATAGGAGTATTCAAATACTCTGCCCCAATGGGAGGAGGAGCGATCACAAGCACTTCTGGAGCTTTTCCGGCTGGACCTGCCCCGCTCCCTCTAGCTTTATGAGCGAGTCTAACAATACCTTGCGCGATGTTATAAGAAGTTAGTGCAAATCTTTCTTTCGTATCATTCGTCCCAAGCATGATCACTACCAAATCAAGTGGTGCATGTGACATGAGGCATGGATAGAGATAAGCTATTCCGGCTAACCCTTCAAATAGCGGATCGTCACTAACACTGGTTCTACCAGGAAGCCCTTCCTCTATGACCCGGTAAGTGTTGTACAGTTCTGATTGTAGAAGTCCGGTCCAACGTATTTCATCATTAAACCTTTGGTCCGTCTTTGCGTCGTAGCCCCAAGTATTGGAATCACCAAAGCATACGATGGTTCTCTTCATTGCATTAACCACAATATTTTTCTATCGCTTGATCAATCAATTTCATAATATCTGCGATTGGACCAGCATCTTCAGCGGCTACCCCTTCAAGCGGTGCTCTTACACTACCAATGTTTACGCCTCTTAATCTCAGAACCTCTTTAATTTCCGCATACATAGAACCCTTGAGGGAACAAAGCGCGATGATGATATCGTTGATCTCACTTTGAAGTTGTCCTGCTTCCTCAAACTTGCCGGCAAGTACAAATGTATTAGCTTGCAAGAACAGCTCCGGCATAACTGCATAAGTACCACCAATGCCAGCATCGGCTCCCATGATTCTTCCCGCAACATACTGTTCATCCGGTCCATTAAAGACCACTACATCTTTTCCACCCACTCTTTTGAAGCGTTCAATATCCATAGGTGGCATAGAAGAATTCTTAACGCCGATAACTTTTTTATTAGTAAGCAGTTTCTCGAATAAAGCTGGAGTTAGTGTATATCCCGTAGTCTGAGGAATGTTGTAGATAATGAACGGTAGAGGAGTTGCCTCCATAATATCGCTCCAGTATTTAGTTACTGCACTATCAGGTAATTTGAAATATATAGGTGGGATTGCGGATAGTGCATCATATCCTAAGCTCGCCGCATGTTTTGCTAATTCGATACTATCTCTAGTAGAAGGGGCTCCTACATGAGCAATCAGTGTCATTTTACCTTTCAGGTTACTAGCTACATAGCTAAGTACCGCTTTGCGTTCGTCCAGACTCTGGTAGATACATTCTCCAGAACTGCCTCCCACATAAACACCTTGAACTCCTTTTTCAAATAAGTAATCACATAAGTCATGTGTCCGGGATTCGGAAATATTTCCTTGATCGTCATAGCAAGCATAGAAGGCAGGTATAATTCCGTGGAACTTGTTGAGTGTCATTGATAATCCCCCTTAAGATGTGAACGGTTTCTTTTCTACATATTCAAGATATCACTTAAATTTGGTTCTGTAAATTATTTTCTCTATTTTTTTTAAAATAAAATTTATTTCCACCAGAATAACAATCATACTAAAAAAATATTTTCATTTAAGTGAACGCCCATAAAATAAGACCTTATTTTCCAATTAAAAATAGAATATCGGACGATATATGCAGCTCTAGTTATGATCAGAGTAACACTATCTACGACCTTAAAGTCATTTGCCAGATTGGTAATTACTAGAAATACTTTGCGGCTCTCAAGGGTAATAGATTATCATTTTAAATCTAATAAGAGTGTCTCCTACAAGGAGACACTCTTCTCCATAGGAAGCACAAACCCTAATTAACACACAATGTTCACCTAAAAACTGTGTTTTTCACGTGGACACAGCTTTAAAAAACTAATTTCTATGATATAATGAAAGCGTAACCAGAACAATACAAAATATATTGTTTCTTCGCCAAAGGAGGCTGGAGGAAATGCTAGCAGGTCTTAAAGAACTTAAAAATTGGGTAACGGAAAATTGGAATCCAACGATGAATTCAGGTAATGAGGATTATCAAAAAATGGAATATTCTGTGCAACGCCACTTGCACACTCCAAGATCCCCAAAACCACTCACCTATGAAGAAGAAGCTCGTATCAAGACTGTTAAATTCCATTAATCTCACCACCTTTAGATACAGATTGACCCTATAATAGAATCTTGTCCTAAGGCCGCAGATCCGGAAGTCATTCCAGTAGAGCGGTCTTTTATTATGCCTTGAGATTATGTAACGAAAAACCTTTTCCATATTGACTCGATTTCTTGAATCAAATACATACTAAAAAAACCTCCCTCTCCATGACGGCATCCCATCACTTCGAAAGAGGCTTCATAGTATCATTTGATCTTATACAGACATTTCTCCTTTCTTCTGCAAGTCCGAAAGCTTGACCGCCTGACCTGCGTTCAATCTCGAATGTTCCGACGCGAATGCGATCAAATGACTCTGCAGGGATGCCGTCGCCGAGGTCAAACCTTGCGATGGATTGCTGTCGAATTGACGCACATTCCGCAGGAATGAGCTTACCATACGGTCATCGCCGCCTCCATGGCCATCGCCTTCCACATTGCAGCCAATCTCAACCTTCTCGCCCGATACATAGCGGTACAGCGTGAAAGATCCTTTGTCCATATCCCCGATGATCTCGCCTTGTGTTCCCATAATTTGAACCCGGCGCGTGCCGCTCTGTGTCAGCCCTGACATGATGAACGATGCATTCGCTCCGTTCTCGAACTCCATGTTGACTACCTGGTGATCCACGACATTATTATCGCAGCGATACACGCAGCGACCCCACGGTCCTTCCTTCAGCGCCTTCAAGATCCCCTCTTGCGACAAATCATTCGTCATATAGCGTGCCCAAGGGTGTTCCGGGGGCTGAATATATATTTTCATCGCCGAGAAGGCGCATTCCTTCTCAACCTCACAGCCGTTGATACAGCGATCCGCAGAGCCTTCCGGAGCGTTCTCCGCCCTGAAATGCAGTAATGATCCGTACGAGCTCACGCTTGTACACGGTTGATTCATAAGCCATGAGATGAGATCCAGATCATGGCATGATTTGGCCAGGATCATGGGACTAGTCTCCTCCGAATTGCGCCAATTCCCGCGGACATAACTGTGTGTCATATGCATGTAGCCCACATTTTCGGTTAATTGAATCGTACCTATCGTTCCGAGTTCACCGTCTTCGATGCATTTTTTGATCCCAGACCAGAACGGGGAATATCGCAGGACATGGGTTACGACGAGCAATCGCTTATACCGAAGCGAAGCTTGCTCCAATTCGATGCATTCTTCCATGGAAGGAGACATCGGCTTCTCTAACATGACATGATAGCCTAGCTCCATCGCTTTCATCGCTGGTATATAATGCATCCGATCGAGCGTAGCAATTATCATCACGTCCGCAATTTGACCCTGATCGAATACTTTCTCCCAAGAATCGTAGACATGTTCTGGGGCAATTCTATGAATCTCTGCAAATCGATTTCTACGTTCATCATCCGGCTCAGCTACGGCAACAATCTTTAATTCATTCGGGAACTTCTCCGCGTAGGGCCCATAAATATATCTTCCTCGACTGCCAGCGCCAAGTAATACAGCTGTTAATGTTCTCAAGACTACTCCTCCTCTTGCGCACCTAGTGTACTTCCATTGTAAGGTGGTAGGAACGGAGGCAAAAGAGATCGTTACTGACATTTCATATACATTTATTGACCTTGATTCTGTATATGAGTCCTTGCCATACGGAAATCTTGCGGAGTTGTTTCATTCTGCTTCTTGAAGAAGCGAATAAATGCAAGTGCTGAGTTGTACCCCAGGGCAGCAGCAATTTCATTCACTTTCATCGATGTGTTGAGCAGCATATCTTTGGCGATCAGGTTACGATAGTCGTTCACATATTTAGATAAACCCATTCCAGTGATTTGCTTATAAAGTCGGGACAAATACGATGGATTCAAGCTCACGTAATCGGCCAGCGCATTTAAGGAAATATCAGTGGAAATATGTTCTTCAATATATCGATGCACCTTATTCACGACCTCTGTCGGCAATTGCGTACCCCGCAGCGCATTCCATTCGAAGAAGCAATCCGCCATTTGCGAGAAGTATTGAATCAGCTCCGACCATGATGCGGAATCTCCATAGCGATATAACTTATCCAGATCCATCAGCGTATTGATGTAATCCCGAATTTCCCGATTCTTATGGATATAGAACAGAAAAATAGCTGAAAGCGAATGATACAGTTCGATCTTCCGCTCATTCGGCGACTCCTCATCATTCCAAATGGACGTTAGTTCGGCATACAGCTTGTTGAATTGCTCCCGATGATTATTCTCGAGACAAGACATCAGCAATTGAACACGGGCGTGATAGAAGGCATCGTGGTAGTTCCCACTCAGATCACCGTTCACTTCTCTTTGAATGTCTTTATCGGTCAATATGACCTCATTAAATAATCCATGTCCTTGTACCAGGCCGTATTTGATCGAGTGAAACCGATCAGATATGTTATCCCATGTCGTTGCTTCACTTCCAAGAAGGAAAGAAACCGATAAACTCAGCAATCTCTTGCAATTTCCCTGCACAGTCTCCAGAATTCCGCTCGTATACCGATGAGCTCTGATCCAATCCTGATCCCCATATTCGATAGACGATCCATCCGGGATTTTCGGTTGAATCATCCAGACGATTTTGGATAACTCGAATACAACGGAATAGCATCTGACCTGCGTGGACAAATACTCATCGCAAATGTTCTGTACGGCGTAAGTCAATAACGCTTTATCCGGCGTCGTGAACATTTCTTTCCATGCGTCTACCCTGCCTATGAGCAAGTAAACCGGCAATGTCGCATCAAGCCGGATATCGATTTCTTTGAACGCCTGCTTTAATTGGCTATCCGATACATGCTTGCCTTGAAAGAGCTCCCACACATACTCTTTTTGCAGGGAGGGCAATGCCAGTCTCATTTTGGATTGCGCTCTAGCGATCATCTGTTCTTGGTTATTTTCTTCTTCAATTTTCTCAATCGCCCGTTCTACGGACTGAATAATTTTCTCATCACTTTCGACCTTCAGAATATAATCGAACCCACCGTACGTAATTGCGCTCTTAGCATAATGAAAATCATTGTATCCTGTTAAGAAAATAACTTTGCAGGCCGGCCACTGGGATTTGATTTCCCGAAGCAGCTCAATCCCTTCCAGTCCAGGCATCTTAATGTCGGAAATCACGATATCAATACGATGATGAGACAGTACCTCCAGTGCTTCTTCACCTGAATATGCCTTCATAACCTCGAGTTGTAAATGATCGGTCTCATTGAATAGCTCCAGAAGACCATCGACAATAATGGGAAGGTCATCGACGATTAGCAGTCGGTACATGCTGATTCCTCCTCTAGTTCGCGCTTAGATTGATTCTTACTTGAAGTCCACCAAGAGCAGAACGTGACACTGTAATGCCATATTCCTCACCGTACCGCAGCTGTATTCTGCGATGCACATTTATGATTCCGGTTGTTTCCTCCATCCGAGTGGTGGATTGACGCAGTCGCTTCTGAAGCTGTTCGATCTCCGCATCGGAAATGCTTCGGCCATTATCTTCGACATAGATGGAGAATACATCACCCACCCGCTCACAATGAACCCATAGCTCACCCTGCTGAATCATATTGCCCAAGGCATGCTTATAAGCATTTTCGATGATCGGCTGCAGAATCAGCCTCGGCACGAAGAGATCGGGAACATCACCTTCGAACTTGACTTGAATACGGTCTCCGTAACATATGGTTTGCATATCTACATACGTGCGAGAATGATTGACCTCCAGCCCCAGCGGAATATCATCCTCGTCATCACGAGTAATGAACTGAAAATATTGTCCGATGTACAGGCAGAATTGATAAGCCTTTTCCTTCTGATTCTCGGATTTAATTAACCGGCACAATACAAAAAAACAATTATATAAAAAATGAGGATTAATTTGCGATTGCAATCGTTTCAGTTCGGAACGCTGGTTCCTGATTTGCTGCTCGTAATTTTCCTCGATTAGTGTTTTCAAGGATCGGATCGTATTATTAAAAGCTTGGTACAAATACCCGAACTCATCGGCTCCACGATCGATCACGATCGGTTCCAGCCTATTCTGCTGAACGCGCCGAAAGGAATGCACAAGTTTCATTAATGGCCGATAGATAAATCGTAATAGAAAGTATGAGAAGAAAACGACAATACCCACAGCTAGCGCGCAAGCCCACCAGAACAATGTTCGATAGATCTCAAGAGAACCCAAAATCGTCTCTTCGGGAATGCACATAATCGAATAGGAATTCCAGAGACTGGAGTATTTATATACCGTAAGAAACCGCTTACCATTATACATAATCGTTTCGTATCCTTCGTCTTTTTGCAATTCCCGCTTATCCGCAGCGAAGGATTTCATTTGTTCCAGCAGTTCCGGATCCATGTCACTCTCGATCTCCCAACCACGTTCCAGATTGAGCAATACGCTCTGTCCACCACGCGAGCTGCCGATTTGAGATAACGTTTCTCTGATTTTGATAGTCGATAATTCAACCGCTACGATATAAATCGGATTTTTAACGGTATTAATGGGGTATTGCATGGAAATAAATAATCGATCGTTCCAGTAAATGAAAGGTTCTTCGTATAATCTCTTGTTTTGCTGCATAGAAGCATATTCCTGCTTATTCATCGAAGTTTCAAATTTATTGCTAAGAATCGTTCGGTCGATAAGAGGGATATACGCCCTTGCTTCTTGAATAAATGGACTTGAGTTCTTCATCAATTCAAGCCGTCTTTGGATATCTAATATTTTTTGCGCACGATCGTAATAACTCATGTAATTGCCTGTAGTTGCAATTTCCATCAAGTCTTTGTCCATCACATAGTTCGGCAAATAACGGCTGATCCGGTCTGCTTCCTTGTCGAGTGAATCCAGATAGAAGCGAGTCGTATTTAGAATAGACTCGGAAATTTCACTCCGAATATTGTCCGAACCCTTCTCATTAATCAACCAGGTAATCGCCATGAGCGGAAACAAGGCTGCCAGAAAGGCAGCCATTATTTTCTGGAATATAGAGGAATCTTTAATCAAGAATCGGATTTTCATCGTTTGTTCTCCTGCAATGCAATGTCATAGTTTGAGTGCCCTATTTTATTCTTTGACACTCCCCATCACAATTCCTTTAATGAAGAACCGCTGCAAGAACGGATACACGATAAGAATCGGAAATGCTGCTACGAATATTTGAGCTGCCCTGCTCGTACGATCGGACAATTTGATCATTAATTCTGCCCTCTCAGGTTTAATAAAGCGGAAATCCATTTTGATAATGATCGTCTGCAGGAAGGTCTGCAGCGGATAATTCTCGGGATGATTCATGTAAATCATACCATCAAACCAGCTATTCCAATGCCCCACCATAGTGAAAAGACCTGTCGTTGCCAATGCCGGCAACGATAGCGGCACATATATTTTCCATAAGGTAGTAAATTGACCCGCCCCATCGAGCAGCGAAGATTCCTCAAGTTCTTTGGGCAGACTGCGGTAGAAATTCAGCAGCAGAATAACGTTGAACACCGTGACCGCTCCCGGCAGCACCAAAGCCCAGATTGTATCGAGCATCCCAAGGTTCTTCACGGTTAAATAGTTTGGAATAAGCCCGCCACTGAATAAAATCGTGAATACGAAAAACCATGAATAGAAGGTCCGCAGCCGAAATTGGCGAGAATCTTTGGATAATGGATAGGCCGTGATAATCGTCAGGAACATGCTGATTGTCGTTCCCATAAGGACCCGCTGAATCGATACCCAGAATGCGCGTAAATATTCAGGTTTTCCAAATACGTTAGCATAAGCAGCCGTTGTGAATTCAACAGGCCACAGGATGACTTTTCCGGCGGATGCTGCCTGCCCGGAGCTGAACGAGAGCGCCAAAATATGAATAATAGGCATGAGGCATAACAAAGATACGGATGCCAGAAAAATAAAATTACATATCAAAAACAATTTTCTTCCGAATGATCTGTTAGTACGCACGATGTGTCTCCCTTCTGAATTACCGCCGATTGCATTAGAAAATGCGGTAATTCGCTACACGATAGGCTAAGATATAGGACATAGATACGAATATGAAAGAGATGACGGATTTCAGCAGTCCTACGGCCGTAGCGAAACCGAACTGTGCTTGCTCAATCCCCATACGATATACGAAGGTATCGATAATATCCGCGCTTTCATAGACCGGAGGACTATATAGGTTGAAGATTTGATCAAATCCGGCATTCAGTACATTCCCGATACTAAGCGTAAACATGAGAACGATAATAGGAAGCATCCCCGGCAGCGTCACATGTAACGTCTGCTTAAAGCGTCCTGCGCCGTCGATCTCCGCTGCCTCGTACAGTGACGGATTAATACTGGTAAGCGCAGCCAGATAGACAATCGTACCAAATCCGAACTCTTTCCATACATCCGATATGACCATGACATAAGGGAACCATTTGTTGTCACCCAGGAAAAAAACAGGGTCTATACCAAACAAGCCAAGCACTTGATTGAGAATACCGGAAGATGGAGACAATACATCGATTAGAATACCGCTTAACAAGACCCATGATAGAAAATGCGGCAAGTACACGAGCGTCTGGAAGGTCCGTTTGACCCATTCTTTCCGCAGCTCATTCAGAAGTATCGCTATGGTAACCGGAACGATCATACCTGCTACAATTTTCATCACCGCAATGTATACTGTATTGAAGAATATCCGGCCGATATCGGGGTAATCCATCAATAACTGAAGGTTTTTAAGACCAATAAATGGTGAGCCGAACAACCCTTTATTCGGTACGTATTTCTGAAAGGCCATCATAATGCCGGCCATCGGGATATAACTGAAGATGAGGACCAATACGATCCCAGGAACCAACATCAAGTGAAGCGGCCACTCCCTCTTCCACATACGCGTTAATACATTCATGCCATCCACCTCGCTATAGGACTAAAAATGAAGAACTAGGTTAAAGAAAAGAGAGGTCGTTTGTGTCCAACCCCTCGATTCTCCTGCTATCATTGTTTGTGAGTCGCGTACCATTCATTGACTTCTTTGGTCATTTCGTCGCCGCCAAGCTTTTTCCACTCTTCCACGAATTTATCGAATTCATCCACGGATACTTGATTCATCATAATCTTGAAGTATACTTCATCCCGCTTCTTCTTCAGGATTTCTTGTCTATCTGCCATGGTTGGAGTCGGTGCGCCGTAGAATTTGTTTTGTAGGTACTGTTTATTGTTCTGAATTTCAGGAATAAGTGAATATGCACCTTTTGGACCTGAGATCAGATATTCCCACCACATGTTGATATCGGTACCGTCAACATACTTCATGGCACGCTCGTAACGAGTTTTTTGATCTTTCGTCTCCAAAATGCTCTCGTCTTTGTTCTCGATCGCTTTTGGCAATATTTCACCGTTATTATCCTTTTGTTTACCAACACGAAGCGGGCTTAGAAGCCAGTAGTTGTTGCCTTTCTCCTTCAGGTCTTTACCATACTCATACACTTTCTGTTCTGGCGTCGGATGATTATCCACGACAATCCAATGGTTCAGCAATTTAATAACGCCTTCCGGATGCTTCGCTTGCTTGGAGATAACATAATATTCGTCAACACCCAAACCTATCTGCGATAGTGCAGGTTCGCTATCCACCGATGGAATCGGGAATACGCCCCACTCTTGTACGACTTTACCATCCTTTACTGCGCCTTTAGCGAGCTGAGCCGGTACCCAAGACTGGCCGTATACGATACCTGCGTTGTTGTTATAGAGGAGCTCTGCTGCTTTCTCCACATCTTTAACGACGAACTCAGGATCAATTAATCCTTTCTTGAACATTTCCTGCAGCGCCTTAAGTGCGTCTTTCACTTGAGGCTGAATGTCACTGTTGACCAAATTGCCATTTCCGTCTTCCATCCAAAGATTTTCATAAGCATGGTAACTATTCAAGAATGCTATTAGTCCTGTAACAGCTGTGGACTGGTTGTTAAATGGATCTTTGCTAATTACAATTCCATACGGTTTCCCAGTGCCGCCTGGATCTTTTGTTTTGAACGCTTCGGCGATCGTCAAGAGATCCGCCATCGTCTTCGGTTCCGGCAGGTTCAATTTCTTCAGCCAGTCCGTGCGTACATAGAGGAACTGATACTGGTACGGATTATAAGAACTTGGAATCCCCATGAGTTTACCGTCGAAAGTGGCGGTCTTCAGTTGCATTCCGCCATCCATCGACAAGAATTTCTTAGTCTCATCCGTCGCATTCTTGTCATATACGTCCGTGATATCCATAATCATATCCGCTTCGGTCAGCTCTTTCAGCTGTGTAGCATTAACCTTCATGAAGTCCGGAAGATCATTGGAGGCGATGGACATCTTCACTTTTTCCTTGAATTGAACGTCATCGGCGGACACCCATTTATTCGTGAGCTTCACGCCGATATCTTTCTCATACGCATCATAGACCGAGTTCTTCTCAAAGCTTTCGCCCTCATCGAATTTGAGATACTGATCGCTTGCCGAAACTGTTGAAACTTCAATCACTTCATTTTTTTGTTCCACAGGTGTCTCAGGCTGCTTCTCAGGCTGCTTCTCCCCTTCATTTGTGGTTTTGCCGCATGCCGTGATAGTTAAACTTAGGATCAATGCGACGATCAGAAGTATTCTACTTTTTTTCTTCATATTACCCCTCCACATTGTCTCAAAATAGGTCGTGCATCTACTTCATGCTGCTTCTCTTCCTAGTTCTAGTATAGGAAAGGAAAGGACCCCCATCTATATACTAGTCTTTACTTTCGTATACACCTCTTGACTACCGTCAGGCTTGTCCCTAGAACGCACAAGAGAGAGGGAGTCTCCCTAGGTTAGGTTGACTCCCCCTTCGTTGAAACGTTACCGTGTATTAACTCGAATATTCAGCTCCCCACGATATTTGACAAGAGATAACGCGCCGCTTCTTGCTTCATTTCCATTTCTTCATTTTTCGATAAACCTAAGCGCACGTTCAGATTGATATTCAGCTAGACCTTTTGCGAATTTTTGATCGGGAAATCCTCTGTGCTGTAGCTTTAAACCCGCTGAAGTTAATGATATATGGTGATGCAATTGATAAAATAACAGCCTATCCGGATCAAGCTTATCGTTCTTAAGATACCGATAGAAATCTCCAAATCGCATCTCCAAAAAACTATGCTCATGCTCAATATCAAAGAACGCTGCTCCTTCGATATCGATCAGAAAGGGCTCCAGCTTATCATTAACCAATACATGGTCAGGACCCAGTTCCCCATGAATAAATCCATACTGCTTTCTAGGCTTAATTCTTGATTCAAGCTCATACAACTTATCGAGCAGTTTACTTTGATTAGACCCAATCTTCTCCATATGCTGAGAGGCGTAAGCTAGCTGTACTTTCGCATTTTCCATTTGTAATGAATGACATTGTTCTGTACTGATCTCGTTAGCATTGGCTTTCCCAAAAATCTGCCTTTCGGTGGTATGCATAGTAGTAAGCATATCCCCCAACTGCTGAAACACTTTATCTTGAACAGCTAATTCGGAATGTTGGAAAAAGGTTTCTGCCTTACGTCCATCTATATATTCAACAAGCGCATAATCAAATGGGTAACGGTCTCTTTCCTTATTCAGATCATAAAGTGCTGGGGTCTGAATTCCATGCTGTGTTAAATACTTGTTGTTTAATTCAAACAAATCACTTCCATAGGACTGTTCATTTATATCTTCATTCGCTTTTTCTTCTTCAAAATAATTCATGGAAAGATCCCACACATACAAAACGCAGGAAAATCCATTACTGCACTCAATCTTGTAGACCACCTTTTGTGCGCCACCATGCATTCGTGAAACACGAGCAACTAAATAACTGGTGCCAAAAATCCGTCCAATATAATCCTGTAAGTCTGCCTGATCGATATGATAGGTTACGTCCATTAACAACACTCCATTTATTAAGTTTTGCCGGCTTCACAATAGTAAATAAAATCCAGCCCAAAGTATAGACTTTTTCTTTCTGATCAATTATGATGTTGAATAAGGTCTTGAAAAAAATAAGCATACAAAAAGCCTTTGGATTTTATTCCAAAAGGCTTTTTTTTGATGAAACTTCTAGCGAAACCGCATATCCTGTGGTTAAACTTGATGTTTAGTATCCATGTCCTTTTTATACATTTTTTCAGCTTCAATAGGGCTCTCTTTTGCCGTCATATGGCTTGGAATGACCCGATAAACTTGAACCGGACCGCCGAATACAGCTGATCTATACTTCTCCACATGCTGCTTGAACAGGGGGCGATTATAGTAACCTGGTACATACTTATTCATCATTTCCTGAAGTACATGAGTGGCTTCATCCAAATCCGTGATCGGTTCTGCTTGTCCGAATATCATTACGCTCATATAAGCTGTATCCGTTTTCGCAGGTACCGGATCCGTAATGGTTCCGTATTCCTCACATACTGTAAAACACACCTCTGAATTATCACTCATCACCTGATTACGCCTTCCGTCTCCAGCCCCGTGAAAATAGAGTTTCCCTTCTGTCCATACATAATTAAGTGGCACAACATAGGGGAGATTGCCATCAGCCAACCCAAGATAACCCAATCTCGCTTGCTGAAGGAACCCTTCAATCTTCTCTTGATCCAGGCATTCCCTGCTCTTGTAACGAACCGAATTCATATCGATATCTCTCCTTTAACTCTAACGTGCGGCAACGACCAAATTGCGAATACCAGCGTTGTTACGGTAGTATATCAATGTATGGATTGCATTAAAATATCCAAAAATCACCGTTTAGAGCAATCCATAATTAATATTATTATGATTGGGCTTCTATTTGGAGGTGTATACGATGATGAAAGTAATTCGTAATGATAAGAGACCGATCTGGCAGCAATTGCTTGATCAAGCAATTCATAATATTACTAGCGGAGTCTGGGCGCCAGGAGAATTACTAATACCTACCCGCGAACTTGCTCACATCGTAGGTGTCTCACGCTCAACTATACAGATCGTCTATGAGGAATTGTTAAGTCGAGGTTATACAGTTACCTCTCGCCGAGGAGGAACGCGAGTTAGTAGATGGAAGCAATTCAATGTGTCAACGAAGGAAATAGAAACAGAGGGTCCCACACCTCCTTCACTCTCCTTGTTAGACTCAGCTGTTGATCATTTACATGACTGGTTCAGAGGTAAAGAACAGCTAGAAGTGGATATTGATTTCAGTCCTCATGAACCCTATTTGGATGAACAATTTCAAAAAAGCTGGCGGCAATCGCTGCTCCACGCATCTGCTGAAATGGATTTATCAAGCTGGGCTTACGGTAATTGCTACGGTTACACACCATTACGTGAGCAAATACAGCGTTATTTATCCCTTGAACGGGGCATACATATCCAAACCAATCAGATTCTGTTGACCTCAGGAGCTCAACATAGTATCGACTTAATCGCACAGTCGCTTTTAGCTGATGGGGACACAGTTTCAGTAGAAGATCCAGGTTTCCCAGCTGCTTGGATGGCGATGAAATACCGACGAATGAATGTGGTACCTGTTCCCGTTGATGAGTATGGTCTAGTGGTGGAGCATATTCACCCTCAATCCAAACTGATCTTTGCCACCCCTTCTCACCAGTGCGCAGTAGGGGTCGTTATGTCGGAGCCTCGTCGGCAACAATTGCTACATAAAGCGGTTCAAGAACGGTTTTGGATCATTGAAGACGATTATGATAGTGAATTCCGGTATCGTGGGGAGCCGCTGCCAACGTTATTTAGTCAGGCATCCAATAATACTTTGTATCTCATGAGTTTCTCTAAAATGATTGCTCCTGGAATTCGTATTTCGGCTATTATAGGTTCAGTCGAGGCAATTGCTCAACTAGCGAAGGTACAGGAGCTGACTTACCGTCATCTTCCGATTATGGATCAGCTAACACTAACCCATTTCATTAAAAATGGTCATTTTATGCGGCATATGAGAAGAGTCAGAAATGTATATCGAAGAAGACACGAAGTCATGACAAAAGCTATTATGGCTAGTGGTTTAGGGGAGCGTTTTACACTCAGTGGAGTAGAAACAGGATTGCATATGTTACTTGAGGCTGAGGAATCATACGACGAAGAAACTGTGACAAATTTAGCCCTACAACATGGAATACGCGTTTACCCTCTTGGACCCTATTGTCTGGATAGCAAAAGAAAGGGATGGGTATTGGGGTTTGCAAAAGTAGATGAAGCATCAATTGAGCAGGGGATACATCGCCTTGCGGAGATAATTCTGTAAAATCATTTCCGCAGGATTAGATAAATTAAAAGAAAGTATGGACTTTAAATTACTTGGTCCGATGGTTACAGTTACCGTGAATCCCTTGGTTACGCCCTCATTTTAAGATACTTGGCTTATGCAGATAGCAAATAAATAAAGCCTCTATCCCGCCACTCGGAATAGAGGCTTGTATTATTCTTACTCCTTTAATACTCTCCTTTGATTACAAAATACGAGCCACGGATTGTACCGGCTAGTTTAGACTTTTGCCTAGCAAATTTAAACTTCTCTTCTAACTCCTTTGGTATCTCCATCCCCTCAGAAAGCTTAAAACCAACGGCTCGCTTCTTAGGATCATCAACCGTATACATGACATTAACCTCAAGTCCGTCTTCATAAAAGACATAAGTGAATTTAATATTTTCCACTTGAAAACGCGATGTTTCTAAAGGTTTTGCCGCAAACTCAATATTACGTTCTTCTTTTAAAATTCGGCTCACATAATCAAGGTTTTCCTGGCTTTCGCTAGCTGGGACAACTGTAAACTCATGCTTGTACTTGTTCATAAAATAACGAGCTTCATTGGCACGTAAACCAGCAAGCGCTTCTGCTACGGGTGAAGACTCTACTCCGACCGTAGACACATTTTTAAAATCAACGATATACGTCATTTCCATCTCTCCTTTTCTCTCATTATTCCCTATCAATAGAATACAATAACTAAAATTTTAACTATATTATATCAAAAATAATCCACTTCACATGTTCAAATCTATGCCCGTAACTTTCTAAAAAAGAGCACCTGCTGCAAGGCGGCCAAGACTTATAGCCTTCATCCTTGCAGCAGATGCTGACGGTCAGCTAAAAACCGTATCATCTATATATTGGTGCCAACGAAAACTAACCTTGAAACGGATTCCTACCTGATGCATTCTCTCAACCTTCTGCGTGATCCAGCCCTTGAATACTATTGTGATCAATCGAGCTCCGCGCGGGAAAAAAGATCCCGGATCAACGTCTCATTTTCACAGGCCTGCTTCAACCGCACCGCGAACTGCTTAATAGCTTCGCTATTCTCCGAATAAGCACAGAACATATCCGCTTCCGGGTCAAAATGAATCGTATCTACCCATTCAGGCGTATATTCGTTCACAAACACAGCCGCCAAAGAAGCCCAATCGTACCCGTTGCCTTCAAATCCTTCGTCTGCCCGGGCCTCGAACACTTCCGATCGGTAGCTACCCACATTTAGAATGACAGACATGCCTCCACCTTGCTGATCCACGAGTATAAAAGGGGCAACGTCCTCTTCTGCGGATTCTGCTTCCAGCCGTGCAATGACCTCAGAGCGGGCTTGATCCGTGAAGCAAAGCACCCCGTTTTTCTGAACAATCAGCCCTTCCCGTATTCGCCCATCCAGCCAGTCGCTGATCCAGCCCGGAGCATACCCGCCTTGACCGAACTCGCCGCCAAAAGCGATCATTTCCTCATATACATCCAGATATTGTTGACGGCTCGTATTTGGATAAGAGCTTGTGTACAGCCAGAACTGCACATCGTACATCAGAGTAGAAAGCTCATCCGCATGAAAGGAAAAGTGTCCCTTCTCTTCTACGATTCGGGTACAGACTCTACGGATCTTCTGCTCAAGCTGATCTACCTCAGACACATGGCTGCACAGCTTCGCAAGTAAAGGCGAGAATTGGCCTACGGCTACTTTGCGCAAATCCTCCTCTTTATCTTCTTCAGAGGTGTCGTAGTCCTCATCACTCACCAGACCGCGTATAAACGTCTCGAAGTCTTGGGCCAAGAACGTAATCTCATAATTATCTTCCTGATCCACATGAATTACCTCAGGTTCGCCGTCCCTCCCGCAGTTCCGGTAATCCAGCATCACGACATCATGGCCTGCCGAAGGGCAGTCACAAATTACTACGCCGATGTCAGGATACCCCCACTCCTCAATCATGAACGGGCTGCCGAGATCGCCACAGAGTGAATAGCTTTTCTCGCGTCCGATGCCCATAATGCCCGTAATCGCAATATGATCCTCAGCCCATGAGGTCGCGTCCTCCGTCGGAAAACAAGTATTATAAGGAACTCCCCCATTGTGCTGCTTCATCAGACTGATATAAGAGGCAGGAAGCTTGTAACCCAGTTCTTCTTCTACAGAAGCAATCAGCTCATCCGTAGGCGGGGCAGAAACATATTCTTTTAGCGCATAATCGCTATCTTTCCAAAATTCGGAGAGGTCCATCCCTTCAAAAGGAGTTGCAGTCGTCCCCGAATCATTATGTTGCTCTCTGATTGCCTGTCTGGCTGCGGCGTGTTGTTCTTTGCGTAGCTTGCGCTGGCTGAATTTCAGAAACATGGCCGTATTCTCATCATTCGGATCGAGGTCATGGGCAATACTCAGCACTCTCACTGCTTCCTCATATCGATTCAAATAGTAGTAGGAATATCCCACACGAAAATGCCACAGATAGTCATTCTGCCCTTGTTCCACAATCATCGCGAAGTGTTCAAGGGCTTCTTCATAACGTCCCAAATTGTTATACGCTCTTGCCAGACTGCTGACTACCTCGTAATCTCTGTCCGCTGGAGGAATCTCCATCAGAGTGTCTACAATCTTCTGGTGTTCATCATCTTCATGCCACTGTGTCAGCTGCGCGGTTAGTTCTTTGTCCATGGTCTACCTCCCAAACGTATAATCAAGTTACTAGAATATAGAGAAATATGGTTTTCCCTATTCTACCAGATGGGATGTAGATATTAAAAATCGAAATAGGTCAGCTAAATGTAGTCATGACCCCGGCAGGAAACGGTAACTATACCTACCCTGTAAATAACCTGCAACACGGGGATACCATCGAGTACTCCTTTACCTATAATCCGGGGCTAGGGGCCGTCGATTCCCCGACCTTAACGTATATCCATGGGGTAACCCAAGGAACACCGGAGTAAAGTGGATAAACCCTAGACAAAATGCATGAACACGAATAGGCGAGGAGGAAGTGCTGGTGCTTCCCTCTCGCCTGTTTTGTTGTTTCAGCCATGCTGGTCTCTTCGGTAGAAGATCAGTTGCCATGCGTGACCTCCTTGACGACAAAGCTCACCTCTTAGAACGTCATCAAGCCTAACTATTTACGCCAGCCTCTATCTTCCGATCAATAAATTGCTTGAATCTTGTAAAATACTGCTCTGATGCCTCCCAGCGCCTAAGGTCCAAAAAAGACATGTCCTGCTTGCCATATTGATTGGGCGGCTGATAATGCCGGGAAACATAAGTTCCATGATCCATTGTATAAAAATAATACGCTTCATCTGGAGTCTTGATTTCAATCCGAGCATGCAGGTAGTCTCCGTCCTCGTCCGTATGCGCTTTACGGAAGCTGTAATATTTTGAGCCGTCCCAGAACCCGTCATCCTCCTCTTCTTCCGAATATAATTCCTGAATTACAGCGTGTTGCAAAATGTCTTGCACATATTGGACCTCAATGTTTCGTAAATAAAGCTCAGCCATATTAATACAGGTCAGCAACATAGTCCAGCAATCGCTAATCTCCGCTAGCTGTTCCTGAGACTCTTCTGTAATGTGCTTCCACTCAGACCCCTCATCTATAGTTCTCCTCAACAAACCGATGGAATGATCATGCTCCAGCCAAATATAATAGTGATGCCGGTTATCTTTCATATAAACGCTGAGATCCCGCTCATCCCCGTCTGCATCAATATGCTCCAGCTGAACTTTGAAAAATACGCCTTGCTCCTGAAAATTAAAAGAAGGTTTGTCATCCGTCATTAAAATACACTGAGTCAATTTCAATATATTTTCCTCATTGATCGTGTTATGGGTAAAATATAAATGAACAGGCTTCTTTCTCGTGAGGGGTTCACTTACTTTTTTCAATGCGGAACGCCCTTCTACAATAACATTCACCAGCGTGCAAAAGGAAAATTCCATGTCCTCCTCATCCATATCCAGAAAAACTTCATCAATCAACACCTCATGAATGTCCACCGGAAGCTCCTGAAATACGCCGTCTCCCTCCCATACATTTACTAAGCATGCAATAGATTTCTGCCCGTCTACTTTAATGCTGTACTCGTCATCCTGAACTAAAACCGCAGCGCTAAGATCACCTATAACAATTGTTTCCCCGTGATTGTAGGTGCCGCACAATATTTCCTCAACCAACAGATTGCCCGAAACATAGATTTCCTGACCGCCTACAGCTATATTTTTCGCATTCAAATTACCGGTTACCATAAGCCCTATGGCACCATCTGTTTCTTTATTATAGAGATTGTCTACAGTAAAATTTCCATCGATAAAAATGATGATAACCTCTTTTTGTTGCGGGAAAGCCTGCTCCCAATCCAGATTAAGAGAAGGCAGCGTCAAATCCCCTTCATAATAAGCGGCTAGCTGCTCGTCACTGAAATCCTGGTAAAACTTCGCCCACCAAGATCCTTCCGGAAATTTATCTGCTAGTTGACTAATAGGAATGAATCGGAAAAGATTACTCATACATTATTTTCCTTTCATTTTAAAATTTCCATTATTCTCTCATATGTAAAAATAAGGGTCAATCTCAACTTTACAAACCATCCCCCACAACAAAAAAAAGCCATCCTTCTATGGGATGGCCTGACAAATCAGAAGTGCAATAGTAATCACCGTTTATTATTTTTTCAAAACCGGTATCCAAATCTCACTTCTGAAGGTCGGTGAAGATATATCCTTACTCTCATTCCATAAAATCTCCGGGCCTCTTGCCAACTCATAGTTAGCGGTAGGGAACCATTCAGAATAGATGCGTCCCCAGACATTTTGCAATGTATCGGGAAATGGTCCAACGGCTTCGAATACAGCCCATGTTGCTGCAGGAACATCTAGTTTCGTTAAATTTTCGGGGCATTCCTTGGTTGTAGCAACGCCAACATAATGGTCAAGTTCTCCCTTTTCTTCCATTCTCTCTTCAGAAAAATTCATCGATGCTTGAATCAGTCCCTGAGGTTCGACATTCGAGAGCTTTTTGAGCTGGTCAATGTCATCGCTAGTTAAGCTTTTCCACATAGATGCGATTTCCGGATTTACGCCATTAAATTGGATAGGTACCCTTCTCGTAATCCCTACGATACAGAATGACTCTTTTTCAATGATACGATAGTTCATTGCACTTCCCCCTTGAATCGTTAATTGAAAGGTCAAGCGCGGATAGGCTTTTAATGAGGGGCCATGCAACTTTACCGAAGAGGGCGGAATACCGTGTAAGCCTTGGAAAGCTCTAGAAAATGCGTCTGCTGAGCTATATCCGTATTTCACCGCCACATCCATAACTCTTAATTCTCCAGCTTGAAGCTCAAATGCCGCAGATGTCAGGCGTCTCCGACGGATGTATTCTGATAGCGTGATGCCTGCAAGGAATGAGAACATTCTAGAAAAATGATATTCGGAACAACAAGCCAACCTAGCCGCTTCCTTCAGGTCTATATCATCAGCAAGATTCTCTTCAATGTATTGTAGAGCCCCGTTCAGATTTGCAAGCAAATCCATTCGAATGACCTCCCTTCACTAACAATATAGCAAGTGTCGTCGGCATACATCCGACATCTCATGCACAGTTTTGCTGGGTACCTACGAGAAACTTGCCGCTCCTTATGATACGGTTCACCGCCTATTCAAAAAAGAGGTGCGAAAAGCCGGTTCATCACCGGATGCTTTTCGCACCTTCGCTCTCTTGCCTAAATTAACACGTCGAAGTGGCCCTCCGAGTTCACCGTCGCCGTCCGGGGATCGGTCAGACCGATGCCCTTGAGGCCTCCCTTCCACTCAATCCGCGAGAGGGGGAGGTGATCTTGAAGCGGAGAAGCCGGTACAAAATTTACGGCGGCGCTACTCCCGCTTTTCTGTACGAGTTGGGACTCCAGCAGCCGGATTTGCCGCTGCAGCTGCTCCCGGCGATAAGGAGTCTGCATCTCACTTCCTTGTGCCGCATTCACTTTATCCAGTTCCATCATCAGCCGGTTCCGCTGTTTCTCCAGGGAACTGACATCACTCTGTGTACCGCCGTAGGCCGCAATGGTCTGTACGGAGCTGATGCCTGATACTGTCTGTGCCGCCATGATCTTTCCCTCCGTTTCCATGGCTACAATCCAAATTCAGCCAAATTTGAAAGTTCTAATCATCTTTATTACCCGGCAGGCCCCGTCATGACAACATCACAGCCTCAATATGAGAATAATCGTCGTATAGTCTCAGTCGGCCGCTTGTTTCGACCCTACCAAAGACCCATCGAAGGCTGGCTAAAGTCCCTTCAGAGCTCCCTTACTCGTCCTTCAACCGCCGCTGATACAAAATGACAGACACTAATGTTAGCACAACCGTCCATGCCAAATTAATGAGGAGAGGTTTCAATACATCGCCCGTCGTATAACCTGTATTGCTTAGACCCAGCAGATGCACAAGCTGACTGCTTGGCATGTAATCCAGCACTTTGAAGACCGGATAATCCTTCGCTAGAACTTCTCCCCACGGTGCCCCCATAAATATGAACGCCACAGGGAGTATAGATAATGAGGCTTCAAGCAACGTCTTGGAGAATAAACCGCAGATCGTCCCGGCTGCAGTGTACAGAATAATCGAAAGAATGATTACTGCCACAAACGCCCATATATTAGCTGGCTCATAGCCAAATAATAATGTAGAAATAGCGAGAACAACAGCAGACATGACAAAGACCAAACTGCTTTTGCCGATTAGTACATCCATGGTCGTAGCCGGTGTCATCATTAATGACCGTAAAGTGTTACGCTCCTTCTCTTCCGCAATCAAGCAGGCTTGTGCGAAACATGTTAGCAATACAAACGAACTATTAAAAAGAAAACCGCTGGCTCCAGGTAAAGACGCACCTGCCCTCTTGAAAATCAGAGCGATAATAATAGGAAAAATCAGCATAATGGACAGCGCGTAGTTACGTGAAAACTCTTTGTAATCCTTCACAAATATCGCCTGGACACGTTTTAATGAGATACTCATAGTAACTCACTTCCTGTCATTTTAATAAAAATATCACCTAGGCTTGGCTCTTTCGTTTCTAACCGGTCAATTAACCCTCGTCTCATCCAATCCGCGATTTGATCAGCCATTCCCTCATCGATCGGGAGCTCGTAAGCTTCCCCATTGATTAATTCAACACAAACTACGTTCTCCCGGTGCTGTCGTTTAAGATCCTTCGGTGAACCGATGGTTTGGATTTGCCCCTGATACAGAATCGCTACGCGGTTGCATATCAATTCTGCCTCAGCCATGTCATGCGTAGTTAAAAAAATCGTTGTCCCTTTGTCATTTAAGTAGCGTAAGCCTTTATAAATATGTGCTGAGTTTACCGGATCTAAAGCCGAAGTAGGTTCATCTAGAAATAATAATTCGGGCTCATGAATAATCGCGCAGGCCAACATGACACGCTGACGCATCCCTTTCGATAAGAGATTGACTTTCTTTTTGCGCTCTCTGCTTAAGTTTACAAACTGCAGCACCTTATCGACCGCAGATCTGGGAAGATCATATAACTTACGATACAGCTCCAAATTTTCCTCAATCGATAATCTTTCATATAGACCACTGTTATCCGTCAAAATGCCGAAGCGCATCTTCTGTGCAGACTGCTGCATCATCTCCGCTGGCTGGTTAAATACACTTGCCTGTCCACTTGTCGGATTTAACTGCGCAGTTAAAATCTTGATTAATGTCGTTTTTCCTGAACCGCTCGGACCGAGGAAGCCAAAAATTTCCCCTTTCGGAATTGAAAAAGACACATCTGCCAACGCATCTTTATTTCCAAATCTCTTACGGACACGTTCTACTTGGATAACATCCATTAACACCACTTCCTTAGCGTTGATGCCTTAAGCATATAAAGATTGCATGCTTCCAGCCATCAAAACCCGCCGAAATGTAGCTATTATCGCCTGAATAGTACCACAAAGTGCTTGATTGGTTCGACATTACCCAGGAAATTAAATGTTCAGAAGTGCTTTTAATTCAGACAATTTTGAACGGGATAACGGAACCACAGCATCTTTACCTGTATTTAACCGCAAGCTGTAGCTATTCTTCGTCCATGTAATAATCTCTCTTACTTTTTGCAGATTAACGATGTAGGACCGATGACATCTAAAAAAACCGAAATTTAACAATCTTTGCTCGAGTTCGGTCAACGTCAAAGCACAGTCATAATTTTCCCCATCCACATGAACAAGGATCGAACCCTCTACACTTTCTATAAAATCGATTTCAGGCGGATTAAATAAAATTACTTTGTCATTTCTTTTGGTTGAGATCTTCTGCAAGGTTATATTGGTCTCGTCTTGTTTCTGTAATTCCTGCTTATCCTCTTCGAAGTCCCGAATATCCAATGGATGAAATCCGGACTCGTTCAACCGATAAATGGTATCACAGGAAATAAGGGCATCCTCTAAATTCGAAGTTAAAATCAATATCTGCTTTTCTTGCGAAAGATCATCCAGAATCCGTTTGAATTGACGACGATCCTGCTCTTCCAAGTAAAAATAAGGTTCCTCCAGTACAAGCGTAGGCTGATGCGCAAAAAAAACACGTAGCAAGGTCACATACATCCTTTTCGATGAGCTTAGATCCTTGATCCTCACCTTCCGTTCTTCTTTTAGAACAAAATAATCCATTAACAAAGCGGCACGCTCATTCCTCTCCGTTACTTGGATAAGAAAAGTAATTAGCTCTTCCACCGTTAAACGCATATACTCGCTTTGCCCAGCCCGAAATAAATAATATTGAGAATGGTCCACTAATTGATTCATTAAAAGCTGCTTTCGCTTCAAGTCCGTTATAATAGCAACCGATTGGTTCAATGTCATATTTAATTCAATCTTCGGTAGAAATAATTCCCCGTCATAATACATTGGTTGAAATTGCATTCCGTCCTCCTGATCAGCGACACTACTTGGATATATAAAACAATTATAAAGTCAGGATACTTTTTTGTCAGTTTCTAACTAAAAACACAACGGCATGTCCTATCTAAACCTTCGTCCAGCCGTTCATGTTCATTCGATTCCTTTCACTTAACAAGTATAAGCGAGGAAAATAGGGGTCACTTTAAGACTATCTGTTATGCAAGAAGGGGCTCAGCATATGACATATGGAGAAATTCTATTTCGTACGGGAACGTCTTTCGTTGCTCTACTCGTTTTGACACGTCTTCTCGGTAAAAAACAAGTCGGACATCTAACGTTTTTCAATTATGTAACAGGGATCACCTTCGGCTCCACCACTGCGGAAATTATCGTCAACAGACAAATCACGCTGCTGCAAGGAATATCTAGCTTGGTCTTATGGTCACTCTTGGCGTTCAGCGTTGCATTGATCGGACTGCGCTCTGTCAAAGCACGTGAGATTCTCGACGGCCAACCTACGATTCTCGTCAAACAAGGCAAGATTCTGGAAGAGGCATTAGCTAAGCAGCACCTCAACATCGACGATTTAAGCATGTTGCTTCGGAATAAGGATGTCTTCTCACCCGAAGAAGTCGAATTTGCAATTCTGGAACCTGACGGTAAACTTAGCGTGTTGATAAAAGAAGAACTGCTGCCTGCAACAAAAAAAGATATAAAAGTAAATGTTGCACCTATTCACAATATCCCAACTGAGCTTATCGTTGATGGTAAAATCGTAGAAAAGAATCTTAATAAAATAGATGTCTCCGTTGTCTGGCTCAACCAACAATTAAAGAAAGCCAACATTCATTCTTTAGATCAAGTATTTTACGCAGAGCTCCAATTGGACGGGAGTCTGTATATCGACAAATACCAGGATATGAATCCATAAAAGACCCCCAAAGAGAACAGCCCCCAGACTGTTCTCTTTCGCTGTCTGCCTTAGAAGCAGGTGAACGAGCGAATCCGATTCAGATCAATACCGAAGTACCCCCAGAAGAGACCGAACCATCTGAACCCTGCAACAGAATTACGCCCGACGAATACCGGGAAGAACCAGAATTGCTCGCCGTTGTTCAGCCAAATGTATGTGTTGCGGAACAGACAGCCTCTGATCGCACCGGGGTCGATGGCAAATGCGGTGGCCGACATTTGCGGTACGAATTGCGGTGGAGGTGCCGTCGGCGCTTGAACGCCTCCCGGTGCAGCTCCTGGAGGTCCCGGAGTCCCAGGAAATCCACCTGGTCCACCCGGTCCACCCGGTCCTCCTGGTCCTCCTGGTCCTCCTGGTCCACCCGGAAACCCTGGGAATTGGCCGCTTCCCGGCGTTGGAAAAAATCCCATATGTGATCACTCCTTTCAATGAGTAGGCACAATCATCATATGCATTCGCGGAAAGAGTGTTTGGGCGAATGCCAATAAATAATCCGCGCCCAGCCGAAGCTGAACAGTAATGAAATTTAGCCGCCTAAAAGCCTTTTTCACCTGCTTCGGCTCATAAATATGGACGAATATCCACTTATACTGATTCCTAATTTGACTTAGAATTACCGTAGAAGATTGAAAAAGGCTGTGATTCTAATGTTAATCAAAAGAGACAAATGGTTGCAATATCGCATCCTTCGCAAGGGTTCCTCTCTCGCCGGACGGCTGCCAGAGACACAGTTGCTTAAGAAGAACGCATTAACGAATATGCTGCTTCACTATCAAAGCGTCGTATTGAAACCTCGCAACGGGAGTTACGGAAGGGATATCCTGTTCATTAAACGAAACGGTGCAAACGCCTATCGTATTCATAACGAAAAGAAAGCTTTCACCATGACAGACAGCGATAAGTTATTTAAATTATTCCATAAAAAAAACAGAGGTCGTGGATATATTGTCCAAAGGCGTCTGCAGCTTGCCCAAATTCAACACAAGCCATTCGACATTCGGATAATGGTTCAACGACAAAAGAGCTCTTCATCCACTTGGAACGTGACAGGCTCATACGCGAAAGTTGCGGCGCAAGGATATCTAGTCACGAATGTGGCTAGCCGCACCATTCCAGTCCTTGAGGCACTCAAATTAGCCCGAATCGGAGATCGGAGCTTGCTTGTCAAAGCGGAACAGATCGCATTATTGGCAGCCACACAACTGGGTGAGCGTTACCCAAAGCTTAGACAAGTCGGGTTCGATATAGGCATCGACAGGAACTGCCGGATTTGGATCATTGAAGGCAATTATCAACCGGACTTACGCCCATTCCGGCTCTTGAAAGATTCCTCAATGCATCGCAGAATATTATGGTATAAGAAACATTAGAACGAAAAAAAAAGACGACCAGCCTCTTATCTTTGGCCTGTCGTCTTTTCATGTTTGGTGCCTATCCTTGATAATCCCCCGCTTGCAATTTTACTTGTGTCTTTTGTTACTTACAACACGCGTCACTTGGAACTTATTTACCCCTACCTGTATAATGGCAAACTGGCTGTAAGAAGTGCCGGAAGACGTATAAGGTTCCGCTTGAATATTTCCACTCGGCGTTCTAACCGTTGCAGTGATTCTAGTCACCAAACAGACTCCACGGCTAGAAGCTTTCCAAGTCTCGTCACGCTGAACACTATAATTGTCATCACTACATAAGATGGATGCATATTCAACTTTTCCAAATGCATTAAACGATGTGGAGTTAAAGATCTGTACGGGGTCATAACCGCCAGCTTTTCTATTTCCCATCCTCAAAACCTCCCTTATTATCGATATTATTCATTAAATGCAATTCCATCGTTTTGGTAAGGTATAAATGTGGACAAGAAATAAAAGTACGTTTATCCGATGGTCACAACCCCTTCTCTTTTACTTCTATTATCTTTTTACTAAACTGATATTTCACTGTAACATTCTCAATAATCTCAGTATTCTGGTAGGCAAGAGAACCTTCAAATACTAATGTATCATTGTCTTTCCACACCAGGTTATCAGCATAGCTATAATTCTCATGATCGTTGCGAATCCATGTATCTAGTTCTTTTTGTGCACCATATTTGACTCTTGCAGATTCTATTAACTCTGGACTTGTCATTCCCTCTTCAATATTGCTAATTTGAACAAAATTACTTTTATTAGAGCATGTTACGATCGCAATTAACTTATGATTTGGAGAAGGGATAATTTTTGTAATATACATAGATGGTGCAGAAAAACTTAAATATTCTTTAAGCACATTGTCTTTTATTCTCCAAATGACATTTTGACTTCCATAATCCGAATAATTATTAAACAACGTAAATATCATACTTCCGTCTGCTAGCTTAACAATATAAGGGCTCCGATAACTTTTCGACAAAATATCTACGGCAAAAGCAGCCGCATCAGCGATTTTTTGATTCTCATTTTTTATAAATGGCTGAAGTTCTTTTAACGCTTTTACTCTCAACGTGGGATCATTAAAGCTTTCTACCAGCCTATTAATAGCAATATATACATATTCATTATTATCACTTTTTAAAGCATGTAGAAATTTTTCCGCATCATATTGAGTAGCAGGCTCTAACTCCATGTCTTCAGCATTTAAATAACGTATGTAAGGCTCTGAATTTTGATTTTTATAATATTCTGTTGCTAATAAAGCTGAAGCGGTTGAACTATATAGGACAAGACAGGCAACCAAAATAACCCACTTTTTAGAAATTCCTTTTTTCCTTTTCTCTGTTCCATTGTGCCCAGCCGCTTCAATTAAGTTTTCATCAATGAGTCCGATCTCCTTAAATAAATCTTCTTTTTTCATAGGTTAACCCCCTCTTTGTCTAGATGAACTCGAAGTTTATTTCTTGTCCTAAATAATATGGATTTCACTTTACTACTACTCATATTAAATCTCATAGAAAGCTCATCTATTGAATAGGAATACCAGTACCTTCCAATAAATATGTTTCTCGCTTGCTCATCTATGCCATATAAAAATTGATTTATTAAGTTTGCGATCTCACCTTCTTCATACTCTGTTTCTACAGTATCAGGCGAAGCTAGACATTCTTCTAGTTCCGTTAAAATGACTTCAAACTCACGATTACGCTTCTTCGCTGTATTATAACCATACTTATCAAGCGCAATATTACGGGTGATCCTCCCTAAAAATACCGAAAAATTCCTAGGCAGATTGGGCGGTATCGCATTCCATGCCGCTAAGTATGTATCGTTCTCACACTCTTCAACATCCGAGAAATTTGAAATAATGTTTCTTGCAATGACTCTGCAGTAAGCCCCATATTTATTTTTAGTCTCTAAAATGGCTTGCTGTGAACGCTGTAAGTATAGGTGGATTATTCCTTGGTCTTCCATTCGTTTTCTCCTTTTAAACACTCTTATCTATATAGTAGAGAATTCTTAGGATGGGTTGCACTTATATTAAAATTTACACCCATATATAAAGACAACCCCCTCCTAAACAAGGAAGGGGTCTTTGTAATAGATCTGCCTTTTGGTCATCTCTACAATCCAAAATGTTCTCTAACTAACCTAAATTGTTCTTCCACGCTCATACTTGGTATTCTTTCAACGGTTTTGATCCCCATTTTATTACAAGCAGTCTTAATCTCATTAGAGAACTTAACCATAGATTTGTTACCGTGTTTAATCGTTTCTTCTGGATTTATCGTGTAGGCGTTAATACAATCTAAAATCATCTTATGATCTTCTCTAAAGTAATATAATCTCTCTATCTCTTCATCGGACGTATAAAAACAAATCATTCTCTCTTCTGGAATAAACGGTAGTATACGTTCAGGCATTATTCCTAAATCTATTATAATTGGTTTATCATTAGGCATTGTTAACAAATCAATGATAAAGAAGTCCATCATCTCTTCGACGATTTGAAATAGCCATTGGCAGTGCTCATCTACAGGTTTATTGAACCACTTATTCCAATCCAAATCAGAATTAGGAAATTGAAGGGCAGGGTATTCAACAGGACTAGTGAATGGTCTGTATTTTAAGACATCATCCCCCAATGTTTGAAAGCCTAGCTCCTCTACAAATTCCTTGGTCATGGTAGTCTTCCCAGCACAAGGCCCCCCATTAAGCCAGTAAACATGTTTTAATTGTTCCTTCAAATAATTATTATTAATCTTCATCCGGTACACCCCATATGATTTGTGTAATATCTTACTTTAACACGTTGGTTTCAGGGAGGTGACGGATTCTTATCTTCCTATAACAGTGAAAACACATAGAAATTCTCCTTTCTTGACACAAGTAGTTATATTCTATGAGTGGGGTTAAATTCCCTATCACTTTATCTTTAATACGATCTTTCCTTTTGCCCTGCCCAATTCAGAATACTCCATCGCCTTCTGAGCTTCTTCGAAAGAGAATATTTGATCAATTACAGGCTTTATTTCCCCTGCTTCTATAAGCTCCGAAATGATCTCCAATTGTCTCCCGCTTGGTTTCATGAACAAGAAGCTGTATTTGGCATTATATTGCTTTTCTAATTTTGTTAGCTTACGGGTAACCAATCGAAAAAGACTCGTTTTTATAAAACCAGACCCATATTCAACTCCGAAGCGTGCATTGGGCAGCCCAGAAACCGATACAATTTGTCCGCCTGGTTTGACTATTTTAAAAGCCTTTTCTAATGTCTCTCCGCCAATCGTATCGAATACTCCATCATAATTTTGTAAGACCTTATCAAATTGTTCTGTTTTATAATTGATTATTTGATCGGCCCCAAGAGATTTGACCAGATTAGCTCCAGCATCGCTAGTAGTTGTAGCTACATAAACTCCCATCGCTTTAGCAAGCTGGATAGCAAAGGTCCCAACGCCGCCCGATCCAGCTTGAATCAATACCTTTTGCCCTGCCGATAGCTGTAATATATCATGTAATGCTTGATAGGATGTAAGCCCGACTAATGGGATTGACGCCGCTTCCTCAAAGGAAAGATTTTGTGGCTTTAAGGCTATATCGTCCTCATGTATGGATATATATTCTGCGAAGGTTCCAATTCTATTTTTTCTTGGCCGTCCGTATATTGCATCGCCTATTTTAAATTTTGTTACTTTATTTCCTACTTTGGTGACTATACCTGAAAAATCATTTCCTAACACAAGCGGCATATCGTATTTCAACAACATACGAGTTTTGCCATCCCGCACCTTGAAATCGATAGGATTAATACTTGCCGCATGGATTTCTGCCAACACATCATAATCACCTACTGAAGGTGTTGGAATGTCTGCCATTAGAAGAGGACTTTTCCCGTATTTTTCAATGATCATCGCTTTCATTAAGAAACCTCCAATTCTAATAATATTGTTCCATAAATTCATCGAGATGGTTTATAAGATTTTTTAACACTCCTAATTTTGTTCTAACGTCCATAAAATAATAATTTTTAGAGCCTTCTTCCCTCACCATTATAATTCCGGCTTCTCTTAAGATTCTTAGATGATGGGAGACAGCAGGTCGTGATAGATGCGTTTTTTCAGTAATCTCACCTACGCGTAACCCGTTCGTACAGGTAGTCTCCATAAGTACAGTAATAATAGATTGTCTTGTCTCATTACCAATAGCTAAAAAGACCTTCTGGCACATCTTGAAATCATCTTTGATGACTTCAACCTGTTGCTGTTTATTAATGATTCTCACCGCTTTCGTTTCGTTCAATCGTTTAACTTAGTGAACCATTTGCTGACGAGTATGTCATAACAAGATATGCTCCGCAACCTTGAGAAAGAAAATCGAGATCACAAGTAAATTTTTTACATTCCCTCGCCTCCAACCCTCAGAGGAGAATTGTCGATAAATCTCAAATCGCCCTTCTTATAAATTGAACCAACATCCTACCAAGTTAACCTGATAGGTTAATTCGCTTAACCAAGCGGTCATTGTGGATATTTTATACAAAAAGTTATACTGCAATTGACTAGTCGAAATGATACAAATTGGAGGTTATCCAAATGAATGTTGAGATAGGAAAAAAAATAAAGACACTTCGTTTACAAAAAGCACTAACTCAGGAAGAACTAGCAGCAAAACTGAATCTGTCATCCCAAGCAGTATCTAAGTGGGAAAACAATGTAACCATGCCTGATATTCAAATTCTTCCTGATTTATCCGTGATTTTTGGTGTTACAATTGATGAATTATTTGCATTAACCGATGATACCCATTTAGAACGAATTGGAAATATGATTAGTACTGAACATTTTATATCTGAAGACGACTTTAACTATGCTGAACAATTTTTAAAAGAAAAACTAAATGATGCGCAAAAAAAGTCCTCATGTCTCACCCTGCTAGCTCAGTTACACATTCATCGTTCAGATGAGCACCGTGAATTGGCTTCCCATTATGCTAAGGATGCGCTGCTATTAGCTCCGGACAGCAAAAGTAATCATAATGCCTTGCGAGATGCGGAGAATGGAATCATTTTTGATTGGAACTTTTCAAATCACCATAAACTCATTGCGTATTATAAGAATTTCGTGCCGAATCACCCGGATTACTGGCAGGCTTATGTTTGGCTTATGAACTACTTAATCGCAGACGGCAGATGTATTGAAGCAAAAGAAATTCTGGAACAATTGAACCAAATCCATCCTGGTCATTTATATCAAAAATATGGAGGGCTGATATGCAAGGAAGAGGGCGACCTTTCTCAGGCACTTGCTCTCTGGGAGCAAATGACTGATTTGTATCCTGAGGATTGGCTTGCATGGTCCTCCAGAGGAGACTGTATGGCTAAACTTTGCAGGTACGACGAAGCCATAGAATACTATTCCAAAGGTTACGAACTACAGCCAAGTCCAAAGTATACAGATGCATTTGAAGCCATTTCTCATATATATATAATAAAAGGGGAATATGATAAGTCTATTGAAAAGCATCACGAAATAATTGAGCTACGGCCCTTTCCGCCAAAACGGCGGAGGGGGCTTTTTCTTTCAGTAAGCAACACTGCCCCACCAGATACTACATTATTTTGTGAACCCAGAATGCTTGGAGAATCCCGTGTGTGCTAATTTGCCCAAGCGGTTCAGTCCCTGGATATCTTAGGTTTACTTTCGTTGTAACCTTCTAGCTGCCTGCCCGATCTAATATTTAAGTAACGTTACGAACATCCTAAGACTTTTAGTCAAGAAAGCAGGTAAATCTTTGCATATTAATCCTATTGTCGTCAAAGCCAAAGCTGGGGACTCTGAAGCATTCGTGCAGCTGATGCAAGAGATAGAGTTACCTCTGTATAGAACTGCAAGGTCCATCGTCAACAAAGACGAAGATTGTGCAGATGCCCTGCAAGAGACGATGCTTAAAGCCTTTAGGTCCATCCATACACTTAGAGAGCCCGCTTTTTTCAAAACGTGGATCTTCCGGATTCTGATTAATGAATGCAACAAAATGATCAAAAACAACGCAAGAGCCCTCCCTTATGGAGAGCTTCCCGAAGTCCCTTCCATTTCCAAGGATTATGAGAAAATCGAAATATGGGATGCCGTTCAACATCTTGAGGAGAATCTACGGATTGTCATTCACCTTCATTACCTACAGGACATGCCGATCAGTCAAATTTCCGACATTCTCGAAATTTCTACGGTAGCCGTGAAGACCCGGCTGCATCGCGCCCGCAAAAAGCTAAAGCATTCATCTCAATTCAATCAAGAAATGGAGTTGCGACATGGTAAACACTAAGTTAGAAGAACAATTAAAGAGCTGCCAAAGCCTACTTCCCGATCAGTTATCGGATATTGCCCGCTCCAAGCTGAATGAGACTTACCAAATCATCAGGGAAACCGATAATTCCATTTCCCCCGTTCAGAAAAAGAAAAATGTATCTAAAACTTTTAATAAATGGTTGATTTCCACTGCAGCCGCTGCAATTCTTGGAGTTACAGTCCTTGCTTCCGGCTTTGTATCGCCCGCAATGGCTGATGCACTCAAGCAAATTCCGGTTTTGGGACAAATCTATTCATTATGGGGCGAAAAAAACTTAGATCCCGGTGTTCAACAAGCCGAGGATTTCATCACAAACGTAAACCAAAGCGTGACCCATGGCGATGTGACCATGAATATCCCAACGTTGTTATTTGACGGAACCCGAATTCTTATGAACATAACCACTCCTGGAAACCGTCTGGCTTCGGAGCCCAATTCGCCGCCTTCAGATGCCAATAAAGGGGCAGTGGATAAGTTTGAGGTTCTCTATAAAGGCCAACCCCTGCTCTGGAGTTACGAACACATGGATGGTGAGACAGCTTCCAGCATAATGGTTCAGGTTTTGAACACTTATTATGAGCCGAGCACAACAACACAGACTGTCCAGTTCCCTGATCAGTTTGACTTGACTGTAAATATAACGTTAAAGGGTTACGATGTCCCGTTCGAATTCGTTCTGCCTGTTACAAAATCAACGCCCGTTACCGTACTAACTTCAGAGGAGACCATGCATCACGATAACATTAACTTGCAGATCAGTAAGGTGGAAATCACCCCAATCACAACGCAGTTATCCATTGAGTACAAAACCAAACCGGGCCAGAGCGTAGAAGAAATGCTCGCTTCTATCCCTTCGAAATATAAGGGGGCTAACGGGGGCGTCATCGCTCTTCAATTTGACATTGTAGATGAACGCGGCGTTCAACTGAAGCCCATCGGTGCTCACCCCTTAAGCGAATCTTATAATGTTCGTTTTGAACCCTTCAAGACTATACCAAGTACCGTAACCATCAAACCGTACTTAGTCGTTTCCGAAGGTCAAGCCCCAGCTGGGACTAAAGGACTGTGGGAAGACAACAATATGGTCAAGGAATATATCCCTGAGTTGGAGACTGTACTTTCGGTCCAATAGTTCAATTGTAAAAGGTCCTTATTTTCTAGGATGAAAAGGGTATGCAAAATTACAAAAGACGAAGCCATAATTAAACTGTACCCTATCGAGTAGACACTTTTAAAAAGTCTCTCGGTAGGGTATTTTTGTTTATAACGAAGAAGATAGGGAAGAGGAATGGTATGAG
>NZ_JBHXIZ010000009.1:0-33613 GCF_042723305.1 Paenibacillus sp. NPDC058367
CCACGCGTACCCATCCCGAACACGACCGTTAAGCCCTCCAGCGCCGATGGTACTTGGACCGAAGGGTCCTGGGAGAGTAGGACGTTGCCAAGCACACGAAGCCATTGTTGATTTATCAACAATGGCTTTTTTGTTCCCTTTATCGCTTAATTTAAATAATGTGGATAAGTCATGGGGAAATAACGAAAAAATAAAAGTTACTAACATGTGGATGGAATAATAAAATATATTCAAAAATGAAAGTAGTCCCCAATTTATGTGGATAGAGCAGTGGTATATGTGGATACTTCAAGTAAATGCAAGGATATTTTGCATGGCAGGAGGATAAACAATGGACAACAGTAGTAATCTTGTGTGGATAGAAGATTTTTCTGTACATGCGAGCGACACGGATTATCGTTCGCAGGGTAAGTTATCCTTTATTTTGGATATCATGCAATGTGCGGCAGACTTCGCAGTGGGTAATTTGGGGATAAGTGTGGAAGAAATTCTGAATGCAGGAATGGGCTGGATGATGATTACGTTAGATCTTGATTTTAAGCGTATTCCTCGCCCAAATGATGTGCTTAGCGTACATACCTGGAGTAAAGGTACTAAAGGGGCTTTATGGCAAAGGGATTATCGTATTTTTGATGCAGATCATATAGAGATTGCCACAGCGCGTTCTATATGGGCTTTAGTAGATATTGAGAAGAGAAAGATACTCAGACCGAACGCTCTTCCAGTTCAGGTTAAGCACTATAATGGCGATTCAGTAGGGGATATGCCTGTTAAGGTAACGATCCCTACTGATATTATTATGGAAGAAGCTTATCGGTATCAGGTAAGATATAGTGGGCTGGATAGCAACGGACATCTGAATAATGCCCGATACGGAGATTTATGTTGTGATGCACTTAGTTTAGCGGAATGGGATAATGCAGAGTTCACACGCTTCCGGATTACATATCTACAAGAAGCTAAGTTTGGGGATGAACTGACTATTTTACGCTCAGCTGTAACGGATGATGGTATATATGTCCGTGGCCAGAATAGTGATATTGTATTTTTTGAAGCATGTATTGAGTTGAAAAATATAAATAAGTAAAAAGTTTATAAATATGGAATATTATAAAAGCGATTTCTCCGAGCATCAATCGGGGCAGTCGCTTTTTTTATTGAAAAACAGATGATGTTTATAACATATTTGGAAAAAAATTTGAGCCTGTCACAATTAAAGGGATCACATTCGTTATATAGTTGTAGTCAATAACAAGGAGGTGATTCTTTGGAACGTCGCAGCCCCGGGGTCCAAGTGAATCAAACAATAATTGAAGAGGCTATTGATCAGGTTCTTGCGGGTAACCGCGAAGCCTATAGAACTATAATACAAGCCTATGAAAGAAAGATTTATACGTATTGCTATTATATTTTGAGAAGTCATGAAGAAGCAGAGGATGCTGTGCAAGATATATTTGTAAAAGTGTATCAGGAACTCAGACGTTATGAGAAACGAGTCTCTTTTAATTCATGGCTGTATAAAGTGGCCTATCATCATTGTCTGGATCAGGTTCGCAAACGCAAACGAAGAAACCGTCTGTTGTCGCTATATAAAGAGCAGCAGCCGAAAGCCTATTATAATCCTAACGATGAGGAGCCATTGCAGAAGTTATTTATGGATGATCTGACAGCTGAAGAGAGCAATCTTCTGATTCTTAAGGTAGTAGAGCAGTACAGTTTTGAAGAAATGGGTCAGATTATGGATTGTAATTCAGCTACTTTACGCAAGAAATTTGAACGTCTACGCAAAAAGTTAGTCCGGCAAAGAATAAATGAAGGAGGAAGCCCCCATGGAGAAATGGCAAGATCCAACTGAAAGTCAGAAGATGGAGCACATTCGTCAAACATTCCAAAATCATGAAATGCCGGTAGACAGTTTCAGCGATTCAATTATGAAGCGAATAGGAGACGAGGGAATGGAAAAGCGAGCGTCAAGAAAAAGTGGGAATAAGTTTCTGAAAAAATCATTGGTGGCTGCCGCGGCAGCAGCAGTGTTGGGTGCGGGAATAATCGGTAGCGGATTTATATCCCCAGTCATGGCTGAAACGTTAAAGCAGATTCCTGTTGTAGGAAGTATTTTTAAGGGGATTGACGATAAAGGTCTAAATGCTGCTAAAGAAAAAGGATTATCTACTGCGCCTAACCAAAGCGTTACCCATGATGGAGTGACCTTGAAGGTTACCGATGCCTATTATGACGGCTCGCGGTTGGCTTTTGCGATTGAACGGGAAGGCATTGATAAGGATAAGATGATGGCAGAAATGATTATTGAACCGATTGAATTCGATCCAGCGGTAAAAGAACAGCAGTATGCGAAAGTGACAATGAACCAGTCCGAAAAAGGGTTGTTGGGTTCAGCAGAAGTGAAATTGCCGAATGGAAAGAATTTGGAGAGCCAAATGTCGTCTTTTGGCGATGTTGAGGGTAAAAAGAATGCTATTTTATACGATTATAGAAATCTAAATAATGTAGAGGCTTTGGGGAATGAATTTGAATTAAGCATCACTGTGCCGGTTACACAAATCGCAGAGCCTTTTGAAATCAAGGTGCCGGTGAAAAAAGTAACGGAAGGAATTATCAAGCTTGATCTGAACCAAACAAAAGAGGCAGAAGAATTCAGTTATACGATTACCAAGCTGGAATTAACTCCAGCCACAAGCAGATTACAGCTCAGCGAAGAAGGTAAAGCGCCAACTGTGAAAGAAAAGGATGGATACACAACCTCTGAAATGTTCTATGAAATTGTTGATGAACTAGGCAATGCATTTTCTTCGAGTGGGTCATTCAACTTGCCGGCTATAGTCTATCCTATGGTAGACAAAGATTTCAGTCCGTTCCCACAAACACCAAAAACAATTACAGTTAAGCCGTTTACTTACTCCATTGATGAGAGCCATAAAGCATTAAGAGATGAAGAAGGAAAACAAGTTAAACATTATTATCCGGAGCTTGAAAAAACGATTCAGGTGGAGCAAGAGTAACTATTAATCCCATAAGCAAAAAAAGTCCGTGTCTGCAAAGCAGATACGGGCTTTTCTAATGAAATGAAGATTTCACTCACTGAGTTTTCGTTGTTTGATTTATTTAGTGTATAACGGAGTGACCCGGTAAGGCCTGACGATATTTGCTAACATTCATTTAATGATATAATGAAATTTGATGTGGAAAGGGGAGCATTATGAAGACATTAGTATTGGCGGAGAAGCCGTCTGTTGCACGCGAGATCGCACGAGTCATGGGATGTAATAATAAACAGAAGAGCTATATTGAAGGTCCAAAATATGTGGTTACCTGGGCACTGGGTCATTTAGTCGGCCTGGCAGAGCCTGAAGATTATAATAAAAAGTTTGCAACTTGGGCTTTGGAGGATTTGCCGATTTTGCCGGAGAAGGCAAAGCTGAAGGTGCTGCGTGAGACCAACCAGCAATACAAAGCTGTTCAGCATCTAATGAAGCGTCAGGATATTGAGGAGCTTGTGGTAGCTACGGATGCTGCTCGTGAAGGAGAGCTGTTGGCACGTTGGATTATGAATATGGCGGGGTGGAAAAAGCCATTCCGGCGGCTCTGGATATCTTCTCAGACGGATAAAGCGATAAAAGAAGGATTCGCAAAGCTCCGCCCAGGTCGCGATTTTGATCGTCTGTATGAATCTGCGCGGTGCCGCGCAGAGGCGGATTGGATGATTGGACTGAATGTCACGAGAGCTTTGACATGTAAGTTCGGTTCGCCGCTCTCCGCAGGGCGGGTACAAACGCCGACATTAGGGATGATCATGGATCGTGAACAGGAGATTACGGGTTTCCGTTCCGTTGATTTTGAGACGCTGACTGCTGATTTTGGAGATTTCCAAGCGGCATGGCGGGCCAGTAACGGCGATGGTCGGATATTTGAAAAGGATAAGACGGCAAGTCTAAAGGATAAGCTTACTGGACGCAGCGGCCGTATTATTAAGGTACAGAAGAGTGAGAAGAGTGAACCTCATCCACTCGCTTATGATCTGACTGAATTGCAGCGTGATGCGAACCGGAAGTTCGGCTTCTCCGCGAAGCAGACCTCCAGTGTGCTTCAGCGGTTATATGAGCAGCACAAGCTTGTAACTTACCCGCGTACGGACAGTCGTTACTTAACATCAGATATGACGGGCACACTCAAGGAAAGATTAGACAGTGTAGCTGTCGGCCCATATGCAGCTTTGGCACGTCCACTGCTTCGCAAACCGCTGCCGATTACGAAGCGGATCGTGGATGATAGCAAAGTAAGCGATCACCATGCTATTATTCCGACAGAGCAGACCGTATTGTTAAATGGTCTGAGTACTGAGGAACGTAAGCTGTATGATCTGATTGTACGGCGTTTTATTAGCTTGTTCTACCCACCAGCTCGCTATGATGCGGTAGCTGTCACCGTCAACGTGGAAGGCGAAAGCTTCCATGTCAAAGGGACGACGGTAAAGGATGCCGGTTGGCGTGAAGTGTACGGCGGAGATATGAGTAACGATGACGACGAGGAGCCATCGGATGAGCCAGCAGCTGGGAGTGTGAAGCTACCTGAGCTGCGCGAAGGGGCAACTGTCACAATTGGCCGCTGTATGGTTCGTCCTGGACGAACACAGCCACCGAAACGTTATAATGAAGCTTCGCTGTTGACGCAAATGGAGAAGCACGGACTGGGAACCCCGGCAACCCGCGCGGATATTATCGAGAAGCTGGTAAGCTCCGATACCATTGAACGCCAAGGGAATCTGCTGCATCCGACTGGTAAAGGCAAGCAGCTTATTGAGTTGGTATCCACACAGCTAAGGACACCAGATCTAACCGCTCGCTGGGAAGCTGAGCTGGAGAAAATAGCGCGTGGTCAAGGCAAGCCGGAGCTCTTCTTGCAAGGCATCCGCAGTATGGCACAGGAGTTGGTAACTGGCGTCAAAACTAGTGGAGCAGAATATAAACCGCATAATGTCTCGAACAGTAATTGTCCGGAATGCGGTACAAGACTGCTGGAGAAAAAGAGCAAACGTGGCAAGCTGCTTGTATGCCCTGCAGATAACTGTGGTTATACCCGTGCCGGAGAGAAAAGACTATCGAATCGCCGCTGTCCACAGTGCCATAAGAAAATGGAGCTTAAAGAGGGTAAAGCAGGCATGTTCGTACAATGTTTGGGCTGTGGAATCACAGAAACCTTGGATAAGGATCATAAGCATGTGAATAAACGCGAACAGCAAAAGCTGGTACAGCAATACAGTAAGCAAGAAAGCATTGGTTCTAACCTTGGGGAACTGCTGAAAGCAGCGCTTGAAGGGCAAAAGAAGGATAAGTAAAAAGGATCGCATGTATCGTAATAAAAAGGCTGCTGAGTGTACTCAGTAGCCTTTTTTTCTGTCCACGTAAGTTTTTGTGGTCTACAGATAGGCTTTGAATTAGAATGTTAAGCAAATACATAGAGCAGGTGATTAGGGTGGCAGCTGAACAACAAGTGGATCAACTAAAAGCAGCAGGTAGCCCAGAGGGGCAGGGAGGCAGTAAGTTTTTCTTTCTCGTTATTGTATTTATGTTTTGGTTCTCTTCTTATATTTATGTTCCGGTGCTTTCCCCTTATGTGGAGCATTTGGGAGCATCATATTTTATGGTGGGCATGGTGCTGGGCGTATATGGGTTAATGCAGATTCTGTTCCGACTGCCGATTGGCATCGGTTCGGATTATTTGAATCGGCGGCGTCCGTTTATCTACCTGGGACTGATTGCGAGCGGAGCCAGCTGCTTTCTTTTCATGTGGGGAGCACAGCCTGGGTGGGCATTGGCAGCACGTGCGGTATCCGGTATAGCGGCTTCGGCATGGGTTGTGTACACTGTGATGTTCGCGGGATATTTCCCGAAAGAGGAAGCTGGAAAAGCGATGGGCATGCTGCAATTCACTACGGTGATTGCCCAATTGACCAGTATGATGATCAGTGGCTATATGGTGGAGCATTGGGGCTGGAATACCCCGTTTCTGATTGGAGGAATTGTAGCGATTGCGGCGCTGCTGCTTGCGCTGCGGCTGCCTGAACAAAAACAGGAGAAACGGCAAAGTGCGATCCAGATCAAGGACTTAGCGGGTGTTATGAAGGAGCCACTTCTGGTAAGAGTTTCTCTGCTGTCAGTGTTGGCACACTGTGTGCTATTCATAACGATGTTCGGATATACGCCAAACCAAGCTCTGAATATCGGAGCAAGTAAAGAAAGCTTGGGCTGGCTGACGCTCGCTTTTATGATTCCGCATGCTGTCGCGACCCTCTATGGCTCACGGACATTTGGTAGGCTGCTAGGAGACCGGGGCACGCTTCTCTTAGGCTTCGCGGGAAGTGCATTGTTTACACTTCTTATTCCTTCAATGCCGACGCTAGCGACGCTCTGTCTGACTCAGATAGGAAACGGATTTATGCAGGGACTTATTTTCCCATTGTTGCTAGGCAAGTCGGTGTCAGAAGTAGATCCATATAAGCGTGCAACAGCTATGGGCTTCTATCAGGCGGTTTATGCAATAGGTATGTCGGCTGGGCCGTTCGTGGCAGGCTGGATGAGCGCTCTTTATGGCTTGACCGGAGGGTTCTGGCTGGGTGGAATTGCGGCGGCGCTGGCTGCGGTGTTGTCATGGATATGGATGAAGGATGCGAAGCAGTGAAAAGAAAGAGGCAGGTAGCGAAGTTATCAGAGCGTGTAAGGATGATTGGTTTTTTGTGAAAAAGAGGAATATAATAGAGATAGATAGGAAGCAAGGAGGAGAGCCCGGGAGAATGGTCAAGGTTATAATGTTGTGGTTTGTGGTAATTAATATTATCGGATATGTAGTGATGTCCGAAGACAAGAACAAAGCCCGTAAACGGCGAGAACGTGTACCTGAGAAGACACTTTTTCTGCTGGCAGCTATGGGCGGGGCACTAGGCGTGCTGATTGCCATGTATCGTAAGCGCCACAAAACGCGACATATGTCCTTTAGGATCGGAATTCCGTTACTTCTGTTGCTGAATATCTTTTTGTACAGCTATTTTTTAAGGTGATAGTCTTAATGATTACAAACTAGAAAAAGAGGTGGCGTACATGTTATTCTCTAAAATTTTACTCGCCTATGATGGATCTAAGGCTTCTAATCAAGCATTGGAGCGCGCAATTGAACTCGCAAAAGTAACTCCGGGTTCTACGATGCATGTCGTTCACGCATTTGAATTCCCAAGATTTTTTATCGGAGAAGCTCTAGCACCACTACCGGCTTCAGTAAATAAAGAATATTATGATTTAGCAGTGCAGACTACGGAAGAAGTCAAGGGACGCCTTGAGGCTGAAGGCTTGAATGCTGAGGTTGAGCTATTACAAGGATCTCCCGCTGAAGTGATTTTGAAATATGCTAAAGAACATGCTATAGATGTAATTGTTATCGGCAGCCGCGGACTTGGCGGAATACGTGAGTTTGTTCTGGGAAGTGTGAGCCACAATGTAGTACAAAGCGCCCGCATTCCAGTGCTGGTTGTAAAATAATATAAAGTTAAAAGGGACGCTTATGGCGTTCCTTTTTTCATTAATAAGAAACGAAATGACTAGATTCATATCCAGTAGAGGAATTATATGTATTTCCATGAAGCCTATTCTACAGTTAATATAACATCTGTTGTTAGAGCTAATAGTGTACGGAAAGAAGTCTTTATCATCAAAATAAGTGGTTATTGAGAAATTAAATACGCCTAAAAGCGAACGATTATTAATCGGAATTTACCAATGTTCGTGTTTGAGTTGACATCCTGTGTAGGGGATTGTTAAACTGATGTCATGAGCAACTCGTATAAAACCGGGGATATGGCCCGGAAGTTTCTACCCGGGAACCGTAAATTACCGGACTACGAGGAAATAGGATGATAGAATGCGGCAATGCGGTCCGGGTAACGGAATGATGCATTATGCCATTTTCCGCGCTTAATAGAGCCTAATGATAGGCACGCGGATTATTTTTTCCTAATTTCTTTACTAGTCCGATCCTCCCGCAGCAAAATGCGTCTGGTCATCGGGCTTTTTTTATTCGAATTTACAAGATAAAGATATCCATACTAGTGACTGGAAGGTAGGTCGAATCATGTCTGTGCAGGTAGCTGTTATCATGGGCAGTAAATCGGATTGGGACACGATGGAGCACGCTTGTGCGGTGCTTGAAGAGCTGGGATTATCTTATGAGAAGAAGGTAGTATCTGCGCACCGGACGCCGGACTTGATGTTCAGCTATGCGGAGGAAGCCGCGGGCCGGGGTATTCGCGTCATTATTGCAGGAGCGGGTGGTGCAGCGCATTTGCCGGGTATGGTGGCAGCAAAGACGATCCTGCCTGTGATTGGAGTGCCAGTGCAGTCGAAGGCGCTTAATGGGCTTGATTCGCTTCTCTCCATCGTGCAGATGCCAGGAGGCATTCCAGTGGCAACGGTAGCCATTGGTAAGGCAGGGGCCATTAATGCAGGCCTCCTGGCCGCACAGATTATCGGAGCATTCGATCCAGAAGTGCAGCAGCGCGCGCAGCTGCGGCGGGATGCGATCCGCGACGAAGTCCTTGAAAGCAGCGACAGCTTATGAGACCGGAGGAGCTGAAGCTGCAGGAGGCTGGCGGCGTTACTTCGCCAGCCGCTATGGATGCGTCCGGTACGGACACCGTCCGGACGCTGCTGCCCGGCGCGACCGTCGGCGTGCTCGGCGGCGGGCAGCTCGGGCGCATGATGGCGCTGGCTGGCAGCGCCATGGGCTACCGCTTCGTGGCGCTGGACCCTGCGCCGGATGCGCCTAGCGGTCAAGTCACGCCGCAGATTACAGCGGCGTATAACGACCGGGACGCGGCGCGGGAGCTAGCCCGCCGCTCGGACGTCATCACGTACGAGTTCGAGAACGTCGACGCGGGCGTTGCCGCGCTGCTGACGGAGGAATCGTACGTGCCGCAGGGCAGCGCGCTGCTGTATACGACGCAGCATCGGTTGCGCGAAAAAGCCGCCATCGAGGCGGCAGGCGTACCGGTCGCCCCGTACCGGAAGGTGGATAGCCTTGCGGAGCTGAAAGTGGCGGCGGCTGAACTTGGACTACCTTGTGTACTGAAGACAGCCACAGGCGGTTATGACGGCAAGGGACAAGCCGTGATCCGTCAGGTAGAAGAGCTGGAAGAAGCCTTCCGGCAAGTAGCACCCGGATCCGTTGTGCCGGAGCTGGTGCTTGAGAAGTTTGTAGCTTTTAAGTGTGAAATATCCGTTGTTGCAGCACGCAGTGCTTCTGGTGAGGTTAAGAGCTTCCCACCCTCGGAAAATATTCATGTAAATAATATTTTACATCTGTCCATTGTGCCTGCAAGAGTGGCAGAGGACATTCAGCGGAGAGCATGCGAATTGGCAGAGACATTAATCGCTGGACTTGATGCGGTTGGACTGCTGGCAGTAGAAATGTTCGTCACAGAGGACGGACAATTGTACGTCAATGAGTTAGCACCAAGACCGCATAACTCCGGGCATTACACCATGGACGCTTGCGCGACTTCACAGTTCGAGCAGCATGTCCGGGCGATTTGTAATCTGCCGCTAGGCGATACAACGCTTTTGACACCTGTAGTTATGGTAAATGTACTAGGCCAGCATTTGGATGGCGCGATTAAAGCGACCTGTACACAGGACGAAAAAGATAATAAGCTGGGTGTTGTACCTAAGCTTCATATATATGGCAAGACTGAGAGTAAGACCGGCCGCAAGATGGGCCATATCAATCTGCTCTGCAAGGATACCGGAGACGGCTTGTCCTGGGTGGAGCAATCTAAACTTTGGAGGAACTAAAGAATATGATCGAACGTTACAGCAGACCTGAGATGCGAGCTATTTGGACGGAGGAAAATAAATTCAAGGCGTGGCTGGAAGTTGAGATTTGCGCTTGTGAAGCATGGGCTGAGCTGGGAGTAATCCCGCACGAAGACGCTGCTAAATTGCGTAAAGACGCTAAATTCGACATCGCACGCATTGATGAAATAGAACAAGAGACTCGCCATGACGTTATCGCTTTTACACGTGCGGTCTCCGAGAGCCTTGGCGCAGAACGCAAATGGGTACACTACGGTCTTACTTCTACTGACGTGGTAGATACGGCGCTAGGTTACTTGCTGCGTCAAGCCAATGAGATTCTAGAGAAGGATATCATCAATTTTATTGAGATCCTTAAAGACAAAGCTATTGCTTACAAGGATACGCCGATGATGGGCCGTACGCATGGTGTTCATGCCGAGCCAACTACCTTTGGTCTGAAAATGGCTCTATGGTACGAAGAAATGAAACGTAACCTGGAGCGTTTCCGCCATGCTGCGAACGGTGTACAGTTCGGAAAAATCTCCGGTGCCGTTGGTACGTACGCTAACATCGATCCTTTCGTAGAAGAATTCGTTTGCCGCAAGCTCGGCACAAGCCCAGCTCCAATCTCTACACAAACGTTACAGCGTGACCGTCATGCTGAATACATGGCTGCTCTTGCTTTGGTAGCGACATCGTTAGACAAATTCGCTACTGAAATCCGCGCTCTGCAAAAGAGTGAGATTCGTGAAGTGGAAGAAGCCTTTGCCAAAGGTCAAAAGGGTTCATCCGCTATGCCGCATAAACGTAATCCGATCGGCTGCGAGAACATTTCCGGTCTGTCCCGCGTCATTCGCGGACATATGGTTACAGCGTATGAGAACGTGCCACTTTGGCATGAACGCGATATTTCGCACTCCTCTGTGGAACGTATCATCCTTCCGGATGCGACAATGCTGCTCAACTACATGCTGAACCGTTTTGGAAACATTGTGAAGAACCTGACTGTATTCCCAGAGAACATGAAGCGTAACATGAACCGTACGTTCGGTGTTCCTTTCTCCGGTCGTATCTTGACTAAACTGATCGACAAAGGCCTTAGCCGTGAGCAAGCGTACGATACCGTTCAACCGCGTGCTATGCAAGCTTGGGAAGAGCAAAAACAATTCCGCGATATCGTGGAAGCTACACCTGAGATCACTAACGTTCTTACCCCAGAAGAAATTGAAGATGCATTTAACCCTTCTTGGCACCTTAAGCATGTGGACACCATCTTCCGCAAGCTAGAGCTGCTCTAAAAAATAAGTGCGTTAATGGTTGGGTCGATAAGGAACGAATTCCTCGGAATGAGACCTTAGAGATCCTAAAAAGATAAGTTAGTGGTGAACTAAGGAACGCTGCAATAAATGCAAAGCTGGATGGGGGAGCACTGTAGAGGAAGTTTGGAACTGTAGAAGCGTAGCGTTCGCCTTTATCCTCGGATTTTTACCACGAGAAGCGGTTCAAATCAAGAAATCTGAGGATAACAGCGATCGGAAGTCCAAACATTCCTCGGAAGTGCTTCCTCCTAGACCAGCCCAACTTAGGAAGATCATTAGTTCAAGGGAGGAAAGGTCATGACATCGTCGGCCGTATCCACAGCCGTGGAACTCATCAATGCGCCGCTGCTCTATAAAGGGAAGGTTCGTGAGCTATACGATTTAGGGGAGAATGTACTGATCGTCGTCACGGATCGGATATCTGCTTTTGACTATGTGCTGGACCCAGCGGTACCTGAAAAGGGCAATGTGCTTAACCGTCTGAGTGCGTTCTGGTTCGGAAAGACCAAAGATCTAATGGAGAATCATGTCGTTCATATCGATGTGGATCTGCTCGGAGATATCGTCAAGGACAAGGAAGCTCTCAGAAACCGTGTTATGGTGGTACGCAAAGCGGAGCGCATCGATATCGAATGTGTTGTGCGTGGGTGCATCACCGGTGGGGGCTGGAGACAGTATCAAGAAACTGGCAAAGTGAATGGTATTGAGCTTCCTAAGAACTTGCGCAAAAATGCGCTGCTGGCACAGCCAATCTTTACCCCTGCGGCTAAAAACGATGTAGGTCATGATGAGGATATTCCTTTTGAAAAGATGCAGGAGTTAATCGGTGCTGATCTGGCACTCGAGCTGCAGGAGAAGAGCTTGCAATTGTTCTCTTTTGCTAGAGAGTATTGTGCTGAGCGGGGAATCATTCTAGCAGATTGCAAATTTGAATTCGGCTTGCTGGATGGCAAGGTGATTCTGATTGATGAGATTTTTACGCCGGATGCTTCACGTTTCTGGGCTAAGGACAAATACGCTCTTGATATCGAAATTGATAGTATGGATAAAGAACCTGTTCGTACGTATCTATCTGCATCCTCCTGGGATAAAAATAGCAAACCTGATCCACTTCCAATAGAAGTAGTTGAAGAAACAACGCGCCGTTATCTGGACATTTATCATCGTCTTACTGGCAAGTCTTTATAGCTCAACATTGTGTGTTTACTCATGGGAATAAATGAAGTGTATGTTTTTAAAGCTAGAGTTACTTTTAGTAGAGTTTCAGCTTTCAGAAAGTATATACACATAAAAATTTAGGAGGAACTACAAGCATATGTTAAAAGCGACGGTATATGTCACCATTAAGAAGAGCGTTCTCGATCCACAAGGTGTAGCAGTGCAAGGAGCACTTCATTCGGTAGGTTTTCAAGAAGTTGAAAGTTTGCGTATTGGGAAATATATGGAGCTGACTTTGGATACGGATAACCGTGCTGAAGCAGAAGTGCGTCTCAAGGAAATGTGCGAAAAGCTACTTGCCAACACGGTGATCGAGGATTACCGCTACGAATTGGAGGACTAAACGACATGAAATTTGCTGTACTTGTCTTCCCAGGCTCTAACTGTGATATTGATTGCTACAAGGCGGTAGAGGACAGTCTCGGCGAACCAGTCGATTATGTGTGGCATACAGCGACAGATTTGTCGGCGTATGATTGCATTTTGGTTCCAGGCGGATTCTCATATGGTGATTACCTGCGCTGCGGCGCGATTTCAAGATTTGCTCCTGTAATGGCTGAAGTTGCTAAAGCAGCAGAGCAAGGGAAATTCGTGCTAGGCATTTGCAATGGGTTCCAAATTCTTACTGAGGCTGGTTTGTTGCCAGGAGCGCTGCGTCGTAACATGTCCATGAAGTTCCGTTGTCATGATACAGTGCTTAAGGTTGTTAATAACGAAACCCCATTTACTATTGATTATGCTAAGGATGAAGAAATCATCATCCCAATCGCTCACGGCGAAGGAAACTACTACTGTGATGAAGAGACTTTAGCAGAACTGAAAGCTAACAATCAGATTGTGTTCACATACAGCGATAATCCTAACGGCTCTGTAGCTGATATTGCGGGTGTTAGTAATGTGCAGGGGAATGTAGTCGGCATGATGCCTCACCCTGAGCGTGCAGCTAACAGCTTGCTCGGATCTGAAGATGGCAAGCGAATGTTCACATCTATACTGAAGACTTGGAGGGATCGTCATGACGCAGCAAGTATCCGTTAAGGAACCGACCGCAGAACAGATCGCAGAGCAGAAAATTTACAGCCAATTCGGTGTGTCGGACAGCGAATATGAGCTCATCAAGTCTTTTATGGGACGTTTGCCGAACTATACTGAAATCGGCGTATTCAGCGTAATGTGGTCCGAACACTGTGCATACAAGAACTCTAAGCCATTGTTGAAACGTTTCCCAGTTACTGGACCACGTGTCCTGATGGGACCTGGCGAGGGCGCAGGGATTGTAGATATCGGAGACAACCAAGCGGTTGTATTCAAAATCGAAAGTCATAACCACCCCTCTGCGGTAGAACCTTTTCAAGGTGCGGCAACAGGCGTAGGTGGTATCATTCGTGATATTTTTTCCATGGGCTCAAGACCTATCGCACTGCTGAATTCCTTGCGTTTCGGCAAGCTGGAAAGCGATCGCGTGAAATATTTGTTCGAGCATGTCGTGTCTGGTATTGCTGGCTATGGTAACTGTATCGGGATTCCAACAGTGGGCGGCGAAATCATGTTCGATGATAGCTATGACGGTAACCCGCTTGTTAATGCAATGTGTGTCGGTCTGATTGATCATGATAAAATCCAGCGTGGTGTCGCTAAAGGTGTAGGAAACCCAGTCTTCTACGTAGGTCCTCCTACTGGACGTGATGGGATTCATGGGGCTACTTTTGCATCCGTTGAACTAAGTGAAGAGTCCGAAGCAAAACGTACAGCTGTACAAGTAGGCGATCCATTTATGGAGAAGCTCGTTATGGAATCTTGTCTAGAGTTAATCGACAGCGGCATTGTTATTGGGATTCAGGATATGGGTGCGGCTGGACTTACCTGCTCTAGTGCAGAGATGGCAAGTAAAGCTGGTAATGGTTTGGAGCTGTATCTTGATCAGGTGCCACAACGTGAAGACGGCATGACCCCTTATGAAATGATGCTTTCGGAATCGCAAGAACGGATGTTGTTTGTAGTAGAACCGAAGGATGAAGCTCAGGCGCAAGAGATCTTTGATCGCTGGGGTGTAATCTGCTGTAAGGTCGGTAAAGTAACGGATGATGGTCGCTTGAAGCTATATCATCACGGTGAGGTTGTTGGTGACATGCCAGTAACAGCGCTTGTTGATGAGTGTCCAGTCTACAACAAACCATCTGAGGTTCCTGCTTATTATGTAGAAAATGAATCGGTAGATACGCTTCGTTACGCGGAAGTTACAGATCTAGGCGGCGCACTTCGTACTGTTCTTGGATCACCAACCGTAGCAAGCAAAGCTTGGGTATACAACCAATATGATTACATGGTGCGGACTAGTACGGCTGTTCGACCTGGATCTGATGCGGCTGTAGTTACCATTCATGGTACACGTAAAGGACTCGCGATGACTACGGACTGTAACGGTCGTTACGTTTATCTTGATCCTGAAGTGGGCGGACGGATTGCAGTCAGCGAAGCGGCACGTAACATCGTTTGTTCCGGTGCTGAACCGCTAGCTATTACCGATAACTTAAACTTCGGAAACCCTGAGAAACCTGATGTGTTCTGGCAAATGGAGCGTGCGGTTGATGGTATGGCTGAAGCTTGTCGTGTGCTGGATACTCCGGTTATCGGCGGGAATGTCAGTCTTTATAACGAAAATACTACGGGATCCATTTACCCAACGCCGGTTGTCGGCATGGTTGGTTTAGTAACGGATACGGATCATATTACGACTCAAGGCTTCAAACAAGAAGGAGATTCCATCCTTCTGCTAGGCGTAACAAAAGCTGAGCTTGGTGGTAGTGAATTTCAATATGCCGTTCATGGTGTAACGGAAGGCCGTCCTCCAGCATTGGATTTGGCTACTGAGAAAAAACTGCTGAGCGCAGTGCTTAGCTCGATTCGCGGTGGTCTGGTGCGTTCGGCACATGACTTGTCCGAAGGCGGCCTTGCTGTAGCACTTGCAGAAAGCTGTATCAGTGGCGGTGTTGGTGCGAACGTTGAACTTTCTGCTAATGGACTTAGATCCGATATAGCATTGTTCAGTGAGAGCCAATCACGTATCGTGCTGACGGCAGCGCCTGAACGTGCGGAAGAGCTGAAAGCAGCGATTGCTGCCAGCGGCGTTCCAGTGGAAATCATCGGAACTGTAGGTGGAGACAGACTGCGCGTAAATCTGGACGGTGCATCCGTATTAGATGAAGCTGTGGCAGAATTGAAATTCGTTTGGGAGGATGCTATTCCATGTCTTATGAAATAAAGACCGGGAAAGAGCAGGAGACTCCTATCCTGTGGACTGGTGACTTTTACAATGAAGGAACGGGCTCGGGAGATATTTTTGACACATTAAAAGAAGAATGCGGCGTTTTCGGGGTCTTCGGACACCCGGAAGCGGCGTCCATGTCTTATTACGGCTTGCACGCCTTACAGCACCGTGGGGAAGAAAGTGCGGGCATCTGTGTAGCAGATGGTCGTGATTTCAACTATCACCGCGGGATGGGGTTAGTAAAAGAAGTATTCGACAAGGACAAAATTGCCTCACTGGTTGGAGACATGTCCATCGGGCATGTACGTTATTCCACCAGCGGAGACAGCCGCTTAACTAATGCACAGCCGCTCGTATTCAAATATCGTGACGGTGATTTGGCGATTGCTACGAACGGTAACATAGTAAATGAACCGTTGATTCGTAAACAGCTTGAGCAAAGCGGATCGATCTTCCAAACCACAAGTGATACAGAAGTGCTGGCGCATCTGATTGCGCGTTCGTCTAAGGATTTTGTTGAAGCGGCTAAGGATGCGCTAAAACAACTGGTTGGCGGATTTGCTTTTCTGCTTATGACGAATGACAAATTAATTGTCGCTTCGGATTCCCATGGTTTGCGTCCGCTTGTAATGGGACGGATCGGCGACGCCTATATTTTTGCTTCCGAATCTTGCGCCTTAGAAGTTATCGGAGCACAGTTAGTACGAGATATCGAACCTGGCGAACTGCTCGTGCTTGATAAAAATGGCCTGTTAGAGGACCGTTTTACCGAGCCAAAACGTAAAGCGCTATGCGCGATGGAGTATATTTACTTCTCTCGCCCAGACAGTGATATGAATGGCGCTAACCTGCACACCGCCCGTAAGCGGATGGGTAGCCGAATGGCATTAGAAGCTTTCGTAGATGCTGACCTCGTAACTGGTGTACCGGATTCAAGTATCTCGGCAGCGATTGGATTTGCGGAGCAGACGGGCATTCCTTATGAGCTTGGGCTCATTAAGAATAAGTATACAGGCCGGACCTTCATCCAGCCGAGCCAAGAGCTGCGTGAGCAAGGTGTGAAAATGAAGCTAAGTGCCGTGCGCAGTGTGGTCGATGGCAAACGTGTTGTCATGATCGATGATTCCATCGTGCGTGGAACAACTTCACGGCGGATCGTCAATCTGCTCCGTGAAGCGGGAGCCGTAGAGGTTCACGTGCGGATTACATCGCCGCCCTTCAAGAATCCTTGCTTCTACGGCATTGATACCCCAGACCGCCGCGATCTCATCGCGTCGTACAAGTCCATTGCGGAAATGTGCGAAGAGATTAATGCCGATTCCTTGGCATTCTTGTCACCGGAGGGCTTAATCACTTCTATTGGTGGTCACAACAAAGATGATTACAAAGGCGGGCTATGCCTTTCCTGCTTCGATAATGATTACCCGACGCAGGTTGATTTTGGCGGGGCGGAAAAAGATGGCTGCTCATGTTGACATCCCCCTAAGTCCCCCTTGCAAAGGGGGATTCCGAAGGGCTCTGCCCTCCGGCCACCCGAAAGCTCGGCGGTAGGAGTTGGGTTATAACTTGCTAAGAAGACTTGGGTACGAGTGCTCGCTTTGTCCCTGTGTGCTACGCACGGACGGGACACGCTTTACGGCGCTCCGCCCCCCGGCTGCATACCGCCGCAGGGAATGGCTCGCCAAGCTGGTCGCTAGTCTCGCTAAGGTAGGCGCTCGGCTACGCCCAAAGCGCCAAGAGCAGCTCACCAAGCTCGTCCCTGTTTGCTGCGCAAATGCAGGACCCGCTTGTTTCGCTTAAGGAGGTGCATGGCGCAGCTCATGCACCGAGGTCTTGAGGTCCGTGTGCAAGGCGCGCACTGCGGCTTGCAGTAGGGTGAAAGCGGTGGTTGGAGGGAGTTATGGAGAGGAAGTTTGGAACTGTAGAAGCGTAGCGCTCGCCTTTATGTTTGGATTTCTACCGCGAAGAGCGGTTTAAATCAGGAAATCCAAACATAACAGCGATCGGAAGTCCAAACATTCCTTGTAATAGCTCCCCTATAACCACCAAAAAAATCCCGAATGCCCCACAAACGCGCTCTAAATTAAAATAAGATGAGGTGTCCCAAGTGTCGGAAGCTTATAAAAACGCCGGAGTGGATATTGCGGCTGGTAATGAAGCGGTAGAACGCATGAAAAAGCACGTAAAACGCACTTACCGTCCAGAAGTAATGACGGATCTTGGTGGGTTCGGAGCGCTGTTTGGCCTCAATAAAGATAAATATGAAGAGCCAGTGCTCGTATCGGGAACTGATGGTGTAGGCACGAAGCTTAAGATCGCGTTCGCTGCGGATCGCCATGACACGATTGGGATCGACGCTGTAGCTATGTGCGTGAACGACATTGTAGTGCAAGGCGCGGAGCCGCTATTTTTCCTTGATTATCTGGCTTGCGACAAAGTCGTACCGGAGAAAATTGAAGCGATCGTAGCAGGAATCGCAGAGGGCTGTCACCAAGCAGGTTGTGCGCTGATTGGCGGCGAAACGGCTGAAATGCCGGGCATGTATTCAGCGGGTGAGTATGATATCGCTGGATTCACAGTTGGCGTTGCTGACAAAGCGAAGCTGGTAACAGGCGCTAACATCGCTGCTGGAGACACAGTGATTGGTTTAGCTTCTAGCGGCGTGCACAGCAACGGCTTCTCACTGGTGCGTAAGCTTTTGCTTGAGGAAGATGGATATGGCCTGAATGATGTGCTTCCGGAGCTTGGAGCTCCGCTTGTGGATGTACTTCTTGCACCAACTAAGATTTATGTGAAGCCTTTGCTGGCGCTGCTGGAGCAGCTTCCGGTGAAAGGGATGGCACATATTACGGGTGGCGGATTCATCGAGAATATCCCGCGCGTATTGCCTGACGGTGTAGATGTGGAGATTAATTACGGATCGTGGCCGATTCTGCCGATCTTCGGATTGATGCAGAACAAAGGAAACGTAAGCAACCGTGATATGTTTACTACTTTTAATATGGGAATTGGACTTGTTCTGGTAGTAAGTAGCGCTGATGGAGAACGTGCTCTTGAACTGCTCAAAGCGAGCGGAGAAGAGGCTTTTATCATTGGTAAAGTGACAGAAGGGGAACGCAAAGTAACCTTTACTGGAGCTGAAGTGTGATGCAATGGAGTCGAATCGCTGTTTTTGCTTCTGGGCAAGGCAGTAATTTTGCTGCACTGATCGATGCACAGAGAGCAGGCTTGCTTGGTGAGGGCAATATTGAGTTGCTTGTATCCGACAAGCCAGAGGCACCTGTAGCTAAGCGAGCGGAGGATGCGGGCATTCCCGCCCTCTTGCTGCGGCCAAAAGACTTCGCCAGCCGTGAACTCTACGAAGCAGAGATTGTAGCAGAGCTTCAGCGGCGGGAAATCGGGCTGGTTGTGCTGGCAGGATACATGCGTCTTATTACGCCAGTGCTTTTAACGCCGTATGCTGGACGAATTATTAACATTCATCCATCGCTGCTGCCTGCTTTTGCAGGAAAAGATGCAATCGGACAAGCGCTGGATTATGGCGTGAAGCTGACGGGTGTTACTGTGCATTTTGTCGATGGAGGTATGGACACCGGGCCTGTTATTGCTCAGCGCAGCGTAGCCCTGCAGGATAACGACACGGCGGATTCATTGGCAGAACGTATTCATAAGGTTGAGTATGAGCTGTATCCCGAAGTGGTTGGCGCTTTTGCCAGCGGGAAAGTGGAACTGAGTGGAAGAAAGACGATTATCCGCGAAAAGTAAGCTGCACCGCAGCCATTCGAAGTTTTGGATCGACATTTGGTGACAGACCGAGATGTTTCAGGGTATTTCTCGGGAAATATTGCATAAGCGGCGTTATGTGTCGCGTTGTGGGTTTTCTTCATATTAAATCGCACGTACAACCTGAAGGAGGACTATTCAAAGTGAGTATCAAAAGAGCGCTAGTCAGCGTATCGGATAAACAAGGTATCGTGGATTTTTGCCGCGAGTTGTCTGCATTAGGCGTAGAAATTATCTCTACAGGTGGAACAAGCACGCTTTTGGCTAAAGAAGGTGTTCCAGTCATCGGGATTTCCGATGTGACAGGATTCCCAGAAATCATGGACGGACGTGTCAAAACCTTGCACCCTGCTGTACACAGTGGATTGCTTGCGGTTCGTGATAACGAGGAACACACGCGTCAAATGAAGGAGCTTGGTCTGGACTACATCGATCTGGTTGTTGTGAATTTGTATCCGTTCGCGGAAACTATCGCAAAACCTGACGTATCCTACGAGGAAGCCATCGAGAATATCGATATCGGCGGACCTACGATGCTGCGTTCTGCGGCGAAGAACCATGCTTTTGTGAGTGTAGTTGTGGATGCTAATGACTACGCTACTGTACTTGAAGAGGTTCGCGCAGGTGGAGATACAACGCTAGAAACACGCAAACGTCTTGCGGCAAAAGTGTTCCGTCATACGGCGGCTTACGATGCCTTGATTTCCGATTATTTGGCTAACGTTACTGGCGAGCCTCTGCCAGAGCGCTACACCGTGACTTATGAGAAAATTCAGGATCTGCGTTATGGCGAGAATCCGCATCAAAAAGCAGCGTTCTATCGCAAGCCATTGGCGGCACTGGATACACTCACTGCGGCTGAACAATTGCACGGCAAAGAGTTGTCTTATAACAATATCAACGATGCTAACGCAGCACTGCAAATCGTGAAAGAATTTGAAGAGCCTGCTGTCGTAGCGGTTAAACATATGAACCCTTGTGGTGTAGGTGTGGGTGAAAGTGTATACGAAGCTTATCAAAAAGCTTACAACGCGGATCCAACTTCTATCTTTGGTGGGATTGTAGCAGCAAACCGCATTATTGATGCAGACACAGCGAACCTGCTGAAAGATATTTTCCTCGAAATCGTGTTGGCACCAGGCTTTACGGAAGAAGCACTGGAAATCCTTACGAAGAAAAAGAATCTCCGTTTGCTCAAAATCGGTAACCTTAGTACGGCTAGTGCGCGTAAGAGCAGCTTTGTAGTTACCTCTATTGATGGAGGAATGGTTGTACAGGAGAGTGATGTGCACTCTGTGAACCCAGATGATCTACAAGTCGTTACGGACCGTAAACCAACCGAGGAAGAATTGAAACAATTGTTGTTCGGATGGAAAGTAGTTAAGCATGTGAAATCTAATGCGATTGTGCTGGCTGCTGATGATATGACCGTTGGCGTAGGTGCAGGACAGATGAATCGCGTTGGTGCAGCTAAAATTGCAATCGAACAAGCTGGTGAAAAATCTAAGGGAGCCGTACTCGCTTCCGACGCGTTCTTCCCAATGGGCGATACGCTTGAAATGGCAGCAAAAGCAGGAATCACTGCAGTGATTCAGCCAGGCGGCTCCATTAAAGACGAAGAGTCGATTAAGGTCGCTAATGAGTATGGTATTGCTATGGTCTTCACAGGCGTCCGTCATTTCAAACACTAGAGCACTGGGAGGATCATATTCGGATGGATATTTTAGTGGTTGGCGGCGGCGGCCGGGAACATGCGATGATTTGGAGTCTATCCCAAAGCCCAAAGGCAGGTAAAATCTATTGCGCACCCGGCAACGCCGGGATTGCGCAGTTAGCCGAATGTGTGCCGATCGGAGTATTTGAGTTCGATCGTCTGACGGCTTTTGCGAAAGAGAAGGAAGTAGGTCTTGTTGTAATCGGTCCAGATGATCCACTCGCTGCTGGGATTGTGGATGCTTTTGAAGCACAGGATATTCCTGTGTTTGGCCCACGCAAGAATGCGGCAGAGATCGAAGGCAGCAAAACCTTTATGAAGGATCTTTTGCATAAATATAATATTCCGACAGCAGCCTATGAGAAGTTCGACGACTATGAAGCTGCGCTAACTTATTTGCGAGAACACCCGCTTCCGATCGTAATCAAGGCAGATGGTCTGGCTGCAGGAAAAGGCGTGACGGTTGCTTATTCGTTGGAAGAAGCAGAGCAAGCGCTTGCTGATATTATGGTCACTAAGGTATTCGGTGAGGCAGGCGCTCAGGTTGTTATTGAGGAATTTCTAGCTGGACAGGAAATGTCGATTTTGGCTTTTGTCGATGGAGAGACGGTACGTCCTATGGCTGCTGCCCAGGATCATAAGCCCGTATTTGATGGGGATAAAGGTCCTAATACCGGCGGAATGGGTACCTATTCGCCTTTACCACATATTGATGAGGCTATTATCCAAGAAGCGATCGAGACCATCATTAAGCCGACGGCAAAAGCTATGGTGGACGAAGGTCGTCCCTTTAGCGGTGTACTATTTGCGGGACTGATGATTTCTCCTGAGGGTAAACCAAAGACGATTGAGTTTAATGCTCGTTTCGGTGATCCTGAGACTCAGGTCGTGTTGCCTAGACTCAAGAGCGACTTGCTAGAAATCTTTCTGGCGGTCACAGAGGGCAGACTTGCAGATATCGACATTGAATGGAGCGACGAAGCGGCTGTATGCGTAGTTCTCGCTTCGGGAGGATATCCAGGCCCTTATCCAAAGGGTGTACCGATTGAAGGTCTTGAAGACAGCCAAGGAGGGCTGATCTTCCATGCTGGTACGGCGCGTGGTGAAGACGGAAGCTGGGTGACGAATGGTGGTCGGGTACTAGGCGTGGTAGGCCTAGGTGCTACGATTGCTGAAGCTCGTGTTGCAGCTTACGCTAGAGCCGAAGGAATTTCTTTTTCCGGAAAACAAAGCCGCAGCGACATCGCTATGAAAGCTTTGGTATAAGGATAAAGAACTGTATCTAGCATTTTTTGCGCTTAAAGTCCTAAAAAAGGACTGACAAGTGATAGAAGAAGTGCTATAATACTACACGTACGGGGGAAAATGTGCGGATATATACAGATAAGGGTCTTTCCGATCATGGGAAGGCCCTTTTAAATCGGAGTCCTTCAGACTTTGTGAAGTAACCTTATAAAGGATGCCTCGTGCCTGGAAATGATGATACTTATAGTGCATACTAGCGATACGCTTATGGCGAATGGCTACTCACAGATTTAAGGAGGAATTCGTTTTGAGTAAGATTGGAAGAAATGATATGTGTCCTTGCGGAAGCGGGAAAAAATATAAGAAATGCTGCCTTGGTAAAGAAACTTCTGCAGTAGAGTCCATCATGCAACTTGTAAACAAGGAAGAAGCGGCAGCTAGCGAGACTGTGGCTGAGAAACAGGAGCCCGTAGCACAACCTGAAGTGAAGCTAACTCTTGCTACGCTCAGAAAAAAAGTGTCACGTGATCTGAATTGGGAGCATCCAGCACATGAACAACTGGCGCTGCACCTTATTGAGAGCATGAGAGAAAGCTATGATAGAGAGCTTATTTGGGAAGCTCTAGTTCTGTGGAATGGTTATTCCCGTAAGACTAAGCCTGCTGTGAAGAAAATGGGCTCTTTCTGCGCGGCGATCGAATTTATTTTGTCTGAAGAATATGGCTTCTCCCTAACACAAGCGGATCTTGCTACCAAACATGAGGTTACTACGCCTACCATCTCTAGAAAAGTCAAAGAGATGCTCAATTACATTGAGGAATACGGCATGGGTGGTGCGGAAGAAGAATTACTTTTGCTGAATATCTCAGGCAGTCCGAAGGATCAGGAGCAAGCACTATTACAAAAGGCTATGCAAACCAATTCATCCAACCGCCGGATACAGTTAGCTGAAGCCGCATTAGAGGTTTATCCGGACAGTCCGGATGCTTATCTCATTTTGGCTGAGGAAGCAGAGAATGAAGCAGATGCTCGTGCTTTTCTAAAAGCAGGGATGGATGCAGGTGAACGTGAGCTTGGGGAAGCCTTTTTCGCTGAGAACAAGGGACATTTCTGGGACCTCCACGAGACTCGTCCATACATTCGAATTTGCAAAAGCTACGCCGACTCTTGTTGGTTTAGCGGAAATGCAGAAGAAGCACAAAAAGTACTTGAGCACATTTTAGAGCTGAATCCTGAAGATAACACAGGTGCGCGTTACCTTTTAACGGCTGCGTATCTCTACACCAACAAGCTCAAGAAGACAGAAAAGGTGCTGGAAAAGTTCGGCAATGATGCAGCGGCGACAGTAGCTTACGACCGGATGGTCTTAGAATATAAGAAGAATGGGATTACTTCCCAACTGAAAATGTTGTACCGCGTAGCGCGGAATGTGAACAAGCATGTGCCGGATTATTTGTTAGGGATCAAAAGATTGCCGCATAACCTTCCGGATTTTGTGGGAATGGGCGACGCTAATGAAGCTATCGAATATGTGATTGTACACTCGCGTTTGTGGACAAGCCTACCTGATCTGCTGAAGTGGATGCTGAAGCAACAGGATTAGTAGAATTCAGATCTTGGACGGACATGAACTTAAAGAGGCTATGGGAGATTCCTGTAGTCTCTTTTTTAATATAAGAAAATAAGATTTGCATCAATGATTGTATTGCATACAGCGGACAATGCTTGAAAAAATGTCTTTGGGAGAGTATGTTTACAAGAAGTAGAATGAATAGATGATAGTGAGGCGAGAGGGTTATGAGAGAAGAGGAAGACCGAATCGTAGGAATGGAAGATATCGTACGGGCTCATCACGTACTGCGGGAGGTCATCATCCGGACTCCACTACAGCGTGACGCCGTACTATCGGCCAAGTATGATTGCGATGTATATTTGAAGCGCGAAGATTTGCAGATTGTCCGTTCTTTTAAAATCCGCGGAGCTTATAATATGATTCGTAGTCTATCTGCAGAAGATAGAGCTAAAGGTATTGTCTGCGCGAGTGCAGGAAATCACGCACAAGGTGTAGCCTATTCCTGTAAGGCACTTGGAATTAAGGGCAAGGTCTATATGCCCAGCACTACACCTAACCAGAAGGTTAAGCAAGTTCGACGGTTCGGCGGTGAGTTTGTTGAGGTCATTCTGAAGGGCGATACCTTCGATGATGCTTATGATGAAGCGCTGCAAGCTTGTATAGATCATGGAATGACATTGATCCACCCGTTTGATGAGCCGAGAATTATTGCAGGCAATGGGACAATTGCGATGGAAGTAATGGAGAATCTGGACCATCCTGCGGATTTTATGTTCGTAACGATTGGTGGGGGCGGCCTGGCAGCAGGAATAGCCACTTATGTGAAGACGGTGAGTCCATCCACTAAGTTGATTGGTGTGGAACCGCTTGGTGCTGCTTCAATGACTGAAGCAATTAAGCTTGGAGAAGTGGTAACGCTAAAAGAAATTAACAAGTTCGTGGACGGAGCGGCTGTAAAGCGCGTTGGCGGACTGACTTATGATATTTGTTCCCGGCATCTGGATGACATCGTGATGGTACCTGAAGGCAAGGCTTGTACCACCATTCTGGAGCTGTATAACGAGAACGCTATAGTAGTTGAGCCAGCCGGTTCCTTACCTATCGCAGCACTTGATCAATACCGTGATCAAATCCGCGGGAAGACGGTCGTCTGTATCATTAGTGGGGGTAACAACGATATAGACCGTATGCAAGAGATCAAGGAGCGGTCACTGATTTACGAAGGCTTAAAGCACTACTTCATGGTGAACTTCCCACAACGGGCAGGTGCCCTGCGTGAGTTCTTGGACGAAATCCTCGGTCCAGAGGATGATATTACCCGTTTCGAGTACATTAAGAAGCATGATAAAGAGAATGGTCCCGCGCTTGTAGGCATAGAGCTATTGTCCATTGAAGCTTATGAACCACTTATCGAACGGATGCAGCAGAAGGGTGTGGATTATGTAGAAATCAATAAGGATTCCAATCTCTTTAACATCCTTATTTAATTTCTTTCATCACTTTAATCATTTCGTTAATGAACATAGAAAGGCCCGTCCCAGAATGAATGGGGACGGGCCTTTTGTATATCATACTAGAGAGGTAATTCAGTCTTACGGTATTGTTCGACTTCATCTGTTAATTTATAATCTTTGTCTTTCATCAATTTCATGAAGCCATCTAGTTTCTGCAGGAATGGGCTGTTGTCTTTATTCTTGGTGAGAATGCTAGAGTAGGCTTTCTGCGCCTCCAAGTCCATTTCAAGATTGTCATAATGGAAAAGGGGCGTGTTATTCTGGCCGTAAAACGTATTGTTAACATAGATAGAATATAAGGATTTCACGGCTGAAATTCGGTTCGATTTCGGATGATTTTGAATAAATTGCTCTTGAGACAGTGCTCGCGCAGCTACATCGGTCCAACCAATGACCAGCCCGTTATCCTTGGAGGAGGGAAGATCAGACTCCGTAGCCATAATGGATAGATATGCGCTGATATCGTCAGTGACATAAAGCTTATATTTGCGGTAAGCCTCATAATCGATCACCGGGAAAAAAGTGCCTTCCGCGGTCTCCAGTTTATATCCATTTTCGCTGGCACTCTTCAGCAGTGTGCGCAGAGTGAGATCTTCTGTGGCATCAGCAAGGGTCTTCATACTAGCGCCAGCCTTATAGATGGCGGTGAGCTTCCGCTGGACATTGCTGGTACTGAATTTGCTCTCCCACGCCGGAAGCGCCGCCTTGTGCAAATTCTCAAGCTTCAGTGTCATTATCGTGGCACGATACGAACCTACCGCATACATATTGGCGTTCAAATATTTAATAGCTTCGGGTAACTTGTTAGAGGAAGACAACAGCGGCAATGCTGCTTTATAGATAGCCTCCGCATGATTATTGTTTGCTGTCAAAGCATTTGCCTTAGTGCCTCCCACAGGAGGGCTGGCAGCGCCTTCAGCTTGAATCGTTCCTATAGGTACCGCGCCTAGTCCCAATGTTACTGCTAGAACAGAATAGAGAATATATTGCTTCTTATTCATGAAAGTTCCCCCTGTCTATCGGATGAAATATGGGTGGAGCATGACTTTTATTTTCTAAAAAATATAAACTTTAGTCCAATTGCCCCAATCAGGGAAACAATTAAGCTTACCCACGGGGATAAAGTAATGACCGGAAACAATCGGTCGAGGTACAAGCCAATGAATACGGCAACTACGGCGATTCCGATATAGACGCCAAGGCCCTTGATATCAAAGGGCTTGGCTTTAGGTGCATCCCCCTCAGACAAGGAGGTTAACCATTTCATAATAAGTTCGATCAAGATAATGGAACCTGCCCCAACAGCGAAGAGGGTGAAGAGGCTAATCTCTCCGAACATCCCAGGTGATCTGTTAGTCCATTGCAAGAAGAGTCCACCTATAGCAAAGATCCCGAACAAACAGGTTAGAGCCGCGCAGGGAATCATCAAGTAATAGTTCCATTTGCTGCGTGCTGAGCGTGTGGGAACGCTGTCTATGATCTCTTTAAAATAATCATCCGGATTCTCGCCAAACACCTGTTTAGCGTTTTTACCTTTTTTTTGTTCTTTCAGAAGCAGCTTGGCTGCATCCAGTAAAAGTTCTTCAGCGCGGAGAGCCTCTATCCTACTGGCCCGCATCGTTAGGATCATATCTTCAAAATAGGATCGATTGAAAGGCGTCATCTGCTCGCGCAGGGCGTTATTTTCCTTAATCATATCTTTCACTTTCATAATAGGGATGTAAACCTCCAGTAGTGTTAATCGGTATAGTCTTTAACCTAGAGTATACGTTTGCCTGACAGGTCAGCGCAAGGACAAGCATTTCTATTTTCCTATGCATAATCCTTTTATAAGAGTGAACACTGATAATGTTGTTGCTTGATCAATATAGCTTTGGGAAAGGTTGGGAGCTTTATGGAACATGAGAACAAGAAAGAACAGGACAGTGTCATGGGCAACGGTTTCGAGCCTACGCCCAATCATTCAATGGGGGATTGGGGCGGCTCTGATGGATTCAGCATGTGGAATTCCACAGAAGAACCAGCAACAGAGGGTGCGCTTAAGGATTGGGAAGGCAGTCAAGAAACCCATGAGATGTTTAACGACAGCTATGATTGATTGACGACCCTGGAAGCTCATCATGCGATTGAAAAACAGCCAGTCTTCATTATTTTGGAGACTGGCTGTTTGACGTTCCGGTTTATACTCCGAATTTGCTCTTGCAAATTACTAAGATCTGTCCCGTTTCTGTTGACAATATGAACGAAATCTTTATAATAAGAATATAATTCACACTAAGTTAATCGGAATTCTAATAAATTAAAATAATGATTAAATATAGGAGGTTACGGCAATGGAACGGAATATTGTAATTCGGCATAACGGCGAAGAATTGACAGCGAGCATCCATTATCCGAGTAAAGAGAAGGGAACTTCCACACGTTGCAAGGACAGATTGCCATTAGCTGTAATCTGCCATGGATTTGTGGGTAACCGGATTGGAGTCGATCGGATATTTGTCAAAGCAGCTCGTGAGCTGGCGCAAGACGGGTATATGGTCATTCGATTTGATTATGCGGGCTGCGGCGAGAGCAGCGGTAATTACGGCGGGGAGGATATGGAGTCGATGATCGCTCAGACTAGAGCGGTGCTCGATTACGGAATTAGCTCTGCCGATGTGGATCCACAGCGTGTGACGCTTATTGGCCATAGTCTGGGTGGGGCGGTTGCGCTTCTGACAAGTATTCGTGATCGCCGCGTGAAGAATCTCGTGCTATGGGCCTCCGTGGGTTATCCCTTCAATGATATTGTGAAGATCGTAGGGAGGGAGGCGTATGACCGTTCGGTGAAGAATGGATCGGCGGATTACGTGGGTTACTCGTTCACACCGGTATATTTCAATTCTTTGGCGGCCTTCCAGCCTTTCCAAGAAGCTAGTAAATTCAGCGGTGATGTGCTCGTCATTCATGGTACGTCTGACGATGTCATCCCCGTGGATTATGCATTCCTTTACCAGAAATTATTCTGGACACGTCCTGAGGGACGATGCGATAAAGAGATCATTTTTCAAGGTGATCATACCTTTTCTTCTGGGCCAGCACAGCAGCAGCTGCTAAAACGGACAAGAGAGTGGATGAACGAACAGGAGCATGTGCAGACAGAGTGGCAAAATTGGATGATATAGGTGATGGACTTTACTCGCAATAACTTGAGATTAGCGGTAAAATAAAGATGCACACCATATACTGGGTTATGGAGGTTGGCATCCTATGAAATTACCGTCATTTTTTATCGCGCACGGTTCTCCGCTCCTCGCACTGGAGGATAACGAGTATACCCGTTTTCTGGAGCGGCTTGGTCAAGAACTAGAAGCACCACGGGGTATAGTAGTATTCTCAGCGCACTGGGATAGCCCAGAACAGCTACTCACCATGGATGAGAAGCACGAAACACAACACGACTTCTACGGATTTCCTGAAGAAATGTATACGCTGACCTATCCAGCCCCAGGCGATCCAGCTCTAACCAAGCGGATTTCCGAGCTCTTTAAGGGTAACAATCTTTCACATCAGCCCGTTCTGGGGCGAGGACTCGATCACGGAGTCTGGGTAATACTGAAAAAAATGTTTCCGAAAGCCGATATTCCGGTAGTCGCTTTATCCATCGATTCACTACGTTCTCCCAAGGAACAGTATAATATCGGGCGGATGTTAGCCCCTCTGCGTGACGAAGGCATACTGCTGATAGGAAGCGGTGGACTTGTTCACAATTTGCGGATGCTTAATGAAAGTGATCAGCCTGAAGAGTGGGCGCTTGAATTCGATGCGTGGATTGCCAAGGGGTTAGAATCTTGGGATTTACCTTCACTGTTTGCTTATGAGAAAAAAGCTCCGCATGTTCGTGATGCGGTTCCATCTTACGGAAGAGAGCATTTCGCACCTCTCTTTTATGCGATGGGAACAGCGGATGGCAGCAGGAAGGCAGAGCGAATATTTCAAGCGTATCAATATGGGACATTAAGCCTCAATTGCTGGAAGCTAGACTAAATGGATAAGATACACGCAGGGTACAGCCGGAGATCGGCTGTGCCCTTTTTTTAAATATAAGAAAGTAAAAGTTTCACGCTATGCATTATCCTTATATTTCTCGCTTAAACGTATATCGTCCTAATAAGGACGCTGAAGTCGATTACACTTGATGCAAGCGGATCAAGACAAATGGGACTGGCTGTGATTAAATGGAAGAAACCAGTTAAGATACATAAAACGTTTAGGAGGAACTACAAGCTTATGAAAGTAAACTGCTCTTCTTCCCGTCTATTATCTGCCCTTGTACTAAGTACCCTATTGCTCTCCGCTTGCGGAACAGAGAGTGCAAATAATGTAATTGCCCCGACACAGCAACCTACAGCAGATCCCGCGCCTATTGAAACGATCCAACCATCGCCTACTGCAGATCCATCTGCTGAACTCGTTTCCGGGTTAACAGGTCTTCCCGTTTCTGAAAACAGTCTCCCACGTCCCTTAGCTGTTATGATTAATAATGCACCAGCGGCCCGGCCACAGTCGGGGGTGAGTGAAGCGGATATTTTATATGAGGTCCTTGCTGAAGGTGGCATTACGCGGTTAATTGGTATTTTTCAAAGTCATACCGGAGTGGTCAAAATCGGACCGATTCGCAGTATTCGCCCTTATCTGCTCGATATTGGCGAGAGCTATGGTGGTGTGACAGTGCATGCCGGGGGGAGCCCCGCGGCTTATGCTATTTTGCAAAAAGAGAAAAAAGCAGATATGGACGAAATCGGTCGTGCCGGAGCCTATTTCTGGCGGGACAAAGCACGTAAAGCCCCTCATAATCTCTACAGTAATGCAGCGAAGCTTCGGGAAGGTGCCGAGAAGCTGGGTTATGAGAAAAGTGTGAAGGTGCCAGGGTATCTTTTTAACAATCCAGATTACATACCAACAGGCGGAGAACAGGCCGCTGAGTTTAGCGTAAACTTCTTACTTAAAAGCTATAAAATTGACTATAAATACGATACTCAGCTCCAGACCTATCAGCGTTACGTGAATGGTAAACCACATTTGGATTTGAATAACAATAAGCCAGTAGAAGCTGCAAATGTGATGGTGATGGGTTCCGATCATAAAGTACTTGATGATGTTGGAAGACTTCAGGTTGACGTGGAGCTTGGTGGAGAAGCGCTGCTCTTTCAGCGGGGACAGGTCACAAAGGGCAGATGGTCGCGTGAGCCAGGTAATGTGATTCGGTTTGTGAAGGATGGTAAAGAAGAGCTAATGTATCCAGGAATCACCCATATTTTGGTCGTCCCTAATGCACCTTCATTTAGCAGTCATGTGGTATATGGCGGAGCAGATAGTGCAACCTAAGAAAGTCGGAATATCCAGTGTTATACAGATTTGTGTTCGGAATTATGGGTAAGTGTTAATAGAGTGTAAAAAAGTTCATTTCTATAGCTTCTATACCTTCTACGGATATGTTAAGATAACAAGGGTTGTCATTCATTTTCATGCTTTTTACATATGGGTGACTCTGTACTCACGGTAATATTATGTAAAGGGGTTTAAAACAATGAAGTTGAGAAAAAAGGACATATTCTTTGAGACGCTGGAAAATATGGCGGATACCATTGTCCAAGCTGCAGATTATTTTGCTCAGAATATCACTGATCTCCAGAATAATGTCGATAGTTTCGCTGCAGAGATGAAGAAGTACGAATCCCAATGTGATACTTACACGCACACCGTAATCAAGGAACTGAACAAGACGTTCATTACGCCACTTGAGCGTGACGACATTATGGACTTGATTACAAGCATGGATGATGTCATTGATGGCTTGGAGGCATCTGCCTCACGTTTCTATATGTACAACCTTCTTGACCCGGATGAATACATTGTACAATTTGCCGAAATCCTTCGTCAGTGTGCTTATGAAATCCAAAAAGCGGTTCATTTGCTTTCCCAGAAGAAGCTGCTGGCCATTCGTGAATATACGATCCGTTTGAATGACCTTGAGAATCAAGGGGACGAAGTCCTTCGTATTTGTACCAAAGCTCTATTTGAAACCGTTAAGGACCCGATTGAGCTGATTAAGCGCAAGGAATTATATGAGCGACTCGAGACCACTACAGATAAATGTGAAGATGTAGCCAACATGTTGGAATCGATCATCATGCGCAACTCATAAGGGGTACTAGAATATGGAAACATCGATATGGATTCTTGGAATTGTTATATTTCTCGCGCTTGCGTTTGACTTTATTAATGGTTTCCATGATACGGCCAACGCGATTGCTACCTCTGTCTCTACACGTGCGTTAAAACCTCGAACAGCTATTATTATGGCGGCACTGATGAACTTTGTCGGAGCTTTGATGTTTACAGGTGTAGCTAAGAAAATTGGCGGAAGTATCACAGACCCCACGTTGCTGGAAAATGGTCTGGATATCATAATAGCCACGCTGATTGCTGCGATTATTTGGAATTTGATCACCTGGTGGCTCGGAATTCCGTCCTCCTCCTCTCATGCACTGATCGGCGCTTTGGCTGGTGCAGTATATGTGGGTGCAGGTTCGTCGCATATTAACTGGGGCGGATTTGTGGAAATTGTCGAGGGCTTGATCTTCTCGCCAATTATTGCATTTGTTATCGGTTATATCATCATGACAGTCCTGAAATGGATTTTTGCAAAGCGTAGTCCACATACGGTTAATAAGGGCTTCCGTTCCATGCAGGTTGTGACGGCGGCATTACAGTCGTTTACTCATGGTACGAATGATGCGCAGAAGGCGATGGGGATCATTACCTTTGCCCTCGTTACATCAGGACGCCAAGAGACTATGGATGTAATCCCTCTATGGGTTAAGATTGCTGCGGCTACGGCTATGGCACTCGGTACCTCCATTGGCGGCTGGAAGATTATCAAGACCATGGGTACGAAGATTTTCAAAATCGAGCCGATCAACGGCTTTGCGGCTGATATTTCCGCGGCTTCCGTTATTTTCTCGGCAACACTGCTTCATTTGCCAGTCAGCTCCACACATGCTATCACTTCAGCTATCCTGGGTGTTGGCTCCGCAAAACGCTTCTCTGCCGTGAAATGGGGAGTGGCTGGACGTATTGTAGTTACTTGGTTTATTACGATTCCAATCAGTGCGGTATTAGCCGGTCTGATTTTCAAAATCATTTTTTAAATCCCTTTAATAAAAAGATGTCAGTTAGCCTTTGGCTGCGGACATCTTTTTTTGTTGTTTGGGTGGTGCGGGGCGAGAGCGGTATAAATCCCGTAGAAATGATGGAATTGGGCGATTGGAGGGGAAGGAGCGGTATAAATCCCGTAGAAATGGTGGGATTCGGCGATTGGTGGAGGAAGAGCGGTATAAATCCCGTAGAAATGGTGGAATTCGGCGATTGGAGGGGAAAGAGCGGTATGAATCCCGTAGAAATAGCTAAGTTACGTCGAAGAAGCAAAAAGAGGGGTATAAATACCCCAGAATTGGCGAAATAGCGTCGAAGAAGCATAAAGAGGGGTATAAATCCCCCAGAATTGGCGAAATAGCGTCGAAGAAGCGGAAAGAGGGTATAAATCCCCCAGAATAGCGAAATAGCGTCGAAGAAGCATAAAGAGGGGCATAAATACCCCAGAAATAGCGAAATAGCGTCGTATAAGCATAAAGAGGGGTATAAATGCCCCTGAATTGGTGAAATAGCGTCGTATAAGCATGAAGAGGGGTATAAATACCCCAGAATTGGTGAAATAGCGTCGAAGAAGCATAAAGAGGGGTGTAAATGCCCCTGAATTGGTGAAATAGCGTCGAAGAAGCATAAAGAAGGGGATAAGTGCCCTAAATTTGCAGAGTCTAGCTCGTACAACCGAGAGTGGTTAAAGCTTGGATAAGGTGCGTATGAGCTTATGTCTGGACGTAGCTATTTGTGCATCTGTCGAATCTAGGCGGCGGTTAGAATTTAAACTAACTAATCCTTAAACAAATCACTTGATACGATTTGATTAAATACGGTGACAACCCAACCCAACCCAACCCAACCCAACCCAACCCAACCCAACCCAACCCAACCCAACCCAACCCAACCCAACCCAACCCAACCCAACCCAACCCAACCC
>NZ_JBHXIZ010000009.1:33712-199911 GCF_042723305.1 Paenibacillus sp. NPDC058367
CTATTTACTCTATCCATTCTATCCCCGCCATCTGAGGAGCATCGTTATATACACAATGAGCCGAATGATCAGAGGGAGAAGAGGATGAACGAAACTTACTAAAGAGTATTCCATCCTTTCCGGAATGGGACGCTATAGAATAATGAAACCTCAGAGCTATGACTTCTCGGCTGAGATTCTTTTTTGTTATTTTTGGAAGACTCCACTTCTTGCGGTACAATAGATGCGTGGAAGAAGATGAAGCGGAGGAACATTTATTTATGATACGTACACTTGCGGTGACGCATACAGGTGAGGTGCTGACAGACATACCTTTGCAGGATATCCGGCGGGAGGATTATGCATGGATATGGGCAGACTTTGCTACACCTTCGGCAGAGGAGACGCTGCTGCTGGATCACTATTTTCATTTTCACCCTTTGGCGATTGAGGACTGTATGCATGTGCTACAGCGGCCGAAGCTGGATCATTATGAGGAAGTACAGTTTTTTGTGCTGCATGCGCTGAATGAAGAGACGCTGGATGCTGAAGAGATTGACCTTTTTTTGAGTGCGAATTACCTCGTGTCCTATCATCATCAGGAAAAAACAGAGATGAATGAAGCTTGGGAGCAGGTGAAGCGTGAAATACATAGTCGTAAAGGCTGGTCGGGTGGTCCGATGGCGGCTGCATATACTGTAATGGACAAGCTGGTAGATAAGTATTTTCCATGCCTCTACAGTTTAGAGGACGAGCTTGCAGATCTAGAGAGCAATGGCGGCAGTGAGTCGGTGGAGGATTTGATGAGCCAAGTGTTTAATGTGCGCGGAAGGCTGCTCAAGATGCGGCGGACAATTGTGCCGATGCGCGATTTGATGTACCGGATCGTGAATTCGCAGCATGTCCAAAGCAACGGTGAGGAACGGATTTATTTTGGCGATATCTATGACCATTTGTTAAAACTGTCGGATATGATTGAGGCAGATCGAGAAATGACTGCGGATCTACGTGATAGCTACATTTCTCTTAACTCCAACCGGATGAATTCGATCATGAAAACACTAACAGTGATCACCACCGTATTCATGCCGCTGACGCTGATCGCCGGAATTTATGGGATGAACTTTGTAGTGATGCCTGAACTCGAATGGAAGTATGGGTATTTTGGCGTTCTGCTGTTTATGCTAGTGGTGGGTGTTAGCATGTTCAGATGGTTCCGGCGTAGTGGATGGTTTAAGTAAAAATAAAACGTCACCGCTATTTGCGGCGACGTTTTCCGGTAGAGGGAGTAGAGCGCCGGCGTGTGGTTGTAGTAGATTTACGACGCCCAGAGGTGGAGCGTCTTTTTTTGCGTCGACTCGGGCTGTACAGTGCGGCATCCTCTTCGGCGGCCAGTGCGCCTGCTGCTCCTTTTCCTTTGCCGAAGCTACCCATGAAGAGCTTAACCATCGGAGCCATCTGCTGGAAGCCGGACATCACCTTCTGCACTTTACCCATGGAGTTTACGATCCCGTCGATACCGCCCATTCGGTCGATGATACCTTTGATTTGCTCCATATTCCCACCGATTCCGCCCCCGCCGCCTAATCCGCCTAAGCCGCTAAGCAATCCGGCAAGCCCGCCGCTTGCCTTTGTTGTAGCTTCAGCAGCAGGAAGCGCTAGAGCTGTTTCAGTGGCAGCTTCTGCTCCTAAAGCGGGAAGGATTCCGCTCTCTCCTGGAGGGGATGAAGGCGCATATGGACTGAGCCCAGGGTAAGCAGATGCATTATAAGTATCGGTCAGTGAACGCTGGTTTCGGCGGGAATGATTATAGTAATGATCAGGCATAATATCACATTCCTTTGTTAGTGGTTTGCTATACTGTATGTCATGGGCGAACATACGGTATAGACGAATGCCCGGGTTACCCGTGATAGGAGCGGAAAAGGGCGAATGCCTATAATCGTCTTTAAGAAGTGAAAAAAGCGTGTACAAGCTTGATTTTCGGCGCTTATGTAGTACTATAGTGTAGGTGCTATTTCTTATGTAGGAAGAAACAAACGTAGTTTGATACATATTGAGTGTGCGCCACGGGTGGACGTTTGTCCATCGATTTCACTCTTTACAGCGTGAAATCGTTAATGCTTGAAAAATGCGCTCCAGTGCAATATAGTAAAGGCAGGATAGTCGCATGAGGTTTATGTTTCCGGAGCTAGTTTTGTACGGAGCTTAATTAGAGAAACTAATGCTGATAGAACTTTTAGGGGATGAAAAGCTGATGCAACTTAAGAAGTTGAATGATAAAAGTATCGACCAATTATTTGAAGCTATTTTAACGTTAAAAAATATGGAAGAATGTTACGTGTTCTTTGATGATTTGTGCACTGTGAACGAGATTCAATCGCTGTCGCAGCGACTGGAAGTAGCGCGTATGCTCGGCAAAGGCTCCACCTACAACCAGATCGAAGCAGAGACGGGTGCAAGTACAGCTACGATTTCCCGTGTAAAACGTTGCCTGAACTATGGCAATGACGGATATAAATTAACGCTGGAACGTTTGGGACGCTAATTTATGGTACCGGGCGTACTTATTATCAGTCATGGCTCTCGCGATAAGGCTTGGGTGTCAATCGTAGAGGAGGCCGTAAGCGGATTATCGCTAGGTGAAGAGATTCCTGTTGTGGTCTCTTTTTTAGAGCTGGTAGAGGGCCGTCTGATTCAAGATGGAATAAATGAGCTGGAACACGCAGGGATCACAGATATTATTGTGATCCCATTGTTCGTTTCCTCAGGAAGCACACATGTCGATGAGATAGAATATGCACTTGGCGCCAAACCTGAGCCTGAACGTGAGACGGATTTAGCGCTGTTCTCAGTGAAGGATAAAGTTCACTACGGTTATCCTATCGACGATGATCCAGACATCGCTGTAATGATCTGGGACAAGCTACGTGAGCTGTCTACGGAACCGAAGCGAGAGACGATTTTGCTTGTGGGCCATGGCAGTGTATATGATGGCTTCCAGCAGCGCTGGCAGAAAGGTATATCTTCGCTGGCGGGACGTGTACGTGAGGTAAGTGGCGTAGCGGCGGCCGACTATGGTCTGCTGAGTCCGGATAGTATAAGAAGCAAGGTAGAGTATTGGCAAGAGCAGGGTCACGAGGTTCTGGTGGCGCCGCTTTTTTTGAGTGAAGGCTATTTTACTAAGCATGTGGTTCCTAACAGACTTAAAGGGTTAACCTATAAGTATTCTGGTCAAACGCTTCTGCCCCATCCCCTTCTTCCGCATTGGATTGAGAGACAGGTAGAGACACTCCTCGAACAGATTCGAATGAAACGATAAAGCACCTACCCTTGAGCACACTTAATCATAAAAAAAGTGCCCACATCTGTGGATAATACGGGATTTGTTGCATACACATATAAATAGTTGTTTTTCTCTAAACTTAGTGTCATTAATTGCTGTATAATGGAATATTTGCATGAAAGGGCCTTTAACATTGATTGTAGTGGTCCGAATTAGGTATAATCAATTAGGTTATTCTATTATAAAAACAGGTGGCGTTCCGGTAATGAAAACTGCGAGATTGATTTATAATCCCACTTCTGGACGGGAAGAAATGAAGAAGCGGCTCGCCGATATTTTGGACCGGCTGGATATTGGTGGCATTGAAGCTACCTGCCATGCAACAACCGGAGAAGGCGATGCTATGCTAGCTGCTGCAGATGCAGTAGAACGCGGTTATGATTTGATCATAGCAGCCGGTGGCGATGGCACTTTAAATGAGGTTATAAATGGTATGGCGGAGAAGCCTAATCTTCCCCCGCTCGGCGTTTTGCCGCTTGGTACTACTAATGATTTTGCACGTGCAATGGGGATCCCGAAGAACTGGGAAGATTCCTGTGATCTGATCATTCGCCAAGAGACACGTCCGATTGATATCGGTAAGGCAAATGACCGTTATTTTATTAATATAGCAGGCGGCGGTAGTCTAACCGAACTGACATATGAAGTTCCTAGTAAGCTGAAGACCATGATTGGGCAGCTTGCGTACTATTTAAAAGGTATTGAAAAAATGGTCAGCCTATCTCCTCAGGAACTAATCATTCGTGCCAATGGGCAGGAAGTTATTCATGATGAGTTTATGTTGTTCCTGATTGCAAATACGAATTCTGTTGGCGGCTTCGAAAAGCTTGCTCCCGGCGCTCGGATCGATGACGGTCTATTAGATGTTATAGCGGTTAAAAAATGCAACCTGGCAGAGTTTGTCCGTTTAGTCAGATTGGCTCTTCGTGGCGAACATTTGAATGATAAGAAGGTTATTTATTTCCGTACGGACGCGATGGATGTAATCTCTCCAGGACATGTCCAATTGAACTTGGATGGCGAACTGGGTGGAGAATTGCCAGGGCGATTCCGGATTTTGCCACAGCATTTGCGGATTTTTGCTGAGAATAACTAAGCTAAGAACGATTGAAGATTATAGCGGGATATAGTTATGATAATGATTGAAGATAATGTGGGTTTATACAGCGCTGATAATGAAAGAAGTGAACAATAAATAATGAGTAAACACCGCAGTGGACGCAGCACCAGCCGCCCAGTCGGCAAGGCGCCTGTCGCCGGACTGCCTGTGAATAAAAATGATGAGGTTATGCTCGATATTATCGGCATGACCCATGAAGGTGAAGGGGTAGGCCGCGTAGAAGGCTTTACCCTTTTTGTGCAGGGAGCCCTTCCCGGAGAGAAGGTCCGGGCAAAGGTGCTCAAGACCAAGAAGCAGTATGGCTACGCCAAGCTGCTGAATTTAGTAGAGGCGAGCAGCGCCCGCATCGCGGCGCCTTGCGAGATCTATGACCAATGCGGCGGCTGTCAGCTGCAGCATATGGACTATGCGGCTCAGCTGGCGTGGAAACGGCAGCTGGTGGTGGACAACCTGGAGCGGATTGGGAAGCTCCGGGTGAGTGGTGGTGGCGGAGACGCTGGAACGGATCAGGCAGCGGGCATTCTCGTCCGCCCAACACTGGGCATGGACGAGCCTTGGCGATATCGCAACAAGGCTCAGGTGCCGATTGGCGTAACAGAAGGCGGCCTTGTGGGCGGCTTTTACGCGAGAGGAAGCCACCGGATCATCGATATGGAAACATGCTTGATTCAGCATGAAGATAACGATGACGTTGTACGCAAGGTGAAAGGCATCGGCAGAGAACTCGGCATCTCTGCTTATAATGAAGAAACCAGCCGCGGCCTGCTGCGCCATGTCGTCGTCAAAAAAGCCTTCCGTACTGGTGAAATGATGCTCGTCCTCGTAACCAACGGCCGCGACATCCCGCACCTGGACGCCTGGCTCGGGAGCATCCGCGAACAGCTGACAGATGTAGTCAGCATCTGCCAGAACGTCAACACTCAGCGCACGAATGTCATCTTCGGTGACGAAACCCGCGTCCTATGGGGCAGAGACGTCATCTATGACTACATCGGCGATGTACAGTTCGCAATCTCAGCGCGTTCGTTCTATCAAGTGAACCCGGCACAGACTGAGGTGCTGTACGGCAAAACCGTAGAATACGCCGGACTGACTGGCAATGAAACGGTTATCGATGCCTATTGCGGCATCGGTACGATCTCTCTCTTTTTAGCGCAGCATGCGGCTAAGGTATACGGTGTGGAGATTGTACCGGAAGCTATTGAGGATGCCCGGGCGAATGCGAAGTTGAACGAGATGAAGAATGTGGTGTTTGAGGTAGGCGCATCTGAAGATGTCATTCCTAACTGGAAAGAGCAGGGGATTACGGCAGATGTTATCGTGGTCGATCCACCACGTAAGGGCTGCGATCCGCGACTTTTGGAGACGATTCTTGCGATGAAGCCGGAGCGTGTTGTGTATGTATCATGTAATCCGTCGACACTGGCAAGGGACTTGCGGGTGCTCGAAGATGGCGGGTATAAGACAGTGGAGGTAACTCCGGTGGATATGTTCCCTCATACGGTGCATGTGGAGTCGGTGGCTTTGTTGGTGAAGAGTGGAATAGTGAAATAAAACCCTTAACTTAATTGGATTTTTCAATGTGGTACAGATTTAAAATGTTGATGGCACAGATGGCTGTCAACAGGTTTGCTGTAAACTTGATGTGAAAATCCAACCAATTTCAGCCTGAATGAAAAGATGACATCGGGAAACTTGAAGTGAACCCTGTAAAGTAGACAGCAAACAAAAAGTAATATTTAAGCAGCCTGAGTTCGGTATTCATATGGACTCAGGCTGTTTAGTTTCGTTTGGAAACGTGCATGGTTGTAAAAGTGGATGTATAGATAATAAAAGTATTGAATTGAGATCCAATGTAGAAAAGTACGAATAGCTTGTCCTATTTTATTCTTTGCCCCCCGTCCCTAAGTATAAGAATAAGCCCGCTGGATGGCAGTGTCTTTCCCATCCAGCGGGCTATTAGTGTTAGGAACTTAGTGACAGGGTAATTGACCTCGCATTCCTTCGTTACACCTGTCCAAGGAGGGGCTGGTATTACTAACAGGGAGGATAATGAAGATTAATTAAGGGGAGCCTTATCATAAGTAGGGCGAATTTTGTATTTAATTGGCACTAAATAATATGGTAAAATAAAGTAATCCTAAGAATCCTGAGACATAATACAACATGAATTTATATGGACCAGAGGATATATCTATGCTTCAAGATGATAAAAATATTGGTTTTAAGCATTGTTAGCCAACTTGGATCGAGTGTTACATCATGGGGCGAAGTGAAATGTGCTACAAATTTTGATTATTAGCGTGGATGAACAGATATTATTGTGGTTTCCAAAGACGGAAAAGTTATTGCAATCGAGGACTTGAAAATGAATAAAGAGGTAGTGATAGTGTGTTACTAGGAATAACAGTATGTTAAAACAAAGAAAAGACAGCATCCAACTTGTAAGTGAATGGGATTTAGACCCAGCACAAAGAGATAAAAAACTAGAAATATTAAATATGTGGGAGGCTATGATCGGGAAGGCTGACTTTGAATCCATACTAGAAATCTGTAGTAATTTTATTTATTATTCCGAGAGATTAACAGCATTGGCCTATAAAGATATCTTTAATAAAAACAATAGTGAAATAGATAATTTTGAACAATCATTGTTTTTCCCTTTGAGAAGGAAAGATAGAATTGAATCTTCTGTAGATATGTTTTCGAGCTTTAGATTAGCTAACAACATAGATGCTAATAAAACTTATGTAAATGGTGCAATAGACTATCTTATCAAGTACAGAGGGAGTAAAGAATTTAACAATAAGGTTATTAAAGAATTTGATGAGGAAGTATGCAAAATTGACGATTCAATTTACATTTTAAAAATGAATTTAGAAACCTATATTTCAGATCGAAAGACGCATTCTTCAATAAAAAAAAAAATTAGTGAGTTACAAGTAAATAAAGCTAGAAGAAAAGAACGTTTAGACAAATCGATTGAAGATTTTCATCGAAATTATTATTCCATTAAAAATTTGCTTATCATTGATGATTTCATTGGGACAGGTGACTCTGTAAACAAATTTCTAAAGGAAATACATGAAATTATTAATGGAAGTAAAATTAGTGTGAACTTTTTTTTATGGGTGATTGAGGCAAGCGAGTCAGGATTAGAAGCTATAGAACATAAAGCGAATGAATTAGGACTTGAGATTGTTATTCGTTTCTACAAGAAAACAAAGGATGTATTAGCAGAAGATGTGATATTTTCTAGAGATAACTTAGATAAAGTAAAAGCATTAATAGAACAAATAAACAAAAAAAATCGATTAAAACCAAGTCCGTATTGTAAGAATCATGCAATTGCTTCTTTTGTAAACGCACCAAATAACAACTTAACTTTGCTTTCAGAGGAAAGTTCAACATGGAAGGCACTTTTTCTCAGGACCAAAAGAAATAAGATTGAAAGAGAAGTGAGCAGCAAAGATCTGAAAGATGCATATCAATATTTACGTGAGTGAGGATGTGAGGTACGCAGTGAAGTTTTCTTCTTTGAAAAGAGACATTGTATTATTAATTATAAGAGACTATGACATGGCTCAGATTATAAATACTATTAAAGAGTATTTAAATATTACTACTGAGCAAGTTTTTCATGTAATTGATTATCTTATTGTTTCAAAATGGGTTGATTTTGAAAAAGGTAAACTGATAATCACTTTTGATGGTGAGAGCAAATTAGAGCATTCAAATCTTATTAAAATTTCTTTTGAGCAAATGAAAGGATTAAAATATTTTGTCGATGAGAGTCCGTTGGAAAATTATGTTCCTAAAAAGTCCTAAAGGAGGTATAATGTTTAGTGGTGACTAGACTTTTAGCAAGTGCTAATTGAAGTAAGTATGTATTTTATTTCTTATTTCAAACCTTAATGATAATTCTGCAAAAACCGCAGAATCATCACCACCTTTAAATTAAGAACTAAAATGTAATAATATTCTTAATTTAAAGGTGAGGTAGTCACTAAACATATAGAATATGATTAATCGGATTTTACATAATATTAAAATAAGCGATTTACCAGAGGAAGAGAAAATTGATCTCATTCATTATGCTGAGAAATTATACTCCAAGGGATGTCCTATCATTTTCGATACCGATCAGTTAATGGAGTTATTTGAGTTACAAGATCAAGATATAATGGGTTTCATAACCGAAAACACGAATCATTATTATATTAAAAAATCAAACGGAGATTTAAGGGATGTTTGTAAGCCAAATTATAAACTAAAGATTATTCAAAAATGGATTTTAAAGAATATTTTAAATAAACTAGAGGTTTCGGAATACGCCCACGGCTTTGTGAAAAACAGGTCTATTCTAACGAACGCTGAAACTCACAAGTATTCAAAACCATTTTGGGTGTTTTCAATGGATATAAAAGATTTTTTTCCATCCATTAAGTATAAAGATGTTAAGAAAATCTATACGGAAATTGGTTATTCAAACGAAGTTAGTGAAACTCTTAGTTTATTAACGACTGTTCATGGGAAGTTAGCACAAGGTTTCCCCACGAGCCCAATGTTATCCAACCTTTATTTTCGAGGTATTGACGAAGAATTTCAACGAATAGCTAGTGGGTATTATATTCGATATTCAAGATATGCGGATGATATTACTTTTTCAGGTATTCAAAAAAATGGTTATCTTGTACTTTATAAAAATTTAAAAGAAATAGTGACCTCTATTCTAAGCAATTATAATTTTGTGGTCAATGATGCGAAAACTAGATTAATGAGGGATAAACACCCAAAGATTGTAACCGGTCTAGTCGTTACTGCGGAAGGTGTAAGGATTCCACAAAAATATATTCGAAAGCTTAATAAAGAAATTTATTATTGTCGTAAATTCGGGGTAAATGGGCATCTTAAATATCACGGGCTCATCACTATTGCTAATTATAAGGGGTATTTAATCGGATTAGCGAGATATATTTATATGGTTGAACCAGTTAAAGGCGCAAAATTTATAAAAATGGTTAAGGAATTAGATTGGGATTAATAAAAACTTATAAAGTGAATCAATTGAGCCACTTCGCATAATTGGAGTGGCTTTATTTTATATAAATAATCGATATTGTGTAATCAAACCTTTTTCTGTGATTAGATACATTTCGCTTAACTGCATCATGATTCGAAAGAAGAATCGCTATTAGGTGTTTACTGTGAAACTAAAAACCCCAATGTGTAACATAATTAAAGTCATCACAAAGCCTAAATAGTCGTCTCACCAGCCGAGCGAAACTCAGGTATCCACTCCTGTTTCCTCGGCTGTTCTTTTGGAGTAGGGGAGGTCAGGGGAGGGGAATTTAGGGACGAGGGATGATCTAAAAATTACTGAATCCCTTGTTCTATAAATCTTTTCCTGAATGTCTTTCTCCAATTTTCCTCCGATTTATTTTCCCCTGATCCCTGCTATTCCCTCCGATTTGCCCCCGATTTTTCTCTTATTCGTAAGACGACTTTAATTACTCAGGATGAATCAGGGATGAAGGAGGGATGGCGTTAAAGCCAGGAGTAGCAAGGCTTTGAGGTGATTTTGAAGGGGAGGGGGCGTGAGACGACTTTTTAGGAAGTGTACATGTAACAGTGATTCAACCCCCTTTACTTACTTGAGTTTTCCAGTGTCTAGGAAATTTGAAGAAACCCTTGTCAAGTAGACACTAAATAATTGGGCAATTTTAATTCCACTACGGAGAACGTTAAAAGAGCAGGGAGTTAGACGAGCGTAGCCCCTAGGCTCCACCAAAAAAAACCGCCCTGTTCGCAATGTTGCTTACAGGGCGGTTCGCTATGTCATAGAGTGCAGCTTGAAAGTTAGCAGTCAACCTGCACTCAACAAACTATCTTGCACGTTTTTAAGGCTAACTTATTAATAGAGCACTTACACAAACAAACATAAGATTACTCTGCTACAACTTGTTTACCTGCAATCCGGCCGAAGGTGAAGATATCAGCGATGGCATTACCGCCAAGACGGTTTGCACCATGAATGACCCCTGTTACTTCACCTGCAGCGAACAGCCCAGGGATGACTTCGCCTTTTTCATTCAATACGCGAGTCTTCTCGTCGATCACCAAGCCGCCCATTGTATGGTGAACGGATGGTACAGCTTTTTCGATGTAGTAAGGGCCTTTTTCAAGAGATTTCAATCCACCGCGATGTTTGAAATCAAGGTCTTTACCTGTTTTCGCATAATCATTTACTTTATTAATCGTTTCTTTCAAAGTGTTCACGTCAATTTTGAAGAAATCAGCCGCCTCTTCAATCGTATCGGCTTTAAAGAGCAAGCCTTGTTTAACGAGTTGATCGTATTCGTCCTGATGAACTTCGATCGTTTTACCAATATCCTCAATGCCTTGATTCCATAATTGATACGTATATCCGCCCGTTTGGGCAAGAATTGCTTTAGAAATAACGTCACGACGTTCTAATTCCTCAACGAAGCGCTTGCCTTCTTGGTTAATCAGGATCGCACCATCGAAGCGGGAGTCTGCAACCAGGGAAATAACACCTGTCTCAGGATTACAGATTGGATACGTTTGAATACTCTCCATGTTTGTCAGTTTGGCGCCAATCGTTTCTGCCATAACGATACCGTCACCTGTAGATCCTGGTGAATCGGTAGACATATATTTTTCATCCATTTTAGGGTTATACTTTTTACGCATCTCTACATTGGATCCAAAACCACCGGTAGCTATGATGACGCCTTTGTTCGCATGGAATGTGATCTTGTCGCCAGTACCCGAAGTCGCAGTTACACCGGTTACTTTGCCACTTTCGTCCTTCAGCAAGGTTTCGGCTTTCATATTCGTTTTGATCGTGATTTGATCAGCGTCTGTTTTGGCTTTTAACTTAGTAATCAATTCAACCCCTGTATGACCTACAGGAATCAACGCACGTTTTCTGGAATGGCCTCCAAATTGGAACAGATGATCAGGTAAGAACTCTACCTTGATATCATCGCGCAGCCATTCGGCAGATGTTAGAGCATTGTCGGCAAGAATACGAACCATCTTTGGATCCCCGAGGTTGTCTCCGCCTTTCATCGTATCATTATAGAATAATTCAGCCGTGTCATCTGTGATGCCAAGAGCACGTTCAACCCAGTTGTCCGGCGCATTCATCTCACCACCGGAGATCAATGTGTTGCCGCCAACAGCTGGCATTTTCTCGAGCAGAACTACATTAGCTCCAGCGCTCTTCGCTTCGATAGCCGCACTAAAGCCAGCACCCCCGGCACCGATGACGACAACATCATAGGTTTGCTCGGCTTCTTCTTTGTCTTTGCTTCCACTGACTGCAGCGCCAGCGACAAGGGTAAGTCCAGACTTCGTAATTGCATCTTGAATGGCTTCGAGATATCCTTTGCTTGTAACCGTAGATCCGCTAACGGCATCAACTTTTGCGCTGTTAGTTGCCATGACATCTTGCTTGAGCTGCGTATAAACAGGTTCTGCAAGTACTTCATTTTCCTTATGCTCTGTTACTTTAATGTCAGTGATCTTGTTATCTAATAAGGAAACTTGTACTTTAATATCGCCATGTTTACCTTGCCCAACTCCTTCAAAGACTTGAACTCCGTTTGCATCTGCAGCGGGTGCTGCATCTTTACCGCCGCAGGCAGCAAGCGTGAACATAAGACTGAGAACTAGTAGAATAGATAACAGCTTTTTCGTGTGAGTTCGCATAATATCTCCTTCATTCTGTTGTGAATTGGTTACATACATTAGGGAGAGGAAGATTTGCTAGGCAAATCCTTTATCTCTAGCCTAGACATGAATGTTATTTCATGTGAAAATATGCACAAGACCTATTATAGATTTAGTACAGCATTATGTATTTGCACAGATTAGCGTTTTTTTGTCTTTTTCGGGCATGTAAGAAACGGATATTGTGAAGGGCTATGATTACAATGAGATCAATTCACTTAAAAATTACGTTAATCGCAGGAGGCTGCTTCTTGCTGCTGTTCGTTGCATTGCTTGTAACAATATATTTGGAGATGAACCATACGGTTGTCCCTTTGAATAAGAACTTAACGCAGCAAGTGGTTAATGCACGCAGCGACCAGATCGATTATTGGTTTAATCAGCGCATTGGAGAGATAGACATGCTTGCTTCTCTAGCTTCGGACCATCAGTGGACACGAGATGAATTGCTGCAAGAGATCGATAAGTTCGAGGCGAAGAAGCAAGTAGAGTACGAATCCATACGCGTGGTGGATATTCACGGAAATTCCTGGTCAGCAAGGGACAAGCCTTTTTCGATACTAAACCGACCCTACTATCGAAAACTGCTGAATTCAGATTCCAATTATGTGGTGAGCAATCCGATCGTATCCAAAGCGAATGCAGTTGAAATCGTCGTCATTCTCTATCGCGTGAATCCATCGGTGAATGATGAGGTGGCTTATATTGCCGCAGCCGTCTCCGTCAAGAAGATGAAGGAGATTGCTCAAGATGTAATGCTATATGACCAGTCAGGCCAGCTTATCATCGATTGCAGAGATCTGGTTGAAGGAGATGGAACGGAGGATGCAGCAGATAAGAAGAACATGAGTGTATTTGAGGCTCCAATTCAAAATGTGGAAGGCTGGAAGCTAGTACTCGAAGTACCGAATTCAAGTCTATCGCTAGCGGTGATCAAAACCCAGCGGACTGCATTGCTGGTAGGCGTTCTTATCGGTAGTGCGTTTATCGTCTTTCTGATGCTGCTTGCTTCTTCCATTATTCGTCCAATTCAGTTGCTTCGTCAGGTAATGGAAAATGTGCAGAACGGCAACCAAACCATACGAGCAGATGTTACGCGCTCGGATGAGATCGGCGATCTTGGACGAAGCTTCAATGACATGCTTGTTCAATTATACGCTGTGGAGCAGGACCGAAAGGAGATGGAACTCAGACTGATTCATGAGCAGATCAAGCCGCACTTTTTATACAACACATTGGATACGATCCAGTGGATGGCAACGGAACATGGAGCAGACAATGTGGTGGAGATGGTGGAAGCGCTTAGCGCGTATTTCCGATTAGGGCTTGGCACAGGCAGTCCCTACAATCTGCTTGATCAGGAGTTGTACCATGTCGAGAGTTATCTTCATATTCAAGGTGTGCGATATGAGGAGATTCTGGACTACGAGCTTCGATATGATGAAAAGCTTGCTCAGTGCCAAGTCGTTCGCTTCATGCTGCAGCCTTTGGTGGAAAATGCGATTTATCACGGGATTAAGCCACTTGGGGATCAAAAGTGCAAAATTTCGATTACAGCATATAAACAGGTCGATTATTTGGTCATTAAGGTTGAAAATAATGGGGTTATGATTCCTGAAGAGAAGCTTGAACAGATGAATCAAGCCCTTCTTGATGATAAATATGATCGTTCTGCCACAGGTTTTGGGCTATACAGTGTAAACCATCGCATTCGACTAGCTTACGGGGTGCCATATGGCCTTGCAGTGAAGAGCGAAGATGGCATTACCGTTATGGTCATTCGAATACCTTTGGAAGGGGAGCGGAATGAAGATGTGGAAGATTGTCATCGTCGATGATGAAACGATCATTCGCAAAGGCTTGCGACAATACATTGAGGAGAGTCCGTATCTTTTTGAAGTTGCAGGAGAAGCGAAAAGTGCAAACGAAGCATTGAATATGGTGGAGGAAGCCCCACCACATGTATGTCTTGTGGACATCAACATGCCGAATATGAATGGGCTCGATCTGATAAATATATTGCGCGAACGCTGTCCGTCGGTTCTGGTTGTCATCATCAGCGGCTACGATAACTTTGAATATGCGCGTCAAGCCGTGCAACTGCAAGCATTCGATTATGTATTGAAACCTGTGCCGAAGAGTGATCTGAACAAGCTGCTTCATCGGATTGATGAGCATCTTCAGGCAAAATATCCTTTGCATTCACATGAAAGCAGGGTGGATAAGGAGCTGGGGCTTCCCGGGTATACAGGGGATGGAACAGTGCTTATCCAAAAAGTGACCGAGTATATTGACAGTCATTATCAGGATCCGGAGCTGTCTATTACTCGAGTAGCAGCGCTATTTCATATCAACCAAACCTATCTTAGCAAGCGTATGAAGCAAGAAATCGGTGCTTCATTCCTTGACTATGTCACCGAGCTTCGGATATCGAAGGCGAAGGAGATTCTGGATGACGTAATGCCGAATATCAAAATCGGGGATCTGGCCGTGAAGGTAGGGTATAAGAGCCAGTACTATTTTAGTCGTGTGTTCAAAAATAGAGTCGGTTCAAGCCCCTTAGAGTACAAAAAGCATCCGTTCGGTTATGGATAGGGCATCAAGTTAGTAGAACGCCGCAGCAATTAGGCGCCACCATATATAAACACGACGCAACCTCGAGGGGGTTGCGTTTTTTTATTTGGCGGATTGCTTAGAGGACATTGCTAGAAAATAGGTAGGACCTAAGGAGGTAAGCGCTATCTTTATACCTATAAAAATGCGACGTGAAGGCCTTCATGTCAACAAGTGTATACCCGATGTCATTAATTATCTATTTGAAAGAAAGGCCACTTTTCATAATGTTACTATAAGGACATTGACATATGTTATAAGCTTCTGTGACGTGTCGGAATCTCGGAAGGGAGGAAAGAGCATCGAGGTAAGCTGAAATGGAAGCGCATACCATTTAGGAGATTGATGTTTCTTGACTCAAGAATCAGAAGGGAGTTCGTACGATATGAAGAGGAGTAGAAAATGGGTAGCTCTCGTCATGGTTGCGATCATGATCGTAACGATGATGCCGATCGCGCAAGCGGAAGAGGCGCTGCCGCCTACACAGACAGAGGAACAGACACCAGCGAACCCGCCGGGCGAAGCCGATCCGGTCGAGGTGACGAATCCATCAGACCTACCCGGAGCAGGTACGGAGGGTGTTATTGCGTCAGTGTATGGGGCGGTATATCACAATCTTGCAGCGGGCTTATCTTATGAGTGGTCGCAAGAGCCGGAAGCTTCCTATCCGGATGAAGGCAACACACTTACGGATGGTATATATGGGGCAAGCAATAGATCCGACGTAGCATGGGTTGGACATCATTTGGGTAAGACACGCGAAGTTGTGTTTGATTTGGGGGCGAAGAAATCACTCACGGGTATTAAAGCCAATTTCCTCGAAGATTGGCCAACGAACAATGTACTCGTGCCACTCACGGTATCGATGTACGTCTCCGATGACAAAGTGAACTGGGGACTGCTCAAAGACAATGCCACGCAGAAGCTGTGGAATGACGGCAAATACACGGAGACCTATGTGTGGGACGGCAGCAAGGACGGCATTAAAGCGGTCGGCCCAGATGCGAAAATCGCGTATGCTCGGTACGTGAAAGTGACATTCACAATGCATACGCGTGCAATGACCTTCGTGGATGAGATTGAAATCCTCGGTGAAGACGGCAAAGTTGCCGGAGCCATAACTGTTCCAATGCATACGCCGAAATTCTTGGCGGCAGGCGAAGCGACAGCGGGTATCGAGCATCTTGGACTTTTGTATAACGGGCAATATGCGAATGACTTAGGCATCTGGACGAAAGAACGGATCATTCCGAACATTAGTTATGTCGATAAGGACGGCAAGATTAAGGATCGACTCTTCGACGGCGTCCTGTATCTTGGCATTAACTCTCCAAATCCAGGTCGTGATTTCGGCGGGCGGGCTTATCTGGAAGATTGGAAATGGTATCTGGATAAGACCTTTGCGGTAGGCGGCGATATGGATGCGTTAAACGCAGCGGCTAAGGAAGTATCCGATGCGCTGAACGAGTCTGGCGTGAAGGAAAAGGTTGTCCTCATGATTCCGGATCCAGGTGAATCGATCACTAATTTCGGAGCTGTTGAACAAGGTGGAGAATCGCTGAACTTCAATGATTCCGTTGGCAAAGAGAAAGCCCTTGCGAACCGTGAAAAAGCAGTTCAATGGTGGCTGCAGCAAGTCAAATCGAGATGGGAAGCAAAAGGTTACGCTAACCTCGAGCTTGTAGGTATGTACTGGTTCGAAGAGCAAATCAGCACAAGCCAATCCGGACCGGATCTGATCCGTTCCGTGAGCAGCACCCTGCATGACATGGAAATTAGCGGCAAGGACCTGAAGTTCTTCTGGATTCCGCACTTCTTCGCTTATAAAGCGTTCATGTGGAAGGATGTCGGCTTCGATGCGGTGACGATCCAACCGAATTACTTCTTCGAGCCGACGGATATCGAACGCTTGGAGGATTCTGCGAATCTGGCGAAGCAGTATGGCATGTCCAATGAACTCGAGTTCGATGATCGGATGCTGACGGACGGCGTGTTCCGCGAGCGGTATATCGATTACTTGAACAGCGGTGCGAAGACAGGGCTTATGAAGGATGGCTTCAAATCGTATTACCAAGGCAACAATGCAGTCTATAACACCGCGGTAAGTAAAGATCCAGCGACACGCGTTCTTTACGACTGGCTGTATCAATTTGTTAAAGGAACGTATCAGGTCAACGAGGCTCCGCCTTCCGAGGTAGACGTGCAGATGAACGGCAAGCCGTTCCAGAGCGGGATGAAGCTGCCCGATTCAGAATCCGTATCCTTTACATGGAAACTTAGAACGGATGATGGTCTGACGAAAGTGACGGCGACGTATGACGGCAAGCCTTATACAGCGGGTACCGTTATTTCGCTTGCAGGCAAGCTTGGCAAGCATGAGCTTAACATTACCGTTACGGCGGGGCATATGGTGACTAAGTCATATGTTATCGAAGCAACGACAAATGCATCTGGTATGAAAGCGTTAGTCGACCGCTTCGAAAAAGCGAAGCAATTTACGAATTCTGCAACGGTGCGTTCTTTGAACAACTATTTGGAAATGATGAAGCGCTATGAAGGGAACGATGCAGCGCAAGTCACCAAGTATCTCAAAGGCTTTAACGCAAAGCTGGATGAATTCAAGAAGGCGGGTACGATAAAAGATGAGGCGTACAATACGCTGAAGGAAAGCATCTATTACCTCATAGGCAATTTGGCGCAGAATAAAACGGTAGAAGCTTCGTCGACCGAAGGCAATAATGCGAATTATGCACCGGCTAAAGCCGTCGATGGATTCCCTGCTTCAAGATGGGCGAGCGAATACGTGGACAATACTTGGTTCCTGGTCGATCTCGGTGAAGTGAAGGAAATGGATACAGTTCGAATCGATTGGGAATATGCTCGTGCAGATAAATACAAACTTTTTGTGTCGAACGATAAGCAGAACTGGATCAATGTCATGCCAAATGACGGAATTATTACCGCGCATGATGGCAAAGAAACGATTCAGTTCAACCCGGTCAAGGCAAGATACATGAAGTTACAAGGCATAAAAAGAGCAACCGATTACGGATATTCCATCTACGAGTTTGGTGTCTATAACCTCTCGGGCGCTGTAGACGTGAAAGGCATTGAGGGCATACAAGTAAAGGTTGACGAGGAAGCGAAAAAAGTAACGATTGATGGATTGCTGATGAATGGCGTCCTTACAAATGTGAAGTTGAAGGTGCTTGATTCGAAAGGCAAGGTTCATCTCGAAGATGAGACGAAGAGTACAGTCGCGGGAAGCTTCCAATTCACATTCAAACTTACGGGTAATTTAAAGGGAACCAATGAGGCATATCTATCGACTGGCTATATGAGCGAGCCTGTAAAAGTGACCTTTGAATACTCAAAAGAAAACCCAGGTAAAGGTCACGATAAATAATGGAGAAATAATCATCCAAGCAGCAATACGACCCGCGCTGAAACTTCCTGTACCGATTATCGAATTATCTGTCCGAGTAAGACTTATAACCGAAGTAAAAACGTTTGAGGCGTAACATAACAAGCCGATTAGGTACCAGACCACGGGGTCTATACCTAATCGGCTTGTTTCTATGTACAGTATCAAGATATTATTCAGGTTTTAGTGGGATTGTATTATGTATTGTATAATAGAACGACTGCCTCAACAGGTATTTATAACATAAAACATAGGAGGATACATGTCCTGGAGCAAATTGAAGCAACAACTGGAGAGTTTTCTCTGCCCTGCGTTATACGGCAGGGTTGAATATCGCGCAAGCAGTTACCGTTATTTACCTGATAAATCAGGGGATTGTTATATTTCGGTAGATAAAAAGAACGTACTTAATATGAATGATAGAACTAGCTCAATTAGATGGTATCAGACGGAGCAGGAGATTAAGAATGACTCAGATCTTCAAATTCCTATCAACCATGAAGACATTGAAGCGGTTAGAAAAGATAGCAAGGGGATCATCCCGGAGGATCGGCTAATAGTCATTGCAAGAAGCAGAAAAATATCAGAAGTTGCAAAGGAGCTTTTGTCAGCACAGGCATCATTAAGTAAATCGAATTTTATTGTTATAGCTACTAAGTATTTATCTATTTCCATAGAGGAGAGCTTAGAAAGTGACGATATCTTATTGAATATTCTAGCCTTAGTGGACAGACGAGTTGGAAAAAAGCGAATTTTAAACATGAGCGAGAAGATGAAGTTAAAGCATCCAAGTGTGCAATATTTTTATGAACTAAGGCGTAGTATATTATAAAAATAAATAACTTCATTGAATATTCAAGAAACACTCTCTACAAAAATCCCTAATTCTACGCGACTTCTTCTCACCATAACAATAGCCATGATAATGAGAGGGATGTTCGCATATAGTGCATATGGAATCGGAGAATGTCGCTCTACTGGTAAGGAAGGATACAGTGTTATGAGATCCTTATATTTATTGGACTTTACGGACAAGTATGAGGAAGAATCGTTATTCAAGAGATGGCATCATTGCCGTCTCTTTTTTGTTTCACTTTTTTAGTATTGCGCTGACTCTGGTTCCCGCTACCGCATCTTACGATCACAAGTATGAAGACTGCAGCAAAATTAGCGTTGATGCTTATGTTCGAGCTCTCTCTGCTCTGCTCAGCTAGGTGACGGGAATCATAGACGTACTTGTGTGATGTTGCTACGATGTTCCATGGAAATTAAGTGAAAGTGAACACAAGAAATTACAGAAGGAGTTATTTATCGTGAAAAGAATCGTAACACTAAGCACCCGCAAACTGATGGATACCGCAAAACACGGCGGATGCGGCGCATGCCAGACATCTTGCCAGTCCGCTTGTAAAACTTCCTGCGGCGTTGCAAACCAGAAGTGTGAAAATGCAATGAACAGATAGGATTCGGAATTTTACCGCCCATTGCTCTGCTGATGGGCGGCTATTTTTAAGAAATGGACGCTACCGCTACAGGATGGCAAAGCCGTTTCTACTTGTGTGCAAAAGGAGCTTGATTAGTAAGTATGATTCATCAATATAAACTAAACGGATACAATATTGTGCTCGATACCTATAGTGGCTCGGTGCATGTTGTTGATGACCTGGCATATGAAATTATAGCGGATTATGAGAAAGCTTCTGCCGAAAAAATCGTGACAACGCTGTTGGATAAATATAAAGAAGATTCCAGCATTTCCGAGAGCGACATTCGAGAAACCATCGCGGATATCGAGGCGCTTAAAAATGATGGACAGCTTTTTACAAAAGATGAGTATGAGAACCTCTCGCTCGATTTAAAAAAACGAAAAACTTATGTCAAGGCACTCTGCCTCAATGTTGCGCATACCTGTAATTTGTCATGCGACTATTGCTTCGCTAGCCAGGGGAAATACAACGGAGATAGGGCAATCATGAGCTATGAGGTTGGACAAAAAGCTATCGATTATCTGCTTGAAAATTCGGGTCATCATCGTAACCTGGACATCGACTTTTTTGGTGGAGAACCGCTCTTGGCTTGGAAAGTGGTTAAACAGATCGTAGCTTATGCAAGAAGCAAAGAACAAGAATACAAAAAAAAGTTCCGGTTCACCTTTACGACGAACGGAATGCTGCTGAACGATGAGGTCACTGAGTTTTTAAATCAGGAAATGTACAATGTCGTATTAAGCCTGGATGGAAGAAAAGAGGTTCATGACCGGCTTCGCCAAACGGTTAACGGAAAAGGCAGCTACGATCATATTGTTCCGAAGTTCAAGGAATTCGTTCGTAAGCGCGGGGACCAAGAGTACTATGTTCGAGGAACTTACACTCGTAACAATGTCGATTTCACCAACGATATATTTCATATCGCAGACCTTGGTTTTGACAAGATCTCTATGGAACCAGTCATCTGTGATCCAAAGGAACCCTATGCACTTACCGAGGAGGACCTGCCGGAGATATACAACCAGTACGAAATTCTCGCCAAGGAAATGATCGGTCGCGGTGAACAAGGTAAGGGGTTTACCTTTTATCACTACATGCTTGACCTCTCGGAAGGACCTTGCATCCAGAAGAGAATCACTGGCTGTGGGTCAGGAACCGAATATCTTGCCGTCACCCCTTGGGGAGAGCTTTTTCCTTGCCACCAGTTCGTAGGGGATGAAGAGTATAGCATGGGGAACCTCTGGGATGGCATCACAAAACCTGAGCTGCAATGTCAATTCCAAGAGAGCAACTGCTACTCGAAGCCGGAATGCAAGGACTGCTGGGCTAAACTCTACTGCAGCGGTGGTTGTCCTGCCAATGCGCTACACGCGACTGGTTCCCTGGTCGGAACCTATGACTTCAGCTGTGACATCTTCCGCAAAAGAGTTGAGTGTTCCATGATGGTAAAGGTGGATGAATCCATTAGAGCGATGGAAGGGTAATCTAGCTAGTTAACGTAACGGACGAATAAACTATAACCGAGAAATAGAACTTATAAATGAAGTGCTTTTTCTCGGTTTTTTTGTATGAATTCGGAGAAGAAGGACTGTAAGACAAGAGAGACGATCAGTTTCTGCAAAGTGCAGATTACTGATCGTCTTTTAATCTGAATCTATGGAATAAATTCTGTGGGTTGCTCGATAAATTTGGAAGCAAGGAGCAGGACGGGGCGGAGGAACGTGGAGATTAGGCTGCCAAGTTAGAATAAAGACGTGAAACGATTGAGGATCGGATAAATGGAGAAGGGGCAAACCCGGAGCCAACAAGCCTGTCCTCTGTTTTGTTATGGAAGGTGGAATTACATGTCCTGAAGCAAATTGAAGCAACAACTGGAGAGCTTTCTCAGTCCTGCGCTAGAGGGAATTGGATAAAATGTGAAGAATATATACCCAGTTGTAATACTTTCGCCATGTTCATTACTCCCAAAATAAGCAAATATAGATACAGAAGCTGATACGATTATGCAGCCGCTTAGAAAATTATCGAGCTGCTCCGATTGTTGTTGAAGGAATTATAGGAAGAGGTGTTGTGAACGATGGTTATTTTCTTCGATAGAGCTAAACGGCCACTTTGGGAGGGCAGACCCTCCATTTACTCCCATATTCAGGGGCAAGGGGAATCCGTGGACGGATCGCTGCCGGATGACGAAGAATTCTGGTCCGGTGATAAAATCAGATGGGTAGCGGGCGGTATGGATGGAGCATTCGGACATCATGCCGGAACTGCTAAGATGACGGATGAGGCACGAGAGCTGGTTCACCTGCTGGCAAAGCAATCCAGAAAGCCTAAGAATTCAACAAGAAAGGCCCTATATACTAAGCTTGTGAAGATAGATATAGGCGGAATGATGGATGGCGTTCTGGATGAGGTACGCAAGCAGCCCGGGATACAGCCGGACTCCGTATTACATGAAGCGAAATGGTTAGCGGAGAATGCAGCGCACCGAAATGCCGTTAAATTCGGGATTGCCTTACTGGGCCTTTTTCAGAACGAGCAAGTTAAGGATTTGCTTCTAACGTTGGGGAGACATGAGGAATTTACGCTTTATGCCGTGGTTGCGATTCATAATGGAATGGAAGACAGCAATCAAGTTCTTTTTGAATTGGTTCAACAGGTTCATGGCTGGGGGAAAATACATATCGTCGAGAGACTTGACCCTGCTAGTCAGGAGATAAAAGATTGGCTGCTACGGCAAGGATGCCACAACAACGTGATGAACGAATATTTAGCCTGTATTTGTGCTAGAAATGGTGGCTTGAGGGAGGCACTTTCTGCTGACCAGGTAGATAGTGCATTATTGGATGGGGCAGCCGATATCATTGAAGCGCTATTGAATGGCGGGCCTGCTGAGGACATAGATGATTATGAGCATGCTCCACAGGTGTTATTTGATTACGTGAGGCTCACTGGGAAGATAGGGGGAACTGCAAAGCATCTGTCATCTATATTTAGCATTTACGATTTCCTGGCTGAGGATGAGGAGAATTGGACCGTACGGATGTCTGCAGGCTGGAGCGAGCAGTTAAGAAGCGATATCAGCGATGCTTGCCAATCGATTATGGCTAACATCAAGTGGATGAGTATCGTTATGGATACTGTTAACAGCGGTGATTCGCCGGACCGTTACTATGGCGTAGCTTGTGCTGAAAAGCTTGGCATTGATATTTGGGACACTCTCTACAATCAGCTTGCAGCTAACCCGCTACAGGATTTCTATTACTATCAGCTCATGAAATCGAATGATCCAGACCGAATTCATAGGTTCGTACAATTCGCCATCGAACACCTTCCTTTGCAACAAATCGCAACTAGCCCAGGGAATGAGATGGGATTCGGCGAAGAATATGCAGCACATAGGAAATTGGGAGCTATCTTGCAGAGCCTGGATCGGTTCGAGGGGATAGGGGCAGAGTTGATCCTCACTGGCCTGAATAGTCCAGTGACCTCCAACCGGAACATGGCGATCAAGGCATTGGAGGGCTGGGACGTTTCATCCTGGGGGGAGAAGCTGGTTCACGCAGTCTCTAATTTATCAGTAGTCGAGCCTGACGACTCGGTAAAAGAACGGCTAGACCAACTCCGTGAGGCAAAGGGGTTGTAAGTATGAGGAATATTCATGATGGAGGAGCTGAATGGTTGTATGGCTTATATAAAAAGAACGTACTATTGTATTGAATATTCTGGCTTTGGTGGACAGAAGAGTTGGTGAGAAGCGGTTTTTGAGCATGGCTGAGAAGATAGTGTTGAAGCAACCGGTTGTGTGATGTTTTTATGAGTTGCGGGGTGGGACGTTAAGCAATAAGAGTGAAGTTAAGGACGTGGTATGCTTTTACGCCCTTTTTATTTTAGAGTGAGTATGTTAAACGAAATTGAATAGACGATGTGGTTTTCTTATTTTCGGTAATACAACTTTAACCTACTGTGGAATTCAGATTAAATTAAACACAAGGCGATTATGTCAGCCAATAGATTGTAAATACCCCTTTAGTTCCTCCCATCCCTCGGTTTCATCATTAGATTTGATGCGGATCAACTTGAATTCAGTGTATGAACATAAATCATCTTTCATTTTGTCATTCAAAATTGTTTTTGGATCCCGGCGATGATAACTTCCGTCGTATTCAATAGAGCAGAGCGGCTGCAAAGATTCCCTTTCGTAAATAACAAAGTCCATGTGACTCGAAAAGTAGAAGTTTTTTAAAGAATAGTCTAATGGTAGATTGATTGATAATACATCTTTTATGGGGACTTTAGGAAAGACAAGCAAAGGCATACCGCCAAGGAATATTAGCAGTTTATTATAAATCATCCGCTCACCTTCATGCATGAGCTTAATACGGTTTTCTTGCCGGATAATCTGGTTAAATGCAATGGATAATTCAATTGAGGGGCGATGAAAATTGCTTGCTTCAATTGTATAAATATAACGGCTCAATTTCGTTAAATAACCTTGCCCGTTATCAATTTGTGCAAGATTTCCGACAAGCATGAAATAATCAAGTGCACGGGTAAGGGCTACATTAATTAACCGGTAGCTGTTCTGTACAAAGTTAATCTGAAAAGATGTTGAACCTTGTGAAATCACTGTGCTGAAAATAATAGCCTTACATTCACCGCCTTGAAACGTATGAACAGTTCCTATTTTTATATTAGGTTTTCCGCTGAACATTTTTATGAGATGTTCTTTCTGAGCTGAGAAAGGTGTTACGATACCGATCTGATCAATGCCATTTTGTTCAAGTTTATTCACAATTGTATGGATTTCATTTAATTCATGATGATTGATCGTTCCTGATACAGAACCGTATACATTAGTAGAATATATTCCGGCTGTATAGGGTTGTCTCTCTGGTTCATGACGCATCATCCGTAAGCGGTTATGGTAAAATTGCTGATTGCTGAAGGACGCAATGGATGGAATGCAACGATAGTGATAGTTGAGGAGGTGTGTACCCCCTTCGCTTAGTTGGCACGCCTGTTCAGCTCTTTCGAATGCAGAATTATTCAGATAACAATAAGGTTCAGGGTCTATTCCTGGCGCATGTGTTTCAAACAAGTTTCTGCTAAAAGTATCCTCAATCGAAACAATATGACTCAATTGATTGGTATCCCCGAATAAACAGGCCTTACGTGCAGACTGGAGCAAGCAAAAAATACTTGGAATCGAACACTGGGATGATTCATCTATGATAGCAAGATCTAAGGACATTCCGGCTGGAATACAGTTGCGTGCAGATAGACTGCTAACGAGGAGTACAGGGAACAGTTTAAGGAAAGAAGGAAAAGCAGACGAGCTGTTTCTAATATTTCCTTTCTCACGCAGCTCTTGAATAAGCCCTTTGATTTTTTGGAGCTCTTTCATATCTTTGAGAACAGGACTGGCACTGTGAAGCCACTGGTACTGCAAAAGGTGCAGGTCAATTTCATTTTTCTTCTTATATAAATTCTTCAGGTCAACTGAGGCATCCTGTTGTTGTTTCTTTATCGAAGCCAGCTCTTCTACAAGTTGAGAGCAGCGTAATTCAAGGTTGATAACTTTGATAATCTCCTCACAGAAGGCCAGGGATTGAACCGGGGTGCTGCTGTCAATATGCTCCCAGAGCTGTATTGCACCAATGGACCTTAGCTGCTTTTTCATACGGAATTTCAAATAGGTATGTATTCTTCCGGCTATGTATGAACGAAACCTTCTGAATATATCATTGCCGTACAGTTGCAGCGGTTTATCTAACAGTTCACGTAAACGAAACTCTATTTTTTCATTGGCGATTGAAATGGACTTTAAATCATTTTTCATAGGGATCAAGTGATTCAGACGTAATCTGTCATTTAGAACATTAATTAGGTCTTGAAGCTGATTAATTGTGCTGGTCATATCAATAATTTGGTTCTCTATTTGTTCAGCACGAGTTATTTCATCCATTAAGGCTTTGCTCTTATTTTTATAATCTGAGTAAGTCTCTGCAGAAAGCACATTATATTGATTGTTGTTCACTATCTCTATCATACGGTCTAAAGCAGACTGAAGCGGTACTGCAGCTTCTTTGTTTTTTGCAATATTTCCTAAACGGACGTAGCCAAAGAAATACTTGCTTATTCCGTTAGCATCGAGTTTCTCCACAATATTATCTACGGCCTGGTTATTTGTACTTGCAATGACACAAGTTTCTTGATGATTGACCTGATTGGCGATTAAGTTCAGAATAGTCTGTGTTTTGCCGGTGCCTGGAGGTCCTTTAACAATATTAATCGTATGATTTATATCATGCAGAACAGTATTTTGAGGGAGATTACCAGGTACAATATGAATTAGCATTTGATCGTCAGACATATTTGGTACAGCATAGCTATGGTTTAGATAACTCTTTAAAACGGGACTCGGTTCAAACTTATCGTTCAAGATCCCCTGAATCTCTTGTGAGATATGGTAATTACTAAAGTCAGAATTCTTTGCCTGGAATACAGTATAGGCTGTTACGATTCTTGTTTCTTCGAGATCTGCAATCTCAAGCAGTTGTGTAATCATAGTATTGTCATCCAAAAAACAGGTAGGATTTGAGGAGAATTGTTCTTTTAGGTTAGTGAGGATGTTTAGAGACTGCTTATCAGCCAATGATTTATACACTTCCTGATGAAATCCGCATTGATCAGCTTTATAAAGATTATGATCTGATAGGAATGTTGAATTACTCCACAGAATTAATGGGAGATAAATAAAGCCGCCTTTCTTATTTACTCTCAATAGAGGGTAGCCAAACATAATTGTTTGATCGTCTTTTAAATCATGGCTTAGTTTTTCATACCGTTCAACGACAAACTCTATGTTTAATGGATCTATTTGAGCCTGGTTTAGATCGGAAGGTTTGAGTTGGGTTGAATAATAGCTTTCATATTTTAAGCATTCTAAATAATACTGGAGCAGGTTCTTGGTAATCATTTAGTTCTCCTTATGGGAAATAAAGCATGTATATTTATATTATCCTATAAAAGTAATGAATTTGATATGGGGTAATCAACATACAGATTAGGAGTTGCGTGTACTACAGGTGATTTTAGAGATAATTGGCGGGAGTTGCCCAGTACGTTATTCTGATAATCTGATGATACCTGTGCCGATATAAAAAGCTGGTGAGTAGCAGGAACAGGATAGTGGAAATTATTCCGATAAAGACCTTCCTGGATTATATTATAGGTGAGGTGAGCTTAGCTTAGCGTAAGCGATTGAAATACAATAATGGGCGTTACTCCTAAAATGTGCAGTTATCTTTTTTGGTACTTTGATAGTAATACAACAGGTGGAAAAGCTTTATAGAACAGCGTAACTTATTCATGCTGGTTAACGCTGTTCTATTTTGTTATTATAAATATACGAACATTAGTTTTTATTAAGGTTAAAATTTGATTGAGGCAGGGTAACAATAATGAATAAAGCACCAACTATTTTTTCATTTTTTTCGGGAGCGGGATTTTTGGATCTTGGCTTTGAAAAAAGTGGATTTAATGTTGCATTTGTGAACGAATATCATCTGCCGTTTATGGAGACATATCAGTATTCCCGTAATCACATGGGGATGTCACAGCCGGAGTACGGGTATCACTTAGGAGATATCACCGAGTTTGAGCGTAATCCTAAAAGTGAGCTCTTGTCAAAATTGATTAACCAAACCAAAAGTGAGGATCGGCTTGTTGGATTCATTGGCGGACCTCCATGCCCCGACTTTTCAGTAGGCGGTAAGAACAAAGGGCATGAAGGGGAGAATGGGAAGCTGTCTGCAACTTATATTGACTTAATTTGTAAACAATCCCCTGACTTTTTTTTATTTGAGAATGTTAAAGGGTTATGGCGTACCAAAAAACATAGGGCTTTCTATGAACTGATGAAAGATAAGCTACATTCCCACGACTATGTTACAACTGAACGGTTAATTAATTCCATTGAATATGGTGCACCTCAACTCAGGGAACGTATTATATTAATCGGCTTTAAGAAAAGCTTGTTGAATAAGCTCGGGATTGAGTTAGAAGCAGGTCAGACACTCACTGATGTGTTCCCATGGGAAGATCATCTTAAGTATCACATTGAAGAAATTAATGCAATGCCATGGCCGGGAATGGAACCGTTCGCTGAGAATGGAAAACGTGAAAGACCAGCCGGCATCAGTGAAGAATTAACCGTTAATTTCTGGTTTGAGAAAAATGATGTCGGGAATCATCCTAATGCCCACCAGCATTTTACCCCACAGGCTGGATTGGCCAGGTTTTTAACCATTCCGGAAGGGGATGATTTGAAGAAGTCTTATAAGCGGCTGCATAGATGGAGACCTTCTCCGACTGTGGCTTACGGTAATAATGAAGTACACCTTCATCCCTATAAAGCCCGCAGATTATCTGTTGCTGAAGCATTGGCACTGCAAAGTTTACCAAAGGAATTTCAATTACCTCAAAACATCACGTTATCCAACGCATTCAAAACAGTAGGTAATGGGGTTCCTTATGAAGCATCTAAAGGAATTGCTGTAACTATTCTGGATTTTTTGAAGGTGGGAGAGTATGGAGAAGCTAACCGCAGCTAATCTTGTACATGAAATTGGTATGTTACCAAGGGATGGTATTTTTAATTATATTAATAGCAAAACACCAACTTTGGTTAAGATCATTAATATTGTAAGACCGCAAGGGCCGATTAAAATTCAAAGAATTAGGCCTAACAAAGGTGAAACTTGGGAAAAGGCGAAAATTCAGTCTATATCTGTTCCAATGATTTGGAGACTAGCTAATGCCTTAATGCCAGATCATCCGATAAATGTAGACAGGATATTTGGCGGCAGCTACAATACCCGGTCTGCTCTAGAAGCTCTACTGGTGCATACACCGCAATTTTATTATTGTTATCCTGGACGCATAGAGAGTATTAGTTCAAAAAATAAGATCAAACCTGGTCATAAACACTTGATGTGGTGTCCGGATCACCCTCATGCTCCCAATATGCTGGTAAAAGCAGAAGTTGAGATGGTTATCTCGGAGGTACCAAGTACTGAGATTGTTTATGATGCTCTAGTTCTTCCGGATGAATATCATAGTCCCGGACTAGACATAGAACTGAAACGCAGACACTCCCAAATGCAAATTGCACTTATAGAAATCGGGCAGCACCTTGGCTTTAAAACATGGGTTGCCCAGAACGATAAAGGAATAATATATAAAAATCAGAAGCTTGGTGAAATGGAAGGCGTAATTGGATCATTGAGAAGAGAAGAAAATTTGATGTCGTCTTTTAATGAAGCTCAAAAAGCGGCTTTACTTATTGATTGTATCTGGTTTAAAAATGGCAGACTAATGCCAGCGGTAATGGAAGTTGAGCATAGTACAGGCGTGACGAGCGGCTTAACCCGTATGAAGGGGTTACAGGATGTACTTCCGCCGTTTCCTACCCGTTATGTTATCATTGCACCGGACGAGGACAGGGAGAAGGTTTTTAGAGAAGCATCACGCCCGCAGTTCCAGTCACTAAATGCAAGGTTCTTTCCTTACAGCGCAGTTGAAGAGATGTATGCCCTTTTTAAACGGCGTAATATTAAAGGTGTTACAGAAGAATTCCTGGATAGTTACATGGAGCCAATTCTGGTCCAGTTAGCTTGATATTGAACAAGCAATGTAAATACTCAGTAAAGTTTTCCCGGGTTTAAGTTTGGATCCATATCCATCATGATGGAAGTGATATTATGGCTGACAAAATAAGCAAGGAAAAACGAAGTGAAAATATGAGGGCAATCCGCTCTGTGTCAATGCTGGAAAATTTGGTTACAAGAGCAGTTTGGGCAAAAGGGTTACGCTTCAGGAAAAATGTTAAAGGTATGCCTGGGAAACCGGATATTGTTATAAAAAAGTATAAAACAGTTATTTTCATAGACTCGTGTTTTTGGCATAACTGTCCTATACATGGAACGATACCTAAGAGCAATACTGAGTTCTGGATTGAAAAACTTATGAAGAATAAACAAAGGGATATTAATATTAGTAACTATTACACTGGAGAAGGCTGGAGTATTCTTCGTGTGTGGGAACATGAAATCAGATCTGATTTTAACACGGCTATAGAAAAAATTACAGACTTTATAAACTTGGCTAAATCAAAGGAGTCCTTTCTGTAGGGACTCTTTTTTATTTATAAAAGAACATGAATTTTAATGTCGATAGAGAACTTATGTTCCTGTATAATCGAATTATTAATAATATCTAATTCATGTATTTAACATGTATTAATAGTAATTAGAGGGAAAACCCGAAAAAATGTCGAAGAATAAATATGGGATTTATGAAAGGGAGCACAAGAATATGCGGATAGATTTTACAATCATGAAACCGGAAATTCCGGTGTTATCCTTTTTTAGCGGTGCAGGCTTTTTAGATATCGGCTTCATGCAAGCTGGCTTTAAGACTGTCTGGTCTAATGAATATGACCGCAATTTTGTGAAGGGATTCGAATATGGTCTTAGCTCTATGACGGGACAACATCACAGAATAATAAATAATACATCAATTATCGGAATTGGGCCCAATCAAATTATGCGGGAAGCATTTCATAATACTGCAGTTCCTGATATTTTTGGAATAATAGGCGGTCCACCTTGCCCGGATTTTTCAATAGGAGGAAAGAACAAAGGGCGTACCGGAGAGAATGGTGTTCTTTCTAAGATCTATGTTGATAAAATAATGGATCTTCAGCCAACCTTTTTTTTATTTGAAAATGTGAAAGGGCTCTTTAAAACAGCAAGGCACCGTGAATTTTTCGATGATTTGAGAAAGCAGTTTTCGGAACACTATATGACTGATGTACGTATTTTGAATGCTCTGGATTTTGGAGTACCGCAGGACAGGGAACGTGTATTTATGGTGGGGTTAAAAAAGAAATGGTTAAAGAAAAAACTTGGTGTCAGAAATATTCCCAAGGATTATGAGTGGTTTCAATGGCCCGAGGATAAACATTTTGCAGGTGCAAAACAGCGGTTTGCATGGCCGCGGGAAGTGCCGTTTGGAATTACTCCTGAGAAGCCTGCCAATATTCCGGAACAATTAATGGTGGGGCCAATTATATGTAATCTGGATGAAACGGCTCTTTTGCCCAATGGTCTTGAAGGCCTAAGGCCTATGAGCGATAAATATCATGTTATACATGAAGGTGACGTATCACGGAAAAGTTTTAAACGGCTGCACCGCTGGCGCTATAGCCCCACTGCAGCTTATGGGCATAATGAGGTTCATTTGCATCCGACACAACCGAGAAGGCTGACAGTCCGGGAAGCTCTCCGGATTCAAAGTGTTCCTGATACGTACATATTGCCTGCGGAAATGCCTCTAACATATAAGTTCAAAACAATTAGTAACGGTGTACCTGTAAAACTGGCTCATGCAATGGCGGTTGCGATCAGAAGAATGATAGAGGAGGAACCTAGATGACGCCAACAGTTAAGTTTTTTGATTTTACACCAGATCCCAAAGTGCTGATAGCTCTGACTCATACCCCAATGCTTCCATTAGATGCATTATGCGAATTAATTGATAATGCGATAGATTCATTTCAGGCTGCCAGACTCACAGGTATAAGGATAGAAAATCCTCTAATTTCCATTGAGCTGCCAAGAAATTCAGATCTTAATAAAAATACCGGAATAATACGTATCCGTGACAACGGACCGGGCATGACGGCTGAAATGGCTGAAAAGTCAATCAGGGCGGGATTCTCCGGTAATAATTCATATGATAGTCTCGGGTTATTTGGTATGGGTTTTAATATTTCTACAGGTAAGTTCGGCAGAGTAACCAGGCTGCTGACAGTCCGGGAAAATGAAGAGCAGGCTATAGAGGTGGTAATTGATCTTGAAAGTATTAATCAGTCTAAAAATTATCAGCTGCCTGTAAATCCGGTTGATAAACCAAGGGGGATTAGTCACGGGACAGTTATTGAAATAAGCCAATGGTGGCCTGAGGGAAATGCAAACAGCCAGTTTGTCAAACGTCTCATTCATTATGGACTTCCAAAAGTGCGTTCTGAGCTCGGCCGGCGCTATGCCACAGTATTATCCAAGCGGGAAATTAGAATAATGGTAAATGGGGAACCTTGCGAAGCATTTGAGCATTGTGTCTGGGGCTCTAACAGATATGTTGAACGGAAAGGGCATGGGCAGATTCATGCTAGATATGACTTCGACCATATTATTGGGGTGCAAAGAAGATGCGGTAATTGTACAGCTTTAATTCCGGATGAAATGATTGAATGCCCTTCATGTAAATCTTCAAACATCCGGAGTGTTGAGGAAAAGGTGAAGGGCTGGGTCGGTATCCAAAGATTTGACGACAGTACTGAATACGGAATTGATTTAATCAGGAATGGAAGGGCGATCCGGATAGCTGAAAAAACAGCTTTTTTTGAATTTGTAGACGAATTCAAGAAAACAATAAAGGATTATCCAATTGACGGGCCATTCGGAAGAATAGCAGGTGAAGTTCATCTAAATCATGTCCCTGTAGATTTTCTAAAACAGGATTTTCAGCGCAGCAGCCCTGAATGGCAGCGTGCCATCTCTTATTTAAGAGGGGAGAGCTCATTGCAGCCTAGTCAGCCAGGGACGGATCAAAACAAAAGCTATATTTACAAACTGTATCAAGGTTACCGCAGAGTCAGAAAGCCGGGGAAAGCTGACTTATATATGGGATATTGGGATAGTGATTCTAATGAACCTAAACGTATATCAAGGGATGTAGAAAAAGAATATTATCAAAAATTCTTAGAAAAATTGCCCGGATATTATGATGATTCAGAATGGTGGAAGCTGGTAGAACAAGCTGATTCCCCGCCGCTTGAAGAACTGGTTGATTGTCCGGAATGCAGCGCGCAGAACTTGAAGGAACATGATACATGTAGCGTTTGCGGATACATATTACTAGGCAAGCCATGTATTAATCCGGATTGTAAACATGAGATCCCCAAGTCAGCTTATTCTTGTCCGGAGTGTGGCATGTCCCAGTTGCCAAAAATTGAAGAACCATGGACCTGTCATGTTTGCGGTACCAGAAACAGGGCAGCTGAAAATAGCTGTACATCTTGCAGTGAGGAGAAGGGCACTGAGAATACTCTTTCTAAGGAATTTCTCTCACAGAATGCCAACAAATCTGATGATTTGTCTATACCTGGCTGTTCAATTATGCTGGCTGACGGCGTCTATAGTTCACCTGTGAATGTAAATGTTTTTATTACTCAAATACCAATAAAGTCAAATCAGCAAACCGATGGCATTCCGCTGATTGTTTTTAAGGAAGAAGAAATAGATGTTTACCTGGACAAAACCCATAAATTGTTTAAATCATTCCAGATCCGGCCTGAACAGATGATAGCTGCTGAAGTTGCACTTTACATTTATGATATGAACAGGCGGCTTTCCGGAAAACAATATCACGGAGGACACACCCTCTCAACAATTGAATGGCAGATTATAAACAGCAGATGGTCAGATAAACTTGAGGATAGCCCTGAGAAAATTCGGGAAGAAGTTTATATATTCTTGACCCAGTTAAAAGAGAAACTTCCTGAACTTTTAAAAGAAACAGCTGCCGATATATTTGACGAGATGGACGAAGAACAGAAAAGAGCAATGGTTGATAACATGCTTAATCAAAATGCCGATATCAGTCGGCTTGGAGAGATGAAGGAGACCGGTTTATTTCTATTGTATATTGATGAGGCAGTTATTACCGATATTTTCAAAAAGTATCCGCATGTATTTTTCGATGGAGGGATATGGGAAGTTCCATACTCAAGTCCGTCGGAAATAACCGATACAATATTACACAAAGCGCAAATAAGGATCAGAAATATTTATCTTAACTGTTTAAATGATTTAGTGAATTATATTAAGTATCGTTCAACTGAGACAGGAATCTCTCAAAAAACAAGACTGTCTTTGGACTTTCTCCAGCAAAAGGTGATAAAGTGAGTATTTTTATCAGTGAAATAATTCTAAAATCCGGAACGTGGCAAGCATTCGAAAGAGTGGTATCGCGTTTATTGGCTCATGAAGGTTTTGAAGGCATAAGACTTGTGGGCCAATCCGGTGACCGTGGAGCTGATGTTCTTGCACACCGGGCTGGTAAACGGTGGCTGTTCCAAATGAAACACTGGAAAAACAGGGTTGGTGTTGATGTTGCTGACCAGACGCTGGAGGCTATGAGAATTTACAGGGCACAAGTTCCTGTAATTGTAGCTTTAAACGGTTTTGATGAAAAGCTGATGGAGCACCAAAGAACTTTAATGAGCAGAGGAATACCGCTTCAGCTGTGGGATACAAAGGCGCTTATCACCAGGGCGAAAAAACTTCCGGAAATGCCCGTACTTAACAGAAATCCGCGCGGGTATCAGGAGGAGGCCATACGGTCTACAATACAAACATTTAACGAACAGAATAAAAAGGCCCTGATTGTGATGGCTACAGGACTTGGTAAGACTTTTGTTGCATGTGAAACTGTCAGACGGATTAACGCAATAACTCCGCTGAAATTTCTTGTAATAGCCCATACGAATGAGCTTGTTTATCAGATAGAGAAAGCTTTCTGGCCGTTTCTGTCTAAGGAACAGGAAACAACGGTATGGAACGGGTATGAGCAGCCGGGTGAAGAGCGTCTTGAAAAAAGTAATGCCGTTTTCGCATGTTTAAATACAGTTGCTGATTATGTCCAGAGAGGGAAAGAACTGCCGCTTTTTGATCTCATAATTATTGATGAATGCCACCATGTTGGGGGACAAATGTATAACGCCGTATTACAAGAGACTCTGGCTGGTACGGGTGGCGGGCCATTTCTTCTGGGGTTGACAGCAACACCGTGGCGTCCGGATGATGTTGATCTTTCAGAATATTTTGGTGAACCTCTTGTTAGTGTGGATATCGTTACCGGTTTACGTAACGGCTTTTTATCTGATGTCGATTACAGAATGTATACTGACAATATAAACTGGGAAGCTCTGGGAGAATTAAAAGGAAGGAAATTTTCACCGCGGCATATTAACAGGACTCTGTTTATCACTGAGTGGGACGATGCTGTTGTATTTGAGCTGAAAAGGGTGTGGCAGGAACAGAGTAAACCAAGGGCAATTGTTTTCTGCGGTACGATAGATCATGCAGCTACAATGAGAGACCGTATTAATTCACTCGGATTCTGTAACGCGTCGGCAATATATTCACAGACTACTGCCGGCCGTTCAATGGACCCTGCTGAACGTAACCGTATACTCTGCGATTTTCAAGACGGTGTAATTGATGTTTTATGTGCAGTTGATATTTTAAACGAGGGTGTTGACGTGCCGGATGTGAACATTATTGTATTTCAGAGAGTGACCCACAGCCGGAGAATATTTATTCAGCAGCTAGGCAGAGGTTTAAGGTTGTCAAAAGATAAGGAGAAAGTTATTGTTCTTGATTTCGTATCTGATATACGCAGATTTGCAGCAGGCATTAATTTAAAAGATGGCCTCGCTGATGATGGGCCGGCTCCGGGGAATCCGGTGAGAATCAGCCTGCCGCATAAAGTTACATTCAGAAAAGCAGGCGGAGAAGACCCGCAGACGGAATCCTTTTTAAGACAATGGCTTGAGGATGTGGCTGCGGTAGAAGGAGCGGGGGAAGATACAAGCGTACTCAAGTTTCCGCCGGAATTTCGAGGAGGACGAAAATGACATTTGATGAAGTCATCAATGATATTGAGAAGATGATCGGGTTAGAACTGGAAAGTATTAAGGCTGGTGCTAACATTACGCTTACAGGGATAGACAAGATAGCTAAGAGGATAGAATTAATGACATCTGTAGGCAAAATTAAAACCAGGCCTTTTAGTGAGCTGGAGAAAATATGGAACACACTCTGTTCTTCACCAGCTGCTCACGTAGATAGTGTTCTTGGAGGATCCGGATCAAGCAGAAACCAGCCGGAAACCGTAATGGCTAACCTGCCATATGTAGAATGGTTCTTTCTAAACGGTAAAAAACATCTGGCTTTAGTTAAGGAGTCGGCACATGGTTACGGGACACTTTTAAAGATGGATGAATTAGCTGCAATTGAAATAAAAGATAAATTATTGAACGCAGCAAATACTGCTTGCGAAGTGGTTGTTATTACTGAAAACATTAAGGAAACTGCCTATGCTTATGAGAAGGTTACAGGAATACCGTTATATCCTGTATCTCCCGGCGTTTATGAGCAATATAAGGATAAAGTCAGATTTATTTTTGTGTCCAAAAGCAATTTGGATAATCAAGTTAAGCCGGGAACTTATATAGTGGTTTCTGGGGGGAGCAATAAAGGTTCTGAGCAGACAATACATTTAGATGGGCGGGAATTCCAAGTGTTTTGTGAGGGAGGGATCCAGGTTCTCGTAACATTATAATTACTAGAATTCAGACGTGAAATGCACCCATATTTAGGGTGTGTTTTTATTTATCATCAAAAAAAGGAAGGAGTTTGATTTAATTATGTAGGAATCTTGGAGTAATTATCTAAAAGTTGAATGAAGAAATAGTCTTAGATATCAGGGACGACAAATGGAATGAGAGTCTCTTTAAGTATTTTTTTGAGTAACATAATTCTCAAAAAGTAGTTTAACTTTATACTAACGAAAAAGTTCTCATGGTAATGGGAAAGAAATTAAATATTCCACCAGGGGGGGAATGTTAAATGATTTTTGTTTGTATGTTCAAACGTACATAAGGGATGTTAATGACCTATTTGAAATAGTAAATATGAGAGCTGATTCCGAGAAGGGGATTGGTGGCCGGAATTATAATATCAGACTACGTGAATTACTTGGTCTCGAAGGTAACGGGAGACCTAGAGGGTTCTATGAGAAAGGCTCGGGGGAATACGAACGAAGCATGTTCGGTGCTTATGTGTTATTTCCCTATCCGGATGAGGAGCGGTATAAGACACACCAGTTCTACAAAAGCATCGAGCTATTGAATATTGGCGCTTTGCCGTTCCTACCGAATTCTACAAGCCTGGTAGAGCAATTCTTGGATGAGATTATTCAGGATAGTCCGGAAAAGGCTTATGAACGATCTACTCATCCACGCGGTACGAAAGAATACTATGCCAACCAACTCGCGGGTAAAAATGTTCTTGTCGGCTCTGTTTGTGGCCCCAAACAAGTGGAGGTGGCCATGCAGCATTCTTTTTACCATGTACCTGTGGAGAACCTTGCAAGCCAGAAGATAATAACCCAAATCGAATATGTAGCGATGTGCCAATCCAGAAGGAAATTCATCGATCCTGCAAAGACAGGGATTCATTGGGTGGGTAAAGTGGTAGATTGGGAAGTGGTGAAACGGAAGGAAATAAAGGAGATCGTCCCTGAGCCTCATAAGGAAGAGAAAGATTATGTTAGATTTACAGTCGAGGAATGGATACCTTTAAAGCCTCACATTGCTTTAGGGGGACAGGGAATAAATACAGTCCTTTACACAAGCAAATATGTCCTAGACCGAGCGATGGAAATCGCTGAGCTTCGCTTAGAAACGGAGGAAGATCTTCGTGAATGGCGTGAGAAGCGCCGAAAGGGCAGAGTGAAGGTCGATCATGAGCAGTTTGTGGATTTAGGGAAGGTTGTGGAAGTTCGGAATATTTAAAGTTAGTGAAAATGAAGTAAGGTTATTGTCCTGCCAATTTATCAAGCATCCCGCTGGATAATGGCAGGATTTTTTTTATTGGGCAAATACAAAACATCCTGTTAATAGACGGTACTTGGAATGAACATGTTATGATAACAGTTATATAGAAAGAGATCACATGGAAAAGCTTATAGATGCACTGGATGTACAAGTGTTTTGTATAGATTCTGAAAGTCTTGAAGTACATAATTATGAAATCATTGAATTGTAGCGCTGAGCTTCTCCCCTTCTCTCCCTCACATATATCCACCCCGCAACTCAAGTATCGCCGCTTTTACGGATTGTGATCTTTCACCCGTTTCTCACCATCCCACAATCATCAAAAGATTAGTTAAAGGTTTAGGCTTTTCTACGTATTGACATATGTAAGTTTCTTCGCAACAAATTGCACAATTCGTTTAGCTTTTCGATGAAGGTGAGGTGTAAGGAGGGGGAGATGGAGGAGATGGAGGTTATCCAGGGTACTGTGGATCGTTACAAGAACATCGAAAGATCACGCGATGCCATGATGTCAATAGAGGAATTTACCCGGATGTACGATACGTACTACAAACGTGTTAACAAATATTAGTTATCGCATTAATAACTACCACGTGTCGGAGGACATTTGCAGTCAGGTGTTTGAGACGGTGATGTGTAAGTATTATAGCTTTTCAGAAGAAAAATCGAATTTTGAGGTATGGCTGTTTGCCATTGTAAGGAACGTTTTGACGGATTACTTCCAGGGGCAGAAAAAAAGAAGCTACACCTCACTAGATTCTTTGCTGGAGCTCATATTTCCCAAGCCGTCTCCGGAGGAACTGGATATTCGTGAGGATAATAATCAAACACTGTTTAAGGAGCTCTCCAAGCATGAAGGAGCATAATATCACAGCAATGAGATATGGGGCTGGACTGAAAAATTCCGAAGTCGCACAGATCATGGAATCATTGAGTCCAAGATAGGATTAACATCACAGTAAAGGCGAGAGGATTTAGCCCCTGAGAGTGTGCATTAATTGATTTCTGGAAGGGCTTACGAACAGAGAATGTATTGCAAAGTATGGAAATACATTTTTTACATACTATGAAAGATTTCTGACAGACTATTCATCGAACGAATGATAGCATCTAGTGAATACGAAACCTATTTATCATGTATGGGAGAATCGATAATGAAAACTATGCTACGTCTTTATCATGAAGGAAATACGGATTACCATTCAACCTTTTTTGATTTGTTACATGGGGATACAGAGACGAAGCAGACCAAAGGACTCTCGTACCTATTTTCAAGATATCCTAACTTGATACAGTTATTTTTAAAAGAAGTAACTCGTCTGACTTCAAATAAGTACATGGAATTTAAGCAGGGATTTGATTTTGTTCAAGTAGACGCAGAAATGTTATCAGCTGGAGTAAAGAAAATAAGACGCGATATTACCTTATCTTTGTTTCAAGGGAACACTAAAAAACTAGTTATAATAATTGAAGCTAAGAGCGTAAGTGCTTCTGTACAACAAAAGGATATATCAAGACAACTTGAGTCGTATCTCGATCCAACAAATTTTCCACATGATGCTAATGTGCCTATGCTCGGTGTAACTTTAACAAAGTATAAAGTTCTTCATCCGCCTGAGAATGGATTTGTCAGCCTTACTTGGACAGACATTATAGAATTGATAAACGATGTGATTAGTCTAGAGAAAAGAAAAGGTGAGGATGTAAACATTGCAACAGAATTTATAGATTTTATTAAAGGGGTGAGAAAAGGGATGAAATACTATGAGGTTGAAGTTCTGTCGGTTGCTGCGGGTAAGACGTATGAGTTAACGAAAAATTACTTTGTTCATGCGTGTCCACATACTGCGAAGGGTTTTTCATATAAAACTCCAATATATATAACTTTCAGATCTAGTGGTGGTGGAGAAATGGAGTTTCTTTATAAAATTGATGAGATTGTTGTTTTCGATCCGTTATCACCTTCTCTCAACGTTTTATTAGAAGGTGTACAGATAGATTTTGCTACTAGAATTAAAGAATACATATCAAATCGTATAAACGGTGGGTATGGATTTAATCATCCGGGAGAAGAGTATCGTTTTTATAATCTTTGTAGTAAAGATGTAATTCATTTGAAGCATCTACCCAAACCACTGATTAATAACTCTGGTGCACGATACTATTCTATCGCTGAACTCATAAAGGGTGAGAAGGTAGTGTTTGTGGAGAGTCAAGATCGGTAAATACATCAGGTAAATAAGCTTCAAATGAGTCGCTATCTCGTAAGCGGAAATATATCAAACTTTTTTGGAGATTCATCGTATAAAGTTGTTCACACCGGACATTCATCCCTTGTGGAGAGTGGCTGTGTTGGTGAGCAATGCTGTGAAAAATGTAGTAGTAGATCGGGTTGAGTCATAATACTGATGGTGCGGAAGAATAAAATACAGATAAAAAAGATTGGAGTAAATGATGAACTAACATCGCTCTTGTCATAAGCGGAGGCAACATTGATGGAGATGTATTAACAGCTATATTGACCAAATATTAATAGGTAATTCAAAAGAGTCATGTAGGCATAGATTGCTAACTACATGACTCTTATTTATCTCAGATTACGAAGAAAGTTCTTCATCGGTGGGTATGATTCCATAACGCTCTAAAGCTTTTGACGATGATTCGAGCATCCGCTTTTTCAAATAATCGCCTTCGACCACCCAAACCCGCTTTCCCAGAAAACGTATCTTGGAAAGTAAATACTCGAGCTCATCCCCAAGCAGAGAAACTCTGACTCGATAGGTATCCTTCTCCGTATCATACTCAACATTTTTTTCAAAGCTGGAGAAGGCGTATAGAATACGGGATAGCTCTGCGTTATAAACGCGGACAATTTCAATGATGACTTCGGTTTTACGCGATTCAAGCGTTTCTCCGATCTTCCTTAGAATGTTCTCTGCTGCTGAGGGTTCGATTGGTTCTGATGTGACGGACTGGATCTTCTTTAGCCGGGTACTCATCAAGGAGTGATGCCGAGTGTGATACCAGAGTAAATACCATTCTCTTTTGACCATGGAGTATTCCAGCTTATACGGAAACCCCAACTGATCCTTATTAATACGGTCGCCCTTAATCGCGTAGGTGATAAGAATCCCCGTTTTATTCATGATATGCCGGCGCAAAGATCGCAGAAGAGGGTGGTAGACCTGTTTTTCTAGCGTACGGGCTTTTTCAATCAAATGATTGGAAATATCCATCCCCTGTTCCGACTCAAGGGCAGTACGTAGCTTGTCCATAGTATCCGCAGTGAAAGCATCAGCTGCCGAGGGATGCTCCAGCATCGTCTTCAGCCAGGCCCGTTCGTGCGTAGTGATCATGAAAGTACCGGAGTCCTCCAATCGGGAAATGATCTGGTGATTGAATATTTTCTCAAACAGATTCATAGTAAGCTTGGATCTCCTTCCATTCAGCAATGATTTCCTGGCGAAACGAAGCGGGCTCCAGAACCTCGCAGCTGGAACCGAAGCTACGTAGCCATGGCTTAATTTCAGTAACCCCGTTTACGATGATTTCATAAATAAACGAATGTTCATCCTCAAATACAATTTCCCCCCATTGTCCCTGCAAGAGTACCCGTTCCTTGATGAAGTTCGGTTCCGAACCTCCCGGATTAAAAAACCGGACACGTACGGTCACCGGCCGGCCAGTATCTATCAACCAGCTGTACCTAATCTTCTCGGCAAGTTCTTTGTTCTTTTCGTCGTACCAGATCTCATCCACAGGTTCAGCTTCTTCGATTTGCGTAATTCCTTCCATCCGGTATTTCCGAATACCCTGTCTATCATATGAGAGCAAATACCATCTTCCATATTGATGATCGTACACAATTTTAAGTGGAACCACCTTTTCAGCTTTGCCCTCTGGTTCACGTTCAAACAGGGGATTGGTGTTTTTGGATGCGTAGCTTTTCTCAGACTTCGGTGAGAAATACAGAAACCTGACTTTGCGGCGATGGCGCATGGCATGAAGAAGTGTAAACAGATGCGCCTCATCTAAAATCCTCGAGTAATAGTGATAATTATATAAAAATGGTTCAACGGCATGCCGCTCAACTTGATTGCGGAGAAGATGTTTTTTTAATCCATCACGCAGTAAATATCCTTGAACGGAAGGGACTTGAGTGTTCGCCATCACATCTACAAAATCATATAAATCGATAAGCTCTGCATCCAATAAGCTTCGAATCAAGTCGTCTTGGATTCGATACCGGTACGGGCGAGATCCCGGCTCTCTTGTAATGACTCCGACCTCCTCCAAGTATTTGAGATCCGAGCGAATGGTCTTTTCGTCAGGTAAAGGTAGATCAGAAGGCAGACTACTGCAGCACATCTCCAATAAATCCTTCGCAGTCAAGGCTTGTCCATTCATTGCACCTAGAAGCAGCGAGACTCGCTGGCTTTCAGATTCCTTTACGGATTTGGCGCGGAATAGAAATAAGAGTAATGGATCGGTGGAGTCATAATATCTGAGGCGAAAGGTCTCGGAAAATTCCCTGCTCTGTTCATCCGCCAAGTGCTGGTGCGTGGAGCTAGCTACTTGTTTGAGTCGTCGGATCGTTTTATCAAAGGTGTGAACGGAAATCCCCAATCTGTCTGCGAACTGTTGTCTGCTGAATGCCCCGCTCGTAAGCACCAGCATTCGCAGAAACTGTATTTCTTTATCAAAGCTTTCCTTAGCCAAAGGTATCCCCCGTTCAAATGAAGCATCTTCTTCCATTGTAACAGGGGAGGGATTTGGGTGTAATGGAAAAGTTTATATGCAGTCGTAATACTTTCACCATGTTCGTTAAGGCTGAAATGAGCGATTATAGAACCTGTAAGGCAGTATTTAGCAAGATGGTAAACGCCAAATGGCGTTTCATCATACATTGGTTCTTATTTGGACGGTCGTAACGAGGCGCGGATATCGATGTATCCCGCAGTGCCGTGCATGCTATGTTACGGTATCCTGTACGATCGGATCGGTAGGAACCACTTATTAGGGGTTCAATTCCCCAATCTCCTTGGACGCGATTCTGGTAGAGCACTCGACTTCAAATCGAGCGAAAAATTGAAGAAAAGACCAAAGGCTAGAATCCCTTGCAGCTAGCTTTAGTGCACTGAAGTTAGGCTTTGCAATCCGTGGATACCGCTTGTGCGAAATTTCAGGAAGTTCTCTTAGATTAAAGTGTGAGAATATCCATGAGAACAACAGATAAATCGCTTAGCTAAAACGAGATTCCGCCAGAACTTCAGTGGGATTCTAAGACCAATGGTCGAACTAATTAGGGGGAAACATTATGTTGAACAAAGTAACGATTCAAGCTGACGAACGTGGTTTGCTATTTCATAAAGGAAGTTATGTGAAAAAGCTGATGCCGGGGAGCTATCACTTTTCAATGTGGTCAAAATCCACCGTTGTGGTGTTGAATATCGCTAAACCATTTAATGTGGAAGGAAAAGATATGAAGTTATTCCTTCATGATGAAGATCTCGTGCGTGAGCTCGATATCGTACGTGTACAAGATCACGAGTATGTTCTGTACTATGAGGACGGGAAATTTGTTCAATTACTTAAGCCTGGTGTCTACGCATTCTGGAATATACTTAAAGAACACACCTTTTTCCATGCAGATATCAGACAACCTGAATTGCCTGTCGAGGTAAACCGTGCAATTATAGCGAAGCTAACATCTAGTGTGCAGTCCTACGAAATTGCGAGCTACGAATCTGGATTTCTGTTTTATGATCATGTATTACAACGAGAACTTCCTCCTGGCAAGTACCACTTCTGGAGAGGTCCAGTTTCGACTGTGGTAAAGACGATTGATTTAAGACAACAACAAATGGATCTCATCGGCCAAGAGATCATGACGGAAGACAAAGTTTCGCTGCGGCTTAACTTCGTTTGTCAGTACAAGATCGTAACGCCATTACGTGCTCTGGAAATGAAGTCATTTGACGAGCAAATCCATATCCAGCTTCAGCTTATGCTGCGGGAATATGTCGGAACGCTCAAATTGGATGATCTTCTGAAACGAAAAGAGGACGTTGCGTCGTTCGTCCTATCCCGTTTACGTGAGAAGGGTGAAGAGTTCGGAGTAGATTTCCTGAGTGCTGGGGTTAAGGATGTCGTTTTGCCAGGGGAAATGAGAGATATAATTAACACTGTTCTGCTTGCGGAGAAAAGAGCACAGGCAAATCTAATTACTCGTCGTGAAGAAACGGCCTCAACCCGAAGCTTGCTTAACACCGCAAAGCTAATGGATGAGAATCAGACGCTGTTCCGACTGAAAGAGCTGGAATTCCTCGAGAGAATATGCGAGAAAATCGGATCCATATCTTTTACGGGTGGCGGGGATTTGTTGGAGCAATTAAACTCTTTGCTTGGTGAACGAAAAGCGACAGGCAAATAAGGAATATCAAATGGAATAGATAAGTGCCACTCTTAATGGAGATTGGCATTTTTTTGGTTTTTTTTCTGAAAAGTTTCTGTATATTCATCCAGTTCACAATAGGTTCATATAAGTGGTTTAACTTATGGGTATCAAGAGTTTAGTACGATATTTGGAGGAAGAAAACCCATGAAAAAAGCAAAAGAAAATTTAGATTACCCGTTTTACAATGAATTACCTGTACAAATTCCTGTTATGAAATGGCTCGTTGTAATGGTAGCGATTGTATTGGGATTTATCGCGTTGACCACTCGAATACCGTTTATCCCATTGAAAGTTAACGAATATTTAGCACCTATATTGTTCACGGGAATTCCGCTTGTTGCATTCATTTGGGCATCTAAGGGTCATGCGAATCACCTGTTTCGTAAAATTACAAAGAATGATGTTAAGTGGGGTGTGCTGTTCTTTATCTTTAATATAATTGCTACTCCGATTGTCGGTCTCATTCTAGTCTATGTAGTAAAAGTTAATACTGTAGCTGATGCGGTAGTTAATGTCTTTGCAGAACTTGATTCTCTTGGTAAAGTATTGATGTTTGTCAAAATGGGGATTCAACTTGTTGGTGAAGAATTGTTAACCATTTTACCATTCCTGTTTATATTGCAATTGTGTGTGGTGAATTTCAAGCTTTCTCGCAGAGCGGGAATCTGGATTGCATTTCTTGTTACAGCAGTGATCTTCGGAGCCATTCACCTACCAACCTATCATTGGAATCTCGTACAAGCACTTGTAGGTATTGGCCTTGTACGTCTTGTTCTTACAGGGGCTTATATGAAGACTAAGAATATTTGGGCATCTAGTATCGCGCATATTTTGAACGACTATGCAATTACATTGTTCAGCTTGCTTACAGCTTCGTCCGTAGCACCATTCATCATGCAGCATTTCATTCATTGAATAAATATGCCAATACTGGGTTTAATTAAGTAGAGTTGAATTTATTGTTGACAATCCCACCGGATTAAAATATAGTAATCCCATCAGATTAATACAAATTGCGAATATTTAAATTTAAATATTCAAATGTTTAAAACGGAATATGCTGACTGGTTCAACCAGAGGCTCAGGGGACAAACGCTAGTCGTTGTCATCTGAGCCTTTTTGGCGAACAATCACTTTCCCGTAATCATAACTAGTTGAGGTGAAGTCAATGGCTGCTGCAGAAAAAATCAGATTTGAGAGTGTCACCAAAACCTTCAGTATCCGAGATTCCAAGCAAAAGGAGGCAACGCAGCAATTCACAGCGGTAAAAGAGTTGGACTTTTCCGTAAATAAAGGTGAATTTATAACGATAGTAGGTCCAAGTGGCTGCGGGAAATCAACTTTACTTGATTTGATCAGCGGTTTATCATCACCAACACAAGGTCGCATTTTAATAGATGGTCACCCCATAACAGGTCCAGGGCTTGATCGGGGCATTGTGTTTCAGCAGTATGCTTTATTTCCGTGGAAGACCGCGCGTGGCAATATTGAATTTGGATTGGAAGCAAAGGGGATTCCTAAGCATGAACGTAGAGAGCAGGTTGGGCATTTTCTTTCATTAGTTGGGCTTAGTGATTTCGGAGATCGTTATCCACATGAGCTTTCCGGGGGGATGAAGCAGCGTGTAGCCATTGCCAGAAGTCTGGCCTTTAACCCAGACGTCTTGTTAATGGATGAGCCTTTTGCCGCACTGGATGCCCAAACAAGAGAATCACTGCAAAGTGAGCTTTTACGAATTTGGCAGAAGACCCAAAAAACCATCATTTTTATTACGCATGGTATTGATGAGGCCGTTTATCTTGGGGAGCGAGTAGTCGTCTTGACACCAGGGCCGGGTACGGTGAGGAAAATTGTAGATATTCCGCTTCAATCACGATTGGAAGATGCGGATATTCGCTCACATCCTGATTTTGTGAAGGCTCGTCATGAAGTGTGGGGTTATTTGCATGAACCTGAATACAAAGGTGCGTATATTTAGTTGATAAAGGAGGGTATTCCCATCGAATCGGTAAAGACTGCTCATTCAACGTTACAGCTTAAGAAACGTAATCCTGTTTCTTTTTCCGGCGTGCTTAAGGTGTTTAAACAGTCTATTGTTTTAGTCTTATTGTTCTTACTATGGGAAATCGCACCACGGGCGGGCTTAGTTGACACAGCATTTTTCCCACCTATTTCTGAGGTAATCACCGCCCTATGGAATTTGATAGCTTCAGGTGAGCTATTCACTCATTTCTTAGCGAGTATCATTCGCTCGTTCAGTGGATTTGCGTTAGCGGTAATAATTGCGATCCCGTTAGGATTACTGATTGGCTGGTATCCATTAGCTAGGGAGTTGTTAAATCCAGTGTTGGAGTTGTTCCGAAATACGGCTGCGCTCGCTTTACTTCCGGTATTTATGCTGCTGCTAGGGATTGGTGAAACCTCCAAGATTACGATCGTCCTATTTGCTTGCACATGGCCTATTCTTCTAAATACGATTGCTGCTGTAGGTAACGTTGATCCCTTGCTTATAAAAGCGGCCAAATCCATGAATATTAAGTCGTTTAAGTTATTTCTAAAGGTGATTTTGCCGGCATCCGTGCCAACTATTTTTACAGGTATTCGGATGGCAGGAACAGGGGCGATATTAGTATTGATTGCTGCAGAAATGGTAGGGGCAAAAGAAGGCTTAGGCTATTTAATCACTTATTCTCAATATAACTTCCAAATCCCTCAAATGTACGCCGGTATATTAACCATTGCCTTATTGGGCTTGCTAATCAACCAAGGCTTGACCTTACTCGAGCGTAGATTTTCTAAATGGAAGCAACCGGTGAATGAATAGAGGATGATTTTGAATGATATTTTTTTAGGAATAATACCCACTAAACAAATTGAATTAATTATATATTGATTGAACTTAAAACAATCTAAAAAGGAAGAGTGGCGGAGGGGAAGTTTGGAACTGTAGCTCAGAAAAATAGAATTCATTTGGAAAAGGAGAAGTGAGATGAACAAAACAGTAGCACTGCTTATACTTGTAGGTTTGGTTAGTGGTATTTTATCTGGCTGCTCAGAGGGGAAGTCCTCCGCCAAAAGTGGAGAAGATCAGATCCTGCAATATCAGTCTGCACCTGGAAGTGTCTCTTTCCCAGAGCTGGCAGCGGATTTAGGTTACTTAGGAGATTTGAAGCTAGAGTCTATAGGTGACAGCGTGGGTGGTCCAGAAAGTATTCAATTAACCGCGACGAAACAAATTGACTTTGGTGCAGCATTTAATGGAGCCATTATTAAGTCTTACGCCAAGAACGTAAAAATAAAGTCGGTCATTGGCTCCTATGGCAGTGATAAAAATACGTATGTAGGTGCATATGCCCTCGAGGGGGGAGCTATAAAGTCGGCTAAAGATTTTATTGGTAAAAAGGTAGGGGTGAATATTCTCGGTGCCCATTCGGAATTCGTCATTAAAGATTATTTACGCCAAGGCAACTTGACCGAAAAGGAAATTGAACAAGTAACCTTGGTTACAGTCCCAAGTTCTAGTGCAGAACAGATTCTGCGAAATCATCAGATCGATGTGGTTATGTTAAGCGGGATTGCCCGGGATCGGGCTTTAACAACAGGAGGGGTCGCAGAAATTTTCAAGGATATTGATGTGTTTGGGACAGAGTTTACTGCGGGTGATTACTTTTTTACAGATCAATATATCAAGGATAATCCTAATACCGTCAGGCAATTTGTAGAGGGGGTTGCAAAGGCCATTGAATGGGCCCGAACGACACCAAGGGAGGAAGTAATTAAACGATTCGAGGAAATTATTAATAAGCGTGAACGCAAGGAAACCACGGATAATCTTAAGTTTTGGAAGAGTACGGGCATCTCTGAAAAAGGCGGTGTGATCACACCATCGGAATACGATGTTTGGATTGATTGGCTTGTGGCAAATGGGGAGCTAAAGGAAGGCCAAGTGAAACCGGAAGAGTTATATACGAACGAATTTAATCCTTTTGCTAAATAATTTTCTATATAAGTTGAAAAATAAACAATAGGAGTGATTAGCATGACAAAAAAACAAATGAAACTCGGGGCATTCATTAATCTACCTGGTCATCATGTAGCAAGCTGGCGTCATCCTTCTTCAGGGGCAAGTCGGGCATTTGATTTGGAGTATTTAACGGAGATTGCACAAACGGCTGAGCGTGGTAAGTTCGACATGGTGTTTTTTGCAGATGTATTGGGTCAAAAGCTTTCGGGAAATGCACAATCATCATTGAAGCTAGACCCCGTTATTATTATTTCGGCACTCGCAGCGGTAACTAAGAATATTGGGTTAACGGCCACTTTGACGACTACCTATAACGATCCATACCATGTAGCGCGTAAATTTGCAGCTATTGATCATTTATCCAAGGGGCGTGCCGCCTGGAATGTAGTAACATCAGCTAATGAGGGGGAAGCTCTCCTGTTTGGTAAGGATAAACATTTGCAGCATGCATCCCGCTATGAACGTGCAGAGGAATTTGTGGAGGTTGTCAAACAGCTCTGGTTATCCATTGAGTCTGAGGCGCTAGTCATCGATAAGGAACAAGGCCGGTATTTAAATGTAGACAAGGTACATCCCGTTGACCATGAAGGAGCCTGGTTTAAAGTGCAAGGTTCACTTGACTCATCCACAACACCACAAGGACATCCAGTGATAGTTCAAGCCGGGTCGTCTGAATCTGGAAAAGAACTGGCGGCGAAGACCGCGGAAGTTATTTTTACAGCATGGCAAACCCTTGAAGAAGCGCAAACCTTTTATCGGGATGTAAAGGGTCGGTTGGCTAAATATGGACGTAAGCCGGAGGACTTGAAGATCATGCCGGGTGTGTTTATTACTGTAGCGAAAACTGAGGAAGAAGCTTTGTTGAAACAGCAGCAATTAAACAGCTACATTTTGCCTGAGGTAGGATTATCGTATTTGTCAGCTTTCACTAACATTGATCTGTCAGGGTATGATGTCGAAGAACCACTTCCGGAATTCAGTTCCATTGAAGATGAGACCAATCCGCGTATCCGCTACAACATTATTCGTGATATTGCCAAACGTGAAAATCTGCAATCCATACGTGCAATTTATGAACGGATCGCTGGAGCACGCGGACACCGGGAAATCGTTGGAACCCCTGAACAAATCGTAGATCAATTAGAAGAATGGTTCTTAAATGAAGGGGCAGATGGATTTAATGTGATGCCTCCCCATTTCCCAGAGGGCTTTAACGATATTGTTGAATTGGTAATTCCTGAACTACAGCGTAGGGGCTTATTCCGCACTGAATATGAGAGTAACACGCTTCGAGGAAATTTAGGACTACCTGTACCTGTTGTACCCACATTTGAAAAAACACTAACCGTTGCGAGCACAGGAGGGAATGTGTAATGAGCAAAGCAGTCATTATTAATGGAGGGAATACTAGAAAGTCCCGGTTGACTGCTATCCATCAGCAGGTTGGAAGATTTTTAGAACAAGAGGGGATTGGGCATCATTCGATCTATGTCCATGAGCTACCTGCAATTGATTTGCTTACGGCCAATTTTGCCAGCGAGGAGATTCTTGGGGCCAATGCGCTAGTGGAAGAAGCAGATATTGTTGCCATATTAACGCCTATCTATAAAGCTTCCTATACGGGGATTTTAAAAACCTATTTAGATCTCCTTCCGCAAAAAGCGCTGGTTGATAAGCGAATTGTACCTATTGCTATTGGGGGTTCGTTAGGTCATCTTCTAGCTATTGAATATGCATTGAAACCTGTATTATCCGTGCTGGGTGCTACTGAGATTTTTAATACGGTTTATTTCTTAGATCGGCAAATAGAACGGTTAGAAGCAGATGGGTATCGTATTGATGAGGAAGCAGAGCAACGCCTAAATGTAGAATTACTAAAGCTTGCACCTGCAAAAATAATTAATTAAGCTAGGGGAGCAGTAAGTAAGGGATAAACATTAACGCAGCCTTTCGGGGTGGCGTTTTTTTGTGTTGTGATTATTAACCCCATGAACGATCGCTGAAAAAGGTCCTCCGTCTCCATTTGGTGAACTATAAGTTGTATGATGGTTTCTTAATCCCACAATTATCAAAACATTTGTTAATGGTTTGGGCTTTTCTACGTATTAACTTATGTAAGTTTCTTCACAACAAATTGCGCAATTTGTTTAGCTTTTCGATGAAGGTGAGGTGGAAGGAGGGTGAAGATGGAAGTTATCCAGGGTACTGCGGACCGTTACAAGAATATCGAAAGATCACGTGGTGCCATGATGTCAAAAGAGGAATTTACCCGGATGTACGATACGTACTACAAACGTGTTTACAAATATATTAGTTATCGTATTAATAACCACCACGTGTCGGAGGACATTTGTAGTCAGGTGTTTGAGACGGTGATGTGTAAGTATTACAGCTTTTCAGAAGAAAAATCGAATTTTGAGGTTTGGTTGTTTGCCATTGTAAGGAACGCTGTGACGGATTACTTCCGGGGGCAGAAGAAAAGAAGCTACACCTCACTAGATTCTTTGCTGGAGCTCATATTTCCCAAGCCGTCTCCGGAGGAACTGGCGATTCGTGAGGATAATAATCAAGCACTGTTTAAGGCGCTCTCCAAGCTGCGTGAGAAGGAACGTAATATCATTGCAATGAAATATGGGGCTGGGCTGAAAAATTCCGAAGTCGCACAGATCATGGGCGTCAGTGAGTCCAATATTGGTGTCGTATTGCATAGAAGTCTGAAGAAACTGCATATTTCCTTAAAAGCAGGAGGATTCAACCATGAATAAGAAAAATGATGATCTCACAAAATTCAGCAAAACCATAGAACTGCTTGAGAATGTTGAACAGGATAACACTGCCGCCAAAGAAAGAATTTATAACCGTTTAGTATACAAGTTGGACCATGGAGCTCTTGAACTCAAATCAGAGAAAAAGGACGGGATAACGATGAAAAAAAGTAGCTGGAGAAATGCAATAGTGATTGGTAGTGCAGTAATTTGTCTAGGTGGCGCATTCTCTGCAACCTCCTATGCACAGGATATGTTCCAATCGATCATGGCAAAGTTTGAAGTAGGAAATCTCGAAATCACACAATACGATAAGGAAATCCCTTCGGCTGCACAGTCAATGACTCCATCTGAAGAGGGGAAAGGCGGGGAGAATGTTGCCATTGAATTGCCGGTTGTAGCTAAGTTAACCCTGGATGAAGCACGTGCAGAGCTTGGAATGAACTTCCCGGCACCAACCTGGATGGCAGACTATGAGTTTGTGAATGTTGTTCTTCAGGGGACCAGCATGGTTGAAGTGCAGTATAACTCCGGTGATAAAGCTGTTAATTTCCTAATCTCCAAGGGCGGCGACAATGGGATCAGTACTACGGAAGAAGTGAAGACAGAAGTAATTAACGGGACTAAGGTTTATTTTGCAAATGGAATTGTGATTTGGGAAAAAGATGGCTTTACCATTGAACTTTACGCTCAAGAAGACTTTGACCAAGCCACACTTGGGAAGATCATCGATAGTTTCAGCATCGGTGCTCCTGTACAGTCCTTAGGGACTGAAGAAGTGAAAGAGAACTTGCAGAAGAATGAAGGGGGAGTTGCAGCTCCAGCTTCCGTTCCGGTTGTTGATTCAAAATAAGAAGGGCTATTTAGGGTAGAGATGCCCATAGATACACATAAAGAAGACGCGAGGGGATTTCCCTGAGCGTCTTTTTTTTACGAGGCTATACACTTCCAACCATTGCTAGCTTCCCAAAACAAAAGTATAATTGAGAATAATTATCAATCATCGAATTAATCAAGCTGTATTAATATATAAGCAGTAAAGAGGTGACAGAATGCAAAAACAATCTCAAAAGACAGATTTAAGTGAGGTTAGAAAATACATAGAAAAGAATTTCACGAAGCCCTTATCTTTGGCTCATTTAGCAGATCTTACTGGTCTTAGTTCCAGTTATTTCTCCTCAGCGTTCAAACAGGAATATATACAAAGTCCAATGGAGTTTGTTACCCAGCTGCGGATTCAAAAGGCTAAACAATTATTACAAAAAGAAGACGTTCGCTTGAAGTTTATAGCAGAGGCTGTTGGATATAGTGATGAGTTTTATTTTAGCCGAGTGTTCAAAAAGGTCGAAGGGATCTCCCCAACGATGTATTCTAGCCAGCAAAAATCTAATATCGGTGTTGTAACTGGGAATATGATGGGTTATTTACATGCGGCAGGAGTAGTCCCGTTTGCTGCACCATTAAGTGCAAAATGGACAGCGTACTACTATAATTTGTGGTCGCAAGAAATCGAGCATAAGGTAACTTTGACGCAAAATAAAAATTATTGCAGCCCAAATGAGCTATTGCATTTGCCAATCGATCTTCTTATTTCTCCCAAAGCATTGTCGTCAGAGCTGGTAAAACAGATAGAGGATCATTTTCCAATCTATTGGCTGGATGATAAACAAGATTGCTTAATAGCGTTAACTGAACTTGCTGCCCGATTAAATAAACAAGAAGAAGCGAAACAATGGATCACACAGTATAGGGCAAGATTGGAAGACGTTCGTTGCGAGTTAGGGTGGATCACAAATCCACCTAAAGTTCTAGTTATACGTATCTATCAGCAGCAAATTTTTGCTTATTGCAATACAGGCATCGAGCATCTTTTATTTCAGGATTTGGGAGCGGTATCTAGTTATGAGCAGCCTGGTCTGTATAATGCCGAGATTACTTTTGATGAGTTAGGTGAGTTGGAGGTAGATAAGCTGTTTACAATTATATGCCCTGATGATGAGTCACGTGCAACATGGCATCATTTGCAGAGAGACGCTGGATTTAAACAGTTAGAGGCTATTAAACAGCAACAAATCTATGTCATTCATTCAGATCCTTGGTTCGAATATTCGCCTGTAGCTTTAAAGCGGATGCTAGAAGAAGTTGCTGTGATGATGATACCTTGAAAATGTACATGAGGAATCATAAGATGTTACATGGTCAATGAGCCCTATCTCTTATACACTCAATACTGAGAATGATTATTATTGAGAAAATAGGAAAGAGGGAAGGTCAATCATGAAGGGGTTTAATACAAAGATAATAAGTTATGTTGTAATGGTTGGTTTATTATCCATTCTACTAACAGCTTGCGGCAGTAATAATACAGCGAATCAGCAAGCAACAGATACTCCAGCAACAACTAGCGAAGCGAGCGCAACGGAGGAACCAGCTGTAAAAGAAACGGAAGTAGTGGCTAGAGAGGCGTTTGTAGTAACTGACCAAGTAGGCAATACAGTAAACATTCCCGGAACTGTACAAAAGGTGTATGCGCCTGGTCTAGAGGACTACTTAGTAACGCTTGGTGTAACCCCGGTAGCGCAATGGTCCACGGGTGAAAGACCGCAGCAATATCTACAGGATACGTTAAGTGGTGTAGAAGAAATCAGCTTCGCTAATGGTATTCCCTCTCCAGAATCTGTAGTGGATTTGGAGCCGGAATTAATTATATTCCCAACTGCTTTTTATGCACAAAATGGTGTTTATGAAAACTACTCGCAAATTGCTCCAACTTACGTGTTTAAGAATGCACTTGGTAACGTAGTGGAAGCAACAGAAACGATTGCGAAATTGCTAGGTTTAGAGGATAAGGCAACAGAAGCTATTGCTGCTTATAATACAAAGCTAGAAGAGACTAAAGCACAGCTAGCTAGTGTTTCTGCCGGTAAAAAAGCGATTTATATTAATGCGAATGCGCGTAAGATCTTTTTAGTGGGTAACTTCCATTACGGGGGATATGTGCTGAGTGAGCTAGGCTTTGCTCAAAGTACTCTTGTAGAAGGTGAGATGTCTGCGGATATTTCGCTGGAGATGCTATCTGATTTAGACGCTGATTACATTTTTATTAACGATAATGATGGTCTCGGGGATGCCTTCCTGGCAGACATTAAAGCTAGTCCTTTATGGAAGGCGCTGCCTGCAGTCCAAGCGGGTAAAGTGTTCGAGGTGGATGGCGATCACTGGAGATCCAGCGGATTAATTGCTTATCAAAAGACGATGGACGATATCGTGAAGTTCCTAAAGCCATGATCATCAAACCGTATGTAAAGCCCAACTATGAAACGATGCTGATTACGAGTAAAGCTAATCATAAGGACTATGAAATCTTTATTGCTAAACCTTTAGATGAGCCTGCAAAAGATGGCTACGGCGTCATTTATGTACTTGATGGTAATGGACTTTTTGAAACCGCTGCTGAAATCACCCGATTGCTAACGCGTAAGCCTAAAGGATATCCACCCGCGATTGTTGTCGGCATTGGTTATCCTGGGGGTGAGGCATTCGATACAGTGCGTCGAACCTATGATTTAACTATGCCAGCCGAGCTTGCGAATTTACCGAAACGTCCCAACGGGGAGCCTTGGCCTGAATTTGGCGGGGCAGATGAGCTGCTAGCTTTTTTTGAAAAAGAGTTAATGCCAGCCATTGCCCAGCGGTTCGTTATCAATAAGCAGAAGCAAGCATTGTTTGGTCATTCCTTTGGCGGATTATTTGTTCTGCATGCCTTGTTTACACAACCTACCTTGTTTTCGCATTATATTGCAAGCAGTGCTTCCATCTGGTGGAATGATTATTCACTATTAAATGAGTATGAGAATTTTAAAGCTGATTTACACAGCAATACGTTAAGTCATTTACCTAAAACGCTTATGATTGCCGGTGGAGAAGAGCTGGATTATATGGTCAAGGATAGTTTGGATTTATGTAACAGCATGATGTCCTTACACATTCCAAGCTTCGAAGTAAGCTGGGCATTGCTTGAGCAAGAGGAGCATGTGAGCGTAATCTCTGGTGCGATTAGTCGGGCCGTCAAATTTTTGCTTATAACATCCTCTGACTTACGTTAGAAATCATATTCGTTTGCATCTGAGCTGGCCCTTGGCTGGCTCTTTTTGTAAAGTGAAGGGAAAGGGTTGGAAACATTGGCCGCAAATGTTCAGAAATCATCTCTAACAGGAGAAAAAAAGCTCTCCTTTTTATTATTGCTAATCTTCATGCTCCTCCTATTAATAGGCGTATTAGTGCTTGCTATGGCCCTTGGCGCGAAAAAAATACCCTTTGCAGATGTATTCATGTCGATCATTGCTTTTGATGATAAGGCGTCTACTCATCAGGTGATCCAGTCGATTCGTTTACCCCGAGTACTTGCCGCTATGGCAACGGGCGCTGGATTTGCAGTAAGTGGAGCGATTATTCAAGGAATTAGTCGCAATCCTTTAGCGGATTCGGGGATTCTTGGATTAAATGCTGGAGCAGGTGTCACGCTAGTTATTGCTATGGTTTTCCTGCCGACGCTTACATTTACGGGCACACTTTGGCTCTGTATTCTAGGTGCAGGATTGGGAGCGGGTTTAGTCTTTAGTGTTGGATTATTAAGTAAACGAGGAATGACACCTATTCGACTCGTACTAGCGGGTGCCGCCATATCTGCGATGCTAACTGCCTTAAGTGAAGGAATAAGTATCTTTTTTTCAGTGGCACAGCAGGTGGCTTTTTGGTATGGAGGAGGTTTAAGTGGCATTAGCATGGCTCATTTACAGCAAATGTTGCCTTGGATGCTCCTTGCTCTATTACTTGCTATCGTAATTTCAAAGTCGATTACCATATTATCTGTAGGGGATGAGACAGCGGAAGGTCTAGGCGTTAATATTAAGCTTATCAAAAATCTCTCACTATTATCCGCCTTTATGTTAGCTGGGATTTCATGTGCTTTGGCCGGATCTGTAAGCTTTGTTGGCTTAATTGCTCCGCACTTGGTACGTTACATAGTGGGTGTAGATTATCGTTATATTATTCCATTATCCGCAGTTCTGGGGGCCATCCTTGTTGTGCTTGCTGATTTAGTGGCACGTATCGTAAATGCCCCTTATGAAATACCTGTAGGTGCTGTAATTGCAGTTATTGGAGTTCCGTTCTTTCTGTATTTGGCACGTAAAGAAAGGCGGGAACTATAGTGAAGCTAAGATGGAAATTTATAATTATAGCTATCATTTTACTGCTAGGCTTTATATATAGTGTATCTACTGGTCAAAGCAGCTTAAGCTTACAAGAGTTATGGCAGACCCTATTAGGAAATGGAACATCGAGGCAGGAGCTTGTACTTTTTCAGTTTCGTATTCCTCGAATGATATTGGGGTTTCTAGTGGGTGGCGCGTTGGCGATGGCAGGAATGCTGCTACAAGCCATAAGTCGAAATGCTTTAGCAGACCCAGGCATACTCGGGATAAATGCTGGAGCTGGATTATCCATGATGTTATTTTTGCTGTTACAAAATAGCTCTACCGGTTTACATACTTATGTTCAGCCATTCTATGCTCTATTGGGCGGTTTTATTGTTGTGGCCCTATTATTTATGCTTTCCTATGATCGCAATCAAGGCATTATTCCCATTCGATTAATTTATACAGGTATTGCTGTTGCAGCTGCGATTAGCGCATTTATGATTGTGTTAACCTTCGTACTAGATCCTTCGCAATATCAGATGATCAAAGTGTGGCTGGCAGGGAACATAGGGAATAGTAATTGGAGTCACGTGTATGCTATGCTGCCTTGGTTACTTATTATTGTGCCTTTATTAATTCGGAATCATCTTATATTGGATGTGCTAAGGCTTAACGATCCTGTAGTCATTAGTTTAGGGGTATCTTTAAATAAATATCGCGTTTGGTTTTTAGTATGTAGTGTATTATTGGCGGCACCAGCGGTTGCCGTTAGTGGGAGTATTGGATTTGTAGGTTTAGTGGTTCCACATTTAGTTAGACGACTCTTTCGTGGTCACAAAATAATGATTCCCGCATGCCTATTAATAGGTGGAGGATTAGTTGTTATTGCAGATGCGCTTGGTAAAATGGTAGTAGCCAATACTGAAATACCAGCAGGAGTGATCGTGGCTTTAATCGGTGCTCCATACTTTTTATATTTATTGATTAAAAGTGAATAATTGAAAAAAGCTTTGCGATTGGTGCTGGATATAAAAAAAGAATGCCTTGATTATGCTATAATCCAAGGCATTCTTTTTTATATAGATTTCGTTTTCAGCTTTTCTAAAAGCTCTTTCCACCAGTGAATAGATTGCTCTAGTTGAGAAACGTAGTAGCTTTCCATGAAATCTACGACTTCACGAGTGGAGCTAACTACATCTATTTGATGGTAAATTTGATTTAATTGATCTTTTCTTATCAGTGACTGTTCAATTTTCTTCTCGATAATAGGGATCACTTTATCAGTCTCTACAAAACGAAGATTCACAAGAGCGACAATCATCTCTGAAATAGATTCTGCATTTTCTATTACCTTATAAATTTTGATCGGGAGTTCTTTACGCCCTTTATCAGTAATGGAAAACACCTGTTTGTCTGGGCGATGTTCTTCTTTGATAATCTCTACCTGTTCAACTAAGCCCTGTTTCGAAAGAGATTCAAAGTGATAATATAGCTTGCTTTCAGATAGATTGAGCAATTTATCAAAAGGAATAGGGGTGGATAGTTCTTTTTTTAATTTATAAGGATAATTATTTTCATCCATTAACTTACTTAAGATATAAATTTGAATTGACATCACAGAACCCACTCCTAATTGTTGGCTAAACTCTATCTTACCAAACCTAGGCGGTTATTTCAGCTGTATTTTTAACTTCAACGGGCAGTATAGCTTCTTTAGTCAGAGGTACAGGTTTATGAACAAACCGGACGATTACAATGTTAATCATCATAGCCCCGGCAAATACGCCTGCTAATCCCCATAAGAAGGGTGCTGGACTGATGGAACCAAACATTTGTGCCAAATAAGCTTGTACAGAATAATACATCGGTGTGATGCGGCCGAACCAATCGTATGGTGTATACATCATATCACGAGGCATGGTAGCACCATTGGCGATGGTTTGCATGAGCAGGATTGGAATATTTAAGACCATACCGCCTTCGCCAACTAGGAAGACCATAATCGCACACACGTTAAATGCAGCCATATACATTAGAATTTGCTGAGCAGCAACTGGTAACAGTAAGGATAGGTCTACATCTGCAATAGAGAATGCAATGGCTAAAGCAACGACTGTTGATAATACAGCGATTAATAAAGCTGTTAATTGAACGAACATAAACAGTTTTGTCTTGCTTGCTTTCCCGCGGTTCGCTTTAAAAGAAGCAACTAATTGCATGGAGGCAATCATTGCCCCAACATAACCAGCCATAGTTAAGAACATAGGTAGCATGTTGTTGTGCATGCCGTCCGGAACATCATTGATGACAACATAATTCCCGACATAACTATTCTCAATTTGTGTAGCCATTGCGGTGGCTTGTTCTTCTGGTACGTTAAAGTTCATTAACACACCTTTTGCGGTTTGCTCTGAGAAGTTCGCGCTTAATTGTTTGTTAATTTCTCCTACAACGGAAGACATGGCTGAAGATACCATGGTGGCAGAGGCTTCGTTGACTGTGAAATCAATACTTGCGGATACCTTACCGCTTTGAACGTTGGCGGAAAATTCTTCTGGAATATGGACAACTAGAGCTAACTTATTATGCTCTAATTCATCCATCGCCTTTTTATTCGATACATCGGTTTTTATCGTTTTGAATGGTAAGCTCTCCGAAAACTGACTCGAAATCTGAGCCCCATATTTACCTGCATCATCGTTGACGATAGCAATTTTTAAATCATCCATGTTCCCTGGAAGTGCTGTATACCCTGGTAAGAAAATACCAAGCATCGCAATGGCATAGAACACACCCATAAAAATAGAACCAATGGCTCCTTTGGACTTCAAAAACTGTGAAAACTTCAACTGTATACCTTCTTTCTTCTGAATGACACTTTTATTTTAGTACTCTAATTAAAGTACTTTTAACTGAGTGAGGTTTATAGTACGATAATTCATTATAAATGTCAAATTTAAGATACAATGGATAAGTAGTGAATGAATCATCATTCGGGTTGTTACATTGATATATGGTGGGTGTGTTAATGTATTAATTAAAAAGTGAATAACTGAAGGGACTTCGGACATGAACAAGGTTATTGTAATTGGTGCAGGGATATTAGGGGCTTCAGCAGCTTATCAGCTAAGTAAGTTAGGTGCTGAGGTCATCATTATAGATCGTAAGGATGTTGGACAAGCAACGGATGCAGCAGCAGGGATTATTTGTCCATGGTTGTCTCAACGCAGAAACAAAGCATGGTATCGTCTTGCTAAAGCGGGAGCAAGCTTTTATCCGGCACTTATTCAAGAGTTGGAAGAGGCTGGAGAAACCGAGACTGGATACGCAAAAGTTGGAGCGATATGTATTCATGAGGATTTGAAAAAGTTACTCGCGATGAAAGAAAGAGCGGAGCTTCGCAGAGAGGACGCCCCTGAAATAGGTGAGCTTACGATGCTGACGGATCTTGAAGCACAAGAGAAGTTTCCATTATTATCGGAAGGTTATCATGCGCTTCATGTATCGGGTGCAGCAAGAGTGGATGGACGTGAATTACGTGATGCTTTGCTAAGGGCGGCACAGCGTAATGGTGCGCAGATGATTGAGGGAGATGCTATTCTTGAACATGATGATCATGAAATTAAAGGGGTTAGCGTAGGAGAACAGACATTCACAGCGGATGAAGTGATTGTGTGTGCAGGGGCTTGGTCTAACGCTTTGCTTCATCCGCTTGGGATCATGCTTCAGGTGCGTTATCAGAAGGCTCAAATTATGCACTTGAAGCTTGCTCAACAAGCGAGTACAGGGCAATGGCCTGTGGTAATGCCGCCTACAGATCAATATATACTTGCATTTGCGGATCAAAATATCGTGGTAGGTGCTACTCACGAAAATGATGTCGTAGGTTATGATACTGCTGTAACCGCAGGTGGAATGCAAGAAATTTTAAATAAAGGACTTCAAACGGCTTCCGGTCTTGCAGATTGCAGCCTAAATGAGATTAGAGTAGGGTTCCGTCCTTTTACTGCAGATTTCCTTCCCGTGTTAGGAAGGGTTCAAGGATGGAATAAACTAATTGTTGCTAATGGACTAGGTTCATCGGGATTAACGATGGGACCCTTTCTTGGTGAACAGCTAGCCAAGCTGGCCATGAATCAACAGGTAGATATTCCGCTTGAAGATTATGCATTGGAGCATGCGATAAATTGATTAGTACGAGCACGTATGGAGGGAAAGTCCAAACATTCACCGGAGTCACGAACTTACCTTAATAGAAAAATCTTAAGTTCAACTAGTATAGCGAAGGTTTTTTTTATCCTTTATACTGAAAAGACCAATTTATCTTCCTAGGAGTTGTCTAACGAATCATGATAAAGAAAGAAGTCGCGCATATACGCAAGCAATTTAAGCTGGATCACGATTTAATGAGTATTTACGATATTCTCAACGTGTATATTATGAAGGAAAGCAATGAGATCTATCATTGGGAGCGCCTGCCGTTTGGAATGGTGGATAGAGAGAAGCAGGAACTGTATATGGGCAATTTCAAAAAGCTCTTGACCGGCGAACTGGATCAGAAATTGTTCGAGTTGAAGTTTCAGGCGGAAGCGGAGGAACCAGCGCAGGTGATGCTTCACCAAGCTTTGGTGACAGGGGATCCAGATGAATGGCAGGACCTGATGCTGCTGTTGGTGGACAGAATGATGGCAGATACTCATTATGAACGGGATACGGTGATCACTTTCGTTCGCGGACAGTATTACCGCCCGACCAAAGATAGAAACGATGAAGCCGAGGAAAGTGAGAAAAACGAAATGTTCGCGCATCCGTTTATTCTATGCAGCGTGAATTCCACGGAGAAGCAACGGAAAGCTATCTTATTTGATTATGTGGAAAGGGAATTTAAGTACAATGTCATTGTAGATCCGATCGTCAAGTTAAGTACGCCGGAGCAGGGCTTCTTTTACCCAAGCGTGACGGATAATTATTCCGATGTGAACCGCATTCTATATTGTACGGGAAAATCGAACTTTCCAGATCCGCATTTCATCGAGCAGGTCTTGAACGCCGAAAGATCCGTGACGGCACTGGAAGAGAGAGCTATTTTCGAAGACATCGTGAAGGAAGTGGCGGGCGAACAACTTGACGCGACCACCATTGCTCAGCTGTACGAGGAAATCCACCAGGTCATTGAAACCAACCAAGATGAAGAAGAACCTCCTAAGCTCGACTATAGAGATGTAGAACGTGTGCTGAAGGTAAGCGGCGTTGAAGACGTGACGATGGAAAAAGTGGAACGTGCGTTTGAAACCATCGTCGACGACAAGCACTATGAGATGAAGGCAAGTAGCGTGATGCCGAAATTCACTACAAAATCGATAAAGATCGAAACAAAGGTAGCTACGATTTCGGTCAGTCCGCAGGATTTGAAATATGTGAAGCAAGTGAATTATCAAGGTAGACGCTGCATTTTGATTGAGGTTGACGAAGATGCTGTGATCGAAGGATTTACACTCACTACAGAAACGCTTTAGATTTTTTAATAGCGGGCTATCCTTAAAGTCTTTGATCAAGACTTGGGATAGCCCTTTTTGTATCAAATATGGTACTTAAAGATATAGTGGATATATTCTTTTGCACTAGTATTAATTTCTTCATCGCTGGCTTGAAATGAAGCTCCAAAGACAGCAAGGTACGGTAGTGCTTCTGCACCTACATGTTTGGCACTGGCTTTAAAGGGTGCAATTACTTCGTCTACGGTAAAAGAAACAGAGCCATCAGGTTGATAATTTTCTTTTTTATCGCCGATGGATATAGCAAGCCCTAACTTTTTCCCGTTAAGCTTGTCACCGTTTGATCCATAAGCCCATCCGTAAGAGAGCACATCGTCAAACCATTTTTTCAGTAGAGGCGGATAACTATACCAATACAAAGGGAATTGAAAGATCACATGGTCATAGGCTTCCATTAGATTTTGCTCTCTAGGAATATCAATGTTCCAGTCAGGATACTCTTTATAAATCTCATGAATGGTAATATCGTTTGGATATTGCAGTAGCTCTTCTTTCCAGCGTTGATTGACCCTCGAATTCTCAAGGTTGGGATGTGCCACAATCACCAGTGTTTTCATAATGAATCTCCATTCCAGGCCTATATTAAGCGTATTTCTTCAAAATGCTGTGCCTTATTTTTATGAATATCATCATTATCCTGCAGGTTTTAATAAAAGAAAATACACACAATAAAGTAAGATGGTTACTTTGAAGTGCGTACTAGACTCACAAAAAAATATATGCAAAATGAAGTTTTGGGTAAGTTTAATTAGATCTGTATGAACGAGGTGTTATTCTATGAAACAATATAATCTAGGGATAGAGGCAACACTAGAAATCATCGGTGGAAAGTGGAAAGCTTTGATCATCTGCTTATTGATGTCCGATGCCAAAAGAACAAGTGAATTGCAGCGCAATATTCAGGGCATCTCACAAAAGGTTCTGATCCAGCAGCTACGTGAACTTGAGCGTGATGGACTTGTCAAAAGATTCGTGTACCAGCAGATGCCGCCAAAAGTCGAATATAGCCTTACGGAATATGGCGTTACAGCCAATAAGATCGTTGACGTTATGTGTTCTTGGGGAAAAGAAAATATTAGAATCAGACAAGAACAAGGAGAAGAGGTAGTCTTGTTGGAGGAGTTCCAAGCGTTGTAGCCTTTGAATAGGTTTGCGCGTCATTTGAATCAAACTGATTTTACAGAATTGTTATCAAACTATTAAAAAAAAGTAGGGTTGTTCAAATCCCATGGTATAGCCAATGAAAGCGTTTCTATTGATTTTGCGACCGCTATCCCCGAAAGAAATTGGCATTATTTAGTTCTTGAAGTTCCTCTGATTTGGATATTTTATTTAGTTATTGTTTTATTTTAATAGGATAATGTTACCTTACCGTCACTCTGTCCTATGTTTCTAGGAATATAATGAGATTGTATTCGACACCAACCTTTATAAACCATCGGAGGAAACACAATGAAAATTAAGAAAACATTATCCGTTGCATTATGTGTAGCAGCAGTCGCATCTTTCTCATCTCAAGCAATGGCCAGTCCTGTCACAACGCCAACCAGTTCAACCGTAGCATCATCCACTAATCAAGTTGGACAAAAATTTACACTAGCTGGTGTTAAAACGAACGCCAATACAGTATTGATAGCAACAAGAACGGTTGATCTTGATTTGGATGGCGTGAAGGACACTTTATATCTCATTGGCGACAAAAATGAATCTCCTGATTTCGACAACATTAATCTCATCGTTGTAAACGGCAAAACAAACAAAGTGTTAAACGCAGGGATTAAAGACTTTGGTGGTTTGAACGCGAAAATCAGCTATGTGAGTGATTTCAATAATGACCATGCACTTGATGTGATGATTACTGCGTACTCCGGTGGTAACCAAGGTTCTACCAATGCTAGAATCGTAACTTTCAAGAATGATACCCCTTCTATTATTCTGGGTGGGGATTTGAAGGTAAAAGGCGAACGTGCATTATTCAGAACATTAGAAGCGGTTGATGTGGAAAATGATGGCGTGAACGAACTGCTTGGAATCAGAATCCTCCATGGTGAAGCTACTTCCGTGGTAACAGGCTATGAAAAAGTATGGTTTACGTACAAAAACGGCGAATTCCAAGTTAGCAAAACAGAAACTACTAAAGAAGATCCATTTAAACAACCTGCACTTGGAGAACTGACTGTTGGCCAACCTTTCGCATTGCAAGGTGTTAACACAACAGATAAGACTGTTCTTATCAGAAAACAAGTTAACGATGTTAATAAAGACGGTGTCCAAGATAAAATCTATCTGATTGGTGACAAAGCAGATGAACTTGGTTATGTAAGCAACATCAACCTGGTTGTTGTCGATGGCAAAACAAACACATTGAAGGATGCAAAAATCAGCGGTTTCGATGGCTTTAAACCAGAAATTCAATGGATTGGTGATTTCAACGGGGACAAAGCAAATGATGTAATGTTTACAGCATTCTCCGGTGGTAACAATGGTACAACAGATGCTTACATATTGTCTTTCACAGGTGATAAGGTACAACCACTTTTGAGTGTAAAACCTGTTGTGGATGGTAAACCAGCATTTTTCAACACTTTAGAGCAAGTAGATCTTAATAAAGATGGTGTATATGATCTGGTTGGAACTAGAAAAATTCGCGGTGACGCTGAAGCTATAGTTCTAGGCGAGGAAAAAACAACATTTACTTTCAAAGACGGTGCCTTCAAGGTTGTGGGTACAGAAACCATTAAGTCCGATAGCAAACCAGCGACTACACCATCAACTACAACAAGTGATTTCACCGTTGGCAAACGTTTTGAGCTTAAGGGCATTACAACAACAGCAAAAACGATTTTGCTAGCGAAACAACAAGTGGATGTAACTGGTAATGGTGTTGCGGATAATGTCTTACTGATTGGTAACAAGGATGCCGCAAATGGTGGACTGGTTACAGATATCAACATCGTCGTTATTGAAGGAAAAACTAAAAAAGTGATTAACAGTAATCTCAAAGGCTTCACGGGTTACCAGCCAAAAATTAACTTCGTTGGAGATTTCAACGGAGATAAATCTAAAGATGTCATGATTACTGTATACTCAGGCGGTAACAACGGCAGCACCAATGCTTACGTAGTATCCTTCAAAGACAGTGGTGTGAAAGTTCTTCTTAATGAGTACGTGAAAGTGAATGGCAAACGTTCGCTCTACAATACAATGAAGGCTTCTGATGTAGATAAAAACGGAGTCTATGAGATTGTTGCAACAAAAACGATTCGTGGTGAAGCTACTTCCGTAATTAAAGGCGTAGAAACCTCTGTTCTTGCTTACAAAAACGGAGCATTCCAAGTTCGTTCGACAACTATGAAGAATTCGAAATAACCTTATAGCAAAAACCTAATTGTGAGGGAGTCTCCTAGTAGCCATACAAAAGTGGCTACCGGGGGACTCTCTTTTTTGGAGTTGAATTGACTTGTCTCTTGGTGAGAACGCCTAAAATTAAACTCTCCCTTGCTCAACGAGCTATCCGGATTCATTATTAAATTACAAAATGACCCGTTGATCTAAAGGAGAGAAAACAATCTTATGGAACTAAAAAAAATAAATGAATCGATTTATTATTTAGAAAATGTTAGAGAAACAGACAGACCTGTTTTGGGATATGTTGTAGGTGAGAACTTTTCAATTATGATTGATTGTGGCAATTCAAAATCGCATTTTGATGCCTTTATAACGGGTTTGGATGATCACAATCTATCTCGTCCCAAATATGCTTTGATTACGCACTGGCATTGGGATCATACCTTTGGTATGCATGCTTTTGAGGGGGAAACCATAGTATCTTCAGCAACGAATGAGGTACTAAAGCGATTGAAAGCGTGGAAATGGGATGAAGAGTCCGTTATAAAACGTCTAGGGACAAAAGAAGAAATAGAATTCGCCTATAACTGTATGAAAAAAGAATACGATACGTTCGATAAGATTTCGGTCAGCACAGGATCGATTATTTTCGAGGATTCTTTAACATTGGATTTAGGGGGCATCACTTGCCAAATCCTCAAGGTAGGAGGGCCGCATGAAGCAGACTCTTGTGTTGTATATGTTAAAGAAGCGGAAGTTTTATTTGCAGGTGATGCACATAGTGGAGATTATTATCATGGAGAAGGTAAAATTGATCCCATAAAAATGAAGGAATATGTTGAGTTTTTAAAAAATCTTTCATTCACTACGTATATCCCAGGGCACGACGCCCCTATGAGCAAGGAGCAAATCATTTCTGTGTTAAGTAGATTTTGTGAAGTGAAGTAAACAGGGACTCCCTTTCCCTATACCCAACCTGTAAACTCCAGTATAGATGCTTTTGCAGATTGGGCTTCGGAATGTGCGGCTTTACGCCATTGTTTGGGAGATTCGCCCATAAGCTTGGAGAAACATCGGTTGAAGCTGGAAATGGACTGAAAACCGACTTGTTCAGAGATGGAGAGGATGGAAGCATCCGTGCTTTTCAACTGCTTGCAGGCCTCTTCAATGCGGGTGCTGTTTAGGAAATCGAGAGGTGCGGTCCCCATGATCTCATGGAATTTTCTGCGAAAATGAGTGGTGCTTAGATGGCACAGATCAGCTAGGTCATTGATGGTAATCGGCATCATGTAGTTTTTAGTGATGTACTCCAGAACCGGAGAGATGACAAAATCGCCTTTCAGGTTATGCTCTGTTTCTTGCTCTACTAAGGGTTCATTCCGGGAATGAATTCTAAGCAGCTCTATATAAAGGGATAACAATAAGCCGTAAGCACTTTCCTGATAGTAAGGATTTTTGTGCTTCAATTCCTCTACAATCGATGTCGCAAGGGTATAAACCTTGGGATGTACCTCCTTGTTCAAAATACAATTCTTTCCCTTGATCGCCCATAAATTTGGCTCGAAGTCACTATAAGCGCTTTTGAATGATTGCTGAAAGAGCTCCTCTGGCGAGAAAAAGATATAAGACCAAAGACTGGCCTCATTTGGCGAACTATATGTTGTATGAGGCAGATACCTAGGGATGAAGGTCACATCTCCGGCTTTAAAGGGTACGGATTCACCTTTGATCTCCATGATGCCGCTATCCGAATGACAAATGCCAATCTCTAAATGGTTATGAAAATGGAGATGTTCACTTTTGATATCGGAAATCTTCCAACGCTCACCGCTTAACAGTAAAATAGGGAAGTTTATCGGCAAGCTGTAGTGGCGGTATTCAATGACGGGTTTCTTTTTTCTGGGCATATTCTCAATACTCCCATTCTTATTACGTAGGTTGAGTAGATTATAGGTTAAAGTGATTTCAAGTTCAACAATATAGATGTACTTTACAACTTGAGGAAAGGGAAAGAAGCGGTGGAGGGGAATTTTGGAACTGTAGGAGCGTTAGCGTCCGCCTTTGTCTGCAGATTTCCACCGTGAAGAGCGGTATAAAATCAAGAAATCTGCAGACAACAGCGGCCGGAAGTCCAAACATTCCCCGGAATTGCGACTGACCCTGTACTCTTAATGGTTGAAATTGCACAATTTAGTTATGAATATGCTTAGAATCAGACCATTTTACTCCTTACAATAGAGTTAGTAAAGCGTTTACATAGGACGGACAGCTCTCAGCGCCAATGGGGGTGTGTGAGAAAGAGAGGAGAATCAAGATGCTTCAATTAACTTATGACAGAGAAGAGATTCTAAGCGTCATCGACAAAGTAGTTAGAAAAACAATGACGATGGATTTAACATGGGACTGGCCTTGTGGTGTGGCTTATTATGGGGTATCCAGAGCTTATAAAACGACAGGTAATACAGAGTATTTGGATATGCTTGTCCAGTGGGCAGATGAATATATCGAGCTGGGCCTGCCGGACTGGACGGTAAACACCTGTGCTATGGGGCATATGCTGATTACCTTGTATGAAGAAACAGGCAATCAGAAATATTGGGATATTGTAATGAGCAAGGTGGATTATCTGCAGAACCATGCGCTCAGATTCGGAGATCATGTGTTGCAGCATACCGTTTCTATTTCGAATGATTTTCCAGAGCAGGCATGGGCAGATACATTGTTTATGGCGGCATTTTTTCTGCTCCGTGTTGGAAGTAAATTAAACGATCAGGAAATGATCCAGGATGCCCTGAATCAATATTACTGGCATATCAAATACCTGCAAGACCCTAGCAGCGGCCTCTGGTACCATGGCTACAATAATGTGAAGCAGGATCATATGTCCGGACTATATTGGGGCAGAGCAAATGCTTGGGGCGCATATACCATGTCGCAAGTCAAAAAGCTTTTGAAAGAATGGTATTTGTATCCGCAATGTATGGACGTGGAGTGTTCGCTGCGCGATCAATTGGCCGCACTCAAGCTTGTGCAAACGGAGAACGGCCTGTGGCGGACCGTACTGGATGACGAAGAATCTTATGAAGAAGTATCTGCCTCTTGCGGGATAGCGGCTGCAATGATCAATAACGGCAATCCGCTGCATACCAAATATGTACAAAAGGCCCTGAAGGGTGTCCTAAGCAATATCAGCGAGGATGGACGTGTACTGGGAGTATCGGGCGGAACAGCGGTTATGAAGGACCGGGAAGGCTATCGCAATATTCCAAAAGACTGGATTCAAGGCTGGGGTCAAGGCTTAGCACTCTCTTTTCTGTCCGATATGCTCAAATAGGAGGGATCCGAGTTGTCCACAAAAACAACGGGGGCTTTTACACTACCGGGCGAATCCGGTTATGAGGCACTGACCTTAGAGTTAGCTGAACGGTGGGGTGCCGATGTCATCCGTGACAGTGACGGCACGCAGTTGTCCGATGAGATTATCAACGCAGGATACGGCATTTATTCTACAATCTGTATCATCAGAGATCATAACGAATGGGCATCTCAAAACCCTGATAAGCTACAGCAAAGCTTTTTAATTACTAATCCGAAGGTAGCGGTCGAAGATTATTTATCCATCTATTTAATGGAAGACTTTTTCGCTGAGCAATTCCGAGTAAATGATTCCAAAGAGGCGTTTAAGTACTGGCAGGTTTTTGACCGAACGACCGGTAAAGAGATTCCAAGAGAACAGTGGAATTATGAGCGGGAATCTGGAAATGTAGTTATTACTGGAATTGCGCCATGGCATAAGTATACGGTCAGCTTCATGGTCTACCGGATTTGGGAAGAGATCTCCATGTACAATCACACCACGAATCACTGGGGAAAAGAACATCTAATGCAGATTGATCCCATCTATGTTGAAACGCAAAAGTATTTGCTCCACTTCCTTGAAGATTGGTGCCGTAAGCATAAGGAAACAACGGTGGTTCGGTTTACGTCCCTATTTTATAATTTCGCCTGGATCTGGGGCAGCAATGAGCGCAATCGCCATTTGTTCTCGGACTGGGGTTCATATGATTTTACGGTAAGCGCTAGAGCGCTTGATCTGTTTGCTCAAAAATATGGGTATTCGCTCACGGCCGAGGATTTTGTGAATGGTGGAAAATATCGTGTCAGTCATATCCCGGCGCAGCAGCGCAAGCTGGACTGGATGGCATTTATCAATGATTTTGTCATCGAATTTAGTAAGAAATTAATTGATATTGTGCATGGGTACGACAAGCTGGCATATGTCTTCTATGATGATAGTTGGGTTGGCATGGAGCCTTACAATGATCGTTTCGAGAAGTTTGGCTTCGACGGGATGATTAAATGTGTGTTCTCAGGGTTCGAGGCAAGAATGTGTTCAGGTGTAAAAGTAGCTACCCATGAGATTCGGCTGCATCCCTACTTGTTTCCGGTTGGTTTAGGTGGTCTGCCTACCTTTATGGAGGGAGGGAACCCTACACTAGATGCCAAAAAATATTGGATCAATATTCGGCGTGCTCTACTCAGAGAGCCTATAGATCGAATTGGATTGGGTGGATATTTGCATCTTGTAGAGCCTTATCCGGATTTTTGTGATTATATCGAAAAGATTGCGGGTGAATTCAGAGAAATTAAAGAGCTGCATCATAAAGGCAAACCGTATCATATTAAGACGAAGGTAGCCATTCTGCACGCTTGGGGCAAATGGAGATCGTGGACCTTGTCCGGGCATTTCCATGAAACGTATATGCATGATTTGATTCATATCAACGAGGCTTTATCCGGATTGCCGATTGAAGTACAGTTCATTGATTTTGAGGATATCCGTCAGGGAATTTTAAAAGATTGTGATGTAGTGATCAATGCCGGATCTGCTGGCTCAGCATGGAGTGGTGGAGAACGCTGGAGGGACAACAAGTGTGTGGACTTACTGACAAAGTGGGTGTATGAAGGTGGTACTTTTATAGGCGTGAATCAGCCTTCAGCGCTTGAAGGGTATGACAGCTTTTTCAGAATGTCACATGTGCTTGGTGTAGATGAGGATACAGGCTCCAGAGTAGCGCATGGAAAGTGGACATATGAAGTGAAGGATGAGCTTGGTTTAGTGCCTGCTGGGGCTAGCATAACACCCAAAAATAACATTTATCTTACCGATGGAGCAGCAGCGGTTGTGAATGAAACGGATGGGCTGATAACTCTATCCACGCATGCCTTTGGTAAAGGAAAGGGGATCTATCTTCCATCTTTCCAATTCAGCTTTGAGAATACAAGATTGCTGCTGAATTTGATTCGTTTTGCGGGTAATGAGTTCAGGGAAACAAAATACATTACGGACAACTTATATACAGAGTGCGCTTATTATCCAGAAAGCAAAATCCTCGTGGTCATTAACAATAGCGATCAGCTTCAAAAAACTACGATTCATACGGAATATGGACAACACACCCTGGAATTAGATCCTTTTGACACGATGATTAAAATGATTGGTGACTAATATTTGACTTGAGTAGGGAGATTCCTAAGTATCCTTTACCAAAAGGGGTTCTGGTGAGGCCAACTGCACTGAACAATAGTGGAGCTCAGGAACAATATCGTCAAGCTGAACTCGCTTCCTTTGACGGTGTGGCGTGGAGTCTAAACCATTTGGGATGGATGCAGGGATCTCCCGAAATCGTTAATTTCTGTGCGTTTCATGACGATCAATTGATCGATAACACCTCAACCTGGAGAACTACAGAGGAGAGAAGTGCAACGGAGAATGTATTCGTTATTCCTGAATGGCAGAAAAAAAGTGTCGCCCGTAACATCATCTGCACTATCTAAAGCAGCAGGGTAAAACAATCGCCACCTTAGGCACGCATGGAGATAATAAGAAAGCTATTCGATTATATACTCAGATTGGTTATGAATTATACGGTTCAAGATTTACAGTTGGCTATGAAATAGTTTAACAAGCATTTACTAGACGACTTTGGTCGTCTTTTTTTTATTGTGCAAGGACTTCTGACCTACTTTGTTGAATTAATACTAATAAGGTAATATTTACATAACTATAAGCATATATTGAAATTTCAAATTCTTTATTTTGTTCAACAGAGGGAGTTTAGAGGAATGATACGAATCTGTATTTGTGATGACGAGCAATTACATAGTTCCAAATTAGAGAAGATTATTATGGATAGTGCAGGCTTGTATCAAAACATAGAGTTCGATATTGACATTTATGAGTCCGGAAAATCATTATTGAAAGCTTTAAATGCCAGAAACGAAGAGTACCAAATATTATTCTTAGATATTGAAATGGGGATTTTAAATGGAATCGAGGTCGCTCGGGAAATTAGAAAAATAGACAAAAACATGATTATCATTTATGTTACCAGCTATGACAATTACACCATGGAAAGCTTTGAAGTTTCGCCTTTTCGATACATACTAAAACCTATTCAAGAAGAGCAAATAAGTAAAGTATTACTTCACGCCATTGATGAGGTTAGAAGGAATAATCAGTATTTATTCTTCAAAACTCAAAATCTTAACTATCAAATCAAAAGTGAGACGATTCTATCCATTTCATCTGAGAAAGGTAGGATTATACACGTTGTAACCGTTGATGATGAATTTTCATTCTATGGCACAATAAAAGAGATTGAAGAAATGCTTGATCCATTATCCTTTATAAAAGTAAATCAAGGCACCATTTTAAATTTAAATTACATACATATTGTTTCGGGAACCGATATTATTCTCACCAATAAAGAAAATTTCGCAATTAGTAGAGGGCAGAGGAAAATAGTTAAAGATGCCTATAACCATTTCATAAAAAGGAGGATCGGCTTTTGAGAAATATTGAGGTTATTAGCATTGCGGTTCTAGCGATTCTCTATACACTTGTGCAGGTAACATCGATTTCTATTTATTTCAATGGATTTCTTAACCTCAGAATTTCAAAGTATAAATTTTATTCCATAACCTTTGTCTCTATGGGAATCATAAAATTATTGTCTAGTGATACAAACTCTATGGTTAAGTTGTTTTTATTTGTTGTTCTTTTGAGTATCTGTATACTGTATTCGTTCTACGGATCAATGGCTCAAAGGATCTACCACATTATCTTTTTTACGCTGATCACTACACTTGCAGACTTGGCGTTGTCTATTATTACATATAATTATGATCAAAAATTTGAAGGCCAGTTATTCATTATGCTAGTCGTATATTTTAGTGCAAACTTTTTATCGTTGTTAATTGTGATGTTGTCGGCAAAGCTGTTACTCTATTTTAGATCTGATAATGAGATCGGATTAAGTAATAAGGAATGTTTGTTATTAAGTATTGTGCCTTGTCTATCTTTAATGAGTATATATTGGGTTTTTCAGTATAAAGATATCAATCAATTCGTTCCATGTGTTTTTTTGTTAATTGTGAATGTGTGCATTATGCTGATTTACAATAGTTTAGAAGGGAAAAATTTTCTTATACATAAGTACTCCATAATGGAGACACAAAATAAATATTACGAAGAGAGCTTAGAGAATCAAAGGGAAATGTCTAAGCTAAAACATGATCTGAAAAATATTTTATTAAATATAGCCTATGGATTGGAGAGGAAAAAAACAGACGAGGTAAAAGAGGAGCTACAGGAGTTATTGAAAACCAATGTATTCTCATATAGATTATTAACCGGGTGTATACCCATCGATGCCATTCTTAATAGTAAGCTAGAACAAACCAAAAAGTATAATATAGAATGCACTTTAGACCTCCAAGTTCCTCATGACTTATTTATAGAACATACCATTGACCTAGCGGCCATTTTAGGGAATCTTTTAGATAATGCCGTTGAAGCAGTACTTAGATTAACAGAAGAAATAAAAAAGGAAATTGAAATCAAAATAAAGTTTAGTGAGGGTAAATTATTCATAATCATTGTAAATTCGTCGAATCATGTGAATTTGGATTTCTCCTATGGACGATTAATCTCTGAAAAAGGGAAAAATAGGTACGGCATTGGAATCAGCAGTATCAATGAACGAGTCAAAAAGTTAAAAGGATACTCAGACTTTTCGTACGATGAGGGCTATTTTAATTCAATCGTGGTCTTACCAATTCCATAAAATAAAAAAAGGCGACTTTCCATTCAAAAGAATGAGAAATCGCTTTTTTATTTTGCAGATTACAACGAGTATTGTGCGGATTACAACGAGCATCAAAAAACAAAAAAATATTGGTTTATGATTTCAATATAGGTTATCAAGGCATGATTATTCCGAAGTACAAAAGAAGAGTGAAATAGGGGGGAGCAAAGAGTCGCCATTGTGCGGCTTTCATTATGCAAACTGTATCCATTTCTTTTTTGGAACATGTGAATTCTAAATCAAATAGGAAAGGAGGAAGAATGTTATGATTCCATTAGTTATATTAGTGGTTGTATTTGCTTTATTGACTATAACGCTATCATGTCTATGGCTCTACAACGATTGTTTGTATCGAGGAATAAATCCTTGGATTTGGGTATTCTTAATGATTGCGACCACTCCCATATTGGGATTCATTTTATATTCTCTTATTGGAAAAAGAGGAATATCAATTACGGGTAAGTCTAGAAAAAATAAGTATATAGGATCTGCGGTTTTTATTACCATACTGTTACTTATCTTTTCAAGTATCGGATTAGCATTTTATTCAGTGACATAGGTAGAGAAGTTAGATTCAAGCTGACAGTGCTCTGTAGAGTTTCTACAGGGCTTTTTATTATTGTATAGTTCATTTCAATATTTCACCGCCTATGCTACTATATCTACGATCAGAAAAGGAATAATTTAGAAGAATAGATGGATTTCATGGAAATCGGTGCTATAGAATGGGATGGTGGCATTGAGATCGTAGCTGGCATTTCACAAAGAATAATTGGATATATACAATCACCCGAAAGGAAGAATTGCTCTTGAGAACCCCTATAACTAATGTAAACTGGCTTGAACACCATGAAATCATGGATGAGCTACTCTATCATGAAGCCAGCTTAACCACGCATCCGATGGATGATGGCTTTGAAGCTGAGGTTCTAAAGATCAATCTAGATCAGGAAAGCTATGTCTTGAAAACATGGAGTAAGAGCTCCAAACCAGATGTTCAGTTTCAATACCGTTTATTGGATGTCCTGTCCGAACGAGGGGTAGCCGTCTCTAAACCAGTGGGTTGGGGAATCAATCCGGACGGGAATAAGGTGTTGTTAACAAGCTTTGACGGAACGCCAATTCATAAAGTGAATAATAAGACAATGAAGGAGCTCGCGAGCATTTTAGCCAGAATTCATCAAATAGATATCGCTGAGCTGGAACATATACAACTACCTAAGTACGATTTCATCGACTACTTTTTTCCTGAAGTGAGAGAGCATACAGACCTTAATCAAGCTGTGATTTCTCTAGTGGAGCAAACGCCTATGAGACAAGATCGTATCATTCATGGAGATTTTCATTTAGGAAATATAGTAGAGGAACAACAGCGATTTACCGTCATCGATTGGACGAACGGCCAGTTGGGAGATCCTAGATATGATTTTGCATGGTCATTTATTCTGCTGAAAATCCACATCTCTGAGCGTTACGCTGATATGTTCCGTTCTGCTTATCTATTGGACAATTTTATGGAGCAGGAAGAGCTTGAGGTGTTCGAAGCATGGGCTTGTCTAAGATGGATCTTACTGAATAGACGAGGCAGTACACCTAAAGGACCTAATGTATCGAAGAGGGTAAAGAGCATACTGGGCAGTAATCGCTTCCTGAAAGATTTGGATTTCCAAGGGTTTAAATGAACTTCATCTTAAAAAGAATTACAATACAGACCGCAACCCTTTGCGAGGGAGGCGGTCTATTTACGTTTGTTCGCTGCTTTCATTCAATATTCAGTTTGGGTGTTTATAATGCTTTTTATGAATCGGGGGATGTGCTTGTATAGACTTCGACTGTGAAAAGGAGGTTTTCCATGGTAAGGGCAATTCAAAAAACATTGTATCTCATACTGGCATGCTTCATAGGACTGTTTATCGCTTCCTCCTTTTTTATCCGGGCGAAATATAATTATTTCGTATATGGGGACACGCCAGTTTTGGAGAAGCAACAGCTGGGCCTTTTTATTCTAGGGATTGTGGTGGTGCTGGCGTTAAGCGTTATTTTGTATAAAATATGCCTGAAGCTTAATCAGTACAGTTGGAAAATCGTAATTCCAGCCATATTGCTATGTTCCTTTGCCATTCAGATCGTGATCATTTTTCTGTTTCCTCGCTTGCCGACGGATGATTCGCAGACGGTGCTTTCACTGGCACTCGATATGCTGTACAGGAATGATTATTCATCTTTTGACACGACAGGTTATCTGCATATGTTCCCGTTTAACTTCTCGATTGTTGTGTACTTAAAGACGTTGCTACAGTTATTTCCGGATAATTACTTGGTGATCAAAGTATTCAATATTCTATTTACACTCTTAACCTCGTTAATGATTTACCTGCTGTATAAAGAGCTCAAGGGTAAGTCTGAGGATCATGATTATGGCATTCTCGTGTTTGCCGCTACCTATATCCCTTCTTTGTTTATGAGTAATTTAATTTATAACGATGTGATCGCGACTGCCTTTTTGACAAGTGCTTTATATTTTGCTGTGAAATTTATAAAAAGAAAGTCCATAAAGGATATTGTTTTCGCAGCCATCTTCCTGGCAGTCGGCAACTATTTCCGAAGTATCGGTGTTATTTTTCTGATTGCTGTGGTAGTCAGTCTATTGTTCAACATGCGTGCGATCGGGGTGAAAAAAGCTCTAAGCGCGTTGTTTATTACGGCTTTATTGTTTAATGTTCCAAGCTGGACGCAAAATGCTGTGCTGCAGGCGACGAATGTCGTAGATGAACCGATTAACGAAAATTCCGCACCGGTCTATATGTGGCTGAATATGGGGATCAATCTGGAGACGTTTGGATTCTGGGATAACTGGCAGAGCTATACGATCTATCAGCAGGATGCCAATTATAATAAGGCAGAAAGTACGCAGCTATTTAAAGAGGAAATCAGCCATAAACTCTCCGAGGCGAGCCTAAGGGACGTAGTGAAAATGTATTATAAAAAAATCGTTTGGACCTGGACAGAAGGAACATACCAGATGGAACGATATGGACTTGGGAATGATGGATCATCCAGTAACGGTGGAAGAATAGGCTTTGTCATGGACCGTTATAGCTACACTAATGCTGCTACGGATCTATTTAAGGGGGATTCGAGCTACCGCAGCGGGCTGCTGTGGTTGCTGTATGTCCTGAATTTTCTGATGTATGTTTTTATACTCGTTCGCTTAATCGGTGGAATAAGAGCCAAAAGATTTGAAGAGACCTCTTTGATTCTTGTGGTGTTGGGCTTTATCGGATTTTATCTACTATGGGAGATTAAGTCTCGATATATTTACCCGGTATATCCGCTGCTGATCGTGTTATCCTACATGGGTTTTAAAGATGTATATGATTATATGTTAAAAAGATATTTTCCACGTTGACCATGTTTGCTCGGAAAGAGAGGGTTCAAAGATGCGGATCAAGCGATATCTCACTTTGCTCATAGTAGTGCTTAGTTGTTCCATGGTGCTCGCCTCCTGTGACGCCATCACCGCTCAGAAGATATCAAGTACAGATTCTGGTTCAAGGGCGAACGGGGGACAGGGCTTTAACGGTGGTCGGGGTAAAGATGGAGGTAACTCTCCCGGCATGAATGGTGGGACAAGAAGAAACGGCAGTCAAGGTACAGATGGAGAAGTTAGCGGGCAAAGTGGGCGACAGTGAACAAATTTCATGAACTTGCCCCAAGCCTACGAAGATTAAGTGTGATAGGATAAGATTACATTTAAATTCCCCGCGGGGGTAAGAAAAGAGAAAAGGGAGCAACATGAGAATCATTATATCGCCTGCCAAGAAGATGAAGATGGATACGGATTTTATGGATTGCCGCCAGATGCCGCAATTCATAAGCGAGTCGCAGACTCTTCTGGCCTTATTACAAAAGTTGAATTATGAAGAAGCCAAATCACTATGGAAATGCAATGATGCCATCGCCACGCTGAATGTGGAACGGATTCGGGATATGGATGTAACTCGGAATCTTACACCGGCTATCTTTTCTTATGAGGGTATCCAGTACCAGTACATGGCACCTGGGGTACTTCAAATGGAGGAGCTGGAATATCTTCAGCAGCATTTACGGATATTGTCTGGATTCTATGGAATCGTTCGGCCGTTTGACGGCGTTGTTCCTTACAGGCTGGAGATGCAGGCTAAGCTTAGCGGACCAGGTTTCAAGTCTATCTATGAGTTCTGGAAGAGGAAGCTGGCAGATCAGTTATTTTCGGAGAGTGACATCATTCTGAATCTGGCCTCCAAGGAATATAGCAAGTGCATCTCCCCGTATGTTGGCGGAAACGTTCGAATGATTAGCTGTGTATTCGGGCAGGAAATCGGCGGTAAGATCGTTGAGAGAGCGACTTTGGTTAAGATGGCCAGAGGTGAAATGGTGCGTTTCATGGCTGAGCGGCAAATCACCTGTGTGGAGGATATCAAAGGCTTCGACGGGTTTGATTTCAGCTTTGCTGATGAGCTGTCGGATGAGAGTACGTATGTGTTTATACAAAAAAAGAATGAATAGAGTAAGTAGTACTATGGGTAATCTTGGAGGTGGTTGAACAACCAGCTTCAGGGTTACCTTTATTTTTGGTCAACGAAAACAGATGGGAAATTCTAGTTTTTTAAAGGGGATAGATTGCAGTATAGAGAATAAAGTTCGGATGGAATAAGAACAGGTGAAAGAGGAGGGCTTATGATTTTTAAAAGAGATCCATTGGACAAACAGAGCTTACTTAAAGAATTGGATTCACTAGGCTATTCCGACAGAGTCAAAAAAGTAGCGATATTAGGCCGTGATCATCTTGGATCTGTCCAGTACTCCCAATTACTAGCCTCCTTGCTGGAGGATGGCGTTTATGAAGCACGTCTTGCCTTAATCGGTGCCATTGCAACACATGATGCCCCTATTATTCTGTCAGCCCTGCGGCATCCCATGGCAAGTATCAGAAATACGGCTGCGGGTCTTTTGGCAAAGGTGGCTTCAGATGCTGATATTGAACGTGAGCTCCCCCATTTATCATATGATTGCCGCCGTAAGCTGTTGCACAGTATTTCACAGATTAACCGTCAGGAATTGGCGGAACGTTTATTGCCTATGGTGTACGCCCGGTGGGGAGCGGAGGAAGCCGCGATTATATTGCAGGCCTGTTATTCGGAAACAGTTAGTAAGTGGCTTGCTGATATCGGATATGCCATAAAAGACTGGAAGAAACTAGCCAGCAGGCATCTTGACGTAGTAGCGGAATACTTTGAAACAACGCTAGAAAGCACACCACCCAGGGAAAAAGGATATGTCTGGTGGAGGTTCTCATCAGCTATGGAGATCCTATGCAATCTGAAGGCGGATCTGGTACTTGCGTGTGCGATGAATCATGGACCCGAGGGTGTCATACATCCTGCGTTAAAGGAACAACTTGGTACACTTGTACGCCAAAATCCGAATAAGGTGTATCAGCTGCTGACTCGAACGGAGTCGCGGAGCGATCTGATTTCTTATGGTGTGCCTGAAGGGGTTCTAAAAAGAAAAAAATATTTATCCATGGAGCAATGGATTGAGATAGCGAAATTACTCGCAGATCACCCGATGCATTTAGCGAAGTTGCTGCATAATATTGCACCTTCCAACCGCCAAGTGATTTTTGATGCCGTGTATGAAGAAGATAAACGCCAAGAACGTGTTTTTCCGGAAAGATTACTTTATGTATTACCGCATGCCTTGCGTGACAAGGAAGCCACCCGGATGCTTGGCCTTCGTGAAATCAATGATGACCGGGAGAGAACAATCAGACTCACCGCTTGCCGTTCGATTCTTCATTCAAGAGCGGGGCTTGAACAAGCAACAAAGGTATCCAGTTCAGAAGAACGTTCCACGGCGCTTATGCAACTGATCAGAAGTACGGTTCTGTCGAGACAGGGTATGCATGAGACTTTGGTATTTTTGGGCCGGATTAGAAATGAGCAAGATCCTGTTCGAGGTTTTGTGTTTAAGGAGCTTTCAGAAAGTCCTGCATCTGTGTTCACCGATGCCCATGTACAAGAACTTACTATGCTTGTTGATAGTGTTATAGATGCCAGAGATACTTCATATGGTACGAAGTTTTCCGTTCAACAACTGGCATTTGCTATTCTCCGGCATAACGCACTAAATCCTCACAGTGAGTTGTTCAAGTTCTCTTTAAATACGATCCGGAAACTGGCCCAGCAGAACGGACAGCTTTCACTTCCATCGTTGGAGAAGAATTTACCACAGGGAGTAGAAGAGGTCATCTTTGATGAAATCTATACATTAGCTGTACAGGGCAACAAAAGAGAAGACTACAATCTGGTGCTTAGCCTGGCTAGCTCATTTGGTAAAAGAGGTTACGGCATCATAAAACTTCAGAATCTGTTAAAGGAAGCAACGAGGGCAAAGGCAGATTCTACAGCCATACAAGCGGCTAGATACTGGCTTGCGCCTCGTACAACACGTGATGCCAGAGTTAAGGAATTATTAGCTTTAGATAAATCGTATATTACGATCCATGAAGTATTCCAGCATCTGCATCTGAAGCGTCAAGAATGGCTCGATCCTTTTATTTCAGGGGCTGTCATTAAGGGCAAGTTCCTATCAGGCAAAACGATCTATCTTGTGCCGGCCGCGGATGGATTCCACAGATGGCTGCCACGTCAGCAACAAGCATTAAGTGCCTTATTAGAAAAAATTGCATACGATGCCAAACGTAATCTTTGGGAGCGTGCAAGAGTTATTAAGATCATGGCAAGTATGCCTGATCTCGGTTCGGATAGGTTACTTGGGCTTATGCAGGATAAGGAAGTAACTGTAGTAGAAGCTGCACTTCATGCCTTTTCACTTATGGAAGAACCGGAGAAGGCACTTCCCATTCTGCTGGAGAATCTGGATGGGGACCGGGCACGTGTAGCCATGTACTCGATACCCAGATGCATCCGCAGGGTGAATCCGGTGTTACTGGTTACCATGCTGAAAGAGCTTCTGAATCGGGATAAGCTGAAGATCACTGTCAGAAAAGAGGCCATCCGCTTACTGGGTGCTTATAGAAGCGATGACAGCATTCCGCTATTGATAAACGAGTTCGAGAATCCAAATGCACACAAGGATGTAATCATTGCCATAGGGCATGCTGCAAAACAGCTTTTAGATGATGAGCGCGCTTGGGAGATTTTAAGTGCAATGGCTGCTTCATCAGAAAGTGATATCGCAAGAAGCTTGTTATCCCAACAGCCTAATGATCTTACGCTAGACTATAGACTTCGCTATTTAAAATTAATCATTGAAATTGGAAATCATCCGGATGGGTTTGTTGGCAAGTATGCTTTCAGTTCTATGATGTGGTGGACCAATGGAAATGAAGGCATTGTTGCAGCTGCCACCGCTCAAGCTATTATGGATTTGGAAGATAGCACCAGATGGGAATTTGCCATGAACACGCTAATACAAACCTGCCGCGATGGTAAGATCAATGAGGTTGTAATCGTCGTTTGTCAGAAATTAGCTAGTGCGGCGATAAGGGATGAATGGAATGCAACTACCAGTAGAGATTTGCCTCATCGGCAACGTCTCCTGAAACTTATCAACCAGCTAAACGCTTTGCCAACAATCACCCGGGTGCACCTTAAACCTTTGTATACGGGATTGATTGAGTGTCTAGCATCGGATGAGACTTTACAGCAAGTTGTGATGAAGCTGTATATAGCAGTAATAGACTGGAATAATGTGCAGGAATCCGCCGCTTATCTGAATCAGATGGTTAACTGTATTTCAAATCAGCCGCAGCTGTTGAGCGACGCCTACAAGCAGGTTGCTTATAATTTAAAAGACAGCACAGGCTACTGGAGTCCGGAGACCTTATTGGAAATTGTAGATGTGCTAGGGTCTGAGGGGAGTTACGAATCTCAGTATATTGGACTTTCGTTGCTTGAGGTTGCCGGAAGTGCTCTACTCTGGAGTCCAGAGCCTGCAGAGCGTTTGAGGGTGTACAGAAATCACACGAATATTGCGGTTCGCTCACTTGCGCTAAATATTTGGACGGTGATAGATTAGTTTTCATAGTTTTAATAAAATATAAACACCAAAAAAGCTCAGGCTACAATTCGGCCTGAGCTTTTTTGGTGTTTATTCCATTAAGCTTCCATCTTCTGCGCAGTATATAGGCGGTGGTAAAGCCCCTTTTGTGCGATAAGCTCATCATGTGAGCCGCTTTCTGCGATGCCTTTGTTAGATACATACATAATGCGGTCGCAGTTTTTTACGGTGGACAGGCGGTGCGCGATAATGAATGAGGTACGTCCTTTAAGGAGCTCATTCAGACCTTTTTGCAGCAAACGCTCAGTCTTCGCATCGATCGATGAAGTGGCTTCATCTAATATGAGAATTCTCGGATCAGCCAAAAGCGTTCTTGCGAACGAGATGAGCTGCCGCTGTCCCTGAGACAGCTTGGAGCCACGCTCGTTGACCTCCGTCATGTAGCCTTGATCGAACTCACGGATGAATTCGTCGGCGCACACGGCTTTCGCCGCAGCAATCACTTCTTCCTCGGTGGCATCGAGTTTACCGTAACGAATATTGTCCAAGATCGTACCGGAGAAGATGAAGCTGTCTTGAAGCATAATCCCCATCTGGCTGCGCAGGGACTTCAGCGTAACCTGCGAGATATCCTGATCGTCGATAAGAATCTTACCGCTTGAAATATTATAGAAGCGCGAGATCAGATTGACGACTGTAGTTTTGCCTGCACCTGTTGGTCCCACTAGAGCGATGCTTTCTCCCGCTTTGATCTTAAAGGAGATATTCTCCAGAATATTGAGTCCTGGGTCATAGGCAAAGGTCACATCGTCGAAAGTGACATGGCCCTCTACAGGCCGCAGTGTCTTCGCATCCGGAATATCACTGACGGTAACGGGTTCATCCAGCGTCTCGAAGATACGCTCGAGATAGGCAACGGCGTTGATGAAGTTATTGTACAGGTTCGAAAGATTCAGAATCGGCTGCCAGAAGCGGGCAGCGTAGCTGCTCATCGCCAGAATGACGCCGAGGGTCATATCTTGTGGACTCAGTGTTAGTAGGCCTACAAGGAAAATCAAAGATGTAACGATCGTAGACAAGTTGTCCACGGAGAACGGAATAAGTAAGTTGTAACGTTGAGCCTTCATCCATTCTGTATGGAAATTACCCGCGAGACGTGTGAAGATTCCTTCGTTGCGTTGTTCCCGGGAGAACATTTGCGTCACACCAATACCGCTGATACTTTCTTGCAAATAGGCGTTCAGGTTGGAGCTTTTATTAGATACTGCTTGCCAAGCCCGGCGTTGCCGAGTTTTGATCAGCATCATGATGACAAAGAATACTGGCAGCCCTGCAAGGATGACAAATGATAGACGCACATCAACAGCGAACATGAAGGCTGCGATAAAGAGCAAATTCACGATTTCTAGAATAAAGTTGATAATACCGTTGGATAACACATCTGAAACGGCGTTAACGTAGTTTACGACCCGGATGAGAATCTTGCCTTGCGGACGGTCGTCATAATACTTAAAGGGCAACTCTTGCAGATGCTTAAACAAATCTGTACGGATGTCAAAAATAATATCCTGCCCAACACTCGTCATGATACGTGAACGAATGGTAGCCAGATAAACGCTGACCACAATGGTCAGAAGCATCAGTCCAGCCCAGCCCAGTAGCGCAAGCTTCGCTTTTGCCGGAATGGTCACGTCGATCACATGCTGCATGATCAGTGGAGCTGATAGTGAAATGGCCGCTGAAAGTGCACTGAGGATAAATGCAACAATCATTGGCGTTTTCTTTCGTTTGATGTATACCATCGCACGCCGGAAGTGTTTTATATTAAACGGCGATTCCAGATTCTCATCGACGTCGAATTTATTCCTTGCCACTTGCGGTCACCTGCCTTCCAATACCCTCGTTCTGCAGTTTAAACACATCATAGTAGTAGCCTCGTTTCGCTAGCAGTTCGGCGTGGGTGCCTTCCTCAACCAGCTTCCCGTTATCCAGAATGAGAATACGGTCAGCCTGCGCGGTCGTAGATACACGCTGCGCGATAATAATCTTCGTGCAAGGATAATCCAGCTCGCGTAGACTTTTCTGAATATGCTCCTCCGTCTCAAGATCGACAGCAGAGGTCGTATCATCCAGAATGAGGATCGGACGGCGAACTGCCAAAGCACGTGCTAAAGCGATACGCTGTTTTTGACCTCCAGATAAGCCGACTCCTCGTTCTCCGACAACGGTATCATAACCTTCAGGCATTTTGGTAATGAAGTCGTGTGCGGCTGCGAGCTCGGCAAAGCTTATCGCATCTTCTTCCGGAAGATCAGGATCACCATAGGCGATGTTTCCATCGATAGTATCAGAGAACAAGAGCACATCTTGGGTCGCCATGCCGATATTATCACGCAGCTCATCGAGCTCCAGCTTTCGGACATCAACGCCGTCGACGAGTACACGTCCTTCGGCTACGTCATAGAAGCGAGGAATCAGGTTGATGATTGTTGTTTTGCCTGATCCGGTCGAGCCCATGATTGCTATGGTTTCACCAGGTTCTACGGTAAAGCTAACATCGTCAAGTACGATAGCGCTGTCATATTTGAAGCGGACATGATCGAACTCAATACGGCCTTCGTAACGGCGTTTGTCAGTAGACATATGCTCGTTTACGATATTAGGCTTTGCGTAATAGATATCAATGATTTTGGACAAGCTCGCAAAAAAGCGCTGAATGTCGTTGATAATAATACCAATGTTGCGCATAGGGTTGGATATAGCCCAGATCAGTGAAGAGAAAGCTGTAAATTCACCGAAGGTGATCCGGCCGTTCATCAGGAACAAACCACCTGCCAGCATTAGAATGACGTTGAAGCCCTGAGCGAAGGATTCCAGAAAAGGAAAGTAATCAAGCCATACAAGGGCGGCCTTTTTGTTCGCTGTAGAGTAATTGACATTCTTCTGTGTAAATTTTTGAACTTCGAACTCTTCGCGGGCAAAAGCCTTAACCACACGGTTGCCTGAAATATTCTCCTGAGTAGTCGTGTTAAGCTGGGACAGCCGCTCACGCAGGTCAATATACATAGGACGGACGCGTTTAGCGAATATGTAAGCCACGATAAAAATGGGCGGTGACAGGATTAGCATCCACAGCGTTAGCTGAGCATCTATAGTGAAAAAATAGATAACAGCAGCAATGAAGATCGTTAGCGATTCAATGATCGTTTTGAAAATCCATGCCATCGAGTGCCGAACCATGTCCAGATCCCCGGTCATCTTGGTCATGAGATCACCGGTACGGTTACGGTCGTAATATTCTCTGTCCTGTCCTTGAATCTTGTTGTACAAAAAAATACGGATATTGTACATCATGTTTTGCGAGGATCTTTCGTACTGCATGGTTGTAATATAAGCAAGTCCTGTGCGCAGTAGAGAAAATCCAATCATGCCCAGACAGAGCATAATCAATAATTGCCGTTCTTGTGTAAGATTCTGCAGCGCATTGTCACCTGCTATAAACGTATCGACAATGCGCTGACTGATGTAAGGGTTTACAATCGTAAGACTTGAACCCACTACTGAGAGGCAGAGCGCTAGAATGTACCGTGTCCGGTTGCCCTCTAAGTTCTGCCATAGCCATTTCAGTTCGAACATCTGATCACCTGTTTCTGATTGTTCTTGTTCTTTCACTCTTGCCTGAAAAGAGTGAATAAAACAAAGTGATTATAACATTATCAATTGACTAAGTATCGTTTACGGTAAAATTTCCTTGTTACATTATTGTTACAAAAAAATGAACTTATTAATGATGTGAATTTATCCTTGAGTAATGAGGGTTTGCCATTCGGGCTTGGGCGTTCTAATTATGATAAACTGAAACAATGTAAAGTGATTAGGCTTGGTTTGGATAGAGACAGGAGGATGGAGAATGAGCTTTGTTGCTGTCAAAAATGAGTACAAGCGTTACAAAATGGGTGAAAGTGTGATCGTTGCCAACGACGGAATTGATTTTGAGATAAATAAAGGTGAGTTTGCAGTGATTGTCGGCCCCAGCGGTGCGGGCAAATCGACGGTGCTTAATATTCTTGGCGGGATGGATTCTGCTGACGAAGGCCAGGTCATTGTGGACGGTACGGACATTGCCAAGTTCAGTGCCAAGGAGTTGACGGGCTACCGCCGCAATGACGTGGGTTTTGTGTTCCAGTTCTATAACTTAGTGCCGAATCTTACCACACTGGAGAATGTTGAGCTTGCTTCTCAGATTTCCCCGCGTGCACTAGATGCGCGTAAGGTGTTGGAGGATGTGGGATTAGGTGCACGGCTGGATAATTTTCCGGCTCAGCTGTCTGGTGGTGAGCAGCAACGTGTCGCTATCGCCAGAGCGCTAGCTAAACAGCCGAAGCTGCTCCTTTGCGATGAGCCAACAGGTGCGCTAGATTACAATACTGGTAAGCAAGTACTTAAGCTGCTTCAGGATACCTGCCGTAACACAGGCACCACGGTCATCGTAATCACGCATAATTTGGCGATTGCGCCAATGGCAGACCGGGTTATTGAGATTAATAATGCTAAGGTACGGAAGATGGTAACCAATCCTTCGCCAGTATCCGTTGAAGATATCGAATGGTAAGGAGAAGGCATCTATGAAAAAGCGTGCGTTATGGAAAGATATTTTTCGTGAAATTAGGCACACTAAGGCCCGATTTATTTCGATTTTTGCAATTATCATGCTGGGCGTTAGTTTCTTTTCTGGCATCAAGTCAGCCGGTCCAGATATGCTGGATACAGCCGGAACCTTTTATCAAGAGACGAGACTAATGGATCTGAAGGTGCAGATCAACTATGGTCTGACCGAAGATAATATCGAACTGCTGAGCGATGTACCGGGGATCGATGAAGTTCAGCTGGGTTACAGCGCAGATGTGTTTAGCGGCGATAATGCTTTGATACTCAAAGTCCATTCTTACAATTCAGATACACCTCTTAACCAGTACAGTATGATTGAAGGACGTCTTCCAGAGGATTCCGGAGAAATCGTATTGGATGACAAGCTGGCTGGAAAGTATGCGCTGGGCGACAAAATAACGTTCAGCGGAGCTGGAACGGATGCGGAGTTGTCGAACAACTTTGAAACTTTGAATTATACTGTTGTGGGCTTTGTGCGAAGTCCTCAATTTATAGAGAAGAGTACCCGGGGCACCAGCGGAATTGGTAAAGGGACGGCGGATGCATTCGCAGCGATCCCAGAGTCAGATTTTAAGCTCCCGGTCTATACGGAAGCCTATCTATCCTTCAAGGATACAATCGGAGTGAAGGCTTATTCACCAGAGTATGAGGGATTGATCGAGCAGCATACCAAGTCAGTAGAGCAGGCGATGTCCAGTGTGCCGGAAGCTCGGCTTGCGGAGATGCGCGCGAAAGGTGAGAAAGAGCTGTCCAGTGGACGAGGCAAGGTGGCCGCCGCCGAGAAGCAGCTCGCCGATTTAAAGCGCCAGCCAGAAGTGGTGCAGCAGGGACAAGCTGCAAACATGAAAGCCATTGCTGATGGGCTGGTCTCTGCCAAGGCGGAATTGGCTGCAGGGGAGCAAAAGCTTGCAGAACTAGGGCTCCCGAAGGTCTATGTCACTGACCGCAGTGCCAATCCGGGATATGCCGAATATAAAGACAACGCTGATCGATTATCGGCAATTGCGAGTGCTTTCCCGGTATTCTTTTTCCTGATTGCTGCGCTGGTCAGCTTGACGACGATGACTCGAATGGTCGAGGAGCATCGTTTGCAGATCGGGACACTTAAAGCGCTTGGGTATGGCAACCGTGACATTATGGCCAAATTCTTGGTTTATGGTACACTTGCCAGCTTGACGGCTTCGGTTGCGGGACTTGCGCTCGGTTTTACCATGTTTCCAACCATTATCTATAATGCGTACAGTTCGCTTTATAATCTGCCGGATCTTATCAAAAGCTTCTATCCGTCGTATTCCATCATTTCCATTATAGTGGCGCTTATCTGCACTACATTGACGGCTTGGATTGCCGCACGTGTAGAGCTGCGTAGCAATGCTTCTGTGTTAATGCGTCCGAAGGCGCCAAAGAGCGGGCAGCGGATTCTACTGGAGAGAGTTACGTTTGTATGGAAACGGTTGAGCTTTGTTCAAAAGGTTACCGCGCGGAATTTATTCCGCTACAAGCAGCGGATGTTCATGACTGTGTTCGGCGTGGCCGGCTGTACGGCGCTGATTCTGACCGGGTTTGGTCTTAAAGACTCGATCGGCAGCATTGCCCCCCAGCAGTTCGGCACGATTATGAAATATGATGCACTTGTAGCGCTGCATGAAGATGCGTCTGCTGATGCGCGGGATGCCTACGAGCAATTGATCACTGGCGAGTCCACTATAAATGGATCACTAAGTGTGGCACAGGAAACGATGAAAGCGCACAGCAGTGGTGTAAATGATCAGGATGTGCATATGTTCATCCCTGCATCTGTTGATGCGATATCCGATTATGTGGAGCTGCGGGATCGAGTGAGTGGAGAAAAACGCACGCTTTCGGACGAGGGCGCTATAATCTCGGAGAAGCTGGCTAAATTATACGGGCTTGAGCCCGGCGACCAGTTGAATGTGGTGGACAAGGATAACGAGACATTCAAGATTAAGGTCATAGGGATTACAGAGAACTATGTAATGCACTACGTTTATATGACACCTGCGTATTATTCTTCCGTATTTGGACAAGAACCGGTGTTCAACACAGAGCTGCTGAAGTATACCACGCACGATAAAGCATGGGAGGACAAGTTCGGCGAGAAGCTAACGGACAATGAGGGAGTGGCCGCGGTCAGCTTTTCCAGCAACGTAGGTACTGCCTTTGATGACACCATGAAGAGTATGGATGTTGTAACCTTGGTACTCATTGTATCGGCTGCTGCTTTGGCTTTTGTCGTCCTCTACAATTTGACCAATATTAATGTCTCTGAGCGGATCAGGGAACTATCAACCATCAAGGTATTGGGATTTTATGATAAGGAAGTAACGTTGTATATTTACCGCGAGAATATGCTGCTAAGCCTACTTGGCATTGTAGCCGGATCGGGTCTTGGCATTATATTGCACAGCTTCGTCTTGAATACAGCTGAGCTGGATGCGACGATGTTCGCGCCGATTATTAAGTGGCCAAGCTATGTGTATGCCGCACTCTTAACACTGCTGTTCTCAGGCATAGTCATGGCTTTCATGCACATTAAGCTCAAACGGATTCATATGATTGAGGCGTTGAAGTCGGTAGAATAAGCGGAGCTTCCACACCAAAAACAAAAGTTGATCCTACTTAAACACAAAGGACCGCTTCGAACAGCCATTGTTATGGCTACTCGAAGCGGTCTCTTTTGCTTTGAGAGGCGATGGAATCTTTTAACGTGAGCCGATCGATAACTTCATATGCAGGATAGGAAAAGGATTGCCCTGTTCATCCAGTGCAGAACGCTCAAAAACTTGAAAACCCATATGCTCATAGAAACCTAAGGCCTGCGGATTTTGTTCATTTACATCAACGTAGCGTACGTTCAGTGTCTGTATAGCATAAGCAACGAGCGATTTACCAATTCCTTTTCCCATTGCAGCAGGTTCTACGAATAGCATTTCAATCTTGTTATCCTGAATCCCTATGAATCCAAGCGATTGGTCATGGTCATCTATAAAAGCAAGCAGATGACTTATATGCTCCATCCCTTGTATAACCAGTGGCCGTAACGCATCAATGTCTTGTTCAGACAGGAATAGATGTGTATGCCGCACAGATAATTCCCAAATATTCAGTAGAAGGTGTAAACATTCTTCATTTCTAGCGGTGATTGGTTGTATCGAGTCCATGTCTTCCCTCGCATTTCCACTTAATTTGAAGAAGATGAAGCTGCAGCCGCAGCTGACGCAGCCGCAGCCCCAGCAAGAGCAGCCTGCTGTGCGATCACAATATTAGTGATGCTGGTGGAAAGCATCGAGGTTACAATGCCGCTTTGCACATCCTCTACATATTTGAAGGCTACGAGCGCAGCTGACAGCAGTAGCAATTCCTGCTTTACAATGGACCAGCTGCCAAAGCCTTTTTTGGTACGCAGTAATTCGAAGGTCTCTGAGACTTCCGTAACCATGTCCTTATTGTTGGAGGAGAGCAAAGTTAGCACGCCCAGCGAAGAAAGGGTATATTCCTTATCTAACCGGATGCCATGTGCACGGAACGCATCTCGTAATGCCAGTACACGATCCGCTGCTTCTGAAGCTTCTTTTCCAAGAACCAGTACCTGTGTCAGAGCTTGCACACTGTTCCCCGACATAAATTCAGGCTTTAGTGTAGTGTAAAGCTGCTCCATCCGGTCGATGCCGCTGTCCACGTCGATATCGGAAAGGCCGAGCATGGCAGAGAAGATATAATCATCATGTCCGGTAAGGAAACGGTGCTTCGCTTTCATGCTATCGTAAAACATCTTTGCGCGTTCTACCGTACGCTGATACTGATCTGTTGTCGTATTAGCGGCGATTTGATAAGCGGCAACGACGAGATAATCAGAGGCTCTAAATTTGACATCCTTCAATAAGTCATACACGGTCAGCGTGTTAGCAAGCTGTTGTTCCTTGTCAGCAGAAAGAGAGAGCATAGTAGCAATACTGATTGCCGAATTCCCCCTAAACGAAGAAAACATTCCGGTATTTTCTTTAATAAGCTCGTGGCTCGCACGAATCGCATCCTCATCTGCACTTTTATTCTCTGCTGTGTACAGTAACCCCGCCAAACGGCTAACCATTGCATTATGCCAAGGAAAAGCCTTTTTGATCCTCTGCGCGTTCTCTGCGAACAATTCAACCCTTGCAGCATACTGCTCGTTCATTGGATACACCCCTCAGTTATCTATAATTCATAATATTACGAAAATTTTCTGAGTTGGATTCATTTGTTTGGGGTGTTTATTGTTTTTAGATCGTAACCAGCTCTTTAGCATACCGTTTGCCTGACGAAAGAAGGCTGTCGCTCAGTTCAGGGTCATTTACAGTCCTTGCAAGAACTAGAGAGCCAACCATGGTGCTGAACAGTGCGCTACCTTTGGAGGGTTCAATTCCCGCCAGATCGGAGATAAAAGCAGTCATCCGCTCCAGTTCCTGGGTGAATACTTGCCGAACTTCTTCGGAAGAATGAGATATCTCGGCAGAAAGGGCAGGGATAATACAGCCCATCTCCGTTTTGTCGCGGTGATACGGACTTAAATAATAGTCAATGACCGCATTGATTTTGGGGTTCTGCTCTTCCTGGTCCGCGACCTTCTGCAAAAGTGCGATGGTATCGCTGATGGCATACCGGCAGGCTTCGGCGACGAGTTGTTCTTTGTTGTCAAAATGTGAATAAAACCCGCCGTGAGTCAATCCGGCTCCCTTCATAATGAATGGAACACTTACATCATGAATGCCATGGGTGCGAAAAGCCTGGGCAGCACTTTCAACAATCGTATTCCGTACTTTTATTTTATGGCCTTTGGGATAGGGCATCATAATCACTCCATAGCTTCATAATTCTACTTTTAAAATATTATATGCATCATAATAAAGCCTGTCAATTTGACGATTCTGAGCACTGTCTGCTTATGAAAGGATAAACACGGTTGTTGACGGTTTTAAAATATGATGGTAATAATATATTACGATCATCATATTTTAAAATAGCAGGTACAGGAGGTATCAGGAGATGGGGAAACTTGAGTTCGTAGAAACGTTGGTCATTGGATCAGGTCCGGGTGGGTATGTGGCGGCGCTGCGATCTTCACAACTTGGAATGAGAACGGCGATTGTTGAACGCAATCAGCTAGGTGGGGTCTGCACTAATGTTGGGTGTATTCCCTCCAAAGCATTAATTGCTGAATCCCATCGTTACGAGTTGCTTAGACCGTTCAGCTCTGCGGATGCGGCAGTGTCATTTAAGAATGCTCAGGATTTCAAGCAAGGAATTGTGAATAAGCAGGCAGGTGGAGTTGGCTATTTATTAAAGACTGCAGGTGTGAGCATTTTGGAAGGGGAGGCCAGATTGGTCGATGAGCATACCGCTATTATCAGTCAGTCCGGACAAGAGCAAAGCATTTCTTTTAAAAATGCCATCTTAGCCACAGGATCACGTCCGATTGAGCTGCAAGCCTTTCCAGTTGGCGGACGTGTTTTGTCTTCGACAGAAGCTCTGTCGCTCCGTGAAGTTCCAACTAGCCTAGTAGTTATTGGCGGTGGATATATAGGCGTTGAGCTGGGGCAAATGTATGCCAAATTTGGAACAACGGTAACGATTCTAGAGGGAGGAGATCAAGTGCTGCCTGGATTTGAGGCGGAGCTTGTGAGCCCTGTTGGAAGGCAGTTGAAAGCTGATGGGATTAAGGTGATTACCGGAGCGACAGCTGTGAACGTAGTGCAGAGTGCAGACGCCATCACACTGCATTATTTGAAAAATCAGGAGCAGCTGCATGTGACAGCGGAATATGTGTTAGTCACTGTCGGCAGAAAACCAAATACAGATGGCAATTTAGGGCTGGACCGTATAGGTTTGCCAGTGACGAGCAGGGGGTTCCTTGAGACAGATGAACAGTGCAGAACGGCTATCTCGAATATTTTTGCAATTGGAGATATTACGTCGGGTCCTGCCCTTGCTCACAAGGCGTCCTATGAAGCCAAAATTGCGGCAGAAGCCATAGCAGGTCTTTCCTCCGAGGTTGATTATAGAGCCATTCCGCTTGTTGTTTTTTCTGATCCAGAGCTGGCCAGTGTTGGCTTAAGTGAAACAGAAGCAAAGGCAAAAGGCATCCCGCTGGTTATTGGCAAATCTTCTTTTGGGATTAACGGGAGAGCATTGGCCTTGAGGGAAACGGAAGGGTTCGTCAAAATTGTAGCGGACCCAACCTCGGGAATCGTTATTGGTGCCCAAATTGTTGGAGTAGAAGCATCTACACTGGTGTCGGAGCTTGCCCTTGCCATTGAGATGGGAGCAACTGTAGAGGACTTGGCGATGACCATTCACCCTCATCCCACATTGGGAGAAGTGATTATGGAGGCTGCCGAAAATGCGGCTAAAAAAATGGTAAGGGGAGAGAGTGGGAAATGAAGATAAAAGCAGGTTTATATATTGGAATTGCGATTGCGTTAATCGTTGGAGGTTCGCTACTTGCTATAAAAGGAAAGGATGCTGTCAGTCAAGCTGAGAGCAGGAAACAAGGGATTCTTGATGCAGAGCAAAAGACTATATTTTATCAGAACAGTCCAGGGTCAATTGTAGAGGTCAGTGTGGCTGTAGGTGATTCTATAAAACAGGGAGAGGTATTGTTCAAGGTTAAATCCGCTGAAGAAGGAGAAACAGATGTACTCGCGCCGGAGGACGGATCGGTCAACAGGATTGTTGTAAAGCCGGGAGATCAAATACAGCTAGGAATGCCAATGGCGGTTTTGCAAAAAAACAACTTTTATACAGACCTTTACATACAGGAGAGCGAAATCCAAAAGCTAAAGGTGAATCAAAGTATCGACGTTCATTTTCCGTATTTGAACCATCCAAGCGAGGTGACGGGTGTCGTTACTTCCATCGCAGCCGCCCCTCAATTTGCGAGCTTACGCATGTCACGTGAAAAAGGGCAAGCCGATTTAAGCATGTTTCTTGTCCGTATAGCTATGGATGCGAATGCTGATTTGCTTCCGGGGATGACAGCGGAGGTGAAGCTCGATGAAGTCACTGATTGATGAGTGGAAGTACGTGGCGGGCAGTAAGTATTTACGCCTGATTTTTATTGGTCCGCTTATCGCGGCTATATTTTTTGGCTTGATGTTCTCGAAGAATCAAATCAGCGAATCGCATGTTGTAGTCATTGATGAGGATCACAGCTCGTATTCACGACAGCTGATCTCTAAAATAAATGCTTCTCCATATATGAAAGTAACTAATGTGTATGCCAGCCCCTTAGATCCAGAAACATTATTGGCAAATGAGCAGGCTGTCGCGGTCATCACCCTTCCCAAAGCGTTAGGGCTGCATCAGCAGCAGGGGATATCAACGAATCTCGGCATCTTAATGGATAACACCATGCCATCAGGTCTAACCGGCATCCGAACTGCGATTCAGGAAGTCATCCAGACGGAAAATATGACTCTTTCTATGACCCGTCTCCTCCAAAAGGGGATGGATGCCGAAACCTCTAAAGGACTTGCTTCTCCGTTGTCCCTGCAGCAGCGGTTGTTGTTTAATCCGACCACAAGTTATGTGAGCTTTATGGTCATTGGATTTGTGAATATTGTGGTGCTGATGATTACAACAAGCGCAGCAGGTTCAATTGCCCCTCGCTTACGGCAGGAGGAGAAACTTTTTGCAAACGGGAAGTCTCCTTGGCAGATTTGGGTTCGTAGTGTACCTTACGCTGTTTTATCAACGATCTCGCTGCTCCTGTGTTATGGTTTGTTAAAGCAGGTGGGGGGAATGCGCTTTGAAGCAGAGCCTTATCTTTTTATTATTCCGCTGTTTGTGTATGCCTTTGCTCTGTCACTTATGGGCCTGTTGATTGGTTATACTGCCAAAGACGTATCCAAAGTTAATTTACGAACTAATTTCGTATTGTATCCGTCGTTTCTTGCCACTGGAATCCAATTGAGCCCATTAGCGTTTCCGGAGTTTTTTCAAATTTCCGCTTGGGCATTGCCGATGAACTGGCTTAATCGTCTTATACGCGGGATGGCTTTTCGGGATGTGGCGTTAACAGCCTACAGTCAGGAGCTGGGAGCACTGCTGATCATTATTGGTGTTGTATCCTTATTCATCGGATTGCTGGTGCTCAGGGAGGCGAACAAATCCGAGGTTCAGCTCTCGAAATCAGTCCCAGCTTCAGTAATCTAATCTACTCTAGTCGTGCAAAACGTTGTTCTGTTTTATTAAGATGCTTCACCCGTTCTTCTAAGCTGCGATCTGACATCCCGGCATAATTATACCAACGGAGGTTCTTCCGTATTCCCATTTTGCGGAAGGTTCCTCTGAACAGAATTTTGGTGATGGGGTTGCCAAAAATCCAGCGATAAAAGAAGTCGGGCGTGTTCATTACGGTCAGCAGTGACACTCCTTTAAGATTCGTGAGCAAGCATTTGAAGGGCCTTCCAGGTTTAATTTCCTCGTAGACAATACCTTTTGCGAATACCTTATCAAGAAAGCCTTTGGTGAGAGCGGGCATGGCCTCCCACCAAATGGGGAATAGGAAGACGATATGATCTGCTGCCATAAGCCGCTGCTGATAATTGGCGACTAGGGGGTCGGTGGTTTTCTTTTGTCGCCAAGCAGCAAGTTCTTCGCGCGACATGACTGGATCAAATCCATCGGCATGCAGATCGATAAGATCAATCGTATGGCCTTTAGTGTTAAGACCTCGCATTACGGAGGCTAATAAGGCTGCGGAATAGCTTCGCTGATGTGGGATATTCTCGGACGCTGATGCTCCATATGGATGATCAAAAATAATTAAGACATTCATATAAATACCTTCTCTTCTTTTTATTGTTTCCTAGAAATAAAATATTAACTATGGAAACAATAATACGTTTTAAGTTTCCTTGTTGTCAATATTATTTCTAGGAAACTTTATTTATGAGCTGTGTCTTGTTAAAATGAGCATAAGATGAATTTACGAGGAGACTTAACAGTGACGCATTCTTTCGAGAACTTACCTAATAAGGATATTATGATAAAAAAATTGATAGATATGATTCCCCAATTACAAAAGCGATTTCAATCGGAGGATGATGAAGAGAAGGCGTGGCTGATTCAGAACTGTAGTAATCCTCTTATCATTGATTTCCTCCAAGACTCCACAGTCATGATGCTGCATGTAATCGATGCAATTGGACAGCTTGAGCCGGTGAATGGCACTACCATTTCGAAGCATTTCGGAATTCCGAAAGGTAGCGTGTCCAAAATCACTAGAAAATTAGTTCTGCAGCAAATTATTCGCACGGAGTTTCTCCCCGATAATAAAAAAGAAGTGCTGTTTCTTACAACACCTCTTGGAAAAGAAATATTCGATTTGCATCAAGCACTACATAAGGAGATGAATAAAGGGATAAATCGGTTTCTACAGAGATATAACACAGATGAATTGTTATTTCTGAACCAAGCGTTCGAGGATACTTTAGAAGCATCATGGGTTCATCCGGAATCGGTTGCTGAAGAAGTACCATTAAATGCTGGAGAATCTCATGAGGCAATGGAAATCGATGAAATGAGTCAAATCGTAGATATGCTTAACCAACTTGATACACGCAATCTTAAGAAAGCTAAGGCCATTCTTCAAGATGTGTTTTTTACCACTTTTGAGTAGCTTTATAATTTCTGATAGTGGCTTAAGAGTTGCTCTAGCTTATCCTGAATCATTTGTTTCAAGCCTTCAGGCTTCACCGCTCTAACATATTGACCATAACGCATGAAATAATTAGCTAGAAATTCTTCTTCGCCTGGATTATAGAATCCTTTTATGACTGTTTTCGGGCCAGCTTCTATTTTCATAGAGGGGTAATGCTCTTTATAAAAAATATCTTTGGCTTGCTCCGCAATCTCAATTTCAAAGTGAATACTGTTCTCGGATTGATAAAATTCTAAGGAACGACTAAGAAGTTCTTCTATAGAATAGCGGGCTGAGCTTTCCTCTTCTTCAATGAAGGTTATTCGATCGCATCTAAACACTCTATATGTATTCGTATTTAACTCTATTCCAGTAGCATACCATTGACCAAACTTCGCGGAAATTCTGAAGAATTGTACAGGGTAGCTTTTTGTCTCGTTATTTTTTGTGTATTCAATGTTACAGGCACATTCATTTAGAATACTTGCCAGGATTTTATCTAAAAAACGACTGACATGCTTATGCTGATACATTTCGAATTGTAGAACCTTTTTCATTTTATGAATCTGGTTGATTTGTGTACTCGATAGACAGTGCTCGAACTTTTCGTTTAGCTTGTTAACACTTAAATGAAAAGGTGTAGATTGATAAGATTCTAGCGTCAGCATAGCAAAGTACAGTGCATAGACTTCATCTATCGTGAAAATAATAGGGGATAACAATCTATTTTTCAAAATACCATAACGTCCGTGTCTTCCATGTTCCGCGAAAATAGGCATACCCAATTGTTCTAATGAAGTAACATCACGTAGCGCTGTGCTTTTTGAAATATTGTATTTCTCCATAAGGTCACTTAGATTGAAAAACTCTCGCCCGTTTAAGTATCTCATCATGTCATTTAAGCGTTCTGATTTCTTCATATAAAAAGCTCCTTATTAAGGTGTCATGTTTTGATACCTTTATATATGATAATAAGTTTAAGATCACATATCAAATATACGAAGGAGATTTACACTATGAGTACAACATTAGAAGTAGCTATTTTCTTATCGATGAAGGGAAGAGCCAAGGAAGCTATAGAATTTTACAAAAAGCATTTTAATGCAGAGGAATTGTTACGTGTTACCTATCAACAACTAGCAGAACGTGACAGCTCCATACAGCTTACGGATGAAAATAAGAATTATATTACTCACTCTGTCCTGTTAATCGGAAAAACAAAAATAATGATAGCAGAAGATACAATGAATACGAATGAGAAATATACAGTGGGTAATAACACTTCATTATGTATTCAAAGTGCTGACTTAGAGGAAATTGAAGGTTTCTATAAAAGCTTAATCACGGATGAGCGCGTAAAAATTATTGCTCCTTTATCTAGTAATGTGTTTAGTAAAGCCTACGGTATCATTGAAGATCCCTTTGGTATTCAAATTCAACTCATGTTTGATGAAAGATTACATTAACCCAAGCACGTTTATGCATTTAAAGTTAACCCATTTCACCGCTCAGCTGATCATAATTCAGGAATTATCCTGACGTTGGTCGGCTTTTTTGCATGTATTGAGGTTTATTTTTTATGAAAACTATTGAATTATTATGCATAGAGATGTATAGTGTTTTTTAATTAACGTTAATTAAGTAAGTAAGGGATGTGGAATGTCTTGACCAAAAACAAGTTGAAAGAAGTAGCGATGCGACTATTCGGAGAGAAGGGTTACGAGGGTACGGCTCTCTCTGAAATTACGAAGGAAGTTGGCGTGAAGACTCCGGCGATCTATGCCTTTTTTGAGAATAAAGAGGATTTGTTTATGACGGTCTTTCGTGAGGCTATGCAGTCCTATAACACTTATATTCAAGAGCTGTCGGAAGAACAGAAAGTACTGAGTGCCCAGGAAAGTCTACGAGGCATATTGTCTAGACAGTATGAGTTCTATCAGAAGAGTCCTGAAGCAAGCAAAATTGTGCTGAGGTATGTGGTCTTCCCACCGGCATTCTTAAAGGAAACGATTGAGGAAGCATTCCTAGAGTCCGACGCGATGCTGACGAAGATCATTGAACAATTCATCTCAAAAGGGATGGAAGAGGGCGTAATTCGCGATCAATCCGTGCAGCTTCTCACAGATGCTTTTCTCAACTTGATGGATGGATTAAGCATGCAGTATTTCTATTACACTTCTAAAGGAATTTATGAGCGTAAGCTAAACCATGCGTTTGAAATGTATTGGAAGGGTGCGTCCTCATAGCGCTACAGAAGAAGATAACAACAAGGGGATGGGGAGAATGGCAGAAGTAAGTGAAGTAAAGGGGAACGAGCTTAGCTCGGGGGATTTTGAGAGAGAGCCGGTTCCAGCGCATTTGCGTAAAAAATGGCTATCTATGTCGCTCGTCTGGATCGCCATCGGGATTGACCTATCAGCGATGTTCTTGGGTGCTCAGCTTGGCAATGGAATGAATCTGACGGATTCACTCACAGCAACCATAATCGGTTCGTTAATCCTAGGGGTGATCGGAGCGTTATGTGCGTATGTAGGGGCGAAAACAGGGTTATCGACATCGATGATCTCTCGGTTTCTATTCGGAAATGTGGGTGCACGTGTCGTAGCGGTTATCCTCGGTATTTTCTCACTCGGTTGGTTTGGGGTGCAGGTCGGGTTCTTCGCTTCGAATATGCAGACTGCTTTTAGTCAATTATGGGATATTCATCTGTCCTTAGGGGTGCTTTCATTCATAGGTGGGCTTCTGATGATGTCGACAGCTATTTGGGGATATCAATCTATTGAACGACTAAGCACCTGGTCCGTACCATTGCTTATTTTGTTTATCGGAGTGGCTATTTATTCCGCGTTCCACACCAAAGGAGCTTCAGCCGTGTGGGAACCGATTAGCGGAGCAGCGATCCCGATGGGGACAGCGATCTCGCTTGTTATTGGTATCTTTATTGTCGGCACGGTGCTTTCACCGGATATCGCTCGTTGGGCGCGCACACCGAAGCATGCTATAACAGCGGCCTTTATCGGCTTTTTTGTGGGTAACAGCTTCATGACGATTGTAGCTATTTTCCTATCTCGAATTATGGACACAGATGATCTGACGAATATTTTCATTGCGCTAGGACTTGGTCTTCCAGCCATTATCGTCTTAACCCTTGCCCAATGGACGACAAACACGAACAATTTATATTCTGCTTCGCTAGGGTTCTCTGTTGTGTTCCAAAAGGTTCCGAAAAAGCTAATTACTATTGTGGCAGGTATCTTTGCTACGTTGCTTGCCGTACTTGGCATCTATGATAAGTTTTTATCTTTCCTAAATATTATTACGGTGTTTGTCTCTCCAATCGGGGGAATCTACACGTCCGAATTTTTGCTTGTAGATCGAAAGAAATTCACTTTTGAAGGTCTGGATCGCAATAAGAACTGGGTGATTCGCTCCTTAGCGGTGTGGGTTGCAGCTACGTTGTTCGCTTTTATGACAACCGCAGCGCCAGATGGATTTGGATGGTTCCAAATCACGAGCGTACCGGCATTAGATGCGTTTATGTTCGCCTTTATCGTGCAGTGGATTGTCGGCAAAATCATGACAAAGAAGGGATAACAACATGAGAAATCACAAACTAACAGAATTAAATGAACAAGCGGTGCAATACATTGCTGTTGGTGCAGCCGTTCTTGGAACAGGCGGGGGCGGTGACCCGCATATTGGTAAATTGATGGCGATGGAAGCCATTCGCAAATATGGTCCTGTTCGTTTATTAAGTCCTGAGGATCTGGAGGACGATGCATTGGTTGTTCCTATATCCATGATTGGCGCACCTACGGTTATGAATGAGAAGATTCCTTCGATTCAGCAAATGATCAAGCCTTTGGATATGATTGAGAAAGAGCTTGGACGCAAGGTGAGCGCCATTATGCCGATTGAGGTCGGTGGCGGTAACTCTCTGGTTCCCGTAATTACGGCTGCGGAACGCAATATTCCTATCGTAGATGCGGATGCCATGGGACGGGCTTTTCCAGAATCGCAAATGGTGACGTTCTACTTGGACGGTATTGACTGCAGTCCGATTACGATGGCAGATGAACGCGGCAACGGTGTGCTTATGCATGCGATCGACGGTGTTTGGGAAGAGCGGATGGCGCGTGCGGTTACGATTCAAATGGGCGGATCAGCTTCGATTTGTGATTATCCGGTAACTGGAGCGCAGGTAAAGCAAAGTGCAATCCCACATACCTTGACGCTTGCGTATGAGATCGGAAAAACATTGTTCGAGTCCAAGGAATTGAAGCAGAATCCAATTGAAATGCTGCTGAAGCAGCTGAATGGATATGCGTTGTTCCAGGGTAAGGCAGTAGACATTCGCCGTCGTACAGAAGGCGGATTTACACGCGGTGAAGCGATCTTCGAAGGTACAGATGCTAAAAAGGGACGTACGATGACTTTGTTCTTCCAGAATGAGTTCCTTCTTGCCACAGAAGATGGACATTCAATTGCTATTACTCCTGACCTGATCTCTGTGCTTGACCAGGATACAGGTATGCCAATCACGACTGAGAATTTGAAATACGGTGCCCGGGTGAGTGTGGTTGGTTTCCCTTGTGATCCGAAATGGCGTTCACCAAAGGGCCTCGAGACGGTAGGTCCACAATATTTTGGCTATGATGCACCTTATGTTCCAATTGAACAATTGGCAGCAGAGAAAGGGGGAGCAGAGTAATGTCTCATACGAATGTAGACAACATGGAAGAAATATATCGCATTGGGATTGATGTCGGCGGGACAAATACAGATGCAGCCTTGCTCGACTCCAAGTTAAACACCATTCATACGATAAAAGTGCATACCACACGTGATGTAAATGAAGGCATTACTGAATCCATCCGTCGTTTGTTAGCAGAGAGTAGTGTGAATCCGGCGCAGATTCGTTATGCAATGCTCGGAACTACGCACTGTACGAATGCTATTGTAGAGCGCAAGCACTTGGGGAAAGTCGGCTTGATTCGAATCGGGGCACCGGCAACAACTGCGGTTCCTCCACTTGCGGATTGGGACGATACACTTAAGGCAACGGTTTGCCCACATGCTTATGTTGTTCATGGTGGATATGAGTATGATGGCCGCACGATTGTTGAAATGGATGAAGAAGAGATTCTAGACTGCTTTTTGAAAATGAAGGGTGAAGTCGAAGCGGTTGCGATCTGTGGTGTGTTCTCCCCAGTGAATACCTCGCAGGAGAAACGTGTCGAAGAACTTGCGAAGCAAGTACTTGGCGCAGATATGCCTGTGACGTTGTCTCATGAGATTGGAAGTATTGGATTGCTCGAGCGTGAGAACGCGTCGTTGCTGAACGGCGCATTACTTAACGTTATTGCTGGAGTCGTAAAGGGCTTCGAAGAGGCGCTTCACACTTATGGAATTGACGCGAGCCTATACATCTGTCAGAACGATGGAACACTGATGTACAGTGAATATGCGCTTCGTTACCCGATTCTGACGATTGCTTGCGGTCCGACGAATTCCATTCGGGGTGCGGCACACTTGTCAGGTCTGAATGATGCACTTGTTGTTGATATTGGTGGCACCACGACAGATATCGGCGTCTTGATGCAAGGCTTCCCGCGTCAATCATCCGCTGCGGTTGAGATTGGCGGCATTCGCACGAACTTCCGCATGCCGGATATCTTATCGATCGGGATCGGCGGCGGTACAATCGTTCGCTTAGATGAAACGCAGGATCAGGTAACAGTGGGTCCGGATAGCGTGGGGTACGAGCTATTGAAGCGCGGCCTCATCTTTGGTGGTGATACGCTCACAGCAACCGATGTGGCGGTGAAGCTTAATCGATACGAGTGGAAAGATGCGCAGACAGAGGTACTTGATGAATCGATCTGCAAGAGAGCAGATGAGATCATTACGCGGGATATCGAGGAAGCGATTGATCGGATGAAGACAAGCTCAGATCCTGTTGACGTCATTTTGGTCGGTGGCGGAAGTATTCTTGTGGCAGACAAGCTTGAAGGTGTATCACGGATTGTGAGACCGGATCACTATGATGCTGCGAATGCGATTGGCGCTGCGTTAGGTGAGGTGAGCGGGGAGACAGAGCGCATTTATTCCCTGGACGAAATGTCTTATGATGAAGCTAAGGAAGATGCCCGCAGCCATGCAATAGAGCAAGCTGTTCTAGCCGGTGCAGATCGCAATACCGTTCAGATCGTATTGTCTGAGGATATTCCGATTGCATACTTGCCGGGCAATGCCTTGCTGGTAAAAGTAAAAGCGGCTGGACGTTTATAAGATGAGTATGGATCTGCCTTGAGGAGTGAACTCTTCGAGGCGGATCTTTTTTCTTATACAATAGTATGACCAGAAGAAAGGGGATTAAGAATAGCTGTCGAAGTGGGTTATGTACATATTTTAACGATGGGAGAGAGGACAATGAAAGTGATTAGCACATTAGAAATCGTAGATGTACATACTGGGGAACGTACTGCGCTCCGCTCATTTGATTATTTAATCGAGGCACCCAATTGGACTAGCGATGGTAAGCATCTTATTTATAATAGTCGAGGTTGTCTCTATTCGTTCGACATCGCAACCTGTGAGCTTGTTCAAATTGACTCGGGATTTGCTGCGGAATGTAATAACGATCATGTTCTGTCTTTTGACAACACTAAAATCGCAATTAGTCACCATACGAAAGAAGATGGTAAATCTCGTATATATATTCTTCCCATGGAGGGTGGCGAACCGGTTCTAGTTACACCGAATGCTCCAAGCTATTTACATGGTTGGTCTCCAAACGGTGCTGAGTTAGCTTACTGTGCAGAGCGCAATGGTCAGTATGATATTTATACCATTCCAGTAGACGGGGGAGTAGAGGTACAACTGACGGATTCGCCTGGGCTGGATGATGGGCCTGAATATTCACCAGATGGTGGACATATATGGTTCAACTCGGTGCGTACAGGGCTGATGCAGATATGGCGAATGAATGCCGATGGCACTGAGCAAACACAGATGACTTTTGATGAGAGTAATAACTGGTTCCCGCATGTATCGCCAGATGGTCAGACGATAGCCTACCTGAGTTACCGCAAAGGAGATGTAGATCCTGGCGATCACCCTGCGAATAAGGATGTTGAGATTCGATTGATGGCAAGCACGGGAGGAGATTATCGCACACTAGTACAATTGTTTGGAGGACAAGGTACGATTAACGTGAATTCGTGGTCTCCGGATAGTAAGCGCTTGGCGTTTGTAAGTTATGTGGTGGAGGAATAGGAATAAAATACCGATAAAAATTATAGTATTTTTATTTATATATAAATGGGGGAAAAGTTGGATGAAGAGGATTTTTAGTGTTTTGCTAATTGTATTACTGGTTATACCAGCACTAGGCACTACAACCTTTGCGAGCAGTACGGTGAAGGCTAAGGTAACCGAGAGCAGTACATATTTTGACGGAGAACAAAGGGACCTGAACGGATTCAATATCTCGAACAACAATTATTTCTGGCTGCGCGATGTAGCGGAGTATTTCTCGGGAACAGCCAGTCAATTTGATATCACTTGGAATAAAGCAAACAATGCGATAGAGATCATAACCGGGCAAGCCTATACTCCCGAAAAGAAAGCTAGCAGCAACTACTATAGTCGCAATAGAAATTATTCAGCTACGCTGTCGACCTCTAAAGTGCTAGTGAACGGACAGCTACAGTCGATTACGGCGTACAATATTGACGAGAATAACTATGTTCAGTTGCGAGATTTGGCGGGGAAAATTCCATTCGATATCGAATATGACGTTCAGTCTGATCGCATATCCTTGTTCTCAAAAGTTCCAGATCATGCTTACCGGGTAAAGACGGCGGTGAAAACCGAAAGTAACGCTGTATCTTCTTATTTTCCCAGATGGAAAAGTACGGCCACTTCCTATCTCGTGAATAATAATGACGGGACTGAAAGTGTCCTTGAGGCGAATAAGGAAGTTACGATTGAATCATATAATGAGAAGTTTGAACTAACTGGAAATAAGAGTATCCCTTTTGAGCTTCCGATATTTGGTGGTTTCTATAGTGGGGAGAAGTATAACTATATTGCTTTTGGACAAGAGAATCGCGAAGAGAATGATAGCAAAGAAGTGATTCGTATTGTCCGTTATGATAAAAGCTTTAATAGAGTAGATAGTGTCTCCATTAAGGGTGGCGAGAGTTATACGGTTAGCCCTTTTGATTCTGGCTCTGGTAGTATGGCCGAGGCTGGTGATACGCTTGTATTCCACACTTCACGTACAAGATACACGACAGAAGATAAACTAAATCATCAATCGCAGCTGACCATTATCGTGAATACCCAAACAATGACCGTGACGAATGATCTGGGAAGATTCCAGAAGAATCATGTCAGCCACTCTTTTGATCAATATGTATTGTTTGATGGTGCTACGCATGTTCTAGTGGATCATGGTGATGCCTATCCTCGTTCGATTGTGCTGAATAAAGGAAATGGAACCAGCTATAACGAGGTAGACCTGTTTAATATTCCCGGCAAAATCGGAGCGAACACCACAGGCGTTTCTATAGGCGGATTTGAGATGTCTTCGGCGAACTATATTGTCGCTATGAATACGATTGACCATTCGCTTGTCAAAGAATATACGTCTTATGAGATGGTGGGACTGGAGAAGGATCAGAGAGATATCGTTCTTAGTGTTCTACCAAAAGCCAACCTGTCTAGCACAGCAGTGAACCACATCACCTTGGCTAAATATGTTGGTACGAACCAGATCGCTTCCATTCCTAAACTAGTAAAAATCACAGACGACAAAATGATGGTGCTGTGGCAGGAGTTTGATAAAGAGAATCATCCGGGTGACCTGAAATATGTTCTTATAAATGGAGAGGGTGCAACCACTGGCGGTATCCAAACGATTAAGAACTTTGTACTATCAGAAAGCAGCCCTATTGTTAGCGGCGACAAAATTGTATGGTATACCAACAACAACGGATCCAGACTGTTTTATTCGATCCCATTAAGTTAACAGATTCAATTAATAACAAAGTGGGTAAATTAGACTATAAGTTATAAATAGGACCTTCTAAATAGAAGGTCTATTTTTTCACGCAAAAATCACATCATCCCATGGAGGTCGCTATGCATCGCGTAAATCTAAACCAGGAACAATTCAACCAACAGGTGATTAATCACGCCTCCTTTGGAATCGCCCTTTTATCGCCAAATGGTTTGATTCTGACCATAAACCCAGCCTTTGAACAGATTTTTGGTTATTCCATTGAAGAGTTTGAGGATATGCGGTTAGAAGACCTTTCTCACCCCGAGGATTTCGGCAACCTTCATGATTTAAAAGCCCTCTTGGGTGAGGAAACAGAAGTGCAGATGGAAAAGCAGTTTATCACAAAAAATGGAGATTATATTTGGGGACAGCTTACTCTCCACTTATTCAGCGACGAGTCGAACCAGCCAGCATATTTCATTTGCCAGATCGTTAACATTACAAAGCAAAAGGAATCCGAGCAACGCCTTCAGGAGTCTGTTGAACGGTATACGTCGCTTAAAAAATACAACCATGACGCCGTCATTTCCTTTGACCTTGACGGTCGAATCATTAACACCAATAGTATGACGGAAAAGTTAACGGGCTACTCCATCGAGTCCGAGTTGATCGGGATGAAGCTTGCGAGTCTGATTGGAGAAGAGAATGTCCAGCGCATTCTGGAAAGAGCCCTTTACGATAATACGGTTGAGCAGTATATCAATAAGCTTGTCACTAAGGACAGCGAAGTAGTTGAAGTGCTCACCAGTATTGCACCCATTTATGTGAACAATCATAATATCGGATTTTACCTTATATGCAAGGATATTTCCGAGCAAAGGCAATTGTCGCTAGCTAAGGAAGCTGCAGAGTCCACGAATAGAGCTAAAAGTGAGTTCCTGGCTATGATGAGTCATGAAATTCGCACTCCCATGAACGGGGTGATCGGCATGACTGATATTCTGCTTGAAACAGAGCTCAATGAAGAACAACGTGAATATGTAGAAATCATTCGCAAAAGCGGAGGAATCCTGCTCAATATAATTAATGATATCCTTGATCTTTCAAAAATTGAGGCAGGCCGAAGCGAGCTACAAGAGGATACATTCGATCTGCGAACTTGCCTCAAGGACAGCTTTTCTGTTATCGCAATAAAAGCTGAACAAAAACATCTGGAGCTCACCAGCATCATAAATCATGACGTTCCTGAATTTATTTACGGTGACGAGGAACGCTTGAAGCAAGTGTTCTTGAACCTGCTAGGCAATGCTGTGAAATTCACACCGGCGGGCAGCATATCGGTAAAAGTGAGGCTTGTAAAGGAAGATCCCTCCCTGTTGGCCTTTACGGTAACTGATACTGGGATTGGAATTGACCCTGAGCGGCTTACCGACGTTTTTGAACCGTTTGAGCAGGTTGATAGCTTTATGATGCGTAGACACGAAGGCACTGGCCTTGGGCTTGCCATCAGCCGTAGAATTGTCGAAATGATGGGTGGCGAGATCTATGCGGAGAGTGACGGCAAGAACGGCACGTCGGTTACCTTCACCATCAGACCCAAGAAATCAGTCGTAAATCCCATTCAAGAAACTAGCAGTGACAAGCTTCATACCGCACGTGAGGCTAGCATTTTACTTGCTGAAGATAATTCTATCAATGCACTAGTGCTGACCAAAATACTCGAAAAAATGGGTCACAGCGTTACCACCGTCACAAATGGTAAAGACGCTGTTGAAATAGCACGGAAAGAATCATTTGATCTTATTTTATTAGATCTTCACATGCCGATTATGAACGGCATAGATGCTATGAGGATATTAAAAGATGAGCATAGGGAGAACTGTCCGCCTATCATCGCGGTTACGGCCAATGCCTTGAAGGGCGACCGTGAAAATTGTTTGGCTGCTGGGATGGACGAGTATATCAGTAAGCCTATAAGACGTGAAGTCATCGTAAAGATGTTAGATCAGTTTGTGAGCTAATATAAAACAGCATAATATCTCAATGATTTTATCCCCTTTAGGTGAACGTGAAAAGCGCTATTTCATTACTGTTACACTTGGAGGGGATTACTCTATCCATTGAATTACATAGCAATGAACGTTATACTTTGATGAGAAATACGGACCCGCTTATCCTTTAACAGATCCGTCCTTAATAGGGTAGGGATCTTATTTTTCGTAGGTATAATTTCATTCAGATATGGAGGCGTAACCTTGCAGCTAATTAATCAATCCGAAATACAAGAGAGGATCGACCTGCTTAAAGATCAGGATCTATATATCCATCTTGAGATGACGACGGGAGCATACGCTGCCCATTTCGATAGTTCTAAGCACCCAGCGGCTACTTTCATTACTAATGCTGTGATCCGATATTCTCATGGTTCGATTTCCGGTCATGGACCTTATCGCGTAGGCCTAAAAATGTCACAAGGCTGGGTGTACTCGGAAGGACTAACTCACTATGAAGAGAGTGAGACCGAAAGATTAATTCTGGCCGGTCATGACAGCCAAGGCAAACTGGTCGTATCCTTGCAATTAAGCCGGGAGCCGTTCTAATGGTAGAGGAGATGAGGAGTTCAGTGGAAAGACATATTCTAGTTATATTACCGCATCCGGATGACGAGGCCTTCGGTATATCCGGAACGCTTGCCAAGCATGTGCAAAACGGCACCCAAGTCACCTACGCTTGTCTGACACTTGGAGAGATGGGCCGGAATATGGGCGTGCCGCCATTTGCGAATCGGGTAACCCTCCCAGAGATCCGTAAAAAGGAGCTGGAAGAATCCTGCCGAGCGATTGGAATACAGGATTTGAGAATGCTTGGTTTCCACGATAAAACGATTGAATTTGAAGATCAAGCTCTGCTCGAGGGCCATATTGATGCGCTTCTGAAGGAGCTTAACCCCTCACTGGTCATTACATTCTATCCGGGGTACAGCGTTCATCCCGATCATGATGCTACCGGAGCTGCAGTGGTTCGAACGGTTGGAAGAATGCCCAAGGCAGAGAGACCTCCTGTTCACTGTATAGCTTTCGCGAATAATATTGAAGAGATTGGAAAGCCTCAGGTTATCATTGAAGTGAAAGATTTCCTGAAGCAAAAGATGGCATCCATTCAGGCGCATAAATCCCAATTCCAAGCCGCTGAACTGTTAGGCAGCAAAACGCTAGAGGATAAAGAAATCCAAGATCGTTTTGGAACAGAGCATTTCTGGATCTATCCATTTGAATGATATTAAGTCCGAGCATAAACGCTCGGGCTTTTTCTTTGGGGCCCACTGCCGTGGGCATGCTTCATTTTTCTAATATAAGGCATGAATATCTGTGTCTTTTTTCAAATATATGGTAAGGTTTAGGGGGTTGATCAACCAAACCGGTTTCGTCAGGCCAGGAGGTGTATTCGTTTGAAAAAATCATATTTCAATCTCATTTTTGGAATAGTCATTCTTTTGCTGGTATTTACTGCATGCAGTAAGGACAGACCCCAGTATGCTGAGCTTTTCACACATGTGGAAGAGCATCGGGCTGTGTTCATGGAACCGCGTGAAGAAGGGCTTGCTGCTTTGCAAATTGCGGATACAGTGGGTGAATACGATACAACCTTGGGTACAATTATGCAGGATGATATCTTATCCGTGAATCAAAAGGAGTTTATACAGCAGATTGTGGTAGATGTTAAGACTAATAAAATCATTGGTTACCGGGTAGGAACGGTCTTTCCCAGATCGGAAAGTGGTTATCAAGATGCGAGAGAACTGGTACGTGCTTTTATGAACCAATACAAACCTACGGATGAGGAGGCGGCTGACAAAGTCGAAAAATCCATCCAAACGATTGACAGGATGACTCTTCCGCTAAAGCCATTAACAGGCTCTATCGAAGAATCATGGTCATACGGCAAGGGCGAGGATAAATTGTATATAACCTACAGGATGTCGAACAGTTTTCAAAGTGATGATGAATTGCCTTTGAACTTTTATTTCAGCTATGAGGGGGAGTAAGGAACGAAGAGATAAGATGTGATTTACAAAAAAATACACAAAGACTATTATATTTCTATAGGTAATTATATCCTTTTTTTCCTAAACAATTGTTCGGACTAAATAACTGGAGGATCAAATGAAAAAGCACGACAAAATCATTTCCTTCATCTTCATACTTGTTATGATGGTGACGGCTATTTACTGGGCCATTTCGACTCAGAGCTGGACCATGCTGGGCACCCTCGCTTCTGTGGTCTGTTTCGGGCTTTTTGCGCTATTGGGGCTCCGCACTATACCTGTATTGACGGATTTTGTTTTGACGAATCCAGCACCTGAAGTGACTTGGAAGAGTAAGGAGCAGGATAGAAGACAGGCTTGGCTTTATATTATTGGATGGATATTGGCGAGTCGTATCCTGCTTATGCTCATCGGGTATTCATTTTTGATCATACAGAATGGCTATTCAGGTGGTCTGCTTAGCAAAATGGCAGAGACTTGGCATATCTCTGGAATCGATGCTTCTAGTTATTTGGGCATTGCTGAGAATGGATACGTGACCGAGGGTGATGCGAGATTCCATATCGTGTTCTTTCCCTTTTTTCCAAATTTAATAAGAGTAGTTCAGGCATTCGTAGGGAATTATCTTGTCGCTGGATTCATCGTTTCCAATATCTCATCGATTGTCGCTGCATTGGTTGCTTATGAACTGGCAGCATTAGACATGCATCGAAAGAATGCCATGCGGGTCGTGAAATACATTTTCATATTCCCTGCCGCGTTCTTTTTCTTCATTCCGATGACCGAGGCTCTATTTCTGGCATTATCTTTGATGTGTTTATATTTTGTGAGAAAAAAGGAATGGCTGATCGGATGCTTATGCGGTGCACTTGCAGCTTATACACGTTCTCCCGGAGTGCTTCTGATTGTACCGGTTGCGATTGAATTTGGACGGGATCTGATAGGCAACTATAAGCTATTAAGTAAAAAAGTCTTTATACATAGAATCATCAGCGCTGTATGTTTTCTCGCTATCATATCAACGGGCTTGCTGGCCTATCTGTTTATTAATTATCACGTGACGGGATATGCTTTTCAGTTCAGTATTTACCAGAGAGAGCATTGGTCTCAGCGGTTTTATCTCTTTTTTGATACGGTAAGATATCAGATGGAATACGCTGTGGGCACCTTTAAGAGTGGAGATAGCCGTTCTTTTCTCGGCTTATGGCTGCCTAATTTAATCGCTATATTCTCAGCACTAATTATCATGTTCATGGGTGCAAAAAAGATACGACCTTCATACACCGCCTATTTCATCGTGTATTTTGCGTTCGTAGTGGGAGCTACCTGGCTGCTGTCAGCCCCGCGGTATTTGCTTGTTGCATTTCCACTAGCTTTTGCTGCTGTCGCGCTCACTGAAGAGAAATCAAAGGATGCTATCCTTACTGTAGTTTCTGTTGCGGGGAGTCTTTTGTATTTAGCGATGTTTGTGGCAGGATATCCAGTGTATTGAGGACCCTTTCATTTTTTTATATTTTAAGCTAAAATGATTGAAACTGGTTTCAAAAACTGTCCCTATCTGGAGTGAGTGTAGAAATGGCAAATATTTTAGATGTGGCGCGTTTAGCAGGAGTGTCTAAGACGACCGTATCCCGAGTAATAAATAACTATCCTCATATTTCAGCAGATAAAAGAGAATTGGTATTAAAAGCAATGGAAGAGCTTGAATATACCCCGAATCTCTCGGCAAGAAGATTAAGAGGACAAGTGACAACAACGATAGCTGTCGTAGTTCCTAGAATTGTGAATCCTTTTTTCTCCTATTTAGTTGATTCCATAGAGAAGGTTGGTTACAAAAACGGCTACCAAACCTTGATCTGTCAGACTAATGAGGATAAGGAGAGAGAATTAACCTATTTAAATTTGTTGAAGACCAAACAAGCGGACGGCATCATCATGGCATCCATTGAGAATGATTGGAAAGTCATTGAACCGTATACTGAATTTGGGCCTATTGTGTTATGTAATGAATATGTGAGTAATGCAAAAATTCCGATGATTCGGCTGGATCAATTTAAAGGTACATACTTAGGAATCAAGCACCTCATTGAAAGAGGTCACCGTAAAATTGCTTACTGTACGGGAGGTCTGTTTACCGAGGCCGGGAAAGATAAAGACCGTAACCTAGGTTATCAAAAAGCATTGGAAGAGGCCGGGATTCAAGTGAATCCTAACTGGATTTTGGTCAACCAGCATACCATTGAAGATGGGAAAAAAGTAATGAAACTCTTGCTTGAAATGAAGGATCGTCCAACCGCTGTGTTTACAGGCAGTGATGAAATTGCTGGTGGTTTGATGATGGCTGCGAAAAAGGAAGGGTTAAGTATCCCACGAGATCTGGCGATCATTGGTTTCGATGACCAGCCCCTCGCTGAAATGTTGGATCCCGCATTAACGACTATACGGCAGCCTATAGAGCAGATGGGGCGTAAAGCAGGGGAAGTTCTTATGGAGATGCTGGATGATTTCAATGTAGAGCCAGTTACTTATGAGCTTCCGGTAGAACTGGTAGTTCGAGAATCTACTTAACACTGATAAGCGAATTTGCAATGCAGACTCGCTTTTTTATTTCTCTTTATTGGTATCGATACCACGTCTAAGGGGTAAATAATTAACTGGAATTACCTTGTTTATCAGTAGTTTTTCCGAATAATTTATAAACTTAGCTTTAAATTGTATTGAAACCGATACCAAGTGATGTTACAATACAGGCAAGAAAGCTTTCTAGTATATAAGCCAGTTGAATTTATGAAGAATTTTTTTAACTAATGAAAACGGTATCAATCTGATGTTCAGACTTTTATAGGGGTCTAGCATATAAAAAAGCACAAAATGGAGGGGTTTTGTTTGAAAAAGATATCTGTTTTATTATTTGTTCTTTTGCTTGCTGTTTCATTGACAGCTTGTGGTGGATCCAACGGAGCGGGGTCCAGTCCGGCAGCGAACTCGAAGGATGAGCAAGTCAGCATAATTATTACGAACGGTAAAGGTGAAATCGCTTCCCAATGGGAACAGGCGGCTAAAGATTTCATGGCAGCGAATCCAAATATCAAGGTTGAGGCTGTCTCAGGAGCTGTTGGTGATACCGTTAATTTGCTGGATAAACTTACGGCATCCGGTAAAACGGTAACTATGGCGATGATGTCCCCCGACTCCATTGTGAACAAATATAAAGATTTCGGTATAGATCTTTCAGGTGAGAAGTGGAATGAAGAAACGGTTTACGGCGTTAAAGACGCAGAGGGAAAAATTGCCGGTTTTCCATTTTCAATAGAAGGCTTCGGTCTCGTATACAACAAGAGTGTACTTGATAAGGCTGTTGGCGGTACCTTCGATCCGCACACTATCAATACTCGTGACAAACTAAAAGAATTATTAGATCAAATTAAAGCATCCGGGGTGAAATATCCGGTTGCCTATCAAACTGAAAACTGGTCCGTAGCGAACCATTACAGTACACAGTTTGTGAATCAGGCAGAAGATCCGAACACGATTGTAGAGCAACTAAAAGCCGGAACATTTGATTTAGCTAGTAATGATGTTTGGAATGGTTACTACGATACGATGGATCTGCTGGTATCCAAAGAATACAACAAATACGGTGAACGTCCACTGGGCAAGTACTATGACGATGCGCATGTAAGTGTGGGTAAAGGGGAGTCAGCTATCCTGTTTAACGGGAACTGGGCTTATGATTCATTGCAGGCGGTTAGTGGAGAATCCTTCGGATTTATACCTGTCCCAGTGGATAACAATCCAGACAATCCGCTGAACAATAAGATTGCTGCAGGTCCAACTAATATTCTGGTGATTAATAAAGCGGCAACCCCGGCTGAGCAAGAAGCAGCTAAGAAGTTCCTGAACTGGCTCGTTTATGATGAAAAAGGTCAAGATTTTCTGGTGAACCAGTCGCAAGTCGTCTCAGCCTTTAAGAACAACTCTTTGAAAGTGAACAATCCACTCGGATCAGCGATTGCGGATGCTGTGGTAGCCGGCAATACGATGCCGTTCAGCTCAAACTATGTGAAGGTCGAGGATTGGGGCAACATTCTTGCACCGGATATTCAGAAATATATCGCCCAAAAAGAATCCCGTGCTGATCTTGCCAAAGCTATTGAAACCTATTACAAAAGCCAAAAGTAATTAATCATTTGCTGAATTGCGGGAAACGGGTTGGGGTGACTCTCACCTGTTTCCTCCTTAAAGCAATTAGGGGTGTGCTAAACGTATGATATCAGAAAAACGTCTGATCAAACGAATGGGCAACCAGTTATTTTTCACCGGTCCCACGATCATTTTCTTTACGATTGCCGTGCTGATTCCTTTTGCATATGGATTATATCTGACCTTTACCAATATGACCTCTCCATTAAATCCAATAGAGTTCTCAGGTTTAGCTAACTATAAGACAGCATTTACGGACTCCAAGTTTTGGGATTCTCTTTTGTTGACCGTTAAGTTTGTCGTGACAACTGTTATTATCATCAATATTCTCGGTTTTATATTGGCTTATTTAGTGACTTCCGGAGTGAAGATGCAAAATTTCTTTCGAACCTCCCTGTTCACACCGAATTTGATTGGTGGCTTGATTCTAGGTTACATCTGGCAGTTTATATTCGTACAAACCATGCCTTCTATTGGTGAGAAGTTCGGGATAGAATGGCTGCGTTTAGGGTGGCTAGGGGATGAACATTTAGCTTTCTGGGCCATTGTTATTGTGTCGATCTGGCAATCAGCGGGCTATATGATGATCATTTTTGTCGCTGGCTTAGTCAATGTGCCAAAAGATGTAGTGGAAGCAGCCACGATTGATGGTGCCAATGGATGGCAACGGTTGAGAAAGGTTACTTTGCCGCTGATGGTTCCTTCCTTTGTAGTGACCATCTTTTTAACTCTGAAGAATGCCTTTATGGTTTACGACGTTAACTATTCTCTAACGGCAGGCGGACCATATGATAGTACAACCATGGTATCGATGCATGTGGTAAAAAAGGCCTTTGTCGAAAATAATTATGGCGTTGGCCAAGCGGAAGCCTTTGTATTGTTTGCTATCGTTGCAGTTGTTACCGGCCTGCAGGTTTATTTCAGTAAGAAATTGGAGGTTGCTGCATGATGAGTGCTAGACGAAAAACTTCCGTGATTCTGACGTATTTATTTTTAATTGTATTTTTCATTATTTTTGTTTTTCCATTCTTTCTTATGATCGTCAATTCCTTCAAGAGCAATGGTCAAATTCTCGAAAGCCCTTTTTCACTGCCGACCAGCTTAAACTTCGGGCATTTTGCTGAAGTCATTGATAAAATGAATTTTTTTGTCTCGTTTAGAAACACGGTCGTAGTCACCTTTTTCAGTGTCCTATTCATTGGTGTCTTTGCAGCAATGACCGCCTATTACATGGTGAGACATTCGACTAAATTTAATAATGGTTTCTTTGCTCTAATGGTGGCTTCCATGATTATTCCGTTTCAGTCCATTATGATTCCCCTGATTTATATCTACGGGGCAAAGCTTCATTGGATCGATGCGGCACCTATTCCATTATTGATTATTCTCTACATCGGCTTCGGAAGTGCGTTATCGGTATTTATGTACCATGGTTTTGTGAAGTCGATTCCTTATGAATTGGAAGAGGCGTCACTGCTCGATGGATGTAATCGTAGACAGACTTTCTTTAAGATTGTACTGCCTATGTTGGCTCCAACTTCAGTGACAATTGCGATTCTGAATGTGTTATGGATTTGGAATGATTATCTGCTACCTTCATTGGTGCTGACTCAGGATAACCATTTTACTATGCCTATTAAGATGAAGGTGTTTAACGGAACGTATATGAATAACTGGGAGCTGTTGATACCAGCACTTCTGTTAACGATCCTGCCGATTCTTATTGCTTATTTGTTTGGTCAACGTTACATCATCAGAGGCGTCAGCCAAGGCGCTATTAAATAAGATAAAGAAAGCCCTAAACTCGGGTGCTGGAGGAAGTGTGGATTTATGGAGACTAGAAACAGCAACTGGTGGAAAGAAAGTGTGGTTTATCAGATTTATCCCCGGAGTTTTCAGGATTCAAATGGAGATGGAGTAGGGGATTTGCGTGGAATCATCAACCGACTCGGGTATTTAAGGGATTTGGGCATCAATGTTATTTGGTTGTGTCCGGTCTACGATTCACCTAATGATGACAATGGGTATGACATTCGGAATTTCTATAAAATTCAGGATGAGTTTGGAAGTATGGAAGATATGCTCGAATTGATCACACAAGCGGAAGCGTACGGAATTCGTATGATCATGGATCTGGTAGCGAATCACACCTCTGATGAACATGCTTGGTTTATGGAGTCCAGAAGTTCTAAGGACAATCCAAAGCGTGACTGGTATATATGGAAGCCTGGGAACGATGGTCAGGAACCTACCAACTGGGAATCGAATTTTGGAGGTTCAGCTTGGGAATATGACGAGACCTCACAGGAATATTATTTACATTGTTTCTCTAAGAAACAACCGGATCTTAATTGGGAGAATCCCGAAGTTCGCCAAAGCATCTTTTCCATGATGGATTGGTGGATTGACAGGGGAATAGCCGGATTTCGCATTGATGCGATCACATTTATTAAAAAAAATCAGCAATTTCCGCACCTTAAGTCTGAAGACGACCGCCGCTATGTTCCTCTGGCAGAAGCTTGTTTGAATCAACCCGGAATTTTGGATTTTCTTCACGAGATGAAACAGGAGGTTCTGGAACCTCGCAATGTGATGACGGTTGCGGAAGCCCCTGGGGTTCCGATAGAGCAAATTCATGAATATGTTGATGAGCAAAACGGCGTCTTTAATATGATATTTCAATTTGATCATGTAGATCTGGATGCCAAGCCAATGGCTAAAGGAATCTATCATCCTTGGAAGCTGGCTGAATTTAAGCACGCATTATCTAAATGGCAGATTGAGACAGCCAATAAGGGCTGGATGGCACTTTTTATGGAGAATCATGATCATGTGCGTTCGGTTTCAAAATTCGGTAACGACGGGATATACCATAAAGACTCAGCTAAAATGCTGGCTGCCTATTATTTCTTAATGCGAGGAACACCGTTTATTTATCAAGGACAAGAGATTGGAATGACCAATTATTTCATGGCTTCAATTGAAGAGTACAGAGATATTGAGAGCTTAAATTATCACCGTAACGAAACTGCAATGGGTAGATCGGAGGCAGATATCCTGAACTATTTAGCGATCAGAAGCAGGGATCAGGGCCGCACACCGATGCAATGGAGTTCAGAACCAATGGCCGGATTTACGAATGCGGAGCCATGGATTAATGTGAATCCGAATTACTCATCGATTAATGTGGAGGAAGAGCTACAAGATGATAATTCTATCCTTCATTTTTATAGGGAATTAATCAAGCTGAGACGGGACAATAAGGCGTTAATTTATGGTGATTATCATGAGATTTATGTGGACTCGAATGAGCTAGGTGGATATGTTCGAACTTACGGGAATGAGTGTTGGACGGTAATTTGTAATTTTACGGATCAAGCCATTCCGTTAACTAATCCTCTTGCAGGCCATGTTGTACTGTCTAACATTGATAATCATGATAATGGTCTGTTGAGGCCTTATGAGGCTTTGATATGCAAAGGGGAAAAGAGTGCAGATGTAGCCGAAATCTAACGAGGGGGATTTATAATGCAAATTAAGAATGAAGCTATGTTGATTACCTATGCAGATAGCCTCGGGCGTAATTTAAAAGAATTAAACGAAGTATTAGATAAGCATCTGCGAGGCATCGTTGGAGGTGTTCATTTACTACCGTTTTATCCTTCTTCGGGTGACAGAGGATTTGCACCAATGGATTATACCAAAGTGGATCCTGCATTCGGAGATTGGTCGGACGTCGAAGCGATGAGTAAAGATTATTATATGATGTTTGATTTTATGATTAATCATATCTCCAGACAATCTCCTTATTTTCAGGACTTTCTTGAGAAAAAGGATGCATCAGAATATGCCGACTTGTTTATCCGTTACAAGGATTTTTGGCCGAACGGGGAGCCCACTCAGGAAGATGTGGATTTAATATATAAGCGTAAACCACGCGCTCCATACGTAGAGGTTGCCTTTAAGGATGGTAGCTTGGAGAAAGTATGGTGTACCTTTGATGAACAACAGATTGATCTGGATGTGACCACAGCAACGACGCAGAAATTTATAACAGACAACCTTACCTTTTTGGCGGAAAAAGGTGCTTCAATTATTCGACTAGATGCTTTCGCATATGCCAACAAAAAAATCGGTACGAATTGTTTCTTTGTTGAGCCGGATATTTGGGAGATGCTGAATCACTCTGAGCAGACCGTTGCCCCTTATGGCGTGACCGTTTTGCCGGAAATTCATGAGCATTATAGCATCCAGTTAAAAATCGCAGATCAAGATTACTATGTATATGATTTTGCGTTACCGATGTTAGTGCTGCATGCTTTATTTAGTGGGAAAGTAAACCGGTTGGTTCATTGGCTGGAGATTTGCCCGAGAAAACAGTTTACAACACTAGACACGCATGATGGTATTGGTGTGGTGGATGTAAAGGATCTTTTGAGCGATGAAGAAGCAGAAATGACAAGAGAAAGTCTCTATAGCCAAGGAGCTAATGTCAAAAAAATATATAGCACCGAAGCATATAACAATCTTGATATTTACCAAATAAACTGTACCTATTATTCAGCACTTGGGAATGATGATCAGGCTTATTTGCTGGCGAGAGCCATCCAATGTTTTGCACCAGGCATACCGCAGATTTATTATGTGGGGCTATTAGCTGGAGTGAATGATATAGAGCTTCTGGAAAAGACCAAAGAAGGACGGAATATTAATCGGCATTATTATACCCAAGATGAGGTTGATGCTGAGGTGAAGCGCCCGGTTGTGCAAAAGCTCTTTAACATTTTGAAATTCAGAAATAGTAATCCAGCCTTTGATGGAGACATTCAGATTGAACAGGTAGATGAGAATAATGTGGTGATAACTTGGAAAAATCTGCTGAACGAAGCGAAACTGGAAGCGAATCTGTTAACCAAGGCATTTACGATTTCGCAAAAAGAAAAGTTAGCGGATTGGGAAATGGTTGCATTGTAAGGGAGTATCCAGTGAGTTGATGAATCATGTTAAAATAGAGGGACGCTAAAATGCGTTCTTCTTTTTTTTTGCGAATAACCTTATAGAAACGATGGTGGGTATGAAGATTGAGTACGACAATCAGGTGATCGAGTTTAATGTTCAATATGGAAATGGCAAGAAAATCTCCATTCATATAGATTCTTCAGGGCGTATAACGCTCAAAGTTCCCAAGAAAACAAGTGAAGAGACGATCAAAAGCGTGGTAGAGCGTAATGGGAAATTAATAGTGGAGAAGCTGAAAAGTATTGAAGCGAACCGAGAAACACCAAAGCTCAAAGAGTATGAAGATGAGGGTAAGTTCCTGTATCTAGGCAAATATTATTCGCTTCAAGAGTTAATAGAGACAGGGGATTTAAATGAGGAAGAGCTTAAACTTAAGCTGAAGAAATTCTATTTCGCCAGCTGTAAGAAGGTTGTAGGTGAACGGATCAATAAATATCAGACACAGCTTAGAGTAAAGCCTAAGACGATTGACATTGTTGAGTCTAGAACCAAGTGGGGAAGCTGTAGTTCGGATAAAAAGCTAACCTTTAACTATCGCCTAGCGATGGCTCCAGTGGAAGTTATCGATTATGTAATCATCCATGAACTGTGTCATTTACTTCATATGAATCATGACCGCTCTTTTTGGCGAAAGGTTGGAAGCCTCATGCCGGATTATAAGGAGAAGGAAGAGTATTTAGCTAGATATGGGCGTGCTATGACGCTGTGATAAATTAGCTTTGATTCATGTTTTAAAATGAAAAAAGGATGTCCCTAATGCAAGGGCATCCTTTTTGTTGTTAATGAGTTCCTCATAATGTTAAAGGGTTCGAACGCTATCTCTTTTTATTAGCTCGCTAGGAAGCATGACATGATGAATAGCTTGTTGTTTCTCTAGTAGATCTATGAGGATCTGAGCAGCGTTGGTTCCTAACTCGTATTTATGTTGATTCACTGTAGTCAAAGCTGGTGTGCAATACGCTGTCAGATCAATATTATCGTAACCTATAATTGAAATATCCCCGGGCACCGCTTTTCCGGCTTCCTTCACACCCTGCATAGCTCCAAGCGCCATCAAATCACTTGCACAAAAAATAGCAGTGACCTCAGGATGGCTGGACATCATCTGCTGAGCAGCTTCTTTTCCTCCTTGTTCGGAAAATAATCCGTTAAAAACGAGGGATTCGTCAAAGGGAATACCGTAATTCTCAAGGGCGAGACGGTAACCTTCTAATCGAAGAAGTGCTACATCTGCTTGGGTATGTCCGTTAATCATAGCAATATGGCGATGTCCTGACTCTAGCAGATGAGTTACTGCGTGAAGCGCCCCTTTTGTATTATCAGAGGTGACATAACCGACATTTGGCCCTTCAAGTGTAATATCAATGAGCACGCAAGGAATATCAGAGGATACGATTTCCTTGAGATAGGGATCATCCAGTCGAATCCCCATAATAATGACACCATCTACACCTCTTTCTTGGCATAATGTCTTATAGGATTTCACTCTTTGCTTTTGCGGGGTTGTGCTGAAGAGTACAAGGTCATAATCCAGCTCTCCTGAACGATCATTGATCCCGCATAATACTTCAAAGGCTATATTGTCTTTGGAGCTATCTCTTGTTACGTTGGAGAGTAGGAGACCCAGCGTTTTTGTTTTTTTAGATATAAGCGATCTGGCAGCCATGTTAGGGCTATAGCCTAATTGGTCTGCAATAGTTCTAATCTTGAGCCGGGTACCTTCGTTAACATCGTCATAACCATTTAAGGCTCGGGAGACGGTTGTTACGGATACGCTGGCGGCTTTGGCAATATCTTTTATAGTAACCATAAGGATACCTCCTTCATATTTAGGGACAATAAGGCCATATGTAGTATTTAAATATTAAAAAAATAAAATATAAAATGCATCTTGTAAATGCTTTCATCATGATTTATAATTCGATTATACCTTATCCGAAACGTTTTGGTAAGTCTTTCGAGCATTCGATTATCTGAAGATATATATTTTTTTGTGCTTTTTCCGAAACGTTTCGGATACACAGCGAAGAAATGAGGGGAAGTTTTGAATTATCGAGTTATCAAAGAAAATGATCTGTTTCTAATGACGGACAAAAGTGGGGACATACCGGACAATGATCAATCGGGTCTAGGTCTCTATACCAGAGATACCCGTTTCTTAAGCCGAATGGAAATCCGAATTAATAATCAGCGACCGATATTGTTATCCTCCGCTGCCGATGAGAATTATATCTCTACTATTCGTCTTACCAATCCTCATATGGAGGAAGACGGTAAATTGATTTTGTGGCGTGAGTCTGTAGAGATTGAACGTACACGCTTTATTTATGAGGGTGCACTATATGAGACCTTCAAGTTAACAAGTTATTATCCAAAAGCAATCCAATTCGATTTCTCTGTGCTGTTAGATGCAGATTTTACAGATATGTTCGTGATTCGTGGGTTTCAGCATGGAAAGCTAGGAAGTAAGACGGGTGAACGAAGTGCTTCAGGTGAAAGAGTGATCAGTTATCTCGGGGCAGATGAGTTACTGAGAGAAACCAAGGTGAAATGGGATACTCAGGAAAGCCGAATAAGCGAGGCAGGTGAGGTACATTTCGATGTCGAGCTGAAGCATCAGGAGAGTGTTGAAATCGCTTTCTTTATTGCTCCGATGATAGATGGCAACGAGCCGCTGCAGCATGAACCTAAGGAAGCAATGAATAAACTCAGAGCATCTTACGCTAGTTGGAATGCTTCATCGACTTCCATCAGCAGTGATATGCCGTTATTTAACAAGCTGTACCATCGAGGTGTTCAAGATTTACGGGTGCTGCTAACAGACCTTGGTTATGGGCAGTTTCCGGTTGCAGGCTTGCCGTGGTACTCCGTTCCCTTTGGACGCGACAGCCTGATTGCAGCGCTGCAGATGTTATCTTTGAATCCTCAAATTGCTAAGGGAACCTTACTTACAATGGCTGCCTACCAAGGACAGAAGGAAGATGAGTGGCGCGACGAGCAGCCAGGCAAAGTGATGCACGAAATCCGGTATGGAGAGTTAGCGGCTACTAACCAGGTTCCGTTCACACCATATTACGGCACAATCGATGCAACACCTCTGTTCCTGCTGCTTACGGCAGAGTATTACCACTGGACAGGAGATCTTGATTTTGTTAGCTCTTTAATGCCGCATCTCAACGCTGCATTGAATTGGATTAAAGAATATGGCGATTATGATAAGGATTCCTTTGTGGAGTATTATCAGAAGTCATCCAAGGGAATTGCCAATCAAGGTTGGAAGGATTCTGCGGATTCCGTCATTCATAGTAATGGTGATTATGCGGAGGCCCCGATCGCGCTAGTAGAGGTTCAAGGTTATGTGTATCAGGCGCTGACTCGACTTGCTCCTATCTTCAAGATTCTAGGTCACGAAGAACAGGCAGAGGTTATGGAAAAAGATGCAGCTCAGCTGCGAACCCGTTTCGAGGAAGACTTCTGGATGGATGATGAGCAATTTTATGCAATCGCCTTGGATAAGGATAAGAAACGGGTAGACTCCGTTACTTCGAATGCAGGACATATTCTAATGTCAGGAATCGCCTCGCCAGAGCGGGCAAAAGCAGTTGCGGAAAGACTAGTAGCCCCTGATCTCTTCGGAGGATACGGTATTCGGACTATGAGTACTGCGGCTACAGGTTACAATCCGATGAGCTACCATGACGGAAGTGTATGGCCGCATGATAACTCACTCTGTTTGCTTGGCCTAAGTCAGTCCGGGTTCACAGAGGAAGCAATCACTGTTATGCAAGGATTACTGAACGCAGCTGACCAATTTGAATATTACAGATTGCCTGAATTGTATTGTGGTTACAGTGACCAGCTCGGTGCTCCTGTTCCTTATCCGGTAGCCTGTTCTCCACAAGCATGGGCGGCTGGAACACCATTGACCTTCGTGCAAGCGCTCCTTGGTCTTCAACCGAATGCTCTAACCCGGCAGATTACGATCAAGCCTGCACTTCTAAACGGTATGAATGACTTAAAGGTGGAGCAATTACAGATTGGCAATGGCACGCTCAGCCTGCGAGTTAGTCGTGTGGATAACGAGCCAAAGCTGGAGATTTTATCTAACCAAACAGGTTATGAACTGGTGATTCTATAGGCAATACGTAATTTTTTTATATAAAAAGCCTGACAATACTAAGGAGGTTGTATTGAAAATGAGAAAATCGGGGTTAATAATTCTATCTTTGATGCTGGTTGCTGGACTAATGTTGACCGCATGTGGTGGCAACAAAACAAACAGTAACGCAGGAACGGCAGCAACAAACAATAGCACAGATAAAGAAACAGCAGCACCGACAACGGATGAGCCGGTTACGATTACTCTTGCAGGCTGGGGAGCGAGTCCTGAAGAGCAGGATCTGTTAAATCAGACGCTGAAGGAGTTCGAAGCTAAATATCCGAATGTGAAAGTAAATTACGAAGTTATTGCCGATCAATACATGGATGTTATCAAGACTAGACTCATAGGTGGAGAAGGTCCGGACGTCTTCTATCTGGATGCATTTGAGGCGCCTGGTCTCATTGAAGCTAATGTGCTGGAGCCGTTGGACAGCTATGTGACACCTGAGTTTGATGTTGCAGACTTTGAACAGCCAATGGTTGATGCTTTTAAGAAGGATGATGTATCTTACGGATTCCCTAAGGATTTCTCTACGCTCGCTATGTTCTACAATAAAAAGGATTTTGCTGAAGCGGGAATTACGACTCCTCCAACAACTTGGGATGAACTGAAAGCAGACGCGATCAAGCTGACTAAAAAAGAAGGAGATAAAATCACTCGTTATGGTTTCGGCGTTGCTCCTGAGCTTGCACGTCAGATGTTCATGATCCAAGCGTTCGGTGGAAAAGTTTCTGACGAAGAAGGCAAAGCAACCTTCGCATCTGCGGAAGCACTACCAGGTCTTCAGCTTGTTGTAGATATGCATAACGTTGACAAATCCTCCGGTGAGCCTAAGGAAGTAGGTGCTGGCTGGGGTGGAGAAATGTTCGGGCAAGGCAAGGCTTCTATCGTATTCGAAGGCAACTGGGCGATTCCATTCCTGGAATCCAACTACAAGGATCTGGATTATGCTACCGCTGAGCTTCCAACGGTGAACGGCACTAAAGGCACAATGGCCTTTACGGTAGCTTATGTAATGAACAAGCAATCGAAGAAGAAAGAAGCGGCTTGGCAGTTAATCTCTTTCTTGACAGGCAAGGACGGAATGAAGACCTGGACTAGCAAAGGGTTCGCACTTCCTACACGGAAATCGGTCGCACAGGAGCTGGGCTACGACAAGGATGAACTGCGTGGAGCAATTGTAGCGGGTGCCTCCTATGCAACGCCTTGGCAAGCCGCATCTACGTTGCCTACCATCACTAATAACTTCAATAACCAATTTGTAGATACATTTATGGGCAACTCTAAGCTTGAGGATGCAATGAAGAAAGCTGAAGATGTAGCGAATAAGGAAATTGAAGCAGCAAAATAAACGGATTGAAGGGGGAGGGTCTTCGGACCACCCCTTCCTTCTTTCATTCTGATACGAAAGGAAAAGTGAAGCATGACTCAAGTCTCAACATTTAGAAAGAAGCTAAGAAATAATGTGACGGCCTATCTGTTCCTGCTTCCTACTATTCTTGTACTGGGCACTTTTTTGTTCCTGCCAGTTTTTTATTCGCTCTATTTATCAGGACATAAGGTAAATTTACTTGGTGATGTCAGTTACAAGTGGGTTGGATTCAATAACTTTACACGTATGGCCGGTGACGAGAGAGCTTGGATTGCACTGAAAAACACGGCATCCTTTGCGCTGTTCGTTGTACCTTTGCAGACTGCATTTGCTATTTTATTAGCCGTTATTTTGAATGCTAAGCTTAGATTTAAAAATTTCTTCCGAATCGTCTTTTTTATGCCGACGGTTACTTCCTCGGCGGTATTGTCACTTATTTTTATGTGGATTTACAATTCAAACGGTCTGCTGAACCGTGTGCTTGAGTTCGTAGGTTTGCATGGTTACAACTGGCTTGGAGATCCGGCGGTCGCTCTTAAGGCGATCATGCTTATGAATATATGGTCTACTGCTCCGTTTTTTATGGTAGTCTTCTTAGCTGCACTGCAAGATATCCCTGATGCATTGTACGAGTCGGCCATGCTGGATGGGGCAGGAGGATTTAGACGTTTTATTTCTATTACGCTTCCGATGATTAAGCCAGCGACCTTCTTCACGGTAGTCATGGGAGTCATTGGTACCTTTCAGCTATTCGATCAATCGTATATTTTTTCGGCAGGCTCCGGCGGCCCGAATAACTCTACCTTAACGGTGGCTCTGCTTATCTATCAGTATGCGTTTAAAAATCTCGACTTCGGTTACGCTTCTGCGCTCGCTGTCATGCTGGCTGCGGTCATTATGATCGTAACGCTGATCCAGCGGAAGCTATTCTCCGAAGAGAAGCTGAACTAGGAGGACGAATCAGGTGGTAATTAACTATTCCAAAGGGGTTAAGGTGGTTCTGTATTTCCTGTTATTCGCATATGGGTGCGTGACGGTCATACCTTTCCTATGGGCACTATCCTCATCGTTTAAACCGTTAAGCGAGATTGTGTCAGGGAGTATCAACTTTATTCCAAAACAGTTCACTTTCCAGAACTATTACGACATCTTCGTGAAGGAGCCGCTGTTCCTCAGATGGATGTTCAACAGTGCACTCATCGCTGTAGTTTCAACGCTATGCAATACCTTGTTCAACTCTATGGCGGGTTATGCGCTTGCACGTATTGATTTTACAGGCAGCAAGGTTGTGTTTTTTCTTATCTTGGCCGTACAGATGATTCCCGGCCAATTGACTATCGTGCCTGCATATCTGATCATGAAACAGCTTGATTTGTTGAATACTTATGCCGCACTGACGCTGCCGATGATGGTAAATGCGACGTTCATCTTTATGATGCGGCAATTCTTCCTGAGCTTTCCGAAAGAGCTGGAGGAGGCTGCCGAGATGGATGGTCTAAATAAATTCGGCACATTTTTCCGCATTGCTCTGCCACTAGCTATCCCCGCATTGGCGGCTCAGACGATCTTTGTATTCATGGGTGCATGGAATGAATTTCTGAAGCCACTGATGTTCATGTCAGACAAGTCGATGTTCACACTTACACTTGGTCTCAATACTTTTAAGGGCCAGTATATTAGCCACTGGAATTATATTATGGCTGCATCAATGGTGTTTACCCTACCCGCACTACTTATTTATGCATTCTTCAACCGCTTCTTTATAAAGGGAATTACGTTTACCGGCAGCAAATAATTTAATTTACAAGGACCGCCACTGATCTTAAATCAGGGCGGTTTTTTGATATGTTCATGAATTGTTACCATTCTATCGATCTTATATGGGGAAGTTGGGGTATAAAAGGAAGGGAAGAGGTAAAACTATGTTCACTAAATAGAACTGGAAGAAATTTAAATGCGGAGGTAAATGATGACACAGAATAAAGGAAATTCACAACGTCAGATTCGAACTTCAATTCTTTGTTTGATCTGTGCCTGCACCGTCCTATTAAGTGGCTGCTCTAAAGCTGCCAATGAAACCACACAAGTAACTCCAACGCCTACAACAGAAGCCACTGCACCTGCAGCTACGAACAGTGCCACTGAACAACCCAATACCTCGTCCGGTACAAATACAGAGGGACTTCCGGCGGGTGTTAGTGTTAAGAGGGTGATTAAGGAAGTTGCTTTAAAGGATGGCTATCATAAAAAGATTGAGCTGCTGACAGACGGCGGCAAGCGGGTTACCATAACGGATGCGACTCAAAAGATTGTTTTGCAGCAGATTGAATATGATGGGAAGATTACTACGTCTAACGGTAAACAGGTTACCGTTAGAGTCGAAGGTGGGGGAGAGCAAAGCATAACCATTCCCGATCATGTAGTGATCGAAGATGAGGACATGCTTGGAATGATGCCAGGTGTTGATATCGAGTGGACAGTGAATGCCGAGGGGCAAATCGAAAGTGTTGAACTGGAGGATTAAAGAGATACTGAGGTGGCTGGCTAAATGAAATTTCTAATCGTATTTGGCAGTATAGTGGTTCCCGTCGCCATGCTAATGATACAACGGAAATGGATAAAGTGGCGTATTGTTTTTAATGTAGCTTCTGTGTTGTCTACGCTTATTTTAGGTAATATTTCTGCCCTAGCTATATATGAAATATTAAGAGATAACACGGTATTTATGACCTCGATCCATGCGATTTTTTTGAATCCAATGTTCCTTTTAACGGGAGCTTATCTTGGAGTATATCTGGTCTATCGCTTGATGTTGATGACGTATGAAGAAGTATATGTATGATGTAGTTAAAAAAAGGAGTGTCCCCGTGAAGGGACACTTCTTTTTATGTTATACAGCGAAAGTTAAGAAGATTTTCCTACAACGTTTGTTCCACTCTTCGTGATCTTGTACGTAAGGATATCACCATTCCAGAAGTGGAATTTCAAGATGACCTCTCCATCTTTAACATCTTTAAAGAAGGCTGGAAGCAGCTTGATTTCTTTCGTGTTATAAGAGGGTGAGAACGTATTGCCGAACTCCTTGAATGGTGTCCAGTCTTGCGGGCCTGCATTGCCACCAGCGGTATAGACAGCCTCCATCGTGGCAAGCTGGTTACCATTAAAGGTAGTTGGAATCGCAAACGATTCAGTCGTACCTTTGGCATCACTTAATTTGGCAGTGTCATTCACGATGATCTTTAGTCTCCACGCAACACCTTTGTTGAATTTCAGCGTTAACACGGCATTTTCACCGTATTTTTGGGAAGCTGTGAGTTTTTTGAGTTGGCTGGCTTTGAGTGTGAGCTCCTCGCCATTCAAGGTGTAATCTTTTCCCTTTGTTAGATACTTCCCATTTGCACTAATCGTGGTTAGCTTATTGCCGTTTAGGTTCAGCTTCACCTTGGTGTCTTTGATCGCTGCACCTTTTTTTAGATAGACCAGATCGCTTTCAGTGCTGGAGGAACGTTCCTTCAGACCAGACATTAATACACCCTGCAGCTCAGAATCGGACCACTTATACGTTTTGCGGTTGAAATGCTGCCCATTATCCCAGAGCATGGAGGTCATTTTCTTTTCTTTTAAATAATAGGTAAGGTACTCGAAGAATTTCAGCTTCTCGCCTTGTTCAATCACACCTGTATCTTTATCGAATCCTAGCAGTCCAAACTCACCAACGATAACAGGGATTCCTTTAGCTACGAATGTGTTGTAAACGCTATCAAAAGTTTGGATGATATCGTTTTGTGTATCTTTTTCAAACGTGGTGTAACCAGCGATATTCACACTGAACGGCCAGAAGCCATAGTAGTGAACGGTCGCAATTATGTTCGGATCGTTAAGAGCTGTAATCGTCTTGTAGAGCTGATCCATTCTAGGTTGGGTAGGAGAAGTCTCTAATGAAGGTAGCACTAGCGGACGGACATCATTCTTTCCACCTGAGTTTCGAACGATCTGATGGAAGGAATTGTTGAGCTCTGCAAGCATCTGTTCCATCTTCGCTTCATCCTTACTTCCGCCATCTGTGAAACGAGGTTCATTAATACTTTCGAACATCAGCTTATCGGATTTATCCTTGAAGCGGTCCGCAATTTGAGTCCATGCTGCATTATAACGCGCCAGCGTTTCCTCATGCTTCTCTTCCATATGACTTACCCATAACCAGGAGTCGTGATGGACGTTAATCATTACATATAACTTGGCGTCCAGCGCCCAGCCTACAACTTCTTCGACACGGTCGAGGTAAGCTTTTTCAATAGTGTAGTTCGGTGCTTCGCCTATGTGTGAATCCCAAGTGATAGGAATACGGATACTTTTGTAGCCTTGTGCGGCGATTTTCTTAATCAGTTCTTGGGTCACACGCGGATTGCCCCAGGAGGTTTCATCCTCACCTGTAGCATCTAGAGTATTGCCAAGGTTCCATCCGGGCTGCATATCGTCTACATAGGATTGGATCTTACTCTTTGGTGCTGCCTTAGCTTGTTGCTCGTCCTTAGTGGCAGCGGCGGCAATGGATGAGAACAAAGAGAGCAGAAGAGCGGTGACAAGGGTCAATGATAAGAATGATTTCTGGATTCGAGTAGTCATTGAATTCTCCTTTGTAAGATCATTTTTGAGGATGCTTAAACCTGACCTTCCTTGGTACTTTGGTGCTTAGATGAACACGTACACCTCCATGAATTCGTTGTAAACGCTTACCAAATACCCTAACATAGAATAATTTCAACGAGTACCTTACTAATTTGTGGTAAATTCATATATGAATTAGTGATTTGCAGTGATTCCAAAGTTATGGAGGGCAATCCAGTGAGCAGATTTCATTACATAGGCTCGGCTACAGAGCTTCCGTTAGGAGAAAGAGGCAGTGTACCGTCAGTAATGACATATTATGAAGTGAAAAATTCCCCGGAGTATAAGAAACAAAGAGAGGCTCTGCGCCTGCAAGGCATAATTCCTTTGGATGACATCGCAGATCTGTCTCATTTAAGAGATGAGGACTGTCTTGTATACGACTCGGAAGAAGATGCAGCGGGTATTTTTATAGAGGAACTTGGGTATTGGAACGATGAGATTCGCAAGCATTTTCGGAGTCCGTATGTGTACCGGATTTCACCGAATTGGGGCGGTTTCTCTGTATCCCCTAAGCTAAAAGATACTCTACCGGGATCGTATAACGCCTCACTCAAGTGTTGTCGGGAGCTATTTAGGCTTATGACAGATTATGGGGTATCTGGTGCCGAGTTCGAGCTCTATACATGCTGGGCTGAGGAAGAAGGACTACCACGTAATAAAAAGTATGATCGAATCTTTGATTTGGCCTTTTTGTCACTGGAGGATGGTTTTGAGCTGAGAGAAAAAGAATATATTGTGGTTAGAATGATTTGATATTCAATAGGATTATCGCTAACTACTCGTTATACAAAAAACAAATATTGCATGACAAAAGCAACTATATTAGATATGATGAAGCATGAAAAATTAATATTAGCAATAGGTGCCAATTATGAATGTTTCGGAATTACAATCATAGATTGGTTAAATGGAAAGCGGGTGTGAATCCCGCGCGGTCCCGCCGCTGTGAAAGAGGAGTCCTTGCAAGGTGCCACTGGGAAACTGGGAAGGTAGCAAGGGTGATGATACTTGAGCCAGAATATCTGCCTGTTTCTAATACACCGTTAAACTCTACGAGCGATAGAGAGGTGTTTGATATAGTATATGCCTGCTATTGTTGCGGTTCACTATCTTAAACCTCTTGACGTTATGTTGAGTGGTTTTTTTGTAGTGCTATGAAAGTTTATTCTGTTTTTTAACATAGGAAGAGAAGGGAAGGGTTATGGAAACATGAAGAAAAATAAGTTTTTAGCTTGGTTACTTATTGTAGCAGTATTTATCACGACGTTCTCTACAAGTGTAATCCCGGCTCATGCGAATGAAGCAATTGCCGATAGTGCAGTTGTAACAACAGAGGTTGATCAAGCTCTAGTAGAGCAGATTAATGCGCTAGTACAAGAGCCAGATACAGAGAAGCCTACGATTTCAATAGAAGGTATACAAGATAAACAGGAAGTATCCAGTAAAGATGTAAGCTTCAAAGTAGTGGTTACAGACAATGTCTATAAAGACATTATTCCAGTAGTAAAGCTGAACCAAGTCGTTCTGTCAGCTACTAATGATGAGTACAAAGCATCTCTAAACCCAGGTAGTAACGTAATCGCAGTAACAGCTATAGATGGCGCAGGAAACAAAGCAGATAATGTAACCTATCAGGTTACTTATAAAATCACTGCTAAAGAACAGTTAGATAAAAGCTTGGCCTACATCGTTAACACCGTAAAGAATCCTTCATTTGGAACAGGTAGCGGAGAATGGTCGATTCTTTCTCTAGCACGTGCGAACTACAAAGTACCTAACGGTTATTACAATCTCTATTACAACAATGTAGCTACGCGAATAGCAACGATAATTAAGGATGGAAAACTCGACGCTAGTAAAAGCACAGAGAATTCCAGAGCCATTCTAGGACTTACCTCTATCGGAAAAGATATCACGAATGTTGCAGGTCATGATCTAAGAAATGCACTCGCTGATTATCAATATATTCAGAAGCAAGGGAACAACGGTCCCATATTTGCTCTGATTGCACTAGATAGTCATAACTATGAGATTCCAGTATTATTCCCTGATCCTGATGAGAAGGGAGTTATATATCAAAGCACAAGAGAAAACCTGGTTCAGTACATCTTAGATAGAGAAGTTAAAAAAGGTGCAGCAGATGCCGGGGGCTGGGCTTTAGGTGTAACCAAAGCCGACGTCGATATGACCGGGATGGCGATGCAAGCACTTGCGCCTTATTACGCAAAGGATCCTAATGTAAAAGCTGCCGTGGATCGGGCGATTGCATGGTTATCGAGTGTACAAAATGCTCAAGGCGGATTTACAAGCTGGGGAAGCACAAGCAGTGAGAGCATTGCACAGGTTGTTGTTGCCTTAACTGGCGTAGGCGTAGATCCGCACAGTGACCCTAGGTTTATTAAAGAAGGAAATTCACTTATAGATGCTTTACTTAGCTTCTCTGGGCCGGATGGTGGCTTCAAGCATATTCTCACCGGTAAAGTAGACGCTATGGCTACGGATCAAGGTACATATGCGCTCGTATCCTATGATCGTCTGATCAATAATAGCAACCGTCTCTATGACATGAATGATGTTCCATTTGAACAACCTACTACTGTTGTAGCCAAACAACAATTAAATAAAAACCTTGCCTATATCCTAAACACTGTAAAAAATCCGTCTTTTGGAACAGGTAGCGGGGAATGGTCGATTCTTTCTCTAGCACGGGCCAACTTCGAGGTTCCAAGTGGCTATTACAATCTTTATTATAATAATGTAGCTGCTGAAGTAGCTAAGCTAATGAAGGATGGAAAACTCGACCCTTCTAAAAGCACAGAGCATTCCAGAGCGATTCTAGGACTTACCTCGATCGGAAAAGATATCACGAATGTTGCAGGGTATGATCTAAGAAATGCACTTGCAGATTTTCAATATGTTCAGAAGCAAGGGCTTAATGGTCCCATATTTGCGCTGATTGCCTTAGATAGTCATAACTATGATATTCCTGTAGTAGAAGGCGTTACAGATCAAACCACAAGAGAAAAACTAGTTCAGTATATTTTAGAAAAAGAAGCACCAACTGGTGGATGGGCGTTATTTGGTACTAAAGCCGATACCGATATCACTGGAATGACGATGCAAGCACTTGCGCCTTACTATGCAAAGGATCCTAATGTAAAAGCTGCTGTGGATCGCGCGATTGCATGGTTATCAAGCACACAGAATGATCAAGGTGGATTTACAAGCTGGGGAAGCACAAGCAGTGAGAGCATCGCGCAGGTCATTGTTGCTTTAACTGGCGTAGGCATAGATCCGCACAGTGACTTAAGGTTTGTTAAAAAGGGAAATTCACTGATTGATGCACTGCTTACCTTTGCTGATCCGGATGGTGGATTTAAGCATATTCTCACCGGAAGAGTAGATGGGATGGCTACGGACCAAGGTACGTATGCACTTGTGTCCTATGATCGTCTGATTAATCACAGTAACCGTCTCTTTGATATGAATGATGTGGTAATTGAACAACCACCTGTACAACCAGAGGGTCCGAAAGAATTTCCGTTACCTTCTGGTGATAAGCCGGAAGTTGTAATCAATGATGATGCTCATGATTATATCGTTCCGATCAGCACAGGAGATAGCAACAAGGAAATAACGGTAGTTATTCCTAAAAGTCAACAATCGAAGGTTAGTGTTAGTTTACCTAATAACAGCGATCTTCCTCAGATTGAGGCTACCAAAGGTGACGTATCTGTAGTCATTCCTAAGGGTGCAAAAGTTACAAGTGGAAATGCCGCAGCGATTGAACTAATGTCACCTTTAACAGGCACAGAAGCTGCACTAAAAGATAGTCTGAATCAGATTATTTCCCAGGATAAGAAGCTGGAGAGCATTATTCAAGCTTTTTCTATGGGTGGCAGCGCAAGAGTAGAATTCAGTCAATTTATCACATTAACCTTTAAGGACCTTAAAGGAAAAGATGTAGCTTATATTCAAAATGGTGCACCTCATGCGATTCAAAAATTTGCAAGTGACGCCTTAGGTTTGGCAAGCGGCAAGTCAGAGTATGCCTACGATAATGGAAATGATTTAATCGTAAAAACCAATCACTTCACTGATTACATTGCGTACACATCCAGTGTAGTTCAGACACCTGGTGGCGACGGTGGTAGTGGCAATGGTGGAGGAACCACTCCATCGAAACCATATGTAACCCTATCCGTGGATAAGCTTACGATTAAGAAGGGATATGTTCTTCCATCTGTACAGGTAGAGCTACAATCTGGTGACACAGTGTGGTCTGTACTAGAAAGAGTGCTAGATAGCCGCGATATCGACTATAGATATTCTTGGAACAGTACATTTGGAAGTGTATATGTTGAATCCATAGCTGGTGATGGAGAATTTGACCATGGTAGCGGTAGTGGATGGATGTATAATGTGAATGGAAAATATCCTAATTATGGTGCATCTTCATATAACCTAAGTGCCGGGGATAGAATTCAGTGGCGTTATACTACGAATTTGGGTGTGGATCTAAATGCACCGATGCCAACTTTGAGCCCAACTCCAACCCCATCTGCTACACCAAAACCAAGTGGTACGCCAGCTCCAGGTGATATCGCTAAACCGGGTGACCCGAATGCGAGTCCATCGCCAACAGCGACTCCTAACGATATCAAGCAAGTGTATAAAGACGCCGATAAGATCTCATCCTGGGCGTTCTCAGCGATTGAAACAGCTACAGTAAAAGGGTACATCCAAGGTAACAATGGTCAGGTAAATCCGAAAGATCACATTACAAGAGCAGAATTTACTAAGATCCTAGTATCAGCATTGGAACTTGATATCAAGAGTGACAAAGGAATTACCTACAAGGATGTCGCTCTGGGAGATTGGTTCTATCCATATGTGAATGCTGCTCATAAAGCAGGGTTAATTACAGGCTTTAATAATGAATTTAAGCCAAATGATAAGATTACTCGCGAACAAATGGCAGCCATTATTGTCAGAGCATTATCAATCCCGGCTACGAAGCCTGGGACAGCTATTAAAGATATCAATACTGTGTCTGCGTGGGCAAAAGCAGATGTGGAAACCATTGTTGCCACCGGACTTATGTTAGGTGATAATAATCAGTTTAAGCCTAAAGAGCTTGTAACTAGAGAAATGGCAGCTGTTGTAGCTACTAGAACCCATGATTATAAGAGTGGCGACAAAGCAGTTAGTCCATATATTCAGAACACAGCAGCCTTTTTGCAAAAAACAGTAACAAACCCGGTCATCTCCTCGGTTGGCGGGGATTGGACAGTGTTCGGGCTGGCACGTTCTGGTGTGAAGGTTCCAGATAGTTATTACGCTAAGTACTATGCGAATGTAGAAGCCACCCTTAAAGAAAAAGCTGGGAAGCTGCATAGCGTAAAATATACGGAATATGATAGAGTTATTTTGGCATTAACTTCAATCGGCAAAAATATTGATAAAGTGGCGGGTTATAACCTACTGGAACCGCTCGCGGATTTTGATACTGTAATCAAGCAAGGCATTAATGGACCTGTGTTTGCCCTGATCGCACTGGATAGTAATCATTACGACATTCCAGTGGTTAAGGATGTAAAGACGCAGACAACTAGAGAGATGCTCATTGATTACATTTTAGGCAGAGAGATCAACAGCGGGGGATGGGCACTAGGCAGTAATGCTACTGAGGCCGATCCGGATATTACGGGAATGGTTATTCAAGGCTTGACCCCGTATTACAAAACGAATGCCAAAGTAACGGCTGCTGTGGATCGTGGAATTGCTTGGTTATCCAAAACGCAAACAGCAGATGGTGGTTTTGCAAGCTGGGAGTCTACGAACTCCGAGAGCATTGCTCAGGTGATCGTAGCTTTAGCTGGACTTGGTATAGATCCACATAAGGATTCCAGATTCATTAAAAATGGCCGTTCAGCGGTAGATGCGTTGCTTGGCTTTGCTGCACCTGAAGGTGGTTTTTATCACGTGAAGCAGGGTGGAGTAGGCAACGGAGGCGCGAAACCCGGAGAAGTAGATCTTATGGCTACGGATCAAGCGATGTATGCACTGGTTGCTTATGATCGGTTCGTTAAGGGTCAGACGAGTCTTTATGACATGACAGACGTTAAATAGAACTTTATTTAAAGAGATAAGCAAGGGTAGCGTGTATACCCTTGCTTATTATTTAAGGTGGGGAACTTAAGAAATGAACAAGAAAAAATGGCTAACAGCGATACTAATTATTGGTGTGTTGGCGATTGCCTTCTTTTGGGGCGGGAATTATCAGAAGAGCCCGAACAAGGTTGCGAGTAACAGTGTTGAGTCTCAAGTTGTAGAATCAGCCAATACGGCCTCCAATCAGAATGTTGATGTAGAGCCTACAACCTCAAGTGATGCCGAGACAACGGAGATAGCTCCTACAGCTACACCTGGTGAAACAGCTAAGCCTAAGCCCGTTGAAACGTTAAAACCAACTGAAGAGGTAACGCCAACCGAAACTGCGGTAACAGAGGTTGAAAAGCCGACTGCAACACCTAAATCGGATACACAGGCACAACCGACCGCAACACCGAAAGCGGCTAAAACGTCCGTGCCGGAAACGAAAGCGACGGCAAAACCAGTAATCAAACCGGATTCAAAAGTAGCGACAACAGAAACAAAGCAGGAACCGAAAAAGGATAAATTCCTTACCGATCCAGTGCCGAGCGGGAAACCTAAGCCCGTGGAATGGCAAGATGCAACGGTAGATAAGAAGAAGCAATTAACGGCTACTTTGTCCGTGTCGGCAGCAACGATTTTAGATAATATGGATATTTTCAATAAGGATAAGGTTGAAGTATTGCCGGCAGATGGTATCATTTATAAAGCGCAGAAGGTAACCTTTTATGAAGGTGAGTCTGTGTTTGATGTTTTGCTAAGAGAGATGAAGAAGAATAAAATCCATATGGAATTCAGTATGACTCCGATCTATAACAGTAATTATATTGAAGGCATAAATAATCTTTATGAATTTGATGCTGGAGAGCTTAGTGGATGGATGTACAAAGTAAATGGCTGGTTCCCTAACTACGGCAGTAGTCGTTATGTTCTCAAGGATGGCGATGTCGTTGAATGGGTATACACTTGTGATTTAGGTCGAGATGTAGGTGGTTATGTAGCCACAGGAGGAGCTCAGAAATAATGAAGGATAGCTTTTCTACCTTTCATCCGTTTGTGAATTTTCTATATTTTGTCGTTGTATTGCTGTTTAGCATGGTGTTCATGCATCCCATATTTCAGGTGATTGCCCTTATCAGTGCAGTAGTCTACTCCTTTATGTTAAAAGGAAAGAAAGCCGTTCGGTTTAATCTGCTGTACATGGTTCCTTTTCTACTATTTATGGCGATTATGAACCCTGTTTTTAATCATCAAGGGGTAACGATCTTGTTCTATTTGAACAATGGAAATCCCATTACGAAGGAATCCATTCTTTATGGCGTAGCAGCGGCGTGCATGTTTGTGACGGTAATCATATGGTTCTCCTGTTATAACGTCGTGATGACCTCGGATAAGTTTATTTATATATTCGGAAAAATACTGCCGGCACTGTCGTTGATTTTTTCGATGGTGCTTCGTTTTGTTCCTAGATATTTAGCGCAAATCAAGGTGATTTCGAATGCCCAAAAATGTATTGGCCGGGATGTTACGCAGGGAAATCTCCTCGCGCGAGCGCGGAATGGGATTACGATCCTATCGATAATGACCACCTGGGCCCTGGAAAATGCGATTGAGACGGCGGATTCCATGAAGTCAAGAGGATATGGATTGCCTGGACGTACAAGCTTTTCGATCTTCCGTCTAGATGCCCGGGACAAAGTAGCCCTCTTGATCATGACAGGTTTAATTGCGATGGTAGCTATCGGCGCAGCAATGGGTGAGAACACGATGAGATATTATCCGTCGATTAAAGCGAGCGCAATTACACCTTTTAGTATCCTTGTATATATCGCTTATTTTGCGCTATGTATGATCCCTGTGCTCATCAATATGGTGGAGGCAATGAAATGGAAATCTATCGAATCGAAGAACTAAGCTTTGCTTTTCCTGAACAAGAGCAGATGGCTCTTTCGAATATTAATCTTACGATTGCAAGCGGAGACTTTATTACTGTGTGTGGAAAGTCAGGCTGCGGCAAAAGTACCTTACTAAGACAACTGAAAACAATCCTAACCCCACATGGCAAACGCCAAGGGGCGATTTATTATAAGGGTCAACCTGTAGAGGAGATTGATCAACGGACACAAGCAGCGGAAATCGGTTATGTACTCCAAAGTCCGGACAATCAAATTGTGACAGACAAGGTGTGGCATGAGTTGGCCTTTGGCCTTGAAAGCTTAGGTTATGACAATTCTACGATTCGTTTGCGCGTGGCTGAGATGGCGAGCTTTTTCGGAATTCAGACCTGGTTCCATAAAAGTGTGACTGAGCTATCGGGTGGCCAGAAGCAGCTACTCAATTTAGCGGCGATTATGGCTATGCATCCCTCGGTTCTAATCCTTGATGAGCCTACCTCTCAGCTAGATCCCATCGCCGCTTCCGATTTTTTGGAGACGGTCAAAAAGATTAATCGCGAGCTTGGAACAACCGTTATCATGACCGAGCATCGTCTAGAGGATGTTCTTCCGCTTACAGATCGGCTGATTGTGCTGAATGAGGGCATCGTGATTGCTGATGATACCCCGCAAAGGGTGGGAGAAGCTCTAAGCAAGCTGAACCATCCGATGTTTCTTTCCATGCCCTCACCGATGCAAATTTACGCAGGCGTAGAGAATGCCTTAGCATGGCCTGTTACAGTAAAGGAAGGACGCCAATGGTTGGATGCTTTTCTAGAGGATAAGACACCTGCAGCGATCGCGGAATCTCAGCCAAGCACGAAAGAGGACGGCCCAGTAGTCATAAAGTTCAAGGATGTATGGTTTAAATATGATAAGCACGGACCGGATATTATTAAAGATTTGTCCTTTGAAGTGAAGCAAGGGCAGTTCTATTGCATTGTTGGTGGGAATGGAACGGGGAAGACATCAACACTCTCCTTGATGAGCGGCATCCTTCAGCCCTATCGAGGGAAGGTTCTAATCAGTGGAAAGAATCCAGCGAAGATAAATGCCAAAGAACTGTTTACTAACAATCTGGGCATCCTTCCGCAAAATCCGCAAACGTTATTTGTGAAAAAAACAGTTGAGTTAGATTTATACGAAATGTTATCTCAGCTTCTTTTAACGAAGGAAGAAAAGGTGGCTAAAGTTGAGGCCGTGGTTAAGTTCGCAGAACTGGAACATCTTCTCTCGATGCATCCGTATGATCTTAGCGGGGGAGAACAGCAGCGTGCGGCGCTGGCAAAAGTGCTTTTGTTAGAACCAAAGATTCTGCTGCTGGATGAACCGACGAAAGGACTGGATGGGCCTTTCAAAGAAAAACTCGCTTTATTCCTACAGAAGCTTAATGCTGAAGGTGTTACCATCGTAATGGTTTCGCATGATGTTGAATTTTGTGCCAAATATGCGGAGGTTTGCGCGATGTTCTTTGATGGAAGTATCATCACTACGAATGAAGCCCAGAAGTTTTTTGCGGGAAACAGCTTCTATACGACTGCCGCCAACCGTATGGCGCGTCATGTATGGAGCGAGGGAGTAACGATAGAGGGTGTGATTGATTTATGTCAACGAAGCAGGTAACGGGTCGTCGTTTGAGTCGTCGGACTTTATTAGCGGGACTGCTAATCTTTATAGTTATTCCAGCTACAATTTTGTTAGGGATCTTTGTCCTAGATGATCGCAAATATTACTTTATCAGCCTATTGATCGTCCTCTACACGATGATTCCGTTTGCGCTGGTGTTCGAGAATCGGAAGCCGCAGGCGAGGGAACTCATCGTCATAGCGGTGCTAGCAGCCATTGCCGTTGCTGGACGCGCAGCCTTTTTCATGTTGCCGCAGTTTAAGCCGGTTGTTGCCATTGTCATCATCGCAGGGGTGAGTTTGGGAGCTGAGGCAGGATTTCTGGTCGGTGCTGTTGCGGGCTTCGTCTCCAATTTCTTCTTTGGGCAGGGACCTTGGACGCCTTGGCAAATGTTCTGTTTTGGCATCATTGGCTTCCTGGCGGGCATTTTCTTCAAGAAAGGTCTGCTTAAAAAGACTAAGCTGTCTCTCTGTATATTTGGAGGGCTAGCAACTTTCTTGGTATATGGAGGCATTATCAATATAGGCTCGCTGATGATGTTCACTTCTGAGTTCTCATTATCGGCTTTGATGACGACTTATGTTTCCGCCTTTTGGTTTGATATGGTGCATGCGGTCTCGACGGTGGTGTTCCTCTTTTTCATTGCTAACCCTATGATTGAAAAGTTGGATCGGATAAAAACGAAGTATGGGTTGATTGAGCCTTAGGGTGTTTGTGTGGGGTGTTGTGCACTTTGCGCTGGCGGACGCTCCGAGAACGGACTGTTGTTACAATCGCTGTTGTGTCCAGATTTTTTTGAATTTTTCCCCCTAGGGTAAAATCCGGACACAGCATATGCTTACGAAGTGAGCTTTCCTTCGGAAAGCTTTCGGGCGAACGCTCCGCTTTTCCACAATCAGTCCGTTCTCTCCGCTGCTATCAGCGCGAAACCCAAACCCACATCGACGAAAGGCTCAAAGAACCCCCCCTTCGGTTTTTAGCCGAAGGGGGGCGGTAGTACCTAGTGGCTGGAGGTTTGGCCACTATAAGATATTACAATCGGTATGGAATTCTAGTAGCGATGCTCCTAGATCTAACCTTAAAAAACAGGCGATGCTCCGGTCTACCGGTATCGCCTGTTTTTTGATTATTCCCTTACGATATCCATAGGCGCTGAGGTATCTTCAAAGGGCTTAAGGCTCTTTCGGCTGGGAGCAGGCGGGGAGACGGGCAACCTAACGATAATCGTCGTTCCCTCTCCGATAGCACTGTCTACCTCTATCCTGCCTTGATGCAGAGAGACAATTTTTTTAACGATCGCAAGTCCGAGACCGTTGCCATTGTTGTTTCCGTTCCGCGACTTGTCTATTTTATAAAATCTTTGGAATACGGCATTGAACTCTTCCGGGGACATACCGATTCCATTATCGATGATGGTGACGGATACTTCTGCTGCACTACTAATTATACTGATGCGAATATTCCCGCCTACCGGTGTGAATTTGATGCTGTTGCTGAGCAAATTCATCCATACTTGCTTCAGCTGATCTTCATCACCCTTAATTTTGACCGCTTCCGGCAGCTCTAGATCGATAACGATGCCTTTGGCTGACCATTGGGGCTCACAGGTCACAACGATGGTTCTAATCTGCTCGTCAAGATTGAAGGGACTTGCGTTGAAGGGATGATGTTCAGAATCCAGGGAAGCGAGCTTCAGTAAATTATCACTTAGCCTCGACAGACGTTCACTCTCCGCAATGATGATATCAAGATATTCGCTGCGTTCCTCTTCCACGATCAAATCATGGTTCTGCAACGCCTTGGCAAAGCCGGAAATGGACGTAAGCGGTGTCTGGATTTCATGAGAAACGTTGGATACGAAATCCTGCCTCATTTGTTCCAACTGCTTCAGCTCCCCTGCCATCTCCACATAGCTTTGTGTCAATTCCCCGATTTCATCTATTCGGTTCACTTTAAGCTCCACCTCGAAATCACCCTTGGCCAGTCTTTTTGTCGCATTCGTCAGTGCTTTGATCGGCTCCACCAAATATCTGGCGGCAATAAGAATGCATACGCTACCCAGCAAAAGCACGAGCAAAAGCACAAAGAGCACCATCCGATTGACGATATTTTCGTTCTCAGCAGAATACTGCAAGAACATCGCACGCCACTCTCCGTTCAACATAAAGGGCATCCCGATAAAAATATCCTTATCTTCCGCGGAGGAACGGTAGAGCTTTCCTTGCAGTACTTGTTTGATAGCTTCGGGGGGGACAGTGACAGCCGGACTACCCTTGAGCCCATAAAAGGTATGTTCTCCGGCATGATTGTACAGGTGGATAGGGTGTGCGGATACCTTAACCATACTATTCAGGAACTCGTCCGTATCTTTAGGTTTGGCGTCATCATAGCGGTGAATGATCTCTTTTCCCACTACGATCATTTCATTCTGTCCCTCATAACTTATCTGTTTCTGAAAGACATACAAGCCAATGAAAAAGGAACAGATTAGACTAAAGATAATGATGCCTAGAAACGTGAGAATGACGCGTACATATAACGTCTTGATCATGGCGTAGGGATCAGCCGATATCCCAGGCCGCGGGCCGTTTCGATTTGAAATTGCTCGCCCTTGCCGCTGAATTTCTCCCTCAACCGACTTATATGCACATCTACAGTCCGGCCGTCTCCTTCATAATTTAATCCCCAGATTTGAAGGATCAACTGTTCTCTTGTGAAGATTTGCCCAGGATGGCTGGCCAGCAGAAACAGCAGCTCAAATTCCTTCAAAGGAATTGTGACCGGTTCTTCACCACGCGTGACCTGAAAAGTGCGCCGGTTGAGCGTCACATTGCCCAACTGCACAGACTGGGAAGAGACGACCAGCGAGCGTTTAAGCAAAGCTTTTACTCGCATTACCAATTCAAGCGGATCAAATGGTTTCGTTAGATAGTCATCCGTACCAAGTTGAAAGCCTTTCACTTTGTGTGCGGATTCCGCTTTAGCCGTCACCATGAGGAGGGGGATGTTGGCATCCCAGCGCCTGATTTCTCTGCATAGATCCCAACCATCCAATCCTGGCATCATAATATCTAGAATGACGAGATCGACACGCGAGTTCTGTATAATGGACAGAGCTTTGGTACCATCCCTGGCTTCTTTGAGGTCAAAACCTTCTTTTCGCAAAAATAAAGACATTAGCTTTCGGATGTTATCATCATCATCAGCGATAAGTATAGTAGCCACGATTTTCCTCCTCTATTAAGCTTTCATTATATCTGATTTGTACTTGGCAAGTAATGGTGTTATCCGAACTGCCAACCCAACAGGTTCCAATAGTAGAAGAACAGAGTCATCGCCACAGCCGAAAGCGTCACTAACGTATAATGCACACGCTTGAAAGCTGTCCAGTATTTATTCTTCCAAACCAGTATAGCCGAGATTAGTAAAGCTAAAGTCAGACCAACCAAAATGATTGGCATAACTAAACTGAGAGAAAGCGAAAGACTGATCCCGCTGAACTTCTGCATCATGTCCATGGACATAACCACCATAAATATCGTGACGAAAGATAGCAGCGCCCAGCCAGCAGTTCCCGCAGATAGGCGGATGGCCCACTTTTCAGGTGGCGTCATCGCCTTGATCTTGCGTCTGGAGAAGATTAGTCCGAGCAATGCAGTGATGAAAATCAACCCCAAGAACCCTAGGACGATAAGCCAAAATTTATTTTGATCCAAGAGAGGCGTACGCTCCAGCGGCATATCCGGTACCATCCCTAAGATCATATGTGTAACCTTACCGGACTCATTCGTACGGAAGGCAATTTGTTCGGTACCTCCCTCGAGTTGGAACATATTCGGACCGACTTCTCTATACAATTGTTGTTCACTACCACTTCCCAAGGATAGCTTATTATCCTCAACCGAGACATTCAGCTGAGCGAAAAAGTTGAAAAACTTATCAATATCACTGATGTTTCGGCGTGTAAATTGATAGGCTCCTGCATATTTCTGAATAGATTCATCAGAAGCGATGAATTCAGCCTGACTCGCATCAGGAGCAGGGTAGTAGCGGTTGAAAAAGGCTTGGATGAGGTCTGCTGCGGAATCACCGCCCTCACCGCCGTTGTAGGATACAAAGATGCCTACATGCTTGGCAGGCACAAGATACAATCCCGTATTAAACATGGGGTCAGAACCACCATGAGTGATCAGCGTGAGCCCATTGATTTGTTTCTCTGCGAACCCAAGATCCACCCCCGGCAGACGTTTATCAAATTGAAACGCCGTTGAATGCATTAGTTCTGCCGTCTCGGGTCTCAGAATCTGCTGGTCTCCATATTTCCCGTTCTGCAGATGGGCGATCATGAAATGCGCTATATCTACTGCTGATACTGTACCCGAGCCGGCAGGACGAAAGCCGCCCTCGAAGGTAGGTGTACCTGGAATAAAACTACCGTTCTCGCTGTTGTACCCCACAACTTTGTTGGGCATGAATGACTCCGGCAAAGGTTCTACTACAGTCGAATATTTCATGTCGAGCGGATCAAAAATATATTTCTTTATATAATCATTGTAAGGAATACCGCTAACTTCCTCTACAATTAGACCTGCGAGTGTAGCTCCGTAGTTCGAATAAGAACTTATCTGTCCGGGTGGTCTTACCCGTGCCAACATATGCTTATTGAGTGTTTCCGAGATTGACCCCGGCAATTTGGCAGGGTCTGTAGTGATTTGATAACCAACTCCACCTTCTTCGAACCCTGCTGTATGTGTCATCAAATGGCGCATAGTGATAGGTTCAGGATAAGTAGCAGGGATCTTCACTGATTTCAGGTAGGTGTTAATATCCGTGTCTAGATCAATTTTGCCTTGCTCGACCAGTTGCATCACCGCTGTCCAGGTGAACAGCTTTGTCGTTGAAGCAATTCGAAACATGCTGGTTATCGGGTCAACGGGTGCTGCCTTTTCCAGATTGGAACTGCCATAACCTTTGGCCAAAATAATCTTGTCGTCTTTAACGATGGAGATGACCGCTCCCGGAATTTGCAGCCGATTCATGTCTTTTTCCATGATGCTATCAACGAAGGCAGTCAGACTCGCGGTATCATCGAGATTGGCGGGTACTTCAGTCTGAGTTATGGGTAGCACGGTTTGATCCGTTTTGGTCTCGGCCGATGCCTGGTACCCGGGCAACACCAGGCTTGCGCCTAATCCGGCACTAATCACAGCCAATAGGGTTAGACCAACGATTAGTCTTTTTTTAAAAGAAGTTAACATTATTATCCTCCGCATCATCATTTATTGGGTTTGGATGATCATCCACCTAACGCTTATAGACATTATCAGAGTAGTGTGAATGGAACGTTAACAAGACTATAAAAAAACAGACTGCCATCCGCCGCCTTCAACGACAGAGGGTAGTCTCTATTGTGAAAAAATTAAAAATCCGGTTTCCTTTTTTGCTTGATAAATTAAAATAAACAGCGGTAGTTTAGGACGTGATTTCCTTGTCCTAAGTTATCGCTGTTTCTATTGGAATCAGTGAACTCTTCTACATATCCCCACTTATCGTTCAGTTACAAGACCTTGTGACGGAACTTCCACAACGGGTCGCCTATGGGTAGCCTCAAGGGTGGAAAGGTCACCATCCAGCGCTTTGAGTCCGGGGAGTAGCAAGGCTGCGCTAGCACAGAGCATTGGAAGCAGTCCGGCGATTACAAAAAGTACCGGCACCCCATAATGCTGGGCAATCGCGCCACCGGCAAAAGCACCAAAAGGCTGCAACCCGCCACCGATCAGAAAGCGAATAGAATTGACTCTTCCTTGCAGATGGCTCGGAACTAGACGTCCATGGAGTGACGAGCTTAAGGAACCGAAGAAGGGGCCTAACGTTCCAGTAGCAAATACAGCGGCGAGAGCAAAAGAAAAACTAGGGAATAACCCCCATAAGGTAGTCACTAAACCTATGGTCCCCAGACTGCTAAGCATGACAAGCCGTCTTTTTTTAATTTCCCCTATCATGGAAATCACACTTAGCCCGACTAAGGTTCCCAGTGCGAAAACTGTACTTAGCGTGCCCATCGTGGCCGCATCGCGGTGGAGCACTTCGCGTACAAAAGGGACCATCATCGTCCAGACGGCAATTGAGCTTAAATTACTGATGGAGGCCATGATCATAATCGTAAGCATTGCAGGAAATTGTTTATAGAAGGTAAAACCCTCGGCTATCTCGCGAACGTAAACGGTGATGGAGAAACTACCTGGGGCTGGAGAAGGTTTCGGTAGCTTTTGTAAGCACAGCAAGGTAGTGATGGCGGCTGCGTAACATATCATGTTGATGCCAAGGGCGGGCAGCGCTCCACTAGCAGCGGTCAACGCACCTGCTAAGGCAGGCCCCAGCAGGACTGCTGCGCTTTTGCTGCCATCAATGATAGCAAAAGCTCGCACCAGCTTCCGGCTGTCGGCAACGCCAGGAATAACAGCCATCGCTGTTGGCATGAACAATGCGGCGCAAGATCCGCTGAGACCCGCGGCGACAAACAGATGCCACAGCTGCAATTGGCCAGCCAGGCCCATGCCGAGTGGCAGTGCTATAGCCAGCAAGCGAATGGCTGCCAAGCAGGCCATAAAACGGATCCGGTGCAGCCGATCGGACAACGGTGAACCGAGCAAGCGCAACAGCAGCTCAGGTATGCCGGAACTGAGCGCGAGTGCTCCCATCGCTAGCTTAGAACCGGTTAGCTCATAGACGAGCCACTCCATAGCCAGTAAGCCAAAAGCATCTCCAAAAGCGCTTAATGTAATGGTCGAGAGTAGACCATAATAGCTGCGTTTTATCATTGCTTGGTAGCTCCTTTCTTAAAATAAGAAAGTATAAAGTTTTGCACCTATACTATCTTATATTTCTCGCAAATACGCTTACCGTCCTTATAAGGACGCCTAAGCCGTTTATGCTTAACTCTCCAGATACGCCCCAATCTGCTGAGGTAGCCCGTTTAACGCTTCTAATCGCAGGCTGTACGATGCGTTTCTAACATTGGTATGGACAATGACCAGCCCAGCTGCACGCAGTGCGATAAGATGGTAGTGGATTGTGCTTTTAGAAAGTCCTACCTCACGCACGATTTCTGTGAAATTGAGCTGCTTGCCTGTGAGCAAACGAAGGATATACAGCCGGGTCTCATCTGACAACGCACGGGTAAGGCGGAGTAATGCAGGCGCAGGCCGTCCAGCTTCCGGAGGGAGAACATCACAAGAGTAGCTGGTGAATACGAATTCATCATACATAGCGGTCGTAACCAATGGACGAGCATGATATTGCGGAATGATAATGACCTGCTTCAGATGTTCGGTTGGATAAAGGCGCATTCCAGCAGTAGCTGCTTCAAAGACTTCCATATCATTGTTCCCGCTTAGCATCGCGCGTCTTGATTCGGCTTCTTGCTCAAGCCCTTTGATGATATTAGGATCGATTCCACTGAAGTAACCTGAGTTCCATTCGCGGAGGATGTCAGCGGCAGTGTCCCTAAGCTCCGCAAGATTGGAAGGGACCGATTGGCCGAAACGTCCGGATATTTCATACAGTTCGCCCGAAGATAAACCATCGAACCACTCCAAAAACCCCTCTACCGAACGCTCTCCCGGACAGCACCAAATATAGGGAGCCAAACTGAAATCATCAAGTTTCTTAACGACTTCCTGCATTTTACGTAGCAGCATTGGCGCGAATCTGGCTTGAACATCGCGTACCCAGAGCTTACCGGAATCCATGGCAGTATGGTTCTGCTTACTTAGAAAAGCAGTCATACTACTAACACATTCATACATGGGTGCAAAATCGACCTCTACTTTATAATCCAAGAGCTGCTCCATTCTTTCAGTGAAATACTGAACTTGTTATTAGTTCTATAAATATAGAACTGATTGTTGGTTTTATTCTAAACGAACTAATCGTTCTTTTCAATAGCCATTTCGCCTAAAAATCCGAACTCAAAATATTGTTCACATATAATCAATTGATTATATAAGTGCGTGGTTATATAATGGATTTGAAATTAGATGAAGAAGGTGTAATTAGACTTGAAGGACTTGAAGGACACAAACGATTTGACTCAGGGTCCTATTATGCCTACCTTAATGAAATTAACGCTTCCGATTATTGCGACGAATTTCATCTCTACTACTTATGGTCTAGTCGATATGATTTGGGTTGGAAGATTAGGAAGTGGTCCGGTTGCCGCGATTGGTACAGCGAGCTTTTTCATTAATCTAGCGATTGCTTTATCGACTATGGTTACGATCGGCACAGGGATCAAGGTGGCGCATTGTATGGGATCTGGTCAGTTAGAGAAGGCTAAATCTTATATAAAGAACGGATTTATGATGTCTATTTTATTAGGACTTCTCTATATGAGTTTAGTGCTATTAACCAAGAATCAGTTGATTGGTTTTTTTGATCTTGGAAGTGATGAAGTAGAACGGATGGCTAGACAATTTCTAATGATTTCGATATTTGGATCGGTATTTTCCATTGTGAATACGTTATTCGCAACTCTCTTAAATGCTATGGGAAATAGTAAACAACCGTTTCAGATCTTCTCCATTGGTCTTATGGTTAATATTGTCCTTGATCCATTTTTGATTTTTGGCTGGGGCAGTTTTGAAGGATGGGGAGTAGCGGGGGCAGCTATTGCAACATTAACGGCGAACATTTTGGTTACGGCTCTTTTTATCGTGAAGACAAGAAAGTCAGAACTCATTTCAAACACATCCGCGTGGGACAGTCGTCAAATGAAAGAAGTCATCCGCATGGGGCTACCGATAACGATCCAACGGGTCACCTTTACGATCATATCGATCATCATTGCCAAGATCATTGTACGATTTGGAGAGGATGCTATTGCGGTTCAAAAAGTAGGAATCCAAATTGAATCCATTTCCTATATGACCATTGGCGGACTACAGGGAGCTATTGCTGCCTTTTTTGGTCAAAATTATGGAGCACGTCGCTTCGATCGTATTGGGCAGGGGTATCGTCAGGCCTTAATTTTAACCTCCATTTTTGGCGTGATCGTGTCGCTTATATTTATTGCGTTCCCGCAGCAGCTATTTTCATTGTTTTTATCAGACCAGACAAGTTTGGAATTGGGCGCAGATTATATGCGGATCATCGGTTACTCACAATTATTCATGTGTATGGAATTGATGACAGTAGGTGCTTTTAACGGCATGGGTCAAACCCACATCCCGCCGATCTTTAGTATTTCATTTACTGCACTCCGAATTCCACTAGCCTTACTCTTATCCGAACCTTTTGGCTTGAATGGGGTGTGGATGTCGATTGCGCTAAGCAGTGTGTTCAAGGGTGTTATTCTTGTGTTCTGGTTTAGAAGATCTTTGTTCATGATGAATAAACAGCAGGCAAACTACTAAGCAAAGGATGAGCGTAGGAATGGTTTTATTAAATCGTAAACTCATACAGCTTTTAAAGGATAACCATTTGAATAAGGAGATTTTTCACGGAGAATTTGGACTGGAAAAAGAAAATGTCAGAGTGGATCCAGAGGGAAGACTTGCGCTGACACCACATCCAAAAGCCTTTGGAAACAAGCTGGAGAACCCCTATATTCAAACAGATTTCTCAGAGAGTCAGGTTGAAATGGTGACACCCTCTTTTGATTCTATTGAAGAGACTTATAACTTTCTGGAGGCGCTGCAGGATATTGTGTCGCTAGAGCTTAATGAAGAATATCTGTGGCCGAGTAGTAATCCTCCCATGCTCCCGAATGATAAGGAAATTCCCATTGCCAAAATGGGTAATCCGGTAGAGGACGAGTATAGACATCAGTTAGCCGATAAGTATGGTCGTAAAAGACAATTGCTGAGTGGGATCCATTATAATTTCTCTTTTGATGAACAATTTCTAAAAAAGCTTCATGATATCGCTGATCCACAAGAGAGTTTTAAAGATTTCAAAGATGCTACCTATTTAAAAATAGCCCGCAACCTATTGCGATACCGCTGGCTTCTAATCTATTTAACAGGTGCTAGTCCTGTTTTTGATAAGACTTATATGGAGCAATGTGTGGCACGTGGTGAATCGGATGATGATAAAAGCTTCTATTATCTGAATATGAATTCACTGCGAAATAGCGAATGCGGGTATCGGAATGAAAAGCCTCTCTATGTATCTTTTGACTCGCTTACGGAATATGTACATGATTTACAAGCGTTGATTGAATCGGAAGAATTATTAAGTGTAAAAGAGTTCTATAGCCCGGTTAGAGTGAAGACGGCAAGAGGTAAACATCCGTTAGAGGAGCTGCTGCAGGATGGGATTGCCTATTTGGAGCTTCGTTTTATTGATCTCAATCCACTCTATAAAATAGGAATTAGCAAAGAATCAATGACTTTCATTCATCTGTTTATCCTGTATATGCTATTAAAAGAGGATGAACCGTTCGGAGTAGAGGATCAGAAGATGGCGAATCTTAATCATGATCAATTGATCATGGAGGGGATCAAAGGCTGTTTGCATGATTACGGAGATTCTTGCGGGACAATGGAACAGAAGGCTTTAATTTGTATGCAAGAAATGCAGGATATGATTCAGCTATTGAACCCAGAGGATAAACAGTTCTCGAACGTTCTGAACGGAGCTAAGGATAAGATTCTAAATCCAGATCAGAGCTTTGCAGGGATTGTGAAGTCGGAAGTTCAACAATCCTCTTTTATTAAATATCATTTGAATAAAGCCAAACAATATGCTAAGGAAAGTCTTGTAAATGGATACCGATTTGTAGGATATGAGGATTTGGAGCTATCTACACAGCTTCTACTGAAGGCAGCAGTTAAACGTGGGATTAAGTTACAATTGCTTGATCGGGAAGAGAACTTTGTTGTACTTACGAAAGGCGGTCATAAAGAATACGTTAAGCAGGCTACGAAGACATCCCTGGATTCTTACAGCACGGTACTAATTATGGAGAATAAAATTGTTACGAAGGAAGTTCTCAAACAACATGGCATTCGTGTTCCTTCAGGTGAGGCATTTGGAGATCTGGAAGCGGCAATGAATGCATATGGAACTTATCGTAATAAGCGAATAGTGATCAAACCCAAATCAACCAACTTTGGACTCGGCATTACTATTTTTACAGATGATTTCTCCCAAGAAGATTATCAAAAAGCCTTCGAAATCGCCTTCGAGCATGATCGAACAGTGCTGCTTGAGGAATTTATGACGGGGAAAGAATATCGTTTTCTAGTCATGGGTGATGAAGTAGTCGGAGTATTGCACCGGGTTCCGGCGAATGTGGTCGGTGATGGTGTACATACGATTGAAGAGCTGGTCCACGAAAAGAATAAGGATCCGCTAAGAGGTCGTGGCTACAAAACTCCGCTTGAGAAGATTCGGATTGGCGAAGCAGAAGAGATGTTTTTGAAGAATCACACTATGACTTGGAGCGATATTCCTCCATTGAATGAGATCATATACCTGCGGGAGAATTCGAATATTAGTACCGGTGGAGATAGCTTAGACTTTACTGATGAGATTCCGGACAGCTATAAAGATCTAGCCATTCAATCAGCTAAAGCTGCAGGGGCCACTATTTGTGGAGTAGACATGATGATTGATAATATTAGGGAAGAGGCGAAGGGTACCAATTACAGCATTATTGAGATCAATTTTAATCCAGCGATTCATATTCATTGTTATCCTTATAAAGGCAAGAACCGCCAAGCGGATGAACGGATTTTGGATCTGTTGTTTGGAGAATGAACAGAAGCTCAACCAGTACTTTTGGTTGAGCTTCTGTTATTAAACGAATCATTTTCGGCTTGATTTCCACCCCTTGTGACACTCTTGTAACAGAGATTCGCTACGATAGGCTACGAGGTGAGAAAATGAAGAATTCTAAAGCTTTTATCGTGTTGATCTTATTGTTGGTTGTCGGATGCAGTTCGGTACCACCGCAAGCCAATCCAGAACTGAAGAAAGAAGAGAAGAAGGAAGAAACGAAAGAAAGGAATGAGAAGTTAGCCTTCTGGGATGGCCAGAGAAAAGGAACCAATTTCATGAATTCAAAATCTTTACCGGAAAACTATGATGCTGCGAAAGAGCAGAATATTGAATTCATTCGTTTGGCACCAGATAAATGGGCAAAAGACAGTGACTTTTTATTTAATGACAAACCGGATGCGAACCCGGATAAAGATTTTCTAATAGGGAATGCAGATAAGTATGAAGGGATTGTTGAGGAGGATTTTGCCGAGTTAAAAGCGGACTTAGATGCAGCCGAGGCTCGGGGCTCCAAAGTGGTGCTGACCGTCCTCAGTCTCCCCGGAGATCGCTGGAGGCAGTTCAATAATTACAAAAATGATGATCGGATATGGAAAGATTTCAGTTATCATGAACAAGCGGCAGTGTTTTGGAGGGATCTAGCAAGCCGGTTGAAAGATCATCCTGCGGTAATCGGTTATAACCTGATAAATGAGCCGCATCCAGAGACCGCCACGGGATTTAATGACTTCTGGACACAGGATTACAGCGAATGGTATAGCTCAGTAGAGAACACCCCTGCGGATTTGAATCTTTTATATGAGACGATAGTGACCGCTATTCGTACCGTAGATACCAAGACGCCAATTATCGTAAATTCTGGGCTGTATGCTACACCTTGGGCCTTTAAATATTTAAAACCGATCGATGATGAAAATGTGTTGTATGCTTTTCATATGTACGAGCCTTACGAGCTAACCAGTCAAAATAAGAAAAAAGGGTTAACCTATGAATATCCTGGAACGATAAAAGTAGGAGAAGATAAAACGGAAAAAGTTTTTAACAAGGAAGCCTTAAAGGAATTTCTGGAACCTGTTGCACAGTGGGCAAAGGAAAATAACATCCCCGCAAACCGGATTGTTGCAGAAGAATTTGGAACGAATCGATTAGTAAAAGGTGCAGATCAATACATGGCTGATTTAATTTCGATTTTTGATGATTTCGGCTGGCACTGGGCGTTTTATGCTTTCCGCGAGGATACTTGGGACGGTATGGATTATGAATTGGGAAGTAAGCCCCCAACCTGGGAATATTGGCAAGCGATAGAGAATGGCGAACAGCCTCCTCGAAAAGTAGTCGATAGCCCAATATGGGAAGTATTGAAGAAAGGACTTGAAGGAAAGGAGTAAATGATGCTACTTGAACATTCTAATTGCCGATGATGAGAAACACATGACCACTATATTGAAGACTTATTTTGAAAAAGAGGGCTATAACGTTTGGGTAGCAGCGGATGGGGAGGAGGCGCTGGAGCTCTTTTTTTCGAATAAGATCGACCTTGTGGTACTGGATTGGATGATGCCTAAGCGAAGCGGGATTGAGGTATGCAATGAAATCAAGCAGGTTAGTTTAGCTAAGGTGGTCATGTTGACCGCTCGATCTTCCCACGACGATGAATTTAGCGCATTAGATATCGGTGCAGATGAATATATAAGAAAACCATTCGATCCACGGATCTTAATGCTGAGAATCAAAAAAATGCTGGGTACCGAAAAGGTAGCTGCTATACGGGATTTAGAAATTGATTTTGAGCGAAAAAAAGTGTTCAAGAATGGGGAGGAGCTGTCCCTATATAAAAAAGAGTTTGAACTGCTAACCTTCCTATATGAGAATAAAGGCCGGATTTTGTCCAGAGATTCTTTGTTATCTTCCGTTTGGGGGATGGATTATCTTGGTGAAGAGAGAACCGTGGATACTCATATCAAAAGATTACGCGATAAGATTGGGGCTGACCACGTAATCACACATAGGGGAATGGGGTACAGCTTCCATGATAAAAATCAATAAAATAAGCACGAAGTTATTGATTATGGTAAGTATTATTCTGCTGATTGTGTTTGGGACGTCCTATTCATTGCACAATTTTTTCTCGTCCGATTATTACCTTTACAAAATGAAAACCAAAATTAACGACATATATGACGAAGTAAAGGATCTCAGTCTGGATCAGCTCATGGAGAAAGAAACAGCGATCGAGAACAATAACAATGTAACGATAGTTAGGGTTGAGAACAACGGAAGCGCAACAATAATCAACGAGAACATTCAATTTGCGTTGTACAAAGATAAAGTGGCACTTAATAAGTTCTGGATTACGGAAGAAGTTTTGCAAAAGGTAAATGAAGGAAAAACGGTGAATCTATTATTTAATCAGGGGAAATTGAAGTCCAGCCTGTTAACGAAAATATATGAGCAGGATGGTAGCTTAATCCTCATCGGCACAGTGGTTGTGCACAATACAGATGCTTTAAACATCGTAAACCAATTCAGCTTCTATTCCATTCTTTTGGGGATTATTATCAGTTTGCTGTTAGTGGCTTATTTTTCGAGGAAAATCATTACTCCGTTAGAGCAATTGCAGGATGTGGCGAAGGATATCTCCAATCTTGATTTTAAACAAGTGACGATTAAATCGGGGGATGAAATCGAAGAATTATCAAAGAGCATTAACCAGATGAGTCAGCGCCTGAAAAGTGCCCATGCAGAGCTGGAAAAGAAAAATCAAAGCTTAAACACACTGATCTCAAGCATTTCACACGAGGTAAAAACACCGTTATCCTTAATCCAAGCGTATACCATTGGTATTCAGGACGATCTGGATGATGGCACCTATACGGATATCATTTTGGAACAGGTGAAGTATACGTCTGATATGGTGGATTACTTAATTAAGCTGTCCAAGATCCAAAAGACCGTAGTGCATAAAGAAAAATTCGATCTTAAAGAGCTTCTGCTCAAAGTGATCTCACAATATAATATTACGTTCAAAAATAAAAACCTGATCTTACAGACCGACTTCCATTCGGTTGAAAGATCCATCGTTGAGGAGGATAGCAGCCAGATAGAAATTGTATTCAACAACTTAATTAGTAATGCCATTAAATATGGGGAAGAGAATGTCTTTGGAATCTCAGTAGCGAATGATACCCAAGGCACTTTGAAATTCAGCATTACTAATAAAACTACGCGCCTAAAAGAGAAGCATCTAGCGTATATTTGGGACCCGTTCTATGTCATCGAGGAGTCTCGGAATAAAGAAATCTCAGGAACTGGACTTGGCCTGTCTATCGTCGCGGAGATTCTAGCTAAGAATGATCTCAAATATGAAGCCACATTAGAGGACTCGTATATTAGTTTTAGTGTTTGGTTTGATGTAGAGGTTACAGAAAATAATTGTTAGTGGGAGGAAAATGTCCCTTAAGAAATCTTCAGTTACTGTGGCAACACTTTCACTCTTAATCAACCTCATAATGAATATATATCAGGCACTATCAATGATTAAATGTTTAGATTAGGGAAAACCTCCCTGATTATGTGAGATTAATCGTGCTCCAAGCGATAATTAGGGAAAATCTCCCCAATTATCAGGGTGTTTCATTCATAAAGAGGGTATTCTCGTATTTATTAGGGAGGATTTCCTTGAAAGTCACAAATTGAGCCGATAATTGACTAATTTTAGGGATGATTTCCCTAATCCGCAAAGTGGTGTGATGTGAAGCTTAATGCAATGCTAGTGGAATTGAATTGCAGCTCATAATAAATGAAGCACTCCTTCAAGGAGGATTCATTCGCTTTAAAGCTATCGGCAGAGACACGATTCTACACATAATCGTGAATGGTTTTCAGATTTAACCCATAAATATGGTGGAAAGTAACGGAGGGAATTTTGGAACTGTAGGAGCGGAGCGTTCGCCTTTGTCTCCGGATGTTATCCGCTGTTAGCGGTGAAATCAAAAACATCTGGAGACAACAGCGACCGAAAGTCCAAACTTCCCGCAGTTACGCCCCATCACCATATTCATCGCACAATCACCATATTCTTTACCAGCCATCACCATATTCATCGCCCTACCATCAATTTAGCTTCAAGATCGAAGCATTATCAACAAAAGTTGCTGTATTAAACAGCATCAATACATCCTTGATATCATTCTGAGCCATATAATCACTGATACTCCCGTTATAATAACGGATGTCGATCACGTGGATCTCAGGCACATGCTGAGCCAGAAAAGGGATGACACTATGCGCATAGGAGTCCTTGATGACGAGCAGCTTCTCCTGTTTGACCACTTTAGGATCAAGCTGGCTTGTGATTTTCATGAGGGCATGAACGCCGCCTAGGAAATAAGAGTATTTATCTTTTTTCTCCAGATAGCTTGGATCGTACATACTTGTTAAAGTCTCACCCGTATCTACAATATGCATCTTGGTGGATACATCATGAACAGGCTTATACACTTGAATGGAATCTGGTGCCACTCCAATGAATTGACTCCGCGTATGGTAGCTTCCAAGGAACGAATCGCTTACCGTCTCAATCTCGAATTCGCTCTGGGATAGAGGCAGCCATCCCATACTTTTAGCATAAGTTACGTAAGCCAAATAAGCGCCGTAGGTTGTCCAGTGATGATCGGTCCGATAATAAATGTCCTCTGCGGCATGAGGAGCAAGAACATTAAATCCATTTATAAAAGTAAGGCTATTCCCTACATCCTCAGCAATCGTTTGATTCACCTCGGCTTGCGAATATACGGGTGCTAACCAGGGCAGACGCTCGTTGTACAAGCCTACCGATGTCGGCGCAAGCAGAAAGGTCATTTTGGCTTCTGCATTTTTATCGGCAAAACGCTTCACAGCCGCTGTATATTGCTGAACCTTATTGTGATCAGGTGCCTCGAATTTTTCGAATAAGTAGCCGTCTTTCCCCTTATATATTCCGTTATTTTCTTGCTGCAACCTCATTTGCTCCATCGCCGATTTCACCCATACCCATTTGGCGCGAAAAGGGAAGTGATCGGTTACGAAGCTTTCCGCCTCTTCCGCGTAGGTGTGGGATAATAAATTGTCCCATGTCAGTTGGGGAGCGCTTTGCAAATATCGGTTTTCTAGCTCAGAGAAACGTTGAACTGGCAATAAGAAAAAGGTTATACCCACCAGAAACAGCGTCGCGACAAATCCCGCCACTAGTATTCGATCCGTTCTCTGCTTCATAAACAATCACCCCCTAGAATCGGAAATATAAGAACGGGTTAAAGGTAGCATCCACTAAGTAAGCGACAGATAGGAAGAATAGCACACCATACCAAACAAGAGAAGGAATCGTTCTAGCATCCATACGCTTGAAAGCTTTTAAAGGTGCAGAGGCTAAAGTTAGTATGACGAGTAGAATCGCGTTTGTGTAAGTGAAGTATAAAGTAGTGGTATCCCACAATGGTTGACCGTTAAAGCCGAGCATCGCTTGCAAGTAACTAAGCACCAATGGAAGTTCTTCAAAGGCGAACAAGACCCATCCGATGAGAATAAGTACAATGGCATATAGATGCCTAACCCAGCGCGGTAGGCGGCTCAGTAGCTTTAATCCCCACCATTTTTCAAAGATAAGAATAACCCCAAAGTATAATCCCCAGAGTAGAAAATTCCAGCTTGCTCCGTGCCAGATTCCCGTCAACAGCCAGACGATGAGGATATTGCGCACCTGAATGCCTAAACCCCGGCGGTTGCCTCCAAGCGGGATATATACGTAGTCACGAAACCAACTGCTAAGGGAAATATGCCATCTTCGCCAGAAGTCGGTAATGCTCTGTGAAATATAAGGTTTGTTGAAGTTCTCGTTAAAGCGGAAGCCGAACATAAGTCCTAGGCCAATCGCCATATCCGAATATCCACTGAAATCAAAATAGATCTGAAAAGAAAATGCAATAATGCCAATCCAAGCGGTTAAAGCAGGCATGGAATCTAGATTGGAGCTGGAGATGGTGTGCCAGAGCAAACCGATGTTATTGGCAAGCAGCACTTTTTTGGCTAGTCCGATAATGAATCTTCGTACACCCTCTGCGAACATGGGGATATCCACCGAACGCGCTCGTAATTGCTCTGCAATGGTGTTGTATTGAACGATAGGACCGGCTACTAATTGCGGAAACAAGGCTACAAACGTTCCGAAATCAATCCAATTTCGCTGTGCTTTAGCAGTTCCTCTGTATACGTCAATGATGTACGACATGGATTGAAAGGTATAGAACGAAATCCCAATAGGTAGTGGTAAATCAGTTAATGGGATATGAGTACCGAGGAGTTCATTTACATTTTGGATGAGAAAATCTGCATATTTGAAATACGACAATAAGCCCAGGTTAATAACCATAGAGCTAACCACAATCCACTTGCGCTGTACCTTAGTTAGCTTCGGTCTACTAAGAAGTAGACCAAAGCCGTAATCCGTAATGGTGGACAGCAACATAATTACAATGTAGACGGGTTCGCCCCAAGCATAAAACACCAGACTGCTTAAGAACAATATGAGGTTTTTGATTCGCCAAGGCGAAACATAGTAGAGTGCAAGGACAGCCGGCAGGAACAGGAATAGGAACAGGAGGCTGCTGAATACCATCGCTAATTATTTTTTAGTGAACAAGGTATCAAATTCAGTCACCAGCTGATCAGCACTCTCCGAAATCACGAATAAGATGTAATTGCCTTTTGTGACCAGCTTATAATTTTTGGCGTTCTCATACTGATCCGGAAGGTATTGTTCGAATTGCTTTTGAATATCAGTCGCACGCTCTTTGACGGCGGTTTCGACAGTAGAGATATCTTTTGCATCTTTAACTTTTAAAATGGCAATTTCGTTACTTTTCACATTCATCATTGGCATTCTAATGCTATAATCTTCAAGTAATGATGGAGCTAGATGGTACAGCTGAGCCACCATATCTTCTTCAACTTCCATTAATGAAGGCTGTTCCACTTTTGCGAGCATCTCGTCGATCATTTCTTTCGGCGTCAGATTGGTTTCGACAACGGCTTCATTGTTACTACTGGAACAGGCGCTAAGCATTACACTTAATACAATAGTTAACGCTAGAATGAAGGTATGTTTTTTCAATTAGGTCACTCTCCTTGGTGTGTTTGATCTACGTTTCTCTAGTTAACTAACGTAAAGAGTCTATAGAATGTTGCGGGACACTTTCTTTCGAATACTTTACCCCAATTTTGTGGAAATATGTTTGAAGGAAAAGGTCATGCAAAGATCTTCCTCTCTTAGCTTGCGCAATGGTTGGTTATACTGTTAATGTTAGATAGATAGTTTTGAATAGAAGGGGATTGAACGGAATGATCGAAGAACTGAACAATAATGGACTACCGGAGAATTACGAGGAATTAAAGAAAGCTGCCAACCGCTCTGCGGATTGGAGAGCCCGTCTAGAGGCTGTTGAAGAACTGGGACAGACTAACCACAAACAAATTATCGATATCCTGACGCGTTTAATGGAGAGCGATCCTGTATATACAGTTCAAGAAGCGGCTTACCTTAAACTGAAGGCATTCGGCGAAGATGTTAAAGCACCTTCCAAGAATAAACCGGAGCTAGTAAAAGGCGTATCCAAAATACTCCTGAGAATCAAGAAGAGCTTGCCAAGAGATCATTCATACGAAGATTTCAAAGAGAAACTGAAGAAGATGAGAATCGACGTGTACGATATTTACGAAGGCGAAAAGGGCGCTGACTTTGACGCTTGGCTGATGAAGATGTGGAATTCCTCGAACAAGTAAAGGATGACAACATGCAAACTAACAAATTGACAGAACAATTTCAAGAATATCTTAAGCTTTCCGCTGACTTACGTCCTGACTATATTGCCAGCTTAGGTAAAGGTGATAATGAAGCGAAGATTACGGCGATTTTTCCGGAAGCCCCTGAACTGCTGAAGGCCATTTATAACACAGTTTCGGGTACAAGCAGTGAGGAAGAAGAACCAAGTCTGATCGAATTTATTCCAGGATATCGTCTAATTCATATTAATGAATATGAAGCAGAGATGAAGATTTTAGCTGGAATATTGGAGGAAAAAGGCCATCAAGCGGATGGAGTTATCTTGCCGATCTTAACGAACTACGGTAGCGACTTCATTTGTTACTATAAATCTGCAGATGGTGTGGAACGTGTATGTGACCTGCTGCATGATTTTGGGGATCTGATTGTCATGTATGAATCACCTGAAAAGTTCCTGGAGACTTTATGTGAGTTCTACAAGCAGGAGGTTTATTTCCTGGATGAAGAGGGTTACCTCGATTGCGATTTAGTAAAAGAGGGCGAAGTAGGTGCGGCTCTAAACCCGGATGCGAAATATTGGTCTGAGTAACAAGCTGATACCCTATAAAGAAGAGCAGCAGTCCTATTACGGACTAGCTGCTCTTTGTTTATTAAATATCTACTGTTATGTTACTCCTGCGCAGCACGTTTCTCCTGCTCGCGAAGCTCTACTCTCCGTATTTTTCCGGAGGTTGTCTTCGGAAGATCTTGAATGAACTCGATTTTGCGTGGATATTTATAAGGAGCGGTCCACTCTTTAACATGGGATTGCAGCTCCTTCACAAGCTCTGGAGAAGCGGCGGTCTCATCTTTTAGTACAATAAAAGCTTTAACGATATGTCCGCGGATTTCATCCGGAGTTGCAACGACCGCGCATTCCTTAACCGCAGCATGCTTCATAAGGGCTTCTTCTACTTCGAAAGGACCTATGGTGTAGCCCGAACTAATGATAATGTCATCTCCACGGCCCTCGAACCAGAAATAACCCTCTTCATCTTTCCGTGCCCGGTCACCAGTTATGAAGAACTCGCCGTGAGTAGAGCTTTCTTTTCTGCCAGGGTCTTTGTAATAGGTATGGAATAACGCTGGCATGCTTAGGTGCACTGCGATATCTCCAACAACTCCAGCAGGTAACGGAATGCCGTCCTCATCTACCACTTCAATTAGACCTGGAGCAATAGACTTACCCATAGAACCTATTCGGATAGATGTATCTTTGAGAGTACCGATAATTAGCGTACTTTCTGTTTGACCGTAACCATCACGAATCGTGATATTGAATTCACGCTGGAAGGTGTTGATAACCTCTTGATTCAAAGGCTCTCCAGCGGAAACCGCGCAGCGAAGGTGGGACAAGTCATACTGATTGAGATTTTCTAATTTGGCCATCAAGCGATATTCGGTTGGCGTACAGCATAATACCTCGATGTTGTGATCTTGTAACAGCTGCAAATATTTTTTGGGATGAAAAGATCCACTATATACAAAGCCGGTCGCCCCGTTGCCAAGGACGGTTAGGAAGGGGCTCCAGATCCACTTCTGCCAGCCCGGTGCTGCTGTTGCCCAAACGGTGTCGGTTTCTTTGATATCGAGCCATTGAGGCGATGTGATACGTAAGTGAGCATAACCCCAGCCATGACTGTGAACGACTGCTTTAGGGTTGCCAGTTGTTCCAGAGGTATATGCCAAGATTGCCATATCGTCGCGGTGGCTTTCGACTGCTGTGAATTTATCTGGCTGATCAATCATTAGGCCTTCCAGATCTAGCCATCCATGACCGAGCTCGTCAGGGTCGCCGGATACGGAAAGACGGTAATCCAGAGCAGGCAGATCGTCTGAGATTTTATTAACTTCATCAGTGACCTCGGACCAGGCAATAACAGCTCTGGCTTCGGAATGCCGCAGACGATAAGATAAATCCTTTGCGCGAAGCATTTCTGATGAAGGGATAATGGCAAGTCCTTGCTTCAGACATGCTAAATAGATGACATAAGCGATGATTCGACGGGGAACCATTACAAGAACACGATCCCCTTGCTGAAGGCCGAGTGCTGCGAGCCCTCCGGCAAGTTGGTTAGCTTGCTTGCGAAGATCTCCGTAAGTGATCTCCTCGTAGTCTCCTTGTTCATTCAACCACTTAAGCGCAATCTTTTCCGGAGCATGACGTTCCATTTCCGAAGTGAGATTGTAGTACTCAGGTGCGATCCACTGCTGATTATCCAATATGAACCTCTCCTATATAAAACAAGATGTGTAAAACTGTTATGCTTAGTATAGCACGTTATCCTAGTACCAGGTACTAGTACCTTGAGGCTTAAATTTGATATCATAGGGTTTAGAAGGTTAAGATAACTTGTGTAAATATAAATCCAGAAAGTGAGAACTATGTTATGAATCACACAACTTTTGATGAAATATTCGCCATTATGGAAGCCTCTTTTCCTACCTCCGAGATCAGAACCTATGAGGGACAACAGGAGTTATTGGATGTTTCACATTACCGATTGATTACCGAAGTGAATGCTGAGGGGAAAATCATTGCTTTTATAGCTTGCTGGGAGTTTCCAGGATTTCGATTTATAGAACATATTGCCGTGGACCCAAGTATAAGAGGTGGGGGCATTGGTAAAAAGCTGATGGAAGAATATATCCGTCAGTCGGGCAAGCCTGTGCTTCTTGAAGTAGAGCCGCCACTGGGTGAAATGGAACAACGGAGAATTGGCTTTTATGAGCGACTGGGCTTCCATTTGAATCCTTATGCGTATGTGCAGCCCCCTCTGCGTGAGGGAAATGCGGATTTACCGCTTCAAATTATGACTTACCCTAACCCTGTCGATGTAGAAGAATTCAATCTTTATAGAGAAATTTTATATACAGAAGTGTATAAGGTTACAACGCCGTATCAAAGTTAATCTCTAACAGCAATCCGTACGATCCTTTTTAGGACAAGCGGGTTGCTGTTTTTATTTTTGTTTGAATTAATGATATTTTGATTTTTTTAATTACAAAATGGGTACAAGTAAGAAACAACTTAGAGACATAATCTTATTTTGTTTGAGCTAAAGTAAGAACAAAGATTGAACTTTCGAGGAGGGCTTACTTATGAAAAACAAAAAAATAATTATAGCAACAATGGTGTTTGGGATGGTAGTCACAGGATCAGCCGGTGTGTACGCAGGAACTAAACTTCAGAAAATTACGGCATATCTCAATCACAGCATTGGATTTAAGGTGAATGGCACGGCGTATACGCCAGTTGATAATAAAGGAAATGCACTGGCACCAATTACGTATAACAATACAACCTATCTTCCTGTACGTGCGATTGCTGATGTAATGAAGGTGCCTGTGACCTTTGATGCGGTGAACAATCAGGTTATTCTTGGCACAGGAGGCTCGGTGACTGACACTATTTCTCTGACTCCAGTACAATACAGCAACACTCAGAAAGAAGAGATTGTTAAAGCCTTCGCTAATTTCCAGGGTTTTGAAACAGCCTATGCACCTACTCAAATGGTGAGTGGAGACGCATTTCAAAAAGTAGTGGGTTCAGATGATGGTGTGAACTTTCTGTTTAAGCAGATGAAGGTGAACATTTCTCCTCGTGATTACGCTTACGAATATAAAGGTGAAACCGTAAAGCTCTCTAACGGAACCGAAGCTAAATGGTATAGTCCATCTACCGAGTCGTTGTTCTTGACCTATAAACTGGATGATCGTTTTGTTACTATTAGTTCCCCGAATAAAACACTGAGTAAGACGCAATTAGAAAAAGTAGCAGTAAATGTAGTGAAATGGACGAAATAAGCCCTCATTAGCACTTATCTTTGTGCCTTAAAAAGTAAAGCAGCAAGTCTCCCATAGTTGGAGAGGCTTGCTGCTTCTTTGTCGTGTTTGGGAGCCAATGATTTAAACGCTTTTACTTACTGTGCTGTTTATTTGGCAGCTTTTGACTTGGTGTACTTTTACCGTGATTTTCTTTATTCTTTTCAGCTTTCTTTTGAGTATCGTGTACTTTTTCTACAAAAGCATGAGTATCGTCCATGTTTATCCTCCTTGATTGGCAACCTTGCCGTTACTGTAACCACTTTTGTAAGAATACATACACGATGTACTTTACAAACTTCTATGTTTATAAAGACATTGCGAAAATATTTAATAGTTACTATAAATGGATGCAAGCATTTCATAGAACAGTAAGGGAGACTGATTATGAACAGGTTATTTAAACAAGCTGTATCCATGACCTTAGCTTTCGTTATGGTACTGGGAATTACATTCACAGGAATACCAGCTTATGCTGAAGACAGCAATGGGGATGCTGGACTACTGCAATTACAATCGTTAGAGCCTGTTACATTATTGGCAGGGAATTCTACGTGGAAGTATCTAGATCACGGAACAGATCAAGGGACGGTATGGCGGTCCGTGTACGATGATTCAACATGGGCGTCTGGCCAAGCACCGCTTGGTTATAAAGATAGTGGATCCGGAGTCAGCAGCAAGCAATTTGGTGCTCTGAACACAAATATAAGCTACGGTTCTAATAAGAGTATGAAATATCGTACTTCTTACTTCCGTACAAACGTAACGGTGAATAAGGAAGAGATTGCGAAATCCGATAAAATCTTGGGTAACTTCGCATTTGATGACGGAGCTGTACTATATTTGAACGGTAAAGAAATTTACCGTGAGGCTATGCCAGCGGGCGAAATTAATTTTCAAACAAAAAGTTCAACTAACTTAAGTGATCCAAACGAATATACCAAGGTAGACCTTACCGAAGTAGTAAAGGCTAACTTGAAGGACGGAAGTAATGAGCTTTCAGCTGAGGTGCATCAGTCGAGTGATGGTAGCTCTGACCTCTATTGGGATATGAACCTGATTGCTTATCCGGTAGTAGAGCCTGTAGACCCTGGAGTTGGGAAGCCTGAGTCTATCGCACTTACTTTTAACGGAAACCCTCAGACTAGTATGGGATTCAACTGGTATGCACCTGAGAGTGTGACGGGTACCAAGCTTGAAGTAGTAGAAGCTTCTAAATTAGTGGACGGTCAGTTCCCGGTAGGTGCTCAAACTTACGAAGGAACATCGGTTACAACAAGCGTGTATATGACCAAAGCGGATAAGTCAGCCAAGAAACCAGTAGTACTGACTAGTCATAAGGTCATTGCTGATCACCTGCAGCCGGGAACGGAGTATGCTTACCGTGCTGGGGATGGACAAGCTGACAATTGGAGTGACATCGGAACGTTTACAACAGAAAGCTCCAGTAATCAGGCATTTAAGTTCTTATATACAACGGACTCTCAAGGAACAACTGAAGGTGATTTTGATATTTGGAATCATACCCTTCAAGAGGGATTGGCTAAATTCCCGACAAGTGAATTCATTCTGAATTCCGGTGATTTGGTAGACAACGGTGATATTGAGGAGCAATGGGGATGGTTCTTCAATAAACCAAAGGATATTCTAGCAAATATTCCATTGGTTCCACTGGTAGGTAATCATGAAAGTAAGAGTTATAGCAATTACACAACTCATTTTAATTTACCTAATGTCTCGAATACGGGCGCAAAACCAGATGGCTCTGTATATTCTTTTGACTACGGTTCAGCACACTTTATGGTTATTAATACAGAATATTATGGTGCTAGCTCGAGTCTTGAGAATAACGAAATTTACAAAAAACAAGTAGAGTGGCTGCGCAGTGAAGCCGCGAAAAGCGATCAGAAGTGGAAGGTTGTGCTTTTGCATAAATCACCTTATTCAGTTGCCAGTCACACAAATGATACAGATGTACTCTATTACAGAGCTAATTTGACAAAGGTATTTGATGAGCTTGGTATTGACATGGTTATCGGAGGACATGACCACACCTATACTAGAAGCTATCAAATGTACAACAATCAGCCGTTGACGGATATTAAGCCGGACAAAAACGGAGTGGTAACTGATCCTAAGGGTACGTTATACCTGATTACAAATGCAGCGGGCAATAAAAAATATAATGTAGCAGCAGGTCCATTTCCTTTTGCAGCTAAATACGAGCAGCCTGGTAAGGAAATGTTCACAGGAATGACTGTAACAAATAATGAATTTTCATACGAAGCCTATACCACGACAACTGGTGGATCTACTGACTTGTATGATAAATACAGCATTCATAAGTCTGATGTAGCTGTTAAACCTGTGCAAAATGCAAAAGCTACTGTAGCAGATGGCGGTAAAATCACGTTAACTTGGGATGCGCCTGCATCCGGTGCACCGGTATCAGGATATCGCATTTATGAGCAAAATGATCTGGTATCTGCAAACTGGACGGTCAGTGTTCCTAATACGGAAGGTCAAACTTCTTATAGTTACACTGTAGAAAATACTAATCCGAACCAAACCTATCAATTTGTTATCAAAGCTGTAAGTGACAGAACCAATTCAGAAGCTAAAATTGCTTCTAGCGATTCTATCAAAAAAGTTACCGTTACCTTTAACGGCGATCCAGTGAGTGCAAAAGGATTCACTTGGTACACAGCGTTGAAATCTGCAGGAAGCGACCTGCAGGTTGTAGAGAATACGGGCGTTACTCCAGACTTTACAAAAGCTGCTGAGTTTACAGGCCGTTCAGCTGTTTCCAGAAATTCAAAGGATGAATTAGTTCATAAAGCTGAAGCTTCTGGCCTTAAGGCTGATATGAAATACTACTTCCGTGTAGGTGATAAAGCACTGGGATTGTGGAGTGCAGTGGGAACTTTCGAAACAGCTGCTAAGACAGGTGCATTTACTTTCATCGATCTGGCGGACACACAAGCTAAGACCGAAGATGAGGCTATTCTTTCTGGAGAAACGATGGCAAAAGCACTTACGACATTCCCGAATGCTGAGTTTGTGGCGATTAACGGAGATATCGTAGATACTGGAACCAATGAATCACAATGGAATTGGTTGCTTGGCCATTCACAGGAAACCTTGCTCAATACCACTATTGTTCCAGTTGCGGGGAACCATGAGGATAAAGCGAATGCCTTCTATGAGCACTACAATATTAAGGAAGCCGTAGGCTCACCAACAGAAACAGGAGCATACTATTCCTATGATTACAGCAATGCGCACTTTGTAGTCTTGAACACGAATGAGAATTCGGATGAATATGCTAACTTCAGCAAAGCACAGTTGGATTGGATGAAGGCCGATGTAAAAGCAGCGAAGGCTGCTGGAGCGAAGTGGATTATCGTCGCTATGCATAAAGGACCATACACAACCTCTAACCACGCTACTGACAAAGATATTATGGGCGCTAATGGAGAAAGAGCGAAAGTCGCTCCAATGATGGCTGAACTGGGTATTGACCTGGTGCTTCAAGGTCACGATCATATCTATGCACGAACCAAGCCAATCAAGGCTGACGGAACTGCAGCAGACACAGTGAAAATCAAGGAAAGCTTCAATGGTCAAACGGTAGAGTACACAGTAAACCCAGATGGAACAATCTATCTGATTCCAGCTACGGCAGGAGCGAAGGTTTACTATAAGAACATGAAGAAAGAATTGGGAGATGCTTACTATAATCTCTTTGAAGTAGCCAATGAGAATACAGCAGCTAAATACGGAGCGGACCCAAGTGATGCTACGCGTCCAATGCGCGGTCAAGTTCAGACCTTTGTTGGTATCACTGTAGATGCAGGGAAGCTGACAGCTGTATCTTATGAGATTGATCAGAATGTTAATGAGGCTAGACCATATGTTCTTGAAGAGTTCGGTATTGTTAAGGGCGATGAGAATGGTGGAGTTACACCAACGCCAACACCAACACCAACGACAACACCAACAACAGAGCCGACAACAGCACCAACAACAGCACCAACGACAGCGCCAACAACAGCACCAACAACAGCACCAACGACAGCGCCAACAACAGCACCAACAACAGCACCAACGACAAAACCGACAGCAACACCAACACCAACACCAACAGTAGCGCCAACAGCTACACCAGCACCGACAACGGCGCCTTCACCAACTGCGACGCCAGTTAGTAAGCCATCTTTAACGGATACTAGCAATCACTGGGCGGCTGCTGTTATCGAGAAAGCAGTAGCAGCTGGCTTCGTTAGTGGTTATCCGGATGATACTTTCCGTCCGAATCAGAAAGTAAATCGGGTTGAATTTATCACAATGCTGGCACGTGCATTGCAATTGCCGGAGAATGGTGACACTTCAAGCTTTAAGGATTCTGCGAAGATTCCAGCATGGGCTAAGTCTTTTGTGGCACAGGCTGTATCTCTGCAAATTATCAGTGGCTATGATGATGGAACATTCCGTCCTACGCAGGAGCTAACACGTACAGAATTAGCAGTTATGGTTGTTCGTGCTCTTGGTATTACGGTAGATCCTAAAGCGACATTAACCTTCAATGATGCTAAGGATGTACCAGCATGGGCAGTGCCATATATTGCAGCAGCAGCGAAATCAGGCCTTGTGAACGGTGTAGGGCAGAATAAATTTGCACCTAACCAGAAGGCAACAAGAGCAGAGGCGGTTACCATAATCCTTGCATTATTAGAAAAAGGGCAGAAGTAATCTATTATCTGCGTGAATTGAACTCAAGCTTAGCTTGTGTCTAACAAAGGGGTCTCAGCTTATCTGCTGGGGCTCTTTTGTGTTTAATGCTTTTTGTATAATAGGCCATCTCTAAGAAGTGGAGTATTATGATGAAGAAGTAACAGAATACAAAATAATATGAATTTAAAAACAATGCTTGCAATGAATCTCTATACATGATATATTCTAAGTCCGGCCAAGAAATACACATGCCGAGCTCGAAAAAGAAGTTAAAAAAAGAGCTTGACATTAAACGGCCGAACATGATATAGTATAAGAGTTGCTGCTGAGACATTAAACGGCGCCAACGAGAACTTGATCTTTGAAAACTGAACAACGAGTGAGTAGGATAT
>NZ_JBHXIZ010000010.1:0-114665 GCF_042723305.1 Paenibacillus sp. NPDC058367
GGATTTAAAAAAGATGACCCCTGTTCAATACAGAGATCATCTTCTTCAATCTGCCTAGACTTTTTTTAAATGTCCTTTACATAGGGTACAGTTTAGGATAACTACGGTTGGATTTTTTTATTGACTCTTACATTGATGTCAGGGTTTATACTGGTGTAGAACAATTCTCATGAACCCCGGGGAGATTGCTATGAAAATAGGTGAGCTTGCTAAAATGACGGGCGTAAGCGTCCGTTCAATTCGTTATTATGAGAGTCAGGGATTAATTTCGCCGATCCGTCAGGCCAACGGATATCGGGAGTACTCTCCGCTCGCTGTGGAGACGGTAGAAACGATAAAATTATATTTGAACCTGGGTCTGTCCACAGAGCAGATCGCGGGCTTTCTACATTGTGTCTTGAAGAACAAAGAAGCTTTCTGCGCAGAAGTGATGCCACTATACCGTAGCAAGCTTGAAGATATTGAACGTCAGCTTGTAGAACTGAATCAGATCAAACGCAATTTGGAAGAAAGAATGGCCTCTATCTTGCAAGAGCAGAACGAGAGTAGTTTAGAGGCATGTACACTGGAGAGTTTGGAGTAGGTACTGCTGGAGTTGAAAACTATGAGGAGGAATGACAAATGGCTATTACAAATGCAGATAGCGCTGATTGGGTACGAGCAGAGATTCGCGGTGGTGGAACGGTATTGGTAGATTACGGTGCGCCATGGTGTCCCCCTTGCAAGGTGCTGCTGCCTCTTTTGGAAGATCTTCATCAGGAATATGGAGACGATGTCTCTATTGTGAAGGTGAATTGTGACGAGTTGCCGGATCTGGCTGGTGAAGCTGGTGTTATGGGGATGCCTACAGTCATTGTATATAAAGATGGGCAGCCAATGGAAAAGTTAGTTGGCTTACGTCCGATAGCAGCCTACCAAGGGATATTGAACAAGGTTATTCTAGCATAGCGAATTGGAATTTAGTTGTATTTTGATGCTATATTAATTTCAAGCTGAGAAGGCATTAAGAAGCCTCATCCGGATATTTCCTGCGTGCACTCGATAGGCTAGACGTGAAGCCCTAGGAGAGCGTCTATATTGTTGATCATCCGCTGATCGATGTAGACGCCGCGGTGAGCCGTGATGGTATGAAAGGCACAGCTTTGGAAGGAGTCTAGCCCGTATGGATTTTCAGGTCGCATATACCAACTATCACTCTCTGCTGAAAGCAATCGCTTACCGTATGACCGGCTCTATAGCAGATGCAGAGGACCTCGTTCAAGACGTATTCATCGAGTACAGCAAGCTACAAACAATAGATATCACCCATCCGAAAGCTTACTTAATCCGTATGACAACAAATCGTTGCATCAACTATATGCAATCCGCCCGTATAAGGAGAGAGCAATATGTCGGCACATGGCTGCCGGAGCCACTCGTCAGCTTTACGAATGGAGGCGGAGATAATCCTGCTGATCTCTTCGATCACGATGAAAATGTATCCTACGCCCTGCTCGTCATGCTGGAACATTTGTCGGCTGTCGAGAGAGCCGTCTTCATCTTGCGCCAATCCTTCGCTTTCGAATATAGCGAACTTGCCGATGTATTAGGAAAATCAGAAGCCAACTGTCGAAAAATATTTAGCCGCGCTAATGATAAGCTGCATCAACAATCGCCAGTTCTGCCAGGCAACACGGCTCAGGCAACACCTCTTGCGACAGCATTCCTCGCAGCTGCGCGAGGCGGCAACGTCGATGCGCTTGTCAGCCTGCTGACCGAGGATGCGCTGCTTACGTCGGACGGCGGCGGTAAAGTTCGCGCAGCGATCTTCACTATTACGGGCAGGGATCGTGTTCAAGCTTTCATTGGAGGCGTCATTACGAAGGGCTTCCTCGGAGATTCGCAAAGGATGGTGCTACTTAACGGCCAGCTGGGCATCGTCATCTATCGGGATGGCCGGCCGCTTAAGGCGATCAGCTTCCAGCTTGATGCGGCCGGGGAGCGGATCGAGCATATTTATATCGTACTCAATCCCGATAAATTACAACGAATGGGGTAACCTGTCACAAACGGAGCTTTTGCATTGTCTTATTAGTGAAACAATCAAAAGATAACCGGTCTACAGCCGGAGAGGAGCTATCCCCATGGAACAAAGAATGGATCTGGCCGGTGAAATTCCAGCCGCATACAAAGCGATGATGGGTCTTGAAGCGTTCGTACAATCGACAGGCGTGGAGAAGTCGTTATTGGAGTTAATCAAAATCAGAGCGTCACAAATTAATGGCTGCGCCTTCTGCATCGATATGCATACGAAGGATGCCCGCAAGGCAGGCGAGTCGGAACAGCGCATCTACATGCTGAACGCATGGCGTGAAGCGCCGTTCTACAGCGACGAGGAGCGTGCAGTGCTTGCGCTGACCGAGTCGGTTACACTCGTGACACAAGGACATGTACCGGACGATGTCTATTCGGAAGCGGAGCGCCATTTCGATACTAAGCGACTTGGCGAGATCATCATGGCAATTGTTACAATCAATGCATGGAATCGCATCGCGATCACCACTCGCATGATGCCGCAATAAACTTTAATTACGTCAGCCGAACGTCCAAGGCTAGCATCCGACACTTTACAGATACAATAGAGGTATAAGAACATATGAAGTTTAACTTAGGGAGACCCCATACTATGGGGTCTTTTTTGTATGCATGAATTATCCATCTTCGGTAAAAAATACGGTCACAGCTATAAAGGAGGTGTTAGGGGTGTGGAATGAGGTAATAGAATTAATTCCAAGTTGGGGTGTGGTTTTCCAAGGGATTATGATTTTCTGTGTCCCTTTCTTCCTGCTTCGTACAATAAGCTGGGCTAAAGCTAAAGAAGACAGGATAACGACTAGAGCGGAAAAAGCTACTGGCAGCAAAGGTGGAGGTGTTTCTTCCGTAGAAAACTCTGGAGAAACAGGCATTTTAGAAGGGCCGGTGAAGCAGTCCAGCTCGAATGTAGTAACTAAGGATAAGGGGAAGAGAATAACTTATAGTGGCCATTTTGAGGATGATTTGCAGAAATTCAGAGAGATCAGCGCCGATATGCATGATGTGAATGTAAGGGAGTTGCGAATCGGAAGCATTAAGACAAGGGCAGCACTTTTGTACGTAGACGGTCTAACGGACAAAGACAAAATGGATCAGAATATTTTAAAACCGTTAATGAATGCATATCAGCCGTTTATGAACATGAATAACAAAGCGGAAGCGAAAGATCTACAAGATATTCTCATCCACGAGATCCTGCTTATCTCGGAAGTTGAGCTTACGGATAATGCATACCTCTCCCTTCAGAAGGTGTTATTTGGATCTGCCGTGCTACTCGTGGAGGGGATATCAGAAGTTTTTGTGCTTAGTAGTCCAAAGGGGGCTACAAGAGGGATTCAAGAGCCAGAATCTGAAGCAGTCTTACGGGGCTCACGGAGCGGATTTAATGAGACTTTAAGCGACAACACGGCAATGCTGCGTAGACACGGGCAGAGTACGGAGCTAGCGATGATTTCTTTTACTCTAGGAAAGAGAATGCAGAAGGAACTCATCTTAACCTATATCAAGGATATTGCGAATGATGAGCTTGTAGAAGAGGTTAAACGAAGAATTAAAACGATAGATATAGATGATGTTCAAGAATCTGGTTATGTCGAACAATTGATTGAAGATAATAGTTATAGTCCCTTCCAGCAGATTCAGAATACAGAAAGACCGGACCGCGTAATGGCAGCACTCCTGGAAGGAAGAGTAGCTATCTTAATTGATGGTACTCCCTTCGCGTTGATTATGCCGGTTACCTTCGGGATGTTACTGCAATCTCCAGAGGATTATAACGATCGTTGGATGGTAGGGTCGCTGCTACGTCTGTTACGTTTTTTTGCGGCAACGATATCACTGTTTGCGCCGGCACTATATATCTCCTTTCTCTCGTTCCAACCCGGATTGATTCCAACGAAGCTGGCCATTTCCATTATTGCCTCCAGGCAAGGCGTTCCCTTCACTGTATTAATCGAAGCATTGATTATGGAAACCTCGATTGAAATTTTACGGGAGGCTGGACTTCGTTTGCCTAAACCTATCGGTCCGGCGATGGGGATTGTCGGCGGTTTGATCATCGGCCAGGCCGCGGTAGAAGCAGGAATCGTGAGTCCAATCCTAGTCATTGTAGTATCAATTACTGCTGTTTCTTCCTTCTCTATGCCAATGTATAGTGCTGGGATGACGCTTCGTATGCTCCGGTTTGCGGCTATGTTTTTTGCAGCAATCTTTGGATTATACGGAGTGGTACTTTTTTTTCTTTTGCTTAGTAGTCATTTAATTAAGCTGAAGAGTTTTGGTGTTCCCTATCTTGGTCTGGCAGTCCCGAATAGAACATTCAATTGGAAAGATTTTATATTCCGAATGCCTTTGCAATTTTTAACCGGGCGGCCTACATTGTTGAAACCCAAGGACCCTTTGCGTAAAGGGTGAAAAGTCTAGGTGAAGGAGGAAGAGAACATGAGCGCCGAGGTAAAGGATCGAATAACTGCTGTTCAAGCGACGATCATTCTAGCCAATTATACGATTGCGGCAGGGGTACTTACGCTTCCTCGGACCATTGTAGAGGCCAGTGGTAGTCCAGATGTATGGATAAGTATTTTTTTAGGGGGATTAATCTCCTTTCTGTTAGGCTTGATCATTGTGAAACTTAGTCAAAGGTTTCCAGGCCAAACTTTTTTTCAATATATCGGGAAGATCATCGGCAAACCACTCGGAGTGGTTCTCTCAATAGGAGTCATTGGGTATTTTCTCAGTATTGCCGGCTTTGAGATACGTTCGGTGCAGGAAGTGACCTCTTTTTTTCTACTGGAAGGAACACCTCCTTGGGCGATAGTGGCTGCTTTTATATGGATCGCCTTCTATTTATGCAGAGGAGGAATTAATGCGATCACTAGCATGTGCAGACTTATTGTTCCGATTACCTGGACAGTGTTTCTGGGGGTTTGTCTGCTAAGTTTCGAAGTTTTTGACCTCAATAATCTACTTCCAGTACTGGGAGAGGGAATGGAACCCGTATGGAAAGGGATCAGGCCAACCATTCTGACCTTTACAGCTGGTGAAGCGATGCTGTTCGTTGTTGCTTTTATGGACAAGCCCCAAAAAGCAGTAAAGGTAATTATAGCCGGAACCTGTATATCGACGATATTTTATGTCCTGGCAGTTGTAGCAACCATAGGTGCCTTTTCTATAGATGGAGTTCTCACAAGAACCTGGCCGTTTCTCGATCTTGTACGTAGCTTTGAGGTGAACTATCTCATCTTTGAAAGGTTTGAGTCGTTGTTGCTGGTGATCTGGATTATGCAGATCTTTTGTACCTTTTGTGTTGCGATTTATGCAGCGGCGTTAGGTTTGTCTCAAATCATTCATAGAAGCTTCAAAAGCTGTTTATTGGCATTACTTCCGGTTGTTTATATAGTTTCTAGGATTCCTCCTAATGTGAATGCTTTGTTTGCTTTAGGATCAGGCATTGGTGATTGTATGCTTATTTTATTCGGAGTGCTTCCTTTACCATTATTAATCATCACATACTTCCGGAGGGCTGCTTCATGAAAAAATGGAGGTTGTGGATCGTACTCACTGTACTATGTTCTCTGTTATCAGGCTGCTGGAGCAGCGTACCGATCGAGGAATTAAACATGCAGATTGGTGTTGCACTGGACAGTGCGGAGGAGTCAGGAGGCGAGGGAGTAGCTAATCCGGAAGGTGGGAGCCATAAGAAGCCTGAAAAAATAATAAGTACCTATCAATTTACGATTCCACAAGGATCGGGAGGCGCCGTCATGAAGTCTTCTGCCAGTTCCTCTTCCTCCTCCTTTAAGAATTACTATAATATGAGTGAAACTAGCGATTCTATCTTTGAAGCGATGCGGCAGCTTTCACTGCGTACTAGACGCACTCCGATTGGTCATCATTTAAAGGTTATTGTGATTAGTGAAAAACTCGCGCGTTCCAATAATCTTACTAAAATCATAGATTTCTTTACGCGGGATAATGATATTCGTCCGAGTGTTATGTTATTTGTCAGCAAGGGAATGGCCAAGGATGTATTGGAAAATGCGCTGCCGGGTCAGACTCCTGCCTTTGTACTTGAAGGGATATTCAATAACAGAGACCGGAATATGGGGATATGGGAGCCGGTATCTCTGGCTAAAGTAGTTGGCCCGTTGCAAGGAAAGAAAAGCTTCTTATTGCAAAATGTTATCCCTATTGATCAGGAGACAAAGCTATCGGGAGCAGGTGTAATCAACGGGGAAACGGGGAAGCTTGTTGGGTTTTTGGATGAGTCGGAGCTGGAAGGGATGGCCTGGTTGACCGGAAAGGGGCTAGGGGGAGTGCTTAAGACGTATAATCCGGATACCAATGACCTCTTAACCTATGAGGTTAAAACCATGCATAGCAAGATCAAAGCCAATGTGAATAATGGTCAGATCTCTTTTAACGTGAAAATAACATCTACAGGTAGATATGCTGAGGTCTTTGCCGAGAAATCGAAGAAATTACACGACGGAATTGTAAAGAAGGATAAAGCCTTGCTGCAGAAGCGTGTCCTAGAAATGGTGCAAACTACTGTAACAAAGATGCAGAAGGAGCTGCATACCGAAGCTGCCGGTTTCGGCACCAGTCTACATAATCAGCATCCAGCCGTATGGCGGAGCGTCAAGGATAACTGGGACGAAACCTTCAGCCAAATTCCGATTACCTATGAAGTAAATGTGAATATAGAAGAATACGGCGCATCAGATACAACGGCTGAATAGAGAGATTGTAAAAGGTTCAGAGTTACTTCATTTGATGTGTGAGCGGTATGACATCATTTTGGTGCAGCGCATCGAGTACATCGGTTTTTAATTGCTCAGTAAAGGTATTCCATGTTTTTTTGCCGACATTCAGCTCTTCTCGCCCAATAGCATTTAGTGTTTCCAGCCAAAGGCGTTTATCGTTAATTAGCCCGAGTTGATCTTGAATCTGCTTATATATTTCCTCATGGGCATGAAATTTTTGATTTAACGCAAAAGAGGCTGCACTAGCGGTATATCGCAGTTCCTTAGCAGCCATCCTCAGCTCATGCAGTGAGTCGAAGGCTGCTTCTGATTCGGCATCTTGTCCACGAAATATAGCCTTGCAAGCTTTTTTCTTCTGCTCGTAAGCTACCTCAAGTTCGCGCATGACAACGTTGGCATCTTTTTTCGCTACCAGGGCCTCTAGCTGTTCACTTAGAAAAGCTTTCCACTTCTCATCCAGATCCTCATTGATTAGCTTAGGCAGCTCATCGGCCAGCTTCTTACGATAAGTTTTGCGCTTGTCCTTTTGGTGGTCGATCACAGCCTTCAACAGTTCTGCTGTCTTTGTATCGCCGTTTTCCTTGGCGTGTTTACGTTTAGTCTTGAACGATTCAATCAGAACGTCTGCATCTCTGACCTTGCCTAATCTCTTTTGGGCTTTTTCAAATAGGGGGTATAGCCCTAGAGTATGACCAGGGTCGATAATGGAAAGCAGTGTTAACAGCTTGCGGCAGTTCACTCTTGCTTGGTGAATGTCCTCGTCATCGAATTTGCTAAGTGCATCATGGCAGTAATCCCAAAAATCAATATACAGCAGGTTAAGTGCCTGTTCCCATTGTCTTGTCTTGGTTAACTGTCGTTCCTTCATCACTTCCACTGTCATGCGGCATCACTCCTTAACGTTGTGTATAGCATGAACCTAAGGCTACCCCCTATTCGAGCTGGGGTATGTTCGTATACTATAAGGATAGCGTTATCATAACCTCATTTCAATTCTGATTTCGCACTAGCGAGGCAGATTGATTACAATATTACGGATAATACGGGAAAGAGGGGAATCGGTGGATACTCGGGAATACGATGCAATGATCAATGGATCTGTTGATAGAAGTAAAGAAGTCATCGGACTTCCTGCAGAAATGGGACTTTTCCAGCATCTAATCTTAAAGGATGACAGGATAGATGAGAAAGCAGGGGGCATCGGGGAGATGTTGATCCCGTTCGCCTTTGAAGAGACCCTTTGTAGGGATGTCGGAGCGGGACTTGTTCCTCCTAGTCTGCACCTATGGAGTCATTCTGGGGGTGTTGTGCTCGGCCTACGGGACAGCAAGCTTCCGTACGCGGCTCAAGCGATGGCTAAGTTGGAGCAGCGAGGAATTCGTACAGCGGTAAGACATTCCGGTGGTGCTGCGGTGCCTCTGGATGATGGAATTGTTAATGTTTCGCTAGTTCTCCCCAAAGGACGCGGAAAGCTGGACTTTCATGATGACTTTAGGCTTCTGGCTTCTCTGATCACTGAGGCAGTTGCTATGAGTCATCCACAGGCTGCAGCTCAAATTGAGGCTGGTGAAATTGTTGGTTCTTACTGCCCGGGAGACTTCGATTTGGCGATCGGTGGGCGGAAATTTTGCGGCATTGCTCAGCGCAGACAAAATAATGCCTATTTCGTACATGCATTTGTAGTGGTTTCAGGTTCGGGACAGGAACGTGGTGAACTCATTCATAAATTCTATGAGCAAGCCTCTGGAGGAGACTCAGCATTATCTTATCCGCGGGTTCGTCCAGAGACGATCGCTGGGCTTGGCGAACTAGGCGGACCGAATGCGACTGAAGTATTTGCCGAAGGCATTAGACAAGCATTAGCCCACCGTGGAGTGGTGCTTAAATCCTCTGACAGGCTACAGCAGGAGACCGGATATTTCCTAGACTATGAAGATCCGCGTGTTCTGGATGCTGCGCGAGTCCTGCATGAACGTTATGCCCAAGGATAAATGGATATTGCGCATCGTTAAGAAAGGACGAAACAGAAGTCTGGCGAGAGGCCAGCATCTGTTACGTCCTTTTTAATCATATAAGTCCGGACGTCTGTCTGAAAAAATCGGGATTTGTGCTCGAATTTCACGCACCATATGTAAATCGATATCCCCCGTTAGGATTTCTTCCCCTTCAGAAGCTTCACATAAAATATCTCCCCAAGGATCAATTATCATAGAATGCCCAGCAAAGGTATTGTTAGGATCGCTTCCTGCACGGTTACAGGCTACTACATAACATTGGTTCTCGATCGCTCGGCTGATCAGTAGTGCACGCCAATGTGACAGCCTGGATAATGGCCATTCTGCACTGATAAACAAGATTTCTGCACCTTGTGCGGTATGAGCCCGAACCCACTCTGGAAATCGGATATCATAACAGATTAATCCGGCACATAACGTGCCCTCCAATGTGAAGAGGCCTTTGTCTTCTCCAGGCTGCAAATATAGATGTTCATCCATTAGCTGAAACAAATGTAGCTTACTGTATTCGCCAACGAGTTCTCCAGTTCGATTAAATACAAACATACGATTAGTTACACCGGAGGCGTTCCTGCTAGCGACTGAACCAGCGACGATATTGATGTTGTATTGTCTGGCTAAGATGGAGATGAATTCCTTGGTAATTTCTCCTTCTGGATCACCAATATCTTCTAGTCGGGTCAGATCATAGCCAGTGGTCCAAAGCTCAGGGAGAATAAGACAGTCGGGGGCTGTGGCGGCAGCTACACTAATTTTATTTGCTACAGCAGCATAATTCATATCGGGTTTGCCAAATGCTATATCCAGCTGAATCAGGGAGATTCTCATAGGATTCCTCCTTTTTGTTCAAGACTATAGCACCATAAGAGGATAAGCAATGTTGATTTTTAAAAAATGATTTGATATATTAGTTGACGGGTCAATGATTATCAGTTAGTATTATTTTATACAAAACAATTGTGCACAATTAAATTTATAAAGGAGGTATATTTTGACGGAGCACTATCCTGAGGAAGACCGTATATTTGAACTGCTGCAGGCATTAAACAAGGGAATCTGTCCGAAATTCGAACGATGTGCTGGGATTAGTCCCACACGGCTTCGCCTCCTGCATGAACTATTCCAGGTGGATGAAGTCAGCCAAATTACGCTGCAAAAGGGCATGGATATAGATGCGGCCGCCGTCACTCGGCACTTGAAAGGGATGGAAGAGAGTGGTACGATCACTCGCCGCAACAACCCCGCAGATAACAGGGTTACATTGGTCTCATTGACGGATCAAGGGCGGGAAAGAATGATTCAATATGGCGAAGAGAAGAGACGATTTGTCGCTACTCTGCTTACTGGATTTAACGATCAGGAGCGAAAAGTGCTCATAGATATGCTTAATCGTCTGCAATCTAATATCAATCTGTTGTAACTGTAACTACCCAAATTACACATTCAAAGGAGAAATACACATATGAACGCTACACAAACACAAACCAATGATTTTAAAGAAATTATTACGGGTCGCCGCTCTATCCGCAAATATGATCCATCCGTTAAGATCAGCAAAGAAGAGATGACTCAGATTCTTACGGAAGCGACTCTTGCACCTTCTTCTGTAAACATGCAGCCTTGGCGGTTTCTTGTCATTGAAAGTGACGAAGCAAAAGCTACTTTAGCTCCTCTTGCTCGCTTTAATGGCGTACAAGTTGAAACCTCTGCAGCTATGATTGCCATTTTCGGTGATTTGAACAATTTCGACTATGCAGAGGAGATTTATGGCACAGCTGTTGAACGTGGACTAATGCCTGCTGAAGTAAAAGAAAACCAATTAACTAGATTATCTGCTCACTTTGCTACCTTGCCACGTGAAGTTAACAAAGATACTGTGCTTATTGATGGTGCTCTTGTTGCAATGCAATTGATGCTGGTTGCCCGTGCACATGGATACGATACAAACCCAATCGGCGGTTATGAAAAAGATCAAATCGCAGAAGCGTTTGGCATGGAAAAAGATCGTTATGTTCCTGTAATGTTGCTTTCCATCGGTAAGGCTGTTGATGCAGGTTACCCATCTGTCCGTTTGCCTATCGATAAAATTGCTGAGTGGAAATAATACTTTATACCTTAGGAGGAAAACACAATGATCATTATCCATGCAGTACTTAAAGTGAATCCAGAACGTCGCGAGCAGTTTTTAGCGGAGTCCAAAACACTTCTCACAGCTACTCACGCTGAAGAAGGAAATCTCTCTTACGAGCTGTATGAGAATGCTGGAGAAGCGAACTCATTTATTATGGTGGAGACTTGGCGCGACGCTGAAGCCGTATCCAGCCACAATACGAGCGCTCATTTTACCGCGTTCTCAGCTAAAGCTGGTGAATTCTTGGCTGCGCCACTAGACGTAAAAGTATTTAGCGCAGAGCAAGTGAAATAAGTTATCTCGATTCTTAGTGAATCCTGGTTAATCTTAAACAGGGATGTTCCATAGCCATAATGGCTGCGGGGCATCCCTGTTTTTTATGTTCCCCGTTTATAAGGAGAAGTTCAAGGGTATCTATCCTTACCTTGATACATGTGCACTCACAATAAAGATAGGGGATCTTACATATGGAAATACAGAAAAATATGATCGATATGGTGAACTATTATTTATCAGGCGGTTCACTTGCCCGCATTATGGGCGAAGCAGGAGAAGAGGCGGAGCACAGGCTAATGGGGATCGATCTGGAGGCGGCTAGAGCATACCGACAGTCCATTGGCGGAGTCATTACGGAGGGTCAGCAGCTATTTCAGGTTCCTGGCTTTAGCCCAAGATTGCTGGGGCAACTTACTGAAGTATTAGACAGATTAGATTCAGACAAGCTAAAAGCTCTGGCCCCACAAACCACATGGAATAACCAAGTAGATCCTTACGTGAATGGACCCGAGTGCCTAGGGATGATACTAGAAGAAATAAAGAAGGCACAGCATTATATTCACCTGTCCGTGATGCTCTTCTTTAATGACCGTTCAGGCAATCTGGTTGCAGATGAATTATTTCACGCCCTTAAACGGGGGGTGAAGGTACGGATCATGGTCAATTACGCGCTGACAGCTTTAGGGTATGAGAACAATCTGGCGTTTGGTCAATTTTCCAAGATTTCTGAAAGGCTCGAGAATGCAGGAGCTAAGCTGTTGAATACCTTCAATTCTTATTATACAGCCGTAGAATGGCGTGTGAAGCGGAAGGCGCTGAAGCAACAAGGCGTACCGGAAAGTATCCTGTTCTTACAGGATAAAGTACAAGAGGACGTTGAAATCACTGGGTTGAATGTCATTGATCATCGGAAGTTTATGGTCATTGATGGGGTAACCTCTATTATTGGCAGCCTGAATATTGGAGATCAATACACGTACGTGACGCCTGTTCAGGCATCTTCTTCGATCAGTATAGAAGGACATCTACAGGGGATTCCTAGTAAAAAAGAGGAGTGGCATGATGGCTGCTTCCGCATCCGTGGCGCGGCGGCGCAGCCTTTAAATGCTAAGTTTCATTCCCGTTGGTTACTTCTGGGAGGTGATCATTTTGACGTGGATGATGCCTTCTACCATCCGAATGTAAATTATCATTTTGGGGAGGAAGAATGTACACTGTTTGCAAGCTTTCCGGGTAATCCAGTTAACTTAATTCAGCAATACTATTTGAATTTAATTACCTATGCGACTGAGGAGACGGTGATTGTAAATCCTTATTTGATTGATCAAGAGTTTTGGGATCGGCTGGGGGAGCTGGGGCCAGACTGTTCCTGTCATCTGAGCATCTGCAATCCGCTGAAGGTTAATGATCATCCTACCAATACTGCGGCGGTACGAGGCAATATGTATAAGCCGTTTCTCAATGGGGTTTCCTTTTATGATTACAGTTTCACAGGTCGTTTTTCACATTGGAAAATAACCTATGACCATAGATCACGGGCGGTATTTCATGGCTCCTACAACATCAATGAGAGAAGCGCCTGCCACGATTTCGAGCTGGGAATGCTGGTGAAAGGGGAGGCCTTCGCAGCGCGGATAAAGTCTATGATCGATTATGATCTGGGTGTCTCACGGAGAATTACGAAGAAAAGTGAGTTCTTTAAGTATCCTTGGCTGCATCCTAGTACGTATCTGAACAAGGTTACTCAGAATTACACTTGATAATATCGGTTCATTGTCATGTATAATGATCGTTATAAATTATCAAGGTGGAATAATAGCTATGAAAATCAAAATTACAAAGAATGGCATGAAAAAGGATGAGGTATTCTTTCGCACAGAGTTTGGCGAGGGTCGGGGGATCTGGTGCGGTGCTCCTGTGGAGCCAGATACGGAAACAGATGTGGAATTCGAGCTTTCGGAGCTGCTGATGAGATGGGTGGATATTCTGCCTGCACCTGCTAGTGAGTTCAATACTAGGTTAGAGGGAGATAAGGTTGTTTTTACCGGTGTGCTGGAGAATATTGAAGAGGACGGAACAGGATTTTTGCGAATAGGTGAAAGTTTAGTGATGTTCGAGTGTCTCGGTGAGCCTATGGCGCTTGGTGTGTTTGTAGAAGTACAGGTTCGTAATGTGAGTATCTACCCTTTGAGTATTTGACGCTTATCAGGGACTAAGATAACATACAAAGATAGCATTAGATTCAGAAGTAAGTATGAGGAGTAGAAGTCTATGAACACCGAAATTCAGCAATTTAAGACCGAATTCTTCAAGGCGCTGGCTCATCCGATGCGAATTCGTATACTGGAACTGCTCAGCGAAGGTGAGAAGAATGTGAATGAGCTACAAGCCATTCTAGGATCAGAAGGCTCTGCTGTATCCCAGCAGCTAGCTGTTTTACGCGCCAAGAATGTAGTAGCCAGTGTAAAAGAAGGCACCACTGTGATCTATTCGTTACGTGATCCTCTAATTAAAGATCTTCTGGTCGTAGCCAAACAAATATTTGATAACCATCTGGTGAATACCATTTCATTGCTCGAAGGTATGCGCGGAGAATAAAGGAATAACATTATTTTGGCGTTGACAACAGTTGCGTCCTAGAGTAATGTTCTTCTTATATTCAAATAATCAGATATTTAAAGAAAAGAAGGTTTGATCATGACAGGGTGGGGCCGATATAAAGGCTACAACATGAATGCATTTCGCAAGGATTTGATTTCGGGAACAATCGTTGGTGTTATTGCCATTCCTTTGGGGATGGCATTTGCTATTGCATCTGGTGTAAAACCGGAGTATGGCATTTACACGACAATCGTTGCCGGAATATGTATTTCATTGTTCGGAGGATCAAAATTTCAAATTGGTGGGCCAACAGGTGCTTTTATTCCTATCTTGTTTGCCATTGCGATGGAGTATGGCTATGAGAACTTGCTTATCGCTGGGATGATGGCAGGGGTTATTCTAGTTCTCATGGGATTATTAAAGTTGGGTGTATTGATTAAGTTTATTCCGAGGCCAGTAACGATTGGTTTCACAGCAGGGATAGCGGTCATTATCTTCACCGGGCAGATTGCTAATTTCCTTGGACTAAGGAATATAGAACGGCATGAGAGCTTTGTAAATAATATGAAAGAAATAGGGCTTCATCTATCGACGATGAATGGATACAGTATTCTGACCGCCGTGATTTGTCTTGCCATCGTTATCCTAGCGATTCGATTCGCTCCGAAGGTGCCTGGATCATTGGTAGGTCTTCTGTGCGCGACTGTAGTTGCTGCGTTATTCTTTAGCGGCAAAGTGACTACGATTGGCTCTGCTTACGGAGAAATCCCTAATACCTTACCGAGCTTTCGATTTCCGGACATTACTTGGGAACGAATTACCCTGCTAATTCGTCCGGCATTTATCATTGCAATGCTAGGTGCTATAGAGTCATTGTTATCCGCTGTTGTAGCGGATGGAATGACAGGCAGCCGCCATAATAGTAACCGAGAGCTGATCGGTCAGGGAATCGCAAATATTGCTGCTCCATTGTTCGGGGGCATACCAGCGACAGGAGCAATTGCTAGAACAGCGACGAACATCAAGAGTGGCGCTGTTTCTCCCATCTCGGGGATCGTTCACGGTGTTGTGGTGTTTCTAATTCTCCTGTTGCTCGCACCCTATGCTTCCAGTATTCCTTTAGCTGCGATGGCACCGATCTTAATGGTAGTAGCTTGGAATATGAGTGAGCGCAAAGAGTTCCTTCATCTGCTTAAGATCAAGACCGGCGATTCCTTGGTGTTATTCATCACCTTCTTGTTAACGATATTTGCAGATTTAACGCTGGCTGTAGAGGTGGGATTAATTCTTGCGGTTATTCTGTTTGTGAAACGAATGGGAGAGGTTCATCTGGTAGCCAAAGTGCTGCCTGATCCGAAGTCCGTTAAGGTAGAGGCACACATGGTTACGGAGAGTCATGACTGTCCGCAAATTGGAATTTACACGGTGGAAGGTCCGCTGTTTTTTGGCGCTGCTTATCGATTCGATGACACTATGCCAAGCTATGGTTCAGATCAACCTAGAATTATATTAATGCGGATGGGGAAAGTACCCTTCATGGATACCACTGGAGAATCCAATTTAGCAGAGCTTGTGCGGCATTTACAAGCTGTTGGAGGGAAACTTATGATTTCAGGTATTCAGCCACAGCCGCTTGAGCTACTCAAGAGAACTGGACTGTATAGTACCATAGGTGAGGCTCAGTTTTATCCGCACACCGGGGAAGCCATTAATGACGCACTTAACAGCATCGATTACAACAAGTGTATTGGATGTAGCCATGCCGCTTTTAGGGAGTGTACAGCGTTCTCCTGTCTGGAAGAGGCGGGAAGTGTGCGCGGTCTGAAAGGGCGTAAGAAACCTGTAATTGCACCTGAACTAAATAGTGGTCTTTGAGTGAAATAGATAAGAGTCAGCCCGGACGTTTCTGCGTCCGGGTTTTTCTGTTCAAATATATGAATTTAAGTTTCACATTATATATTATCCTTATATTTCTCGCTTAAACGCTGATCGTCCTAATAAGGGCGACAAAGGCGTTTATGCTTGAGATTGGACTTGGGAATGCCAAATTTGTACAATTGGGTATAAGTTAAATGTAAACTATCTCGATAAGGAGAATATAAGCTCATGAAGGAATTGCATTATCCGAAGGTGTTTATGCTCTTGGCAGGTCTGTCTGTGGCGACATTGGCCGTATATCGTGTAGTGTCACTACAGACGGATTCGTTTTATGCATTTTTACTCTGGAATTTATTCCTGGCTTGGATTCCGTTCCTGTTCTCTATGGCTGCTTATGAACTGGATAAAAGGAAGATAGGCGGCTTGCTGCTTGTTCCGCTAGGCGTCGCTTGGCTGCTGTTCTTTCCGAACGCGCCTTATCTCATGACGGATCTGGTGCATCTGACGATAAGAAAAAGCAGATATATCGTGGATGGCACCATTCAGAATCGGTATTGGTATGATCTGGTTACCCTCTTATTGTTCACTTGGAGCGGCTGGTTGACTGGTTTCTTCTCTTTATACCAGTTCCAGACGGTTGTTTATCGCAAAAGCAGCCTGCTGTTCTCTTGGATATTCGTATTCGCAGCATGTGTACTTGGGGGGTATGGTGTCCTGCTTGGCCGAGTCTACAGGCTGAATAGCTGGGATGTACTGACGGACCGGCATCAGTTGTACCAACTGGTTATGGACAGCTTGAATCGACAGTCGGTATTTTTCAGCTTGTTCATTGCGTTTGTATTGCTGGTTATCTACGCTACGATGTACTGTTTGCTGAATGGTCTTGGAACCAGTGAAAGAGGAAGGGGCGCTAAGCGCATACGTGGTTAATCCATAAATTCCGGATCAAATTGGTATTGCTTCAGATCTACCACACCTTTTTCATTAAAAATAATCCCTTCCTCCTGTAAATAAAGCTTCTGGAGGGAGTTGGATTCATCTTCAGTCAAGGCGATCATTCCTTTGGCGTTGATAACCCGATGCCAGGGAAGCTTATATTTTCTACTCATGGAGTGAAGGATACGAACTACCTGCCTTGCGCCTCTTGGGCTTCCTGCCGCACGAGCAACGCCTCCGTAAGTCATCACTTTTCCTTCAGGTATAGATTGTATGATACGAATCACTTGTTCTGTAAATGGTGTCATAGGGAGCTCCTATCTTTTATTTTCATCAAATTATACCAGATGATCACTACAATCATAAACATTCAACATGCCGCTGCTAAAGCGGCTTTTTTTTATTTTAACGGATGGACTTTACTCTCCTTTGCGAAGAAGTTGATCCCTTTACAGTATAATTTTGGCGGATAGTATTTAGTGAGATGGGGGATAATTTCTAGGAAACTATTGTGACAGGAGTGACTACTGTGGAGAAACAGACAGCAGATGGTATCCGCAAAGATTCCCTAAAAAATACGACGTCTGGGCAGACTCCGAGTACGTCACTAGATGAAATGATGAATCTGTTTCGACAAATATTCAAGGATGATGGGACACTTAGAATAAGGGTGATAAATAATATCCATAGTGACGGCATCCGCTGCGGATTAGTCTATGTAGACGGAATGGTAGACAGGGAAATGATCCAGTACGGGGTGATAAAGCCTCTAATGGATTTTGATTTTACGGCAATGGATAGCGGGAATACAGCTGAAATGATGGAGAAAATTCGGACGCTGGTTATTAACATTAGTGATGTGGTTTGCTCTACGAGTTTGGATGAGATGGTTAGCGCGGTCGTAGCCGGAAAAACTTTGTTTCTGATGGATGGCTTTGCGGGTGCGCTTAACATTAGTGCGCAGGGGTGGGAAACGAAGGCTATCGCGGAGCCTGTGACGGAAAAAAGCGTAAAGGGTCCGCGAGAAGGTTTTACAGAGTCGCTGCTTGTAAACTTGACGCTCATTCGCCGAAGAGTGCAAAGTCCGGACTTAAAGATTATTTATGGTCAAGTCGGGACTCGCTCCAAAACACAAACTTGTATTTGTTATATCGAAGGTTTGGCCTCACCGGATGTTGTTAAAGAACTGCAGAACCGAATTCAACAGGTGGACATAGATGTTGTATTGGATACGTCTATTCTTTCGGAGCTTATTCGAGATGAACCCTTTTCACCCTTTGAAATGACGGGAAGCACAGAACGTCCTGATTCTGTAGTAAGCAAAATTATGGAGGGTAGAGTTGCCTTATTAATGGAAGGTAGTCCTTATGCAATGACAGTGCCCTATTTGTTTGTGGAGAATTTTCAGGCCAGTGCTGATTATTATATTAACTATTACTTTGGTTCATTTAACCGAATGATAAGGGTACTTGGAGCCTTTTTGTCTATTAGTATTCCTGCTTTGTACGTAGCGTTGGTTACCTATAGTCAGGAAATGCTGCCTACCATGTTGTTACTTAGTATTTCAACGTCGAGAGTAGCCGTTCCTTTTCCAACTGTGGTGGAGGTCTTGTTCATGCTAACGATATTTGAAATTCTGCGAGAGGCAGGAGAACGAATACCGACCTACATTGGTCAGGCGATTAGCATCGTAGGTGCGCTTGTACTGGGTCAGGCGGCTGTGGAAGCGAGAATCGTTAGCGCTCCTATGATTATTGTAGTGGGTTTAACAGGAATTATGGCTTTGCTTAACCCAAGACTGACGGGTCCTCTAATCGTAGTAAGGTCGCTTTTGCTGTTCGTAACCTTTTTTCTGGGATTATATGGGTATTTTTTGGGTGTGATCGGTTTAGTGATTCATTTGATGAGTTTACGTTCCTTTGGGGTTCAGTACATGCTTGGAGTAGGTTCTATTCATCCGCAGGACATTAAGGATACAGCTATAAGGGCGCCGTGGTGGCATATGTATTTACGTCCGGCGATGATTGGAGCGCGTAACCGAAAGAGAAAAGCGACCAATAAAGTAAGGAATCGGTCATGAAAAAAATCAAAAAAGGGTTGCTAGCTTGTATATCGCTATTACTTCTGGTAAGTACCTTGGGTTGTTGGGATTACGCCGAAATTGAAGATAGGGCAGTTGTAGCAGGCGTGGGCATCGATAAGGATTCTGACGGGAAGCTACTAGCAACGGTCGAAATTGTGGATACGAAAGAGGGGATGAAATCTAGTCAAGCGGGTTATAAGATGGTTAGTCTTTCAGGAAAAACGATGTTTGATATTGTAAGAAGCATGATTTCAATCACGGGAAAGAAACTATTTTGGAGTCATTCCAAGGCGATCATCCTCAGTGAGGAGATAGCGAAGGAAGGGGTTGTAAAAGTGATTGATTGGTACAACAGAGATACAGAAACTCGATCGGATGTATACGTGTTTGTTTCTAAAGAGAAGACGGCTCAGGAAGTAATTAATTTAAATAGCTCAACAGAAACTATTATGTCTTATGGTCTTGCTCAGCAGATGGCAATTGAACAAAATGTTAGTACGGCCCCGGTTGTGGAGATTTGGGACTTCATTGAAAAGCTGGAGACGCCCGGGGATTGTGCTATAGCTCCTCTTATTTATATCCACGAAAAAAATGGTCAGAAAAATCCGCGTGTTAGTGGAACTGCTATATTCAAAATGGACAAAATGATTGGCAAACTGAGTGGCGAAGAGACCAAGTACATGTTGTTTATTAAAGATGAGATAAAGGGTGGGGTGTTAACCGTGAATAACGAAAAGGGAGCCCCCGACTTCACACTTGAGATTTTTTCCAATAAAACAAAAGTAAAGCCTGTTTGGGTAAACGGTAAGCTTCAATTACAGATAAATATGGTCACACATACCGGGCTTGATGAGGTAATGACTACTGAAGGATTCACTAGTCTGAATAGTAAGAATGTTATAGAGAAGCGTGCCGCTAAGGAATTACAGAAGCATATTCTCTCTGTAATTAAAAAGTTGCAGCAGGAATATCATTCCGATATTTTTGGATTCGGAGAGATTATCTTTGAGAATATGCCTAAGACCTGGACCGAGCTAGATAAAGATTGGGAGCGGGAATTCTCTGATCTAGATGTGGTTGTAAATTCAACAGTAATTATTGAGAGCAGTGCTCAAAACTCAAGATCTATCCAGATCCATCAAGAATAGGTGATAAAATTGGCTGTTATCGTTGTTTTGATCTACTTTTTTGTTGTATTGATGGATCCTTACGGATTGTTAAAGCAAGGGATGAAACGGGATTTTTATGTGTGTTGTACACTATGTCTGTTTTCTTTCTGTATTGCTTTTGCATTGGCCATGAAATGGCAGCTTCCTAGTCCTTCACCTTTAATTGTAAGCTGGATCAGCAAGTTATTTTAGTTACAAGTCCAAGAGGAGATTTAAGCATGAAAAAAGAGATCATACCCACAGGGCATTCTATAAGTATTGTTGTTCTATTTATTATTGGGACTTCACTATTCATGGGTCTGCCGGGGAAATCGGGCAACAGTAGCTGGATTGCTCTACTTTTTGCCATATCTTTAACGGTTCCCCTGCTGTTTATATACGCCAGATTTCATGTGCTTTTTCCGGGTAAGAATCTATTTGATATATTGATCATCGTATTTGGATCTATCTTTGGGAGAGTAGTTTCTTGTATGTATATATGGTACGCGCTGCATATGGGGGCCCTCGTTCTACGGAATTTTGGGGAATTTAGTAAAACGGTTGCCTTGACAGAGACGCCTATGATTGCACCCATGTTATGCGTAGGTCTGTTATGTATTTGGGTGGTTAAGGCAGGAATTGAGGTGATTGGGAGATGTGCTAAGCTATTTCTGCTGCTTCTTTTAGCTGAGGTTCTGTTTATTGAAATTTTAGCCATTCCCAAGCTCAAGTATCACTATTTGAAGCCTTTTCTTGCCAGTGGATGGTCACCAATATTTGCAGATACATTTGGGTCATTTACTTTTCCTTTTGCTGAAATTGTTCTTTTTATGGGAGTGTTCAGTCATTTACCGGCAAAAGACTCAGCCAAAAAGATTCTGCTAAGCGGATTGCTGATTTCTGGTGGGGTGATTTTGCTCGTTTCTCTGCGGAATTTGCTGATTCTCAATCCTGATATTGTTCAAAGTTTATACTTCCCCTCTTATGTAGCGGTTAGTCGGATTAATATAGGGGATTTTTTGACCCGAATGGAGGCATCATCAGCACTTGGATTTGTCATCACGATATTCATAAAGACTAGCTTATGTTTATATGTGGCTAGTGTTGGAGTCGCTAAATTATTCAAACTGAAGAGCTACCGATCCGTTGTGCTTCAGCTGGGATTGATTATGGTTTATTTCTCTCGATTTATCTTCAAGGATATTATGGAGATGCAGCATTTTGCCTATACTATTTATCCAATATATGCGCTTCCTTTTCAGGTGATTATTCCGTTGATATTGTGGATTTGTGCTGAAATTAAGGTTAGTAAAAGTAAAAATAAGCAGGTGGCATCACAGCAATAGACCTACTTTCGAACATTCCTGATCTCTAGTAAAGATTAGGAATTCTTTGATTTTAAAACTAAACATAAGTTAGCTATAATGATAGATATATATAGAATGGTTGTTTTAGAAAAGAGGGAAACAGGTATGAACGTCAGCAACATCATTATGTCCTCTTATTGGGGTAGAGAGGTTAGACATAAATATATTACTCAAGGATCTAAGGCATTGGCTGTTATTTTTCCAGGTAAAAATTACTCGGCTGAACGCCCCCTGCTAGATTATGCGGCCAAAGCAGCTCGGGAACATAATTGCGATGTCCTGCTGCTTGAATATGGCTACCAGAGTGCTAGAGTAGGTTTTAAGCGTGATGAAATGATTATTCTCATTCAGGAATGCAAGGCGGCCATTGCATCTCTTCCTGAATACAAAAAGATTCTATTCATTAGCAAAAGCGTGGGTTCGGTCATAGCAGGGAGAATTGCAGAAGAGCTAGAAATACAGAAAAAGACGTCTCATCTATATATAACACCATTACCTGAGGCGATCCCTTTGATACAGCAGAGTCGTGGGACTGTAATTTATGGGGGAAGCGACCCTTTATTTAGCGAACAGCTTTCTGGTGAAATTAGTGGGCTTCATCATTTGAAAGTGTATAGAATCGATGATGCTAATCATAGCCTTGAGGTAGAGCAGGTCAACGAGTCACTAGCCATTCTGCTTGTTATTATTAATTTTTATCATGAATTTTTCCGTGATGCTTTAAATACATAACCTTTGGAGGATGCTGATTATGATTTTGGAAGCTGCGATGCTGCAAGTGAAGCCTGGTTTAACTACTGAATTTGAAAAAAGCTTCAAGGAGGCATCGAGCTTAATTTCTTCGATCGAAGGCTACATAGGGCATGAATTGCAACATTGCTTGGAGGATGAACATAAGTATCTACTGCTTGTGAAGTGGAGAACGCTTGAAGATCATACCATAGGATTCAGAGAATCCAGCCAGTATCAGGAATGGAAGGCGCTACTTCACCATTACTACAACCCATTTCCGGTTGTTGAGCATTTTACCCGCATTAATCTGGACTAAATGGAGGCTGCCGAATGAAGGCGAAGCTTGTTGGGAAAGGCAGAACAGCGGAGATCTGGCAGCATGATGATCAGAGGATTCTTAAATTGTACCTAGAGGATGTTTCAGAACAGAATATTAGCCGAGAATATAAGATCAGCCAGTTTGTGCACTCGCAGGGCGTCCGGACACCACAGCCATTTGAACTCATTTCTGAACAATCAAGACAAGGTATTGTATTTCAACAAATTAAAGGTCCCTCCCTGCTAAAGGTGATGGGTGAGAAGCCTTGGAAAGTTAGTAAGTATGCCAGAATGATGGCTAGGCTTCACTACGATTTGCATAAGCTTGAAATTACTGAGGAGATTGGACAGCAGAAGGATATGTTGAAGTGGAATATCATGGGGGCTCCAATGCTTAGTGAAGATGAGAAGTCAGCCATCCTGCGCTATCTGGAGAAGTTACCACAAGGAACCTATTTATGTCATGGAGATTTCCATCCTGACAATGTACTTATGGATGATCAGCTCTGGGTAATCGACTGGATGACAGGTGTGGTGGGAGAACCAGCGGCCGATGCTGCGCGATCTGTAGTGATGTTCAGTATGGGAGCCATGCCCCCTGGAGCCTCTGCCTTATCGAGAATGATGATAGGTTTTATTAGAAAGAAATTAACCAAGGGATATATTCAGGAGTATCTCCGTTTATCAGGACTCACCTATGAGGACGTAGACCACTGGATTTTGCCGATCGCTGCCGCGCGTCTGGTGGAGGGGCTTTCGCCTTCAGAGAAGGAGCTGCTGGTAAAAGAAGTTCGTAAACGTCTACAAACCTTAGCCGCAGAGGTAAGCTGATCATGGCACAAAAACGGAGGCGTATTCTATGACTACCTATATTGCGCTGCTGCGTGGAATTAACGTCGGCGGGAACAAAATTATTAAAATGTTGGACCTGAAGGCGATGTTTCAGACTCTTGGATTTGAAAATGTACGAACGTATATTCAGAGCGGAAATGTTGTATTTGAGAGTGATGAAGGTTCGGAGAGTCTGCTTACTGGAGTCATTGAACGTAAGATTCATGAGGTTTTTGGATTCGAGGTCTCTGTTATTATCCGTACCTTAGCAGAAATGGAGAACGTGATCGCTAACGATCCCTTTCAGCTCTCCGAGCCAGAGGAATTCAAAAGATGGTATGTTACTTTTTTACCAGTCGAGCCTTCAGCGGAAGCATTGGATAAACTGCGCACTTATGAGGATGGAACAGATAAAGTGCGTTTTGTCGGCAGAGAGATGTACGTGTTATATGAGGTCAGTGTGAGCCAGTCGCCGCTTTTCAAGGTTCCTTTTGACAGAATATTGGGTATGACGCTTACAGCACGTAATTGGAATACGGTGAATAAGCTTGTTACTATGGGCAGAATGGAATAGTCTATTTTAAAATATTTGCTTGGGTTGGGATTTGAACAGAAAGCCTCCACAGTTGTGGGGCTTTTTTTGCGTTCTGGTGGCCTTGTATATTCAGCAAACATTCAGCTTGGACTCATTGAGAGTTAAGGTAAGGGTGAAATAATACACCTACAGAAAGTTTGAACCGGGGGCACAGAACTGCCGGAATTATAGACGATCAAAGGATAGGAGTGGATGGAGATGAGTAGGTTCAAAAAAATAAGCTCGGATCTTATACTTTGGCTCATTTTATTACTTGCCGCTTTTTTGTATGGTTATGGAGTTTGGAACGACCACTATGTGAATACATACTACACCACCGCGGTGGGAAGTATGCTGCAGAACTTTCATAATTTCTTCTTCGCTTCATTGGATTCCGCGGGTTCAGTAACGGTGGATAAACCACCAGTTACCTTTTGGATTCAGACACTTAGCGCACTTATCTTCGGGCTGCATGGTTGGAGTGTGATTTTGCCACAGGCACTCGGCGGCGTGGGCTCCGTGTTACTTGTATACCTGCTGGTGAAGCCTACCTTTGGCAGAGCGGCAGCACGTATAGCAGCTCTAGTCATGGCGACTACTCCGGTAGCAGCGGCAGTCAGCCGGACGAACAATATTGATGCACTGCTTGTATTCACCCTTCTGCTTGCGGCATGGTTTTTATTTAAAGGGACGAAGAGCAACAAGATGGGTAGCCTTCTTACCGCATTTGCGTTAATCGGTGTTGGGTTTAACGAGAAGATGCTGCAGGCGTACATGGTTCTGCCGGCTTTTTATTTCTTTTATGTCTTAGCTGCCAAAGTGAACTGGAAGCGGAAGACGGGAGTATTGGCAGCCTCCACAGCAATATTGCTTGTAGTCTCCTTATCCTGGGCAGTGATCGTGGATTCGATTCCCGCCAGCAAACGGCCTTATATCGGCAGCAGTGGTACCAATTCAGTGCTGAATCTTGCTTTTGGGTACAATGGCGTTGCCCGATTAACGGGGGATCGTGGGGCAGGTGGTGGTGGCGGTGGAATGCCAGGAATGAATGGCGGTGAGATGCCAAACATGAACGGTGAAATGCCCGCGATGAATGGTGAGATGCCAAACATGAACGGCGAGATGCCAGCTATGGATGGGTCAGGCAGTAATAATGGCACTGATGGTGGACGTGCAGCATTTTCGGGCCGGCAAGGCACAAATTCGACCTCAAATAGCCAGACTGGTGACGATGATGGAGGTGCACCAGGTCAGCCTCCTAGTGGAACAGACAGTCAAGGCCGGCAATTTGGTGGCGACGACGGCGGGCGAGGAAATCGCGGCGGCATGAATGGCGGTGGAAGCGGAGGCGGAATGTTCAATACAGGAACAGCAGGCCCACTGCGCCTGTTCCAATCAGAACTGTCAGGTCAAGCTAGCTGGATGCTGCCTTTTGTATTGCTAGGCATCATTGGATTATTCGCCAATCTGCGGAGAAAGAACTTTACTCAGGCTCATAAAGAAGCTCTCTTCTGGTTAGCGTGGCTGGTGCCCGTTATGGGGTTCTTCAGTATCGCAGGGTTCTTCCATCAATATTATCTGGTGATGATGGCTCCGCCAGTTGCAGCGTTAGTCGGTGCAGGATGGTCAAAGCTGTGGACGCTATATCGCGAGCACTCTGGTTGGCTGTCTTGGTTATTGCCAGCCGCAACGCTGGTTACAGCAGGTTTCCAGTGGTACATTGTTCATCCTTATAACGATACGATCGGCAGTGGCTGGTCCATTGGGATTTTAGCTGCAGGCATTGTGGTTTCGCTGGTACTGGTAGTTCTTAAAGGCAAGAAGAAATCCTTTATATATACGACAGGCATTGCAGCCGTATTAGTATTGTTAATTGGGCCGCTTTACTGGGCAGCTACCCCCATTACTTATGGCTTGAACAGTCAAACCCCTGAGGCGGGCCCGACTAGTAGTGAGGGTAGAGGGGGAATGGGAGGCAGTCCAAGCAATTTTGGACGTAATAGCGCCGCAAGTGCGAATGAGAGTCTGTTGTCCTATTTGGAGGAGAACAATACTGGGGAGCCCTATCTTTTCGCTACATTGGATTATGGCACAGCAGCTCCTTATATCGTTGACAAGGGTACATCGGTAGTTATTTTGAACGGATTTTCTAACTCAGACACCGTGTATACCCCAGATACCCTAAAGGCGTTTGTAGAGAGTGGAAAGGTGAAGTACTTCCTGATCAATAGCGGTGGTATGGGTGGTGGACGCGGGGGAAGCTCCGAGTTAACGACTTGGATCACAGAGAATGGTACAGAAGTTCCAGCAGCCGATTGGGCAGGAAGCGATGGAGGAAATAGCGGGACATTATACAAAGTTACTGTAAACTAGGCGAATGTTAATCCTATGAGGCGTGTTATGAGATAGATCAGGCACGCTTCATTATTCAAATTTAAGGAGGAGCTGCTCATGAGTACCAACGTGCGCTATTCCATTATTATACCGATGTTTAACGAAGAGGCGGTCATTCAAGAGACGTATCGACGTATCAAAAAAGTAATGGGTTTAACTAATGAAGTGTATGAGCTGATCTTTGTGAATGACGGCAGCACAGATAATTGCGCCCAGATGATTGAGGAATATAGCTACTGGGATGAAAGTGTGAAACTGATCGACTTGTCTCGTAACTTTGGACATCAGATCGCTATTACTGCCGGAATGGATTACGCCCTAGGGGATGCAGTTGTCATTATTGATGCCGATTTGCAAGATCCGCCGGAACTGATTCTGGACATGATTGCGGAATGGAAGCAGGGGTATGAAGTTGTATATGCCAAAAGGATAAAGCGCAACGGAGAATCCTTATTCAAAAAGTGGACGGCCAGTCTCTTTTATAGAGTGCTACGTTATTCAACCGATATTTCAATACCTGTAGACACGGGGGATTTCCGCCTCATCGATCGTAAAGTCTGTGAGGAGCTCAAACGCCTGCCGGAGAAAAATCGGTTCGTACGCGGGCTAGTCAGTTGGGTCGGTTTTCGGCAAAAAGCCATTGAATATGAACGCGATGAACGTCTGGCTGGAGAAACTAAATATCCGCTGAAACGGATGATCAAGCTCTCTCTGGATGGAATTACTTCCTTCTCTTATAAGCCGCTGAAGCTGGCAGGATACCTTGGCGCACTGCTGTCGGCCTCCGGCTTTCTATATCTGATGTATGTGCTATATCTGGTGATTTTTACGGATTCAGTCGTTAAGGGCTGGGCATCGATGATCGGAATCACACTGACCTTTAATGGCTTTGTGCTCATTATGTTAGGGATTCTGGGTGAGTATGTCGGTCGGATTTATGATGAGACCAAGGGACGTCCGCTCTATATTGTTCAAGAGTTCTATGAAGGTAAGAAACAGCAGGATGTTCGTGAGCAGCAAGTTCTACATCGTCAATAAATGTAAGGGGAGGGATTCGTTGTGAAGATTAGAAAAGCGGTTATTCCCGCCGCGGGTTTAGGCACTCGTTTCCTGCCTGCAACTAAGGCTCAGCCCAAGGAAATGCTGCCCATTGTGGATAAGCCGGCGATTCAATATATCGTAGAAGAAGCTGTTCGATCCGGCATTGAAAGCATCATTATCGTGACGGGTCGCAACAAGAAGTCGATTGAAGATCATTTCGATAAATCAGTGGAACTGGAACAGACGCTTTTGGAAAAAGGAAAAGAGGAGCTGCTTCGTGAAGTCCAAGCGATTAGCGAACTGGCCAGCATTCATTACATTAGGCAAAAAGAGCCGCTAGGACTAGGTCACGCCATCCTTTGTGCGGAACAGTTCGTTGGCGATGAGCCCTTCGCTGTTCTGCTCGGTGACGATATCATGGTCTCGGAGGACCCGGCGCTGCTGCAAATGATGCGATTATATGAACAAGAGGAGAAGACCATCGTCGGTGTTCAGTCGGTACCACGGCAGGATGTTCATAAATACGGAATTATTTCATCAAGCGGTTCTCTACAAGGCGTCCATGAAGTTAAAGGTTTGGTGGAGAAGCCCTCCCCGGATACGGCACCTTCAGAGCATGCGATTATGGGACGTTACATTTTGGAGTCTTCGATATTTTCAGTGCTGGCTAACCTTGAACGGGGAGCAGGTGGTGAATATCAACTGACTGATGCATTGCATGAGGTATGTCGTAATGAAGGTTTGCTGGCCCTGGATTTGATCGGCAAACGTTATGATATTGGTGATAAATTCGGCTACATTCAGGCTACGCTGGAGGTCGGATTGATGCGGGAGGAGTTGCGTCCATTACTGGTTCCGTATTTGAAGAAACTGGCTGCTAGTCTGAAGGAAAGTGAAGAAGTGGGGGCGTTACCTTGGGGTACACGCTAGTGATTGAAGGAGACTGTTTCAAACGATCCTAACATCGTCTTCGGCGGCGGTGGGATGATGTTTGGGGCAGTTTTTTTGCGCGTGGGGCGTTTACAGGGCAGTTGGGGATGAACAAATAAGTGTACTTTATACAATTAAAAAGCGCATCAGACTGCTATGGATCGACTTAGTTACACTTGATACACTTATTTCTTCAAAATCCAATGGAAATACTCTTTCCATCTGTTTTTAGTTGCATAAACTACACTTAAAAGAGTCATAGAGGGGCTAAAATATGAAATACCTGCACCAAATGCAGTTATTTTTTGCGATATAAAAAATCCGGAGGACAGATTCCTAAGAATCGTCTCCGGATCTATATTTTCAGTCATTGATTAAGCCTTTAGTACATCATGATCCACGTAACGCGCACCATTTAACTCGCTAATCACATTAATGGCTACCTTCGCGCCATCGCCTGCCGTAATAATGGCATGTACACTTACTCCGGCAACGGTACCTGCAGCCCAAATGCCTTCAATATTTGTTTTGCCTTCTGGATTAACAGCGACAACTGTTTTGATTCTTGGCTCTGTACCATCCTTAGTTTCCACGCCTGCTTTGGCGGCTAGATCGGTAAGGGCGCCTGTTGCAAGAATAACATGTTTGGCTTCATAAATGATTCCATCTTCGGTCTCAATGACAAATCCGTTGCCGCTGGAAGTGAGGTTAATAGCTTGTTCTGCTACTAGCTCAGCGCCGAATTTGACGGCTTGCTTATGTCCGGTTTCTACGAGATCAGGACCGCCTACTTCGGAAATTCCATAAAAGTTCTCAAACCATCCTCTACGGGTCATGCCTTTATCATTGTCGATCAGCAGCGTTTTTTTGCCCGCCTTGGCGGCGAACAGGGCTGCGCTTGCACCGGCAGGACCGGCTCCAATTACGGCGATTTCGTACATTTTTTTGACCTCCTCAAAGTTTTGCGGAGCGTGGCTCCTTACAATGGACAACATAGCAAAACTGGCATCATAGACATAGGCTTAAGTCTATCATCTATTATAACGGTTGTTACTCTCTCTTGGCTAATCCTTCCTCGCAAGGAAGGGTAACCCTAAACGTTGTTCCCTCACCGAGAGTGCTGCTTACACTAATCTTGCCGTGATGTGCCTCCACGATAGACTTGGTAATAGAAAGGCCGAGTCCAGATCCACCATATTTTCGTGTGCGAGAGGAATCGCTGCGGTAGAAGCGATCGAAGATATGTGGGATATGCTCTGGAGAAATCCCGCAGCCGTTGTCTTGCACCGTTAAAATGGCCTCATTTCCTCTAGTATGTAAAGAGAGATGAATGGTGCCAGATTCTGTATCCGTATGCTGAACTGCATTGTGGAACAGATTCAGAATTACCTGTTTGATTTTATTGGGTTCATATTTACCATGGATGCCATACGAGATATCAAAAGTAACCTTGCGCTGATCCGCTAACAAGAGCAGATGCGGCTTCATTTCGGAAATGACCTCACCGAGCAGCAGATCCGTCATCCGCAGTTGAGGGGCGCCGTCCATCCGAGCGAGCAGCAGCAAATCCTCCACCAGCTTATTGATCCGTTTCGATTCGCCATGCATGCTTCGCAATGAATTGTATAACTGTTCTTTGTTGTCCGCAGCGCCACGCAGTAAGACCTCCAAAAAACCGTGGATTGAGGTCAGCGGCGTTCGCAGCTCGTGAGAAGCATCGGCAGCGAAGCGGCGCATCTGTTCCTTGGCTTCCCGTTCATTATGAAAGGATATTTCGAGACGCTCGAGCATACCATTGAATGAATGGGCCAGCTTGTCGATCTCAGTCTGGCCTTGGTTAATTGGAAATCGGATATCCAGATTACCGGCATCAATGATCTCGGCGGACTCTCCCATATTTGAAAGAGGGACCAGCGTCTTTCGAAGGGCAGGCAAGTATAGGAAGAAGCCAGCCAATAAAGCAATCACTGACAAACCTGCGTAGATCATCAATTGCTGTAAGATTACATCCGTAAGAGGTCCGGTATTCACGCTCATTTGGAGAAGCAATCGAGTATTTCCAGGTCTATAGAGATTCACGAATATAGCCAGATGTTCAGTGCCGTCATCGGCCTCTATGAGCTTGTAATTTCCTGTTGCTCTATCCGTGGTATGAATGAGCAGATTATTGTATTGCTCATTCGTTAATCTAGGCGCGGCTGAATCAGATAAAGTCATTTGCTGTAAGTCTCTGAAGGTGCCATCTGAGCTATAAATAGCGAGGGTTGTATGGGCATCCAGCAGGAGTGGACGCCTATTCTCACCGGTTCTTTGACCATTTGGGATTTTATTCTCGCCGTTTCTTTCCCCCGGCAAATTGCCGTTATACTCGGTGTTTCCCTCATTCGGAGTTGTGGTGTCCTCGTCATAGGAATTGAAAAAGTTGAAAAACATCTCACGGGGAACTGAACGTATTTGCGCTTCCATAGACTCTGCTCTATTGCTATATATGAAATCCCGCATGAGTATATATTGTAATACTCCGATTAGAAGAAGCAATCCTGATAGAATGAGCAGCGAAATGGCTAGCAGCTGTTTGCGTAGAGAACGTGGTGCGGGCAGCTTACGAAACCATTTAGAGAAGCGCGTACTCATAGATCTACCCGGTAGCCTGCTCCCCGCAGGGTACGGATAATACGGTGCTCCTTATCCCCGAGCTTCTCGCGAAGCGAACGGATATAGACCTCAACGATATTTTCCTCACCACCAAAGTCATAGCCCCACACTTTATCAAGAATCATGGGTTTACTTAGTACAAGGCCGTGATTAATAACGAGATACTGTAATAACTCGTATTCCGTGGGTGAGAGTTCAAGGACTTCTTCCTTGAAGCGAATTTCTTTTCTACGGCTATCAATTCGGAATGGACCGCAGCGTACCTCGCCGAGCAGACCTGGAAACTGATTGCGTAGCCGCGCTTGAATTCGGGCAAGCAATTCGTCGAAGCTGAAGGGCTTGACCATATAATCGTCAGCACCAATAGTGAGACCCTTGACTCGATCGTCCACTTCATCCTTTGCAGTTAGCATGATAACGGCTAGTTCCGTCTCTTCCGAGCGAAGGTAATGACATAACTCGAATCCATCCATGCCAGGCATCATGACATCTAGGATGGCTACATGTGGCTTGAACTCAGCAGCGACCGAGATGGCTGTGATTCCGTCGGGTGCGGTTCTGACTTCAAATCCTTCGTTAAGGAGACCCAACTCTAGAAATTGTAATATATGAGGCTCATCATCTACGAGCAGTAGTCGAACGCCTTGAGCTGCTTTCATCATAGGTACCTCCAAATCAGTGATAGATAGCTACATTATGACATATTCGGTTGAATGTTTGCTGAAGATGAGTCCCTTTGCTTTACGATTAAAGGAGCCTTTTCTTATTTCATGATGATTCAAAGCGGTTAATTTAGTTATAAGTAATATTAATGTGTTTAATAACAAACAAGGTTAAAAAATTCGGATTTTCGAAAATGTGATAAAGGGTTTTGACGGCGGATATAGAACACTTTACAATAAGGATAATCTCCTGATTTTGGTGAAAGTTACCCATTTTAGGAAAGATCATCCGGCCGTGTTACATTTCCTTCCACGTTTTTCTCATCTTTGTCCATCTTCCTATCAAGGCTCATTTCTTTCAAGTGTATTTCTTGTTCATTCATTTCTTTTTGGAACTTCTGTTCATTCAACCTGTGCTTGCTGAACTTCATATTACCCATAAGTCAAGGGAGGCTTTTCCATGAAGAAAAAGGAAATGGTAGCCATGCTATTGGCTGGAGGCCAAGGCAAAAGATTGAAAGGTTTAACCAAATCGCTTGCCAAGCCCGCTGTTTATTTTGGAGGGACCTATCGGATCATCGACTTCCCTTTAAGTAACTGCTCCAATTCAGGTATTGATACAGTTGGTGTGCTGACTCAATATGAGCCACTCATACTGCATTCTTACATCGGAGTAGGCAGTGATTGGGATTTGAACCGTAAGAACGGTGGGGTATTCGTGTTGCCACCGCATGAACGTGAGAATGGAAGCAGCTGGTATCGGGGAACAGCCGATGCGATTTATCGGAATCTTAAGTTTGTGGATCAGTTTGATCCAGAGCATGTTCTTATTCTGTCCGGTGATCACATTTATAAAATGGATTATCACGCTATGCTTCAATACCACAAGGAAAGAAACGCTGATTGCACAATTTCTGTCATTGACGTTCCGCTGGAGGAAGCAAGCCGATTTGGAATTTTGAATACGGAGGACGATCTAAAAATTTACGAATTTGAGGAAAAGCCCGCTCAGCCAAAAAGCACATTAGCTTCTATGGGTGTGTATATCTTCAAATGGGAGGTTCTCCGCAAGCATTTACTAGAGGATGGGGAGAATGTAGGATCATCCCACGATTTCGGCAAGGATATCATTCCTTTGATGCTGGAGGACGGAAACTCCTTATTTGCGTACCCTTTTGAAGGATACTGGAGAGATGTAGGTACAGTAACTAGCTTATGGGAAGCAAATATGGATTTGCTGAGCGATACTCCGCCACTTAATCTAAATGATCCCAGCTGGCGCATTTTTACACGTAATCCGAATCAACCTGCCCAATATGTTGCCCCTGGGGCGAAAGTGTCAGGCTGCATTATTAATGAAGGCTGCATAGTACACGGAGAAGTGAATCATTCGGTTCTCTTTTATGGGGTAGAAGTGGGTGAAGGAAGTGTAATTACGGACTCCGTGATTATGCCTAAGGTCAAGATTGGCAAGAACGTACGCATTCATAAAGCGATTATTAGTGAGAATACGGTAATCGACGATTATATGGAAATAGGCATCGAACGGGAGAACGAGAACGAAATTCTGCTGATCGACAATAAAAGCAAAAAACGTAAATCAGCTGTGGCCAAAACCATATAATCAAGCTAAAACGCCTTCGGCGTCCTTCTAGGGACGGTAAGCGTTTATGCGAGATTTATAAGGATAAAGTATATCGTGAAACTTATACTTTCTTATAAATTATAAGAGGACGGTGGATTCCGATGAAGCAACTCATGGGTGTAATTAATCTGGATCATGAACTCGACAAACTAAATGAACTCACTTATTTCCGCTGTGGTGCAGCCGTACCTTTTGCCAGTCGTTATCGGTTGATTGATTTCGTGCTTTCTAATATGATGCGTGCAGACCTGGAGAGCGTTGGCCTGTTCGTCCGCCGTAAATACCGTTCTCTAATGGACCATTTGGGTGACGGGAAATCGTGGGATATGAACCGCAAGCATGGGGGATTATTCATTTTGCCTCCAGACTGGAACGATCCAACGGATACTTCTCTCGGGGACTTACAGCATTATCATAACAATCTGGATCTTTTTAAACGGGGATCTGCTAAATATATCGTGTTTTCCGGCAGCCAGCATATCAATACGATCGATCTTCAGGATTTGTACAGTTATCATCTGGAGAAGGGTGCCGACGTTACAGTAGTGTATAAAAAGATTGAAGAACTACAGCCAGAACATGATCTATGCCAGCGTATTGAAGTAGACGAAGAGAATAAGGTGACTAATATCCATCATGAGAAAGACCATCCTAATTTATATCTGGATATCTTCATTATGGAGAAAAAACTGTTCTTGGAGCAGGTGGAGCATTGCATTGCGCATGGAGAGAGTTATTTTTTCCGAGATGTAGTTCAGAAGAACCGACACAAATTTAATATCGCCGCATACGAATATCATGGCTATCATGCCGTAATTAATTCATTAGAGAGTTATTATAAGAACAGTTTGGAACTGCTCCAACAGGAGAATTACTTCAGTTTGTTCAAAGAAAGCCCGGTACAGACGAAGATTAAATACGAGGCTCCAACCCGGTACTTGGAAAGTGCTAATGTCAGTAATTCGTTGGTGGCTAATGGCTGCATTATAGCTGGAACGGTAGAGAATAGCGTGATCTTTCGGGGGGTTCAGGTACGTAAGGGAGCGAAGATCATCAACTCAGTAATTATGCAAAAGTGCGTCATCGAAGAAAATGCGGTCATTGAGAATGTAATCATGGATAAAGACGTACATTTGAGTAAGAATCGAATTCTTGTTGGAGATAGCAAACGTCCATTCGTCATCGCCAAGAGCAGCAAGATCTAACGACTGGATTAGATGAACAAAGCAGTATTAACCTATCTGATCTAATGGCACAGTCTGCTGCACTTCTAATAAAAGCATTTGTCAGGAGGAACTACTGTTGTTTAACGATAAAGAATCTTTCAAACAGGTATTCCGTGAGACCCTCATTGGTAAATTAGGTAAACCGCTTGAGGAAGCCTCGAATGCCGATGTCTATAAAATACTGGGCAACATGATTCGTGAGAACGCCGGGAAAAATTGGGCGGAAACGAACCAAAAATATAAGCTCGATAAAGATAAGCAGGTTTACTATTTTTCAATGGAGTTCTTGATCGGTAGGCTTCTGGGGAACAATCTGTTGAATATGGGTGTACTGGAAGTAGTACGTGAAGGTTTAGCGGACCTTGGCTTTTGTTTGCAGGATATAGAGGAGGAGGAATCGGACGCTGGGTTAGGGAATGGAGGTCTCGGTCGTTTGGCCGCCTGCTTCCTAGACTCACTCGCTTCCCTGCAATATGCGGGACATGGCTGTGGTATACGGTATAAATATGGCCTGTTCGAGCAGAAGATCGTTGATGGGTATCAAGTGGAACTTCCTGATTACTGGCTGCAGAATGATAATGTATGGGAAGTGCGCCGCGAAGACAAGCAGGTTGAAGTTAGGTTCTGGGGGACTATCGAGACCCGCGAAGAGAACGGACGGCTCATATTTGATCATACGCAATATGAGGCTGTTCGTGCAGTGCCTTACGATGTCCCTATCATTGGTGCTGATCGCCGGCATGTGAATACACTGCGTAATTGGAGTGCGGAATCCATCACCCAGCCCTCAAGAACCTTTGGTTCTTTTGCCGGGACGGACTATCATAAGTTTCTGGAGTATAAGCGTTCTGTAGAATCCATTTCGGAGTTCCTTTACCCAGATGACTCTCAATACGAAGGTAAGCTGCTTCGCCTGAAGCAACAGTATTTCCTCTGTAGCGCGGGGCTGCAAAGTATTCTGCGTACCTATGCCAAGCTTGGGATTCCTATAGAATCGCTGCCAGACAAGGTTGCTCTTCATATTAATGATACACATCCAACGTTGGTGATTCCTGAATTGATGAGGATTCTGATGGATGTACATGGTTTAGGATGGGATGAGGCATGGAGTATCACCACGCGTATGGTCTCTTACACTAATCACACTATTCTGAGCGAGGCGCTTGAGAAATGGCCTATTCAAATGGTTAGGGAGCTACTGCCACGTATTTTTCTTATCATTGAAGAGATCAATGCGCGTTTCTGTGGCGAGCTTATGAGTCGTTATCCGGGGGATCAGGATCGAATTGCGCAGATGGCGATAATTCATGATGATCAGGTTCGAATGGCTCATCTGGCGATTGTAGCGAGCCATAGTGTCAATGGAGTAGCGGCGCTGCATACAGAAATATTAATGAAGCGCGAGATGCGACTTTTTAATGAAATGTATCCACACCGTTTCAATAATAAGACGAACGGTATTACCCATCGGCGATGGTTACTGCATGCCAATCCAGATCTGGCTAATTTGATCAATCAATCGATAGGGACCCGTTGGGTGAGCCATCCTCAAGAAATGATTGGCTTGATTAAATATTGTGAGGATGCTTCCTTCCAGGAACAAGTAGCCAGTATTAAGCGCCAGAATAAGCTTCGTCTTGCAGAGTACATCTACAGTAAGCATTCAGTACATGTCGATCCTGACTCTATCTTTGATGTACAGGTGAAACGTCTACATGCCTACAAGCGCCAGTTGCTTAATATTTTGCATATTCTGCATTTGTACAATCAAATCAAAGATAATCCTTCGATGGATATGGTTCCACGCACGTTTATATTCGGAGCAAAGGCAGCGCCGAGTTATCATCTGGCGAAGCGGATTATCAAACTGATTAATACAGTTGCGGAGGTAGTCAATAAAGATCCGGATGTTAAAGGGAAGATTCGTATCTTTTTCCTTGAAAATTATTCGGTATCTCTAGCAGAAAAGATCATTCCTGCAGCGGACATCAGTGAGCAGATTTCTACAGCCAGCAAAGAAGCATCCGGTACCGGGAATATGAAGTTTATGATGAACGGTGCATTGACGGTAGGGACGATGGATGGCGCAAATGTAGAAATGCATGAAATGGTGGGAGACAACAATATGTTCCTGTTCGGACTTCGTGCTGAGCAGGTCATGGATTACTACCAGCATGGTGGTTATCATGCGCGTGATATTTACAACGGGGATAGTCGTGTGAAAGAAGTGCTGGATCAGTTAATCAAACCAGGACCTATATGTTGTCACGCTACGGAGTTTGAGAGCATTTTCCACTCTCTTCTGGATAATAACGATGAGTTTTTTGTCCTGAAGGATTTCGCTAGTTACGTTGAGACGCACGTCGAAATTGATCGGGCATATCGCAACCGGCAAGAATGGCTGAAGAAGTCCATTATTAATATTGGTCATTCCGGTAAATTCTCCAGCGATAACACAATTAGTCGCTATGCAGCTGAGATTTGGAACATTAGTCCGGTTCGACTGTAGGATCAACATAAAAAGGCTGTCTTATAAGTAGGTACCCCTACAAATAAGACAGCCTTTTTTCTTATGGGATATAAAACGAAGAAATTTTTAGATAGCTTCCGATACTAAAGCTGCGAACCGCTCTAGAAACCGGCGTTCTTCATCATCAAAGCGATCCTTGAGCGGACTGTCGATATCAAGTACGCCAAGCAAGCGATCATCCTTTATTAAAGGAACAACAATCTCGCTGTTGGAGGCTGCATCACAGGCGATATGACCTGGGAATGCATGCACATCACCAACTACAAGTGTGCGCCGCTCGGCGGCTGCCGTTCCGCACACCCCGCGAGATAGCGGAATTCGAATGCATGCAGGGAGGCCTTGAAAAGGTCCAAGTACTAGCTCCTTGCCGTCAAATAAATAAAAACCGGCCCAATTCGTATCCGGTAGAGCGTGTTTAAGTAGTGCCGAAGCATTAGCCAGATTGGCTGTAGCACTTGGTTCGTCCTTTATCAATGCTTCGAGTTGGATTAGAACGGCTTCAAACTGCTCGCTGCGCGTTCCATCATATGGCATAGCTTGAAACATGAAGCATCACCTTCCTGTACTTTAAATTCAATATGAAACCATAACTGTAACTAACAACATAGTACAGCTATGAGGGGTACGTCAAGACACAACATTGTTTTGTAATTTTTTGGGATGGGCTATGATCCCTCTGTAGCACTGAACCCTTGTGATGATGTTTCCGATGAACTGTCATAGGGTAATGCAAGAGTAAATACCGAAGGCTTTGTTGCCAGAAGGAGTGGAATATGCGCGCTGATGTACAGAACTTGTTCATAGGAATTCACATGCTTTATTGTGCTCATGATAAAGATGTGACGATCTCGGAGATGCTGCTCGGACTGGAAGACATGGGGTATCGTGTAGGAGAACGCGAAGTGAAACAGGAATTGGAAAAGCTGACGCTGGACAACTTTCTGACTGCACATAGTGAAGGGTACAGTATTACTGGCACGGGTATTGAAGAGTTCAAGGATATTCGAGCCAAACTTCAGGTGCTGTGTAGTGAAGTTATTCAGGGAGCAGAATGAAATCATTTAAAGCAAAGTTCCATAAAAGTGTCTGTATCAAGGGAGAATTAACCTTCTGATGCAGGCGCTTTTTACGTGAGAGGATACAATTTGTTCTTTTCAAAGTTAAAGAAATTAGAACTTTTAGCTTAAGGATATACTCTTGAATGATGTATAATTGATAAGTTGAAGGGGGAGCGGAGAATTGTATCTATGCAATGGAGTGACACCTACACTGATCGGTAGAAGATTAAAATTATGTGCTATGACTACTGAGCATGCTTCAGCGTTATTTCAGGTTTGGTCTCATCCGGAAGTTTCTCTCTGGCTGGGTGCTCCGGCATTATCCTCTATAGAAGAGACGAAGCAGCTTATCGACCTTCTATCACAGATGGCTCAGGAAGAGGAGAGCTTACGTTGGAGTATTATTGGACCTGGGGAGGAAGTCATAGGTAGCTGTGGATATAACCATTGGCAGCTTCAGGGAGCTTACCGTGGTGAAATAGGCTGTGATCTGTCGCCTGCCTTTTGGGGGCTTGGATATATGAAGGAAGCGCTTGGGATTGTACTCGATTTTGGTTTCAATATTATGGGCTTGAATCGGATTGAAGCGCTCTGTCATCCTGATAATATCCGTGCGGAGAGGCTGGTTCATACGCTTGGATTTCAGAAGGAAGGCGTATTGCGTCAATACAGGCAGATCGCTTCCGGCTTTCAGGATACTGCTCTCCATGCTCTACTGCGCGAGGAATGGCAATCCACTTAATACATAAAGAGAGGGTTTGGAATATTGAAGTCAACAGGGGATTTAGAACGTAAACTAATATTAACAGGGGTACTGCTGGCCACGTTTCTGGCGGCTATTGAGGGAACTGTAACAGGACCAGCCGGGCCGGCGATTGTAGGCGACTTTCAGGGAATGCAGTGGCTGAGCTGGATATTTACTTCATATTTACTGGCAATGGCTATTACTACACCTATTTTCGGCAAAATCAGTGATCTGTTTGGACGCAAGCCAGTATTCATGTGGGGAGCGGCTGTTTTTTTACTAGGCTCATTATTATGCGGCATATCTCAAAGTATGGAACAGCTGATCCTGTTTCGCGCGATACAGGGGATCGGTGCGGGTGCACTTATTCCAATGACCTTTACCATTATCGGTGATATTTACAGCATTGAAGAAAGAGCAAAGACACAAGGGTTGCTAAGCTCTGTATGGGGGATTTCCTCTTTGGTAGGGCCACTGCTTGGTGGCTATGTGGTAGATTACTTAAGCTGGCGCTGGGTATTTGTATTCAATCTGCCATTTGGCGTGTTGGCAATGGTATTTATTGCGCGCTACCTGAAGGAAGAAAAGGTGCGTCGGAAGACACAGATCGATGTGCCAGGCGTCCTTCTGTTCGCGGCAGGCATGGGTGCTCTACTCTTTGGACTCTCCACGGGAGGGCAGAACCTGGCATGGACCTCTCCTTTACTACTCGCAACACTGGGTGCAGCGGTTATCCTGTTAATCCTATTTTTGCTTGTGGAGCGCCGTGCACCAGAGCCTATGCTTCCGCTGAACCTATTCTCAAATCGTAATATCGCAGTATCAACGGGTGCTAACCTGCTTGTAAGCACATTAATTATTGGACTTTCTACGTACATCCCTTTATGGGTTCAGGGCGTTTCTGGAAAAAGCGCTGCGATCTCAGGCTTGCTGCTTGCGCCAATGTCTGTAGGCTGGATGTTTGGGTCAATCGCAGGCGGACGAATGATTCTGCGAGCAGGTTCTCGCCGAACGGCAATGCTTGGATTGATGATGATTGCTGCTGGAGCTATTGGTCTGGTTTTCTTGACAGGAGAGTCTTCACAGGTAATCCTCTTATGCTTGATGCTGGTCTGTGGGGTAGGCTTCGGATACTCCTCTACGGTCTTCACGATTATCGCTCAGTCGTCGGTTGCGTATGATCAACGCGGTGCGTCCACAGCACTTAATGCATTTACAAGGTCCCTAGGTCAGACCATTGGGGTGGCTATTTTCGGTTCCTGGCTGAACTTGAATATTGATCAGCTGTTGCGAAAACAACCGGATTCAAACGTTACAGGTGATGATATTAATAAGCTGCTAGGCTCGCATACAGGCACTAACCTCTCCGGCGAAGTATCAAACAGTTTACGTGGTGCACTAGAAGGGGGACTTCATTCACTATTTATTGTGATGGCAGTTTTCGCAGTCTTGTCACTAGTTATATCTTGGGGTTTGCGCAAGGGTGTACCTTCAGTAGAGGATGCTACGTCGTCTTTGAAAAAGGCATAACTCATTCTCTAAATCACATAAAGAAGCCCGACCGGGTATTTACCGGTCGGGCTTCTTCGTGCAATAACAGCTTGTCTAACACATATGAAGTAAAAGCAGCCTAGCCTCTAGCTCTACTTACGGGGAAGAGGAGAAAGCTTCTCAGCTTGCAGACCCATCTTCTTGAGCAGAGTGATCATTTGTTCCTTCTCTTCATCATTCAGTCCGCTGAAAGCAAGATGAAGACGCTCTGAGTATTTCGGATACATCTCATTCATGAGACGTTCGCCTTCCGCGGTCAACTCTGCGAAAATCACACGACGATCACTTGGACAAGGTTTGCGTTGCAAATAGCCGCGTTCTTCAAGCTTGTCGATAACGTAAGTGACGTTGCCGCTCTGTAGCAGTAGTTTGGCACCAATTTGTTGAATGGGCTGTGGTCCCTTATAGTACAACACTTCCATGACGGCAAAGGCAGTAGGGTTAAAACCTTCAATTTTGCTGCCGGTAACAGCATGCTCATTAATACTCTTGAATGATTTGGCAAATACCCGGTACAAATGTAGTGTTAATTGTGTATCACGTTCATAAGATTGTATCATGCTTCTCCACCCTCTATCGTTAATCATGTGAACTCGTCGCACGTCTGTAATCATATTAATTAGTGCACGGTTTACCTGTGCAACGAACTTTGAGATAACAATAGAATACGTGAAAGATCGAATGAAGAACATGTGATTTGTCACAATGAGCAACTTTTAATTATTAAAAATCAAACAATTTTTTGAAGATGCTGAAATTGAATGTTTTTTTACTTCGATCTCTGAAAGGATATCAATTTCATCCCCCGGTTCAGTGTTATTTACGCCTCCAGACGGATGAATGACAATCCCCAATATTTTACTATTATTTCATTGAGAAATAGTAACGGGGAGTGAAGGAAGGATGGAGGAACATCATATTGATGGTTTAAAAGAAAGTAAGCTAACCGCAAATAAACCATTCATGCTGCTTATTGCGGCACAGCTTGTATCGAATGTAGGAGACTGGTTGCATATACTAGCGCTACTGACAATGGTAGGGTTTAAATGGAATGCCACACCGTGGGAAATTACGGCTATATCTTTATGTATGGCAGTGCCTTTGCTCTTAGGAGGACCGTTTGCAGGTTACTTAAGTGATCGTTTTAACCGCAAGGCACTAATGATTGGTTCGGATATAGCCCGTGCAGCGGTTGTTATTTGCTTGGTATTTGCAGGCTCGCTGTGGCAGGTTTATGTGCTGCTGCTGGCTAAGGGATGTATGGATGTGCTGTTCTCTCCGGCCAAAAGCGGAAAGATTAAGGAACTTGTTCCTGCGGCTCAGATGGATAAAGCAATGGCGCTTAGCTCATCTATAGAGCAGATAACTAAAATTGTGGGTCCAGCGCTTGGTGGATTGCTAGTTGCAGCCTTCGGCATATCTGTTTGTTATATGATCGATTCTGCTACATTCGTTTTATCGGCGATTATTTTGCTTGGATTACCGCGTACAGCTGTGATAAAGAAGGAAGATACGGAAGCAAGCTCGGGGGATACGGATGTGCGTAAATCCTTCCGCCAAGAAATGTCGGCAGGTCTGCATGTGATTGCAGGAATGCCTGTAGTGCTGTGTGGCATTGTTATGCTAGTACTGGTGCTGCTAATGCTACAGATCGGAGACTCTCAGATTGTAACGTTATTCCGGGAGATTCCAGGTGTGAACGGAGATCTGCTGGGGTGGTGTGTAGCAGCCAGTGGCTTTGGAACCTTGCTATCTGCGCTGCTTGTAAGCCGATTAGGCAGTGGTAAGCATCCGCTTATTTTTATGGGATTAGGGGCTGTAATCATGGGCGTTGTCTTCTCAAGTGCAGGGATCGTAACTGCTCATGGTCAAGCCGGAATCTGGATGAACATTGCTTTGTTTGGGTCCTTCATGTTTGCTGGTGTGGGTGCAGGACTAGCGTTTATCCCCTTCAATTCAATGCTCCAGCAACGGACACCTGCGGAATACACGGGTCGTGTATTTGGAACCATAGGCAGCCTGACAAGCGCAGCTGTTATTCTAGGACCTGTAGCCGGTGGAGCCTTAGTGACAGCATCGGGGCCGGTATCTGCCTTTATTCTATCTGGTTTGCTTACAGGATTGCTAGGACTAGGGCTGTTAATGCTGCGTGGTAAAATCGAGCGCAGGGATGAAGCGGCGATCAAGAAGCAGGAAGGAATAGCTGCGTCGAATAATATGGACCTTGTAGGACAGACCTCCCTTTGATGGGAGGTTTCTTTTATTCGCTATTGCGCAGGGCTTAAGTTATTATTGTGAAAAAAGCAGCTTGATTATTTTTAGGAAAAATATATAGTACGATTAGATAAGTTGCGATTGCCTCTGTTGATCATTTGAATATCATTCATATACGCAATAGGGAATGCAATTTATAATAGTATTTATTAGAAGTACTAGGAGATGGAGAGTATGGAAAAAGAAGAAACTACAGTGGATACCGAGAGCTATGACGACATTGTGCTCGATGTTGAGATCGATGAAGCTGGCTATGAAGCGGGAGATCCTTGCATATTCGATATTTCTTTTCAAGTGAAGCGAGGTCAACTGCTCGGACTGATCGGACCTAATGGTGCTGGGAAAAGTACAACCATTAAGACCCTGCTTGGTTTGTTGAAGAATACCAAGGCTAAGGTGTCTTTTAGTGGAGTTAATAAATCTTACGCTTATGTACCGGAGCAACCTGTGTTTTATGAGGATTTGACATTGTGGGAGCACTTGGATTTAGCGGCCGCTGCCTACGGACTGAAGTACGAACAGTTCGAAGAAACTGCAGAAAGACTGTTGAAGCAGTTTGGTATGGGTCATGTGCGCAATGATCTTCCAGCTGGATTCTCTAAGGGCATGAAACAAAAAATGATGCTAATGCTTGGCTTCTTGGTACAACCGGATGTTTATATTGTGGACGAGCCATTTATTGGTTTAGACCCCCGCGCCACTAAAGATTTCCTGCGGCTGCTAGAAGCGGAGCGGAAGCGCGGAGCTGGTGTATTAATGTCTACGCATGTACTGGATACAGCAGAGAAGATATGCGATGATTTCGTATTGATCTCCGGGGGAAAGGTTGCCGCCTCAGGAACACTCGAAGATATACGTGATTATGCTGGACTGCCGGAGGCGTCGTTGTTTGATTGCTTCGACGAATTAACATGAGTAAGCAGGGACAGCGGGCGTTTGCTTTTTCTAACGCTAAACAACTATTCAGACGGCGGCTATTCTCTCATTGGCGTGAGCAATCCGCTATTATCCGTACGGCGGCTGATTGGACCGTTCTTTTATATATTCTTATTCCCGGGGGATTATTGGGAGGGCGTTTGTATTATGGGTTCTGGAATGAGGCGCTACCGGCTTGGAGTGTGAATTTGCCGTTTATGCTCATTCCTTCATTATTAGTGCTCTTGATCTGCAACGGGGGCTTGGTACTGTTATTGCAGGAAGGCGATCTATTATTTCTTAGACAACGGCAACGATGGATGAATACGATCCTATTTCGCGGGTTGCTCTACAGCCTGATTGTAACCTCGCTGAAGTTCTGTGTAGCTTTTGCACTGTTACTGCCTTTTCTGATTCGGGGATTTGAGATGACGTCATCGGAGGTATGGGCGCTTTTCGCTCTGACCTTGGCGTGCAGTTGGTGTGTTAAGTTACTTGGACATCTTGTAAAAGTACAGAAGCAAGGTTGGCGTCGCTGGTTATGGCTATTTTTGGCGATCTCCGTCCCGAACGCTATTTATTTCAGAGTAGCTAGCCTTTGGAATGATCGCCCGCTTATCATATTGCTGAGTGCGGTTGTATTCACAGTCGTTGCAATATTTGCTTTCCGGTGGCGCTTATTGATGCGTGGGACATTTATGAACGATGTACGCGAGGACTACAAGCAGCGAATGAAGATAGCGGCCATACTGCTCCGCCATGTTCTGGATAAACCTCGCCCGACTCGCCATAAGCCATGGATTTTCCGGAAGTCGCAGCCTTTGCTTAAATCAAAGACTGCCGAGAGCCGTTTCTCTGCGGCAGCGATTAAGGCACTCGTACGGAATCCAGCCCATTTGAAGCTTTACTTGGCTTTCACTGCCGTGTCCGCGGTAGCGATCCTTATCATTCCATCGGGATTTAAATGGCTAGGATTTGTAGTATTAACATCGCTTATGACTTTTTGGCTGTTTTCGTTCTGGTCTTTGTTTGTTGGAGATGATTACATTGGGATACTTCCATTTACGAAAGAACAAAAGGCTGAAGCGGGTATGCATGCGGTCCCTATTTTATTACTTCCCTTTACAATGATTACCTCCGCACTAATCTGTCTCTCTTTATATGGATGGTGGGGGATCATCTTGTTCGTACCGGTTGGATACATGGTTGGACTCTTTATCAGCAGAATATTTGGTACGTTCCGATTGGGCAAAGATTGATAGATAGATAAAAAAAACAGCGTGACTTGAGAAGCCTTTCAAGTCACGCTGTTTTTAGTTGCAACGCATTAACTAAGGCGAAGGTCAGCGGCATGTTTGCCTGCTGTATATCCAGTAGAGAACGCTGCTGTTATATTGTAGCCACCAGTGTAGCCATGGATATCGAGTACCTCTCCACAGAAGAATAACCCTTGCATAAGCTTAGATTCCATTCTTTTGGGATCGATCTCTTTCAGATTTACGCCGCCACCCGTAACAAAGGCTTCGGACAGGGAGCGGGTACCATGAACATTAACGGGCATCCTTTTCAAGATACCTGCTAGCGCATGCAATCCATTCTTGGATACATGATGACCCGTAATATCTCCATCCAGGTCAGCTTTAGCTAACAAGAGGGGAATGAGACGTTCTGGCAGCAGCCCCTTTAGTGAATTGCGGATCGCTTTCTTCGGCTCCTGGTCCAGCTTGTCCTGCAGCGATGATTCCACTTCTTGCAAGTTCAGATCAGGGAAGAGATCGATGGACATCTCAACCGTGTCATTCCCTGATTTACGCTGGACCTGTCTCAGAAATTGACTGCAGCGCAGCGCAATTGGCCCTGATAATCCAAAATGGGTGAAGATCATATCTCCGCGATGAGAAATGACCTTCTTTCCTTTTGGATTCCATACAGTAAGTGCCACATCGCGTAGCGACAATCCTTGCAGCTCACCGGATTTAATCCACTCTTCCCGTGAAATAATCGGTACCTCTGTCGGAAACAGCTCAGTAATGGTGTGGCCTGCGGCTTCAGCCCATGGGTACCCATCTCCAGTAGAGCCGGTCTGAGGAACGGACTTTCCTCCGGTGGCGATGATTACGGCAGCACTGGAAATCGTTTTGCCCGAGCCCAACTGAACGCCCTTAACGGCCCCTTCTTCATATATTACATGTGAAACAGGACTATCCGTCATAATCTGCACACCTAGACCCCGTACTTTGTTAATTAAGGCGGAGACGACGCTGGAGGCCTTATCGGAGACGGGAAACATCCGTCCGTTGTCTTCTTCCTTTAATGCAATGCCTAAGCCTTCAAAAAAGGCAATGATATCTTGATTATTAAAATGGTCGAAGGAGCTATACAAAAACCGCCCGTTTCCCGGGATATGGGAGATTAACTCATCTCTCTCCTTGACGTTCGTTACATTGCAGCGTCCGCCACCAGATATCCCGAGCTTTCGTCCTAGCTTAGCTCCCTTGTCGATCAGTAGTACGGATGCCCCGTGTTCTGCTGCGGCCACGCTTGCCATTAATCCCGAAGGGCCGCCACCTATGACGATCACATCGAAGTTGCTCATGAAATTTTACTCCTTTACATGTTAAGACACGGGTGTTACTTCGTGTTTTCCTAACGGAATCATACCATTCTGACTGTCATGTAACCAGTCTTGTCCGCTCACTTGGTTATAATCGTTGTCAGGAGAGTAATCCTGTGCTTTAATCTAGTCATGTAGGGCAATTTGTCCATTTTGGGGTGTGATTGTAATTATTGGCGCAATTAAGGATATATTATTGCAAATATCGGCAGCATGCTCCTTTCTTTTTCTGATTCAGTGGTGGGTGGACCGAGGGCTTGTGGCTCGAAAAAAAGGTAGTTTCCCGGATAATCAAACTTTTTTGGTTTTGGCGTGTGCGTTAAGTCTTATGCTATGCTCTCTTCTTTCGACGACTTTATTCGGTATTGCTTATTTGAATTTAGGAATGATTCCTGCTTATATCGGTATTTTATATGGAACTGTACGTTCAGGCATTCTGCTGTCCATCTTTTTGCTTGTCTGTAATATATTCATTGCAGAGCCAGCAGGAATAAGTAATATGATATTAAATTCAGGAATATTATTATATCCATTGCTGTTTGGGCTGGCTAAGCCTTTTAAGAAAGGCACAGTGGTAGAGAAGATAGGTATGTTATGGATGGTTCTTTGTCCGAATATGTTGTTCATTGCACTTGTGCCTATTATAGGTGGAAAAAATATATATGAGGCTCATTCTGGCGAGTCACTTTTGATTACTTTGTATCTATTTTTCAGCATCGCACTAGGCGGTATTTTTGTTTATTTTGTTGAAATGGTCTGGAGTAGTTGGCGGGCTAAAATACATATGGAAAGTATAAGTGATAATTTCCAGTGGGAGTCTGAGAAGCTGCAGCAGATTACAAATGTAGTACCTCTGAGTATTATGTCCCTGGATGATCACGGAGTTGTGACCGACCTCAATGATTGTATGTTGGGAATGGCACGAATTCATTATCCCAATTTGAAAAGGGAAGATATTATTGGCAAGCCGGTTAGGGAATTTTTTAATGGTTCAGCGGATGTTGATGCATATATGAGGGTACGGGATAACATTCAGCATAAACGGCGTTCCCATGAGCGAATGATTCATGGAACGCGGATCTATCAAATTTATTCAGCACCACTAATGCATAAGAACTCAGGATTAACGAGTGGAGTGGTACTCATTGCACAGGATATTACGGATGAAGTGAAACTCCGCTCAGAGCTGGATCATGTGGAACGATTGAGCTTAGTAGGGCAGATGGCTGCCGGAATTACCCATGAGATTCGTAATCCTATGGCGGTAGTTCGCGGATTTTTACAGCTAATGAGAGAAAAGAGCTCGGATGATTTGGATTCTTATTATCAGATCGTATTGGAGGAGCTGGATCGGGCGAATAGCATTATTAATGATTTCCTATCGCTGGCGCAAAGCCGGATATCCGATAAAGAGAAAGTGCTATTACACCGAGTTATAGAAGAAGTCAGTCCGCTGCTGTGGGCGGATGCTAATCTTCGTGGTCAAAGTGTTGAGCTAAAGCTGAACGCATCCATCCATGAATTGGAGTTAAACGTTCGGGAAATCAAGCAGCTTATCCTTAATTTAGGCCGCAACGGCATGGAGGCTATGGGATCCAAGGGGATTCTGACACTGGAAACACATAGTACTCAGGAACAAGTGGAGCTGATTGTAAGGGATAGAGGAATCGGTATGTCGGACAGTCAACGAGAGAAGCTGTTTTCCCCTTTCTTCACAACAAAAAGGGAGGGAACGGGTCTAGGGTTATCCTTGTGTCTCAGTATTGTGGAACGGCATAACGGTAAAATAACTGTAGATTCTGTAGAAGGAGAGGGTACAGTATTTACCATCTCATTCCCTTTAGTAAAGGATGAATATAGTGAAGCCATGCTTGCGGATTAAATCAGGTTACTGTAGCATCTCTTGCTTTCACAGAGTATGAATGTATAATAAAGTTAGTAAGTACTGCTGTAATGTTATCTGACAAAACAGTAATCAGTGAAGGAGAGTGCAGAGAAATGTCCATGTCTTTTAATCAATATATGAGAGATTCGATTCAGCCTATGCGTGATGACCTTACAAGCATTGGGTTTCAGGAGCTTATGACTCCAGAAGAGGTGGAAGCCACTCTTCCTACCGCAAAAGGTACGGCGCTTGTAGTCGTGAATTCGGTCTGTGGTTGTGCCGCTGGACAATGCCGTCCTGGTGTAGCTCAGGCATTGCAAAATGAGATCGCTCCGGATCACTTGTTCACAGTGTTTGCAGGTCAAGAGAAAGAAGCTACTGCTAAAGCGCGTGAATATTTTGCTCCTTATCCGCCATCTTCCCCTTCCATCGCATTGATGAAGGATGGAGAGCTCGTTCATTTTATTGAACGCCATAGTGTTGAGAATCGTTCGGCTGCTGAAATTGCTGCTGAGTTGAAAGAAGTTTTTGATCGTTTTTGCAAGTAAAAAAGTTATTCCATATAATCTCGCATTAGTCGGTAATTCGGCTGTTGCGGGATTTTTCAAAATATAAGAGCGATAATGGGATAGAATATACTTAGAAGCATAGAGCTTCACTTGGTATGGATATTTTGATGGATATGGAACCATTTCTGATGGAACGGGGTGTGGTTTGTGAGTTTGCAGGAAGAAATTATTGCAGATCTTGGTGTGAAGCCAACGATTGATGTAGAAGCAGAGGTACGCAAACGGGTTGATTTCTTAAAGTCGTACGTGCTGAAGGCAGGTGCCAAAGGATTATTGATCGCCATTAGCGGCGGGGTGGACAGCGCGGTAGCTGCGGGTCTGTGTAAGCAGGCTACGGACGAGCTGTCGGCTCAAGAAGGCACAGAGTATATTACGCTTGGCGTATACCAGCCATATGGTGTTCAAGAGGATATCCAGCACAGCTATGATGTCGCAAAAGCTTTTAATCTGACCCATACCGTGGAGACAAACATTGAGGAAGCTGTAAATGAGATTGCGCTTGAAGTTGAGCATAGCCTGAAGTCCTTGGGCCAACATCGTCATATGACCCATCAAGGCAAGGGGAATGTTAAAGCGAGAACACGTATGGTTATGCAATATGCGCTCTCTTTTGAGAACAATCTGATTGTAGTAGGAACGGATCATGCTTCAGAAGCCATTACGGGTTTCTACACCAAGTGGGGGGATGGCGCTGTAGATATTACACCTCTATCCACACTTAACAAACGTCAGGTTCGTCAATTAGCTGCTCATATTGGTGTGCCTGCGGATATTGTTACTAAAGCACCTACGGCAGGCTTATGGCCGGGGCAGACGGATGAAACCGAGCTGGGCATTACTTATGATGATAATAGCGATTATTTGGAAGGCAAACAGGTTAACCCTGAGGTAGCGGAGAAACTCGAGAATTATTACCGGAGAACGGCGCATAAGCGCAATGTCATTCCTGGAATTTAGAATAGGTAGAAGTAGAAACCGCCACGGGTCTGCGTTGTAGCAGCTCTCGTGGCGGTTTTTTGTAAGATGGATAAGCTACAAGAATCTTAGTTAGCCATTGTTTGATCGATAAAATTAGTGGTCGAAGCAATCGCAAGCTCCAATTGTGGGGTAGTGCCGGCAAAAGGATGCACAGTACCGAAGGTATGATTACCCTCAGGAATATGAACCCAGTTAATATCGGGTCGGAGCTCAGTGAGCTGCTCAGATCCTTGCCGGAGGTGCGCTCCATCCAGACTGCCTTGAATAAGAACAACTGGGAAGGACGCTGTCTTCATGCGTTCAAGGATATTATAACGTTCTTGTTGGTTCTCCATATCTTCTAAAATAACAGCATCCAGCGGCATTTGTTGGCCTGTGCGTGCATTAAGGACATGGGTTCGTCCTGTTTGCTTCATCTCCTGCTTTTGTTCTTCCGTCAACAAATCGAGCTTCGTAACCCCGTTCCAGGAGATGACCCCGCTAACTTCACTCGGATGATCAAGCGTGTAGACTAGACAAATGCCCCCTCCAAGACTATGTCCTAGAAGGAATAAGGGCAAGCTGCCGAATTTCGGGTGCTGGCTAAGGTAGGACAACAGTATTTCCATGTCCTTCAGCTCGCGACGAAAGGTGTTGCGGGCGAATTTTTCAAGCTCGGTAAAATGCAGCAGATCCTCTCCGATTCCAGCATGAGAGAAGTTGAAGGTGATCACTTCGTGATCTTGGCTGAGAGTAGTGGCTATGTAAGGAAACATCCCCCAATCTTTGAAGCCCTTGTAGCCGTGTGCAATAACGATAAGGCTCTTAGGTGCTTCTTGGGCGGGAAAGTGTGAGCAGCGGAGAACAGCGTCTTCACCAGCGGGTATTTCGAAATTACGATGCTGCATAGGGTAATCCCCTCTCTCTATATATAAATGAAGTAAATCAGCTAGTCCATCACGAAAGCGGCTAGATAGACTTCCAAAGCATTTTCTTTTAAGATAGCAGAAAGAATCTTATAGGACTATAATTTAAAATTGAAATGAATGACCTGTATAATGATCATACCATTATTGAAGTAGTATAGGATACACGTCCATAAGGAGCGTGAAATTTTGATTTACGGAATCGGACATGATGTGTTAGAAATTGAGCGAATCTCAGAGGTAATACGCAGGGGACAGGGCAAGAAATTCAACCAGCGCATCCTAACGGAGCAAGAGTACCAGCTTGCTGAGCAACGAGGTGGAAGGTTGGCTGAGTTCGTAGCCGGGCGTTTTGCTGCCAAGGAAGCTGTTGTGAAGGCTTTAGGTTGTGGCATTGGTAATGTGGTTGGTTTTCAGGATATTGAGATATTACCTGGCCGCAAAGGTAAGCCGGAAGTAACCTTATCATGCGAAGCCTGGAGCAGACTAGATCTACCTGAAGGACAGAAGTATACCATTCATCTTACGATAACACATGGCCGTGATTTGGCTTCAGCTTTTGCGGTGGTGGAGGAGCTAGGTTCATGAATTGAACCGTGATTATAGAAGGGCAAGGAGAGTTACAATGAAACAACAAGAGCGACAGGATTTGCAGGAACGAGGAGAAAGACGAGAGTTAAAAAAAGGACAAGATCTGCAAGATCAAGATGAACGACCAAAACAGCTGGATTTTAAAGAAGGACAAGATAAACAAGATCAGGAGTTACGAGAGGCCAAGCAATATTTCAGTTATCATTTGCTGGAGTGGTATCAAGGGCAGAAGCGGGATTTGCCTTGGCGCAGGCACCGCAATCCTTATTATATTTGGATTTCTGAAATCATGCTGCAGCAGACAAGGGTAGATACGGTAATCCCTTATTTTAATCGTTTTATTGAACGCTTTCCGACGGTGGAATCACTCGCTGACGCCCCTGAAGAAGACGTGCTTAAGTGTTGGGAAGGCTTAGGGTATTATTCTCGCGCACGTAATATACAGCATGCAGCCAAGCAGGTAAAGGAGCTTTATGGTGGACAGGTGCCGAATGACCGTGATGCGGTGTTCAGTTTAAAGGGAGTGGGTCCTTACACAGCAGGGGCTATTCTCAGCATCGCGTTTAATCGGCCAGAACCAGCGGTAGATGGTAATGTAATGCGGGTGTTGTCCCGATACTTCCTCATCGAGGATGATATCGCTAAGGGACCCACCCGTGTGAAAATGGAGCGCCTGGCGGCTGAGCTGATCCCGGAGGGGGAAGCTGCCTCATTTAATCAGGCGCTTATGGAGCTAGGGGCGCTCGTATGCACCCCGAAATCACCGAGCTGCTTAACCTGCCCGGTGATGGAGCATTGCGCTGCGCGCCTGGCGGGCTGCGAGACTTCGCTGCCCGTCAAGACCAAGGCCAAGCCGCCGCGCCCAGAGGAGCGGCTGGCGGCCTTAATCGAGGGCCGCGGTACCCACGCGGGCCAAGTGCTCATCCGGCAGCGGCCACAAAGCGGGCTGTTAGCCCGCATGTGGGAGCTGCCGCACTGGCAGGCGCCGCCAGCGGAAGGCGGCGCTAAGAGCGCGCGGCTGCCGGAGGCCGCGGCGCTGGACCGGCTGCGCCGGTCACTGCGGCAGGCCGGGATCTCCGCCCGGCCTGAGGAGCACTGGATGGCTGCTGAGCATATCTTCAGCCATATTGTGTGGACCCTGCAGGTGTATCGCTGCAGGGAGGAGGACGCCCTTCCGCTGCCAATAGCGGCAGAAGGACGGGCAGCCTACACCGCGGATGCAGGCCTGTTCCCAGAGATGGACAGCAGCGTGCCCGTCGAGAGATTTGAGGACGGTAATGCTAGTCCAGAGGATGGCGGAGCTGTTCGCTGGATCAGCCGTGAGGACATGGCTAATTATGCGTTCCCTAATGTCTTCTTGAAGCTGCTGAATCTTTATTTCGATGAGCAGGAAGAGCTGGCGAAGTCGGGGAAGTAGCAGATTATCCGATGTAGCAGAAGAATGAGTTGTAAGAGAAGCAACTGATACATGAGAAGTGCCTGAAGTAAGTAAAGTACACTGAAGTCGATGAGTAAGAAACGCATCCAAAGTCTCTGGAGTAGGAAATATGTTAAATGCGTCGATTGCTAAGTGAGTTGATTGTCTTGATGCAGTTTGATGTGTTAAATGTGTTGAATATATAAGTTGTGTGTGAAGAGAGAGTGGCGTACGCATCTAAACATGATCACTTACCTCATCCCCGTGGTCAGTTTAAAGGGAATTCCTCCCTATAAACTGGCTGTGGGGATCTGTTTCTGATCTCTTTAGGGAAAAACTCCCTTTAATTTGGGTGAATATCTGAATTATGCTCCAATATGGATGATTTAGAGGGAGGATTTCCCTAATTACTCGTATTTAAGTGTTTATGAGCACAATTAGAGGGAGTTATTCCCTAATTAGAAGCAGAATGCCTCATTTAGGCGTCTTTCCAACAGCGGTACGATAAAGGGTAGTCTCGTTCCACACTCATTGATCTGCATTCAAGCGGGGTAAAAAAGCGATGTCCGAGGAGAAGATCTACCCTATTTGTTTCTAACGAACCCTGTTTCTAACGAACCTTTTTTTTAACAAACTGCTTCTAAACGAAATTAGTCTCAAACAAACTCTCTACACACCCACCCAAATAAACGACCCAAACACAAAAGAAGGTATCCCTTAGCCATAACGCTCGGAGATACCTTCTTTGTTTATACTTAGTTAAACGGTAAATCCACAGCCTTGAAGGCTATGACTTTATCCGTAATTAATTCCTTATTTCGCGCTTTCGTAACGTTTGCCAACTTCTTCCCAGTTTACTACGTTCCAGAACGCTTTGATGTAATCAGGGCGTTTGTTTTGGTAGTTCAGGTAGTAAGCGTGCTCCCATACATCAAGTCCGAGGATTGGAGTAGCACCTTCGCTGATTGGGTTGTCTTGGTTAGGTGTGCTTGTTACTGCCAGTTTGCCATCTTTAACAACTAGCCAAGCCCAGCCACTGCCGAAACGAGTAGTTGCTGCTGCTGCGAAATCTTCTTTGAATTTTTCGAATCCGCCCAGTTCGCTGTCAATAGCTGCTGCAAGTGCGCCAGTTGGTGCGCCGCCGCCGTTTGGTCCGATAACTTCCCAGAACAAGGTGTGGTTAGCGTGTCCGCCACCATTGTTACGAACAGCAGTGCGGATAGCTTCTGGTACAGCGTTCAGATCTGTAAGAAGTTCTTCGATGCTTTTGCTTTGCAATTCAGGTGCCTTTTCCAAAGCTGCGTTCAGATTAGTCACATATGTGTTATGGTGTCTATCATGGTGAATTTCCATCGTCAAAGCGTCGATGTGTGGTTCGAGTGCGTTGTTTGCATAAGGAAGTGCTGGTAATTGAAATGCCATGGAAAAATCCCTCCTGAGTATATTAGAATTTGTATAGATAAAGAACTTCGGCGGTTTATCGTCAAAATTCTTTATTGTTGATATGTACTATAGGGTATCTCCCAATAGGATACTTTAATTAAACAGTATCTGGATCAATAATGCAACACTAAACAAACATAAATGTTTATAAAGTATGATGGGAGTGTAAACAGAATCATCAATTGTATTTAAAATGTTAAAATAAAGAGCCGTCACCCCATAGACATAACTCTTTATAATTACCCTTATAATGAAACAATGAATCTTAGTCAAAATGTAAACGCTTGATATTAAGCGCTTTCAAAAGAAAAATGATGATATCACGAGAAAAGTGTGCTTTAATAGATTTAAAAGCAGGTATTCCTCGGTATTTGATGCTTTTTTTTATTTTCTCAATGTTAAGGGAACCCCTTCTTTTTGTTAAATTCATAAGCCATAGACAAGGGAGATTTTAAAGAATGCACGTTCGTTCCTTTCAATTAAGCGACGTTAGCCCTGTGACTGATTTGCTGCAAACAGCATTATCGGAAGAATGTTTCGAGAACACTATCGAGCCTTTCTCCAGGCAGCTTTCATGGGATTCAGATCTCATTGTAGTTGCGGAAGATGAAGAAGAAATTGTTGGAGCACTGATTGGTACGATTGAGAAAAACCACGGTTGTTATTTCCGGATTGCTGTACATCCTGATTATCGCCGCAGAGGAGTCGGTAGAAGTCTGGTATCGGCTATGGAATCCAGGTTTCAAGCTCGTAAGGTTAGTGGTATCTACGTAGCCGTCGATGAGCATAATTCTTTTGCATTGCCATTGTATGAAGCTATGGGATATAGCGAGAATCAAATTTTTAAATCTGTCCGGAAGCTGAGCATTGTTGGGTAATTTTGATCACTCAGATGCGTAAGCGGAAACATTTACTAAATAAAGAACTATAGTTGATGATATAGTCTGTTTCATTCATACTCAAGCGTATTTTCCAGAAGTCCATTACTAATGGCTGGGAGATATGCTTTTTTATTGTTATAATATCTGCAAGTATAGACATCAATAATTGAGAATAAGAGGTGACATATTGAGTCAGGAGTCCCAAGTAGAGTTCATGCGTAATCGGAAGCAAAGACATAGATCGTCCAGATCAAACAAAGGCTTTGGTGGTCGTTTGGCCGCGGAATTGAAGGATTGGTTGCTTACAGCGGTAGTTGTCTTTGCGGTAATGTCGGTTCTTAATATTTTTGTGTTCAATATATCAACGGTTAAAGGTCAGTCTATGCAGCCAACGCTTGTGGAAGGTGAGAGGCTCTTTATTAATAAGCTTTCATTGATGTTTGTAAACCCAAAACACGGGGATGTCGTCATTCTTCATGATCCTAGCACTGGACCAAGTCGGAAGGACTTTTTAGTAAAACGAGTCATTGGTATACCTGGAGATATCATAGAAGTGAAGGATCACCAGTTATATGTGAATGGAAAAATAGTGAATGAGCCGTATATAGATACCGAGATTGAAGACCCGGATTTCGCGGCGTTAACTGTGGAGAGCGGAAACTATTTTGTCATGGGAGATAACCGTCATGCTTCAGCAAGCAAAGATAGTCGTTATTTCGGCTCCATCCCACAGGACATGATTGTAGGCAGGGCGGATTATATCTGGTGGCCGCTGTCTAAACTGAAAGGGTTATAAGAATTTTATCGATAACATGAAAAGGAGAAGGCGGAAATGAACAATACATTTCAGTCACCGTATGCACCCCCGCCTTCCAAGTGGGCACAGCTTAAAGCGGAGATTCAGGAGGCTGCGACGTCACTCGGTATTGATGATATCGGGTTTACTACAGCAGAGCCTTTTTTATATCTGAAAAATATTTTGCAAGACCACCGAGACAAAGGATATGAATCTGGTTTCGAGGAACCGGATCTGGATAAAAGGACAATCCCCGCTCTGAGCTCTGGGGACAAGCCCTTATCTATTATTTCAATTGCTGTGGCCTATCCTTCCAAAATGGAGAATCCTCCGAAGTCTGAGCCAGGTGCACGAAGAGGTATTCTCGCCAGAGCATCATGGGGCAGGGATTATCATCATGTGCTGAGGGAGGCCTTAAGTAAGCTAGAGGACTTTATTCATGAACGTGTACCGGAGGCTGTGCTGGAAAGTATGGTCGATACCGGTGTACTGGTAGATAGAGCGGTAGCGGAAAGAGCGGGGATAGGCTTCAGCGGCAAAAACTGTTCTATCATCTCACCCAAATGGGGATCTTGGATTTATCTAGGGGAGATGGTTACGAACATTCCTTTTGCTCCGGATGAGCCTGTTGAGGAAGGCTGCGGGGAGTGTACCAAGTGTATTGATGCTTGTCCAACCGGTGCACTGGTGGGGCCGGGTCAGCTTAACGCGCAGGCTTGTATTTCTTTTCTGACGCAGACCAAAGGATTTCTGAGTGATGAATACATGACCAAGATTGGCAACCGTCTATACGGCTGTGACACCTGCCAGATTGTATGTCCCAAGAATCGAGGGAAGAACTGGAATCATCGCCCTCAGATGCTGCCTGATCCTGAGATCGTGAAGCCATTGTTAATGCCAATCCTGGATCTTAGCAACCGTGAATTCAAAGAGAGATTCGGAAATAGCTCTGCTGCCTGGAGAGGCAAAAAGCCGATGCAACGAAATGCGATCATCGCTCTCGGTAATTTCAAGGAAGTAGAAGCGGTGCCAAAGCTAACAGAAATTGTTCTGAAAGAGCCGCGGCCTGAGATGCGAGGCACTGCTGCTTGGGCGCTGGGACGCATCGGTGGTGAGGAGGCTCTAGCTGCTGTTGAATCGGCTTTAGAGCGCGAAGAGCATGACACGGTAAAAGAAATGCTGAGCCGGGCGCAGGATGTGCTCCTTACTGCGAAGCAGGCACGAGAGGACAACGATGTTTAATGAAGGAAAAAGATCATAGACAGGTTGCATATTCCCAATTGCTGTCCAGTTCTCGAAATGCTATGATAGATTCGCGCGCCATATGGCGATGCAGACAATAGAGTGTAGAGGTGGGCTTTAGATGAATATCGCATTACCTATTATTACATTGGTCGTAGGTCTCATCGGTGGATTTTTTATCGGTGTGTATTATCTGCGCAGACAAATGACAACTATGCAGAATGATCCTGAAATGCTGCAAAAGGTTGCGAAACAAATGGGTTATAACCTGAATGGGAAACAAATGCAACGTGCCCAACAGATGATGAAGAATCAGAACCAGACAGGCGCCCGACCAGGAGCAGCTAAAGGGAATAAACGTAGAAGTAAGTAACCGGGTCCGGATAGAAATTATACGGGTGCGGAAGGGGGAGACATCATGGGGAACATCAATGAATACGTGAACGGTAAAGTATCAGAGAACCGTGAGCAAATCGAGTATCACGTTGAGAAAATATTAGAATTAATCGGTGAAGATACCGGCCGCGAGGGACTGCTTGAAACACCAGCGCGTGTTACGCGGATGTACGAGGAGATATTCGGCGGTTATTCGATAGATCCCCGCGAGGCGCTCGGTGTTACTTTTGATGAGTCTCATGAAGAGCTAGTGATCGTGAAGGATATCGTCTATTACAGCCAATGTGAGCATCACATGGCTCCTTTCTTCGGTAAAGTGCATATTGGATACATTCCGAGCGGACGGATTGCTGGACTCAGCAAATTAGCTCGCCTAGTTGAAGCAGTGAGTCGGCGTTTGCAGGTTCAAGAGCGCATTACGACGCAAATTGCGGATATTATGACGGAGGTACTAAGCCCTCACGGCGTTATGGTCGTTGTGGAAGGTGAACATCTTTGTATGTGCGCACGTGGAGTGAAGAAGCCAGGAAGTAAGACGGTAACCATGTCTACTAGAGGGGTCTTCCGGGAGGATGCCGCCGCTCGTGCGGAGTTTCTGAGCTTGATTAAAGAATAGTATATAGAGGTGTCTATACCTCGAAATTAGAAGGACCCATCATTCACTTTTTGTGAACGATGGGTCCTTTTGGGTCAATATAAGCGAATAGAAGTGATGTCTTCTACGAAGTGGTAAGAGATCAGTAAGGCTTCCATGCCAGTTTACTGGCAGCCGCATAACGCTCTGACACATATGGCCAGTTGACGACCTTCCACCAATCGTTAATATAATCCGCACGATTATTCTGATGTTTCAGATAGTAGGCATGTTCCCATACATCCAAGGCCAAGAGCGGAACAACGTCCCATTGCGATAAATTTTGATGTTTTTCCGCAGTGAGAATTTCTAGTCTATGGCTACGTGGACTCCAGACGAGAATGGCCCAGCCGCCACCTTCTACTTTATTCGCAGCTTCGGTGAACTGTTTCTTGAAGCTGTCATAGCTTCCAAAGCTTTGTTCTATAGCTTCTAGTAAAGCACCTGTTGGGCGGCCCCCGCCTTGCGGAGACATCACGTTCCAAAAGATCGTGTGAAGATAGTGGCCTGCACCATTAAAGGCTAATTCTCTCTCCCAATGCTTAACGAGATCGAAGTCACCGTTCTTACGGGAATCTGCTAATTTAACTTCAGCCTTGTTTAATCCATCTACATAACTTTGATGGTGCTTATCATGATGAATTCTCATCGTCTTTTCGTCAATATAAGGTTCTAGTGCATTATAGGCGTAAGGCAAGGGAGGTAGCGTATGGCCGCCAATGGGTACCGCGTCGTTTTTATCGCGGATATCAGGAACAGTGTCAGTAAAAGTAGAGAATCCATCATTCCGCATAGTATCGTCTGTATCGATGTTTACGACATAATCCTCTGTGTAATCACGCATGACTTGTGAAAGCTTTCCGGGCGAGCTGAGTGTCTGCAGTACGGCTAAGAAGTATTCTGATTCGCGAATAATATGCAGAATCACAGTAGTTGCAAGGGGGACGGCTTTGACCGCTGCGCTACTCTCCATGATGGCAAAGAGCTGCCGGACGAACTCTTGGGATTGATTGCAGGAGATATGTAGCAGTTTCTCCGTTTCCGCAGTGAGTTCTGCCTGTGGCGGAGGAGAAGCGGAAAGGGCAGCATTCAATAGCTGCTGTGCCGTCTGCTCAGTTGCACCAAAAACAACGGCCCATTCATCGAGGAGTTTCACATAAGGGTCCTCTAATTTAGGTACGATCGCTTTGATGACTTCGGTATGCTCTTTCTCTTGTGTTTTCCAAAATACGATTTCTTCCAGAATACGTACTGGCAGCATCGGCCCGTATACATATAGCATGCCAAGAAAACCTCCCGTGATATGTCTTTATCAGTCCATTATATGAACGGTCTTGGAAGGTTATGAAGAACATAAACTTAGAGTGCCTCTTTGGCTTCTTTCTTTCCTGGGGATGAAAACAGCCTCTTCCTAGGGCGCGTTCTTTCTGTCCCTGGAAGAGGCTGTTTGTATGGTTATTAACGCTTAGTTAATTACTTGCCATCGCTGGCTGATCGCCATTATTATTTTTAGCCAGATGGACATTCCCTAAAAAAGCGGAGACCCGCCGCAAATACTCACGGGGATGCTCGCGGAACAACAGCTCATGATGACTACCCTCGATGATCCAGGAATCAGAGAACGGATTGTTCTGATTTGCTGCTAGTTCTTCGGCAATAGGATAAGGGGCTTTATCGTCTTTGGTTCCATGCATGAAAAGGATAGGGAAAGGATAATCTTTGGATTTAACCTTTGCATAAGGAATCTGATCTAGTCCCGTACCGTTCAGTACCGGGAACAGCATTTCCATGATCGCCAGGGAAGGCTGGCGTGGCAGATCGATATTCTGCTTAATATTATGATACAGCGTGTCTGGTTCTAGCAAAAAGGTACTGTCCAGAATCATCGCGTCGATGTCCTCAGATACTAATCCTGCCTGCAGTGCTGTGCCAGCCCCCATGGAGAAGCCCCAAACAACGAGCTCTTTAGCCCCACGTTCCTTCGCGAAATCAATGGCGCCTAGAAGCTGCTGGGATTCTTTTTTGCCGCCGGTTGCAATATCCTTATTACCTTGGGCAGCAAATCCGTAATCAAACATTACGACATTGAAATTCAGACTGTGTGCATAGTGAGCGAGATCGTACATAGGTACCCAAGACTCTTCGCGGTTGGCACCATAGCCATGACTGAATACGATAGTCTTAGTGGCATCCTTGGCTGGAATATACCAGCCGTTCATCAGGCGACTGCCATCCTTAGCTGGGAAGGTTACATCCTCGTAGGCGAGGCCTTTGGCCATCATAGGATTGGAGTACAGTGGCGCGACGGTTGGATTGGATAGCACCCAAGCGATGTAGCCATGAAGCGAGACAAAACAAAATGCTAAAAAGAAAAATATAGATAATAGCAATGCAACGATAATATGCTTAACACGGATCATCCGCAGCGATAGTCGTGATGAACTGCCCTGTTTAGGTAGTTTAGGACGACGGGAGACTGACGTGCCGGCTCGGCTGGTTGTCAGATCCATAAGGTCCCCTCCTAAGTATGATGTGAGTACTAGTGCCTAGGATAATTTGTCGAAAATGATACTAAAGCATTAGTATATTTAATATGTTTATCGTAAGTTGAAGCACTTACAAAGTCAATGAATTGGACCGTTTTGTAATGTAACTGTAAAGTGCGGACCAGTCTTTTTCGGCTCAGTGAATATACTGGACTTTCCGTAGAGTTTTGCACTAAGATAGAGTTAGTTATAATGTAACCGCGTTTCATTTGATGAAACACGAAGGGGGATTACTGTGGAGGACCGAAAGCTTACGGTACGCGCGGTAGAACGTGCGCTTGATATATTACTTTGTTTTACGCAGGACAGAGATTTAGGGTTAACGGAGATCGCATCAAAGATTGACTTACATAAGAGTACAGTCCACAGATTGCTGGCAACACTAGAGGAAAAGGGCTTTCTTATTCGCAATCCGGCGACAGAAAAATATAGGTTGGGTATACGAATCTGGGAGTTGTCTACGCATCTGCCTGCTTTTGACGAGTCGGCAGCGGTATTGCTGCCATCTATGGAACGGCTGAGAGATCGACTCGGAGAGACGGTCAGCCTTTACTTACGGGATGGTATTGAACGCGTACGTATTCAGGCGGTACAGAGCCAGCAAGCGATTCGTAGAGTTGCACAGATCGGTGCGAGGCTGCCATTATCCGTAGGGGCGTCGAGTAAGGTGTTAGCAGCGTATGCACCACCTGAGGTGTTGAGAGAGCTGCTGGAGAGTTCGGAGTGGCCGGATTACGTTGAGAAGAGTGTATACAAAGATCAGCTTAATGAGATCATCCGGCTGGGGTATGCCACGAGTTTCGAAGAACGTGAGTCTGGTGCGGCCGCTGTGGCGGTACCAGTCACAGGCCGTAGTGGAAATGTGATTGCGGCGTTATCGCTGTCAGGGCCGGTCAGCCGCCTGTCTAGGGACACGTTAGTAGAGTATGCCGCCATCTTGAAGGAAGCAGCAAGTGAAATGGGCATGATGATTCCATAGCCCAACATGAGAAAAACGGCCAGTCTCCGGATGATCGGAGGCTGGCCGTTTAATATCCAAATATAATAAGACAAGGGAGTGTCTCTAGCCTTAATGGCCAGAGGGCACTCCCTTGTGCGTCTTGCGATAAACCTATTCTACCGATACAGCCGAAGAATCTGTGGCATCCGCCAGCATTTGACGAAGTACAGTTTGTAGAATACCACCATTGCGATAGTAATCAATATCAACCGTACTGTCGAGGCGTGCTGTGACAGGGAAATCGAACTGAGTACCGTCTTCACGGGTAGCGGTAACAGTTAGATCTTGGCTTGGCGTCACCTCGTTATCGAGACCTGTAATGTTGAAGGTCTCACGTCCGGTCAGTCCCAAGCTGCTCCAGCCGTGGCCTTCCTGGAATTGCAGAGGAAGCACACCCATACCAACCAGATTGCTGCGGTGAATCCGCTCAAAGCTCTCAGCGATAACAGCTTTAACACCCAACAGAAGCGTGCCCTTGGCAGCCCAGTCACGTGAGCTTCCTGTGCCGTATTCTTTACCGGCGATAACGATGAGATTCTGTCCAGCGTCCTGATACAGCATGGAAGCGTCATAGATGGACATGACTTCATCGCTTGGCAGGAAGGTTGTAACTCCGCCTTCTGTACCTGGAGCTACTGCGTTACGAATCCGAATATTAGCGAATGTACCACGCATCATGACTTCATGATTTCCGCGGCGTGAGCCGTAGGAGTTGAAGTCTGCACGTTCTACACCATGATCGCGTAAATATTCGCCGGCAGGACCAGAGGTAGAGATATTACCTGCAGGTGAGATATGGTCGGTCGTTACGGAGTCAGCAAGCAACGCCAGAACGCGTGCATCCTTGATATCCTTGATGTCTCCCAGACCGTCTGCCAGATGCTCAAAGAATGGCGGATTCTGAATATACGTGGAATTATCATCCCACTCATACAGTTCGCCTTGTGGAACAGGGATAGAATTCCAACGTTCATTAGCAGTGAATACATTCTCGTATTTACGACGGAACATCTCCGGACTAAGGGAGAGGCCGATTGCTTCACGAATTTCAGCAGTAGTTGGCCAAATATCCTTCAGGAATACTGGTTCACCTTGTGGATCAAATCCGAGCGGTTCAGTCTGTAAATCGATATTTACAGTGCCAGCCAGTGCGTAAGCAACTACGAGCGGCGGTGAAGCCAAGTAGTTGGCTTTGACCTGAGCATGTACGCGGCCTTCAAAGTTACGGTTACCGGAGATTACAGCAGCTACGGTCATATCGTTATCAGTGATGGCTTGGCTAACCTCTTCAGGCAATGGACCGGAGTTACCGATACAAGTAGCACAGCCATATCCCGCCAAGTAGAAGCCCAGTGCTTCGAGTGGCTTCAGCAAGTCTGCTTTTTCCAAATATTCAGTAACAACCAATGATCCTGGAGTCAAGCTGCTCTTAACGTATGCTGGTTTGGTCAGACCACGTTCCACAGCTTTTTTCGCCAAAAGACCTGCACCTAGCATAACGCTAGGGTTGGAAGTATTCGTACAGCTTGTAATCGCTGCGATCACGACCGCGCCTGTGCTTAGCTTGCTTTTGGTGCCATTTTTATGTTCTATTTCTACAGCTTGGGCGATTTTCTCATCGCTGAGACCGTAACCGCCTTTGTCTACAGGTGTACGGATAATACCTTCGAAATTTTCTTTCATATGCGTAAGTTCGATCCGGTCTTGCGGACGTTTTGGTCCAGCCAAGCTTGGAACGACAGAAGCTAGGTCAAGTTCAATTACATCGCTGAACTCAGGATCTGGCGTATTCGAAGTGCGGAACATGCCTTGTGCTTTGTAATAAGATTCAACGAGTTCTACCAGATCATCTGGACGACCTGTGCTGCGAAGATAAGCAAGTGTCTCTTCATCTACAGGGAAGAAACCGATCGTTGCTCCGTATTCTGGCGCCATGTTAGCAACCGTTGCCCGGTCAGCAAGACTGATGTTAGCAAGACCAGGACCGTAGAATTCGACGAATTTGCCGACTACGCCCTTTTTACGCAACATTTCAGTCACTGTCAGAGCCAAGTCTGTTGCTGTAGCCCCTTCGATAAGACTGCCTGTAAGCTTGAAGCCCACTACATCTGGTGTAACAAAATAGAGCGGTTGTCCGAGCATACCTGCTTCAGCTTCAATACCGCCTACACCCCAGCCCACAACACCAAGTCCATTGATCATCGTAGTGTGGGAGTCCGTTCCAACAAGGGAATCTGGATAAACGACAGTTTCACCATCGATAGTTTTAGTGGTGGCTACGGAAGCCAAATACTCCAAATTCACCTGATGCACGATACCGGTAGCTGGAGGAACTGCACGGAAGTTATTGAAAGCGGTCTGTGCCCAGCGAAGGAAACGGTAGCGTTCCTCGTTGCGCTCAAACTCCACGTTCATATTGTATTCCAAAGCGTCTGCCGTACCGAAAGCATCAACCATAACAGAGTGGTCAATTACAAGGTCAACGGGAACGAGAGGGTTAATCTGTTTAGGATCTCCGCCGGCTTTCTTTACGGTGTCACGCATAGCTGCCAGATCTACGACTACCGGAACACCGGTAAAGTCCTGAAGTACGATACGAGCAGGGATAAACGGAATTTCTTTATTGCGATCAATGTCGCCTGACCAATCAGCCAATTGTTTCACATGTTCTTCTGTAATCGCCCGTCCGTCAAATTGACGAACAGCCGCCTCAAGTAATACTTTGATCGAGAAAGGAAGGGAAGAGATAGAGCCCAATCCTTGTTCCTCAAGGGAGTTAAGATCATAATAGCGATAAGATTTGCCACCTGATTCCAGGGTGCGGGCCAACGAGAAATGATCCTTGCTTGGCATATGTGCGCCTCCTTGTTTCATCTATTGAAACTCAATTTCACATTGCATGTTATTTAATTATAACGGTTACAAAGAGGGGAGTAAAGTTTTTTTTCCTATATATAAAGCCCGAATATCGCATCTCAGAAACCATTTAGAGTTACCTCTAAAACGTAAGCTATAAGCAAAGCATATGCCCTACCATGTAAATTGAAGCGATCTGTATAGCGGCCTGTTTCCTTTCATATACATAGAGCAGCAGTTAAAAGGGAATGAAGGGGTGCGAGTATAATGGAACAACAGTGGAAGCAGAGTCTATATGTATATGTAGATCAAGTGAATAAGGCCAAGGTGGAACCTAAGTCCTCATCGCAAACAGTTTCCGTATCCGTTAAAGATCCACGTTTTCTGGTGGAGCAAGGGGAACGTTCACGCCGTATCGCTGAATGGTATACCGCTCGTGGGATCACTCCGCTGCGTGGGGAAACAGGTGTAAAGACTTTACGGACCGTCCGGCAGACTCCGACTGAGGTGGTAGCAGAGGTTACGCTGCATAGTGCACTCTATTATGAAAAAGGAGGCGTTAACCACCGCGAGGATAGGGTTGAGCTGGAGCGGCTGACCTTTGTGCGGGACGGAGGGGGTTGGGAAATCGCTGCTATAGAACGAACCATTCCCGAAAGGAATACAGTTCATAGAGCTGAGGTGGAGTTATCAGGCAGGTTGTCCAAATGGGGGGAAGCTTTGCCTGCTCCGCTGCCATCACAGCCCCTTCTAAACCGGAATATTCTTGGTGAGATCTCGGGCTCAAGAGAGGTTCGCTACAACCGTGAAGAAGCGGTGGCTTATGCCGATCGTTGGTGGAAAGACGGGAATCCGGAGTTCGAAACATTTGAGGTAGATTGTACGAATTATGTCTCCCAATGCCTCTTTGCAGGGGGCGCGCCTATCAACTATACTGGTAAAAGAGAAACGGGTTGGTGGTACAAAGGCTACCAAGGAAAACAAGAATGGTGGAGTTATAGCTGGGCTGTATCAGACAGTCTGCAGCGCTATTTGAGCGTTAGCCGGAGCAGTGGCTTGCGTGCGGAAGTCATGGAGCGGCCGGAGCAATTGATGCTGGGCGATATCATTCAATATGACTGGGATGGTAACGGGCAATATCAGCACAGCACGATCGTCACAGCCTTTGATGCTGGTGGCATGCCGCTTGTGAATGCACGTACAGTTAGCAGTCGTCATCGCTTCTGGGACTATCGTGATTCCTACGCATGGACGGATCAAACGAAATACCGTTTTTTTCATATTAACGACTATTTATAAGACAGAAAGAGGTTATAAAGGTATGGGGAACGCAAAACTAACCGTAGGGCTGGTGTACGGGGGCAAATCCGGAGAACATGAGGTATCTTTACAGACGGCTTTTGCCGTGATGAACTCATTTGATTACGATAAATATGAGATTATCCCGTTTTATATTTCAAAACAGGGCTTGTGGAAAGTCGGAGAGACGTTATCGGCACCTTATAGTGAGGTAGAGCAGCTCAAGCTTTCAGATGCAACGGAAGATATGGGCACAGCCCTGAATGTAGTATTTAGTGGACTATCCGGTGCGGATAAAGCGGTGGACGTTATGTTCCCACTGCTGCACGGCACGTATGGCGAGGACGGAACAATTCAAGGGTTGTTCGAAATGGCGAATATTCCTTACATTGGGGCTGGTGTTCTTGCCTCTTCGGCAGGGATGGATAAGGTTGTTATGAAGAAGCTATTCGCTGATGCAGGTCTGGATCAATGTGAATATTGTTATTTTAACATCAGCGCTTGGAAAAGAAAAAGCCATGAGTTGATTGTGGGTGTAGAGGATAAACTGGGATATCCAGTATTCGTAAAGCCTGCTAATCTGGGCTCAAGTGTAGGTATTTCTAAGGCTTCTGATAAGGAAAGTCTTGTAAAAGCTATAGATTTCGCCTTCCGTTATGACACCAAAGTCATTATTGAGGAATTCGTGGATGCTCGTGAGGTAGAGGTCGGTGTGCTCGGAAATGATGAGCCAGAGGCCTCTGTTCCGGGTGAAATCGTTTCTTCTGGAGAATATTATGACTACGCAGCTAAATATACGGACGGTAAATCGCAAATGATGATTCCTGCGCCAGTAGATTCTGAAGTTGCTGATCGTTTGCGAGAGTCCGCGATAACCGCTTTTAGAGCGATTGAGGGTAGCGGGATTACCCGGGCGGACTTCTTCCTGCGGAGATCGGATGGTAAAATTCTAATTAACGAAGTGAATACGATGCCTGGCTTCACTCCTTACAGCATGTATCCGCTATTGTGGCGTGAGACAGGTGTATCCTATAGAGCTCTGTTAGACCGTATGATTGAGTTAGCTTTAGAGCGCTATAATTTCAAACAAGGTCTTAAGTATGATAACGAGTAATTGAAGCTACTAGCGGGTTCATCCCGACTGGAAAGGGGCGACAAAATATGGGTTTTCAAACTGAATTCAATTCCGTCTGTAAGTTCAAGAATGAACAAGAGCTGTACGAGCTGCTGGAGTATGGGCGTACCAAAATGGTGAAGCAGGGCTTTCGCGTGTATCCGACGGGTCAGAAGGTGATTGCCTACACACCTGAGAATGTAGCTGTAGCGATCGTCAAAATCTCAGCCTCGATTGCAGAGATTAATTTTCAGGGGCATGAGGTTACAGCGGTCGAAATGGAACTCGTGCGTAAATTGAATGAAGAAGAATCAAAAGTGCAAACTGCACTAGCAGATGAAATGTTTTTTGGAGCGCAGGGATGATTGTCCGTTTTGGATATGTAGCGATGTCCACCGTTATCAAAGACTGCTCACCATCCAAGACTATGACGATGGCCTCCTTCAAGAAGCTGGATGACCGTGAAGCGGCACTTCGGCGTTTGGAGAACCTCGCTCGGATGAATCTGCACAATACGCTGCGACTAATGAAGCATAATGTGGGTTCGGACATCTTCGTGTACCGTCTCACTTCCAAGTTGATTCCTCTGGCGACGCATCCTGATTTACAGGATTGGAATCCGTTTGCTGCGCTCGCTGAGGAATTCGCGGAAGTGGGGCAATATGTGAAAAAGCATGGGATGCGGGTGTCTTTTCATCCAGATCACTTTACAGTGCTTAGTACACCCCGTCCTGAGGTGCTAGTAAGTTCCATCCGGGATTTGCAGCACCACACGGACATGCTAAATGCTATGGGACTTCCTGCCATGGCGAAGAACAATATTCATATTGGCGGAGCCTATGGGGACAAGCCGGTGGCAGCCAAGCGGTTTGAGAAGCATTTCCGCGAGCTACCAGCAGCGCTGCAGGCACGTATTACGCTGGAGAATGATGATAAGACCTTCACAGCCCCGGAGACACTGGCAGTCTGCCAGAACGTAGGCCTGCCGATGGTGCTGGATATTCACCATCAATGGGTGAATAATGAAGGAGAGCTCCCTTGGGAGCTGTGGCCTGATATTCAGCAGACATGGCGAAGCGAGCTTGCGCAGAAGGATGTTCCGTCTGGAGAGCTTTTCCCGCCTAAGATTCATGTATCTAGTCCGCGCAGTCCGTCTGATCCACGCAGCCATGCAGATGGTGTGGAGCCTGCGCCATTAGTAGCTTTTTTAAAGCGGATAGCTGCAGATACCCCTGCTATTGATGTTATGATTGAGGCAAAACTTAAAGATGGTGCGTTATTTGGATTGATGGAAGCAATGAAGGAGCTGGCTGATGCCGGTAACGGAATTTCTGTATTAAATGGGGCAAGTGTGAATATCGAACCTTAAACAATGAAAATAAGGCGATAGGTCCCGAATACGGGCCCTATCATGACTTGATATGTAACTTGAAATAGGGTACGTTGAATGAAACTTTATTACGATTAACATTCAAGGGATCATAGAAATGGGTATCCCTTATGGCGGAACTTTGAGAACGTTTTGGCGTATTGAACGGTATTGTGAATAGGATTGCTTTAAATTTCATGCCAATGGCGATTATGTTCAAGGAAGCGGAGTGAAGATATGAGTCCTTTAAAACCAGAGGGTAAGAAAGAACGTGAACCCTATGTAGTAACAAGCAAGGGACATACGGCGGTAGCCATTAATGCTGCTGCCAAAGCAGGAGAATGGATAAAAAGCAGACAGGGCCTGGTGAAGGAACTTAATACAAAGACATCAGCACAGGATCTGGTCACGGAAGTAGATAAAGGCGTTGAACAGATGATTCGCAGGTTGATCCTGACACATTATCCAGATCATGCGATCCTCGGTGAGGAAGGCGTTTCCCCGGGAGCAGCAGCAGCAACCGCTGCATTGGAAGAAGCTCGTGAGCATGAATATCTGTGGATTGTAGATCCTGTAGATGGTACGACAAATTTTGTACACGGATTTCCTTTTTACTGTGTCTCCATTGCTTTAGTGATTCGTGGAGAATTAACGGTGGGGGTAATTTACGATCCGATTCGTGATGAAATGTTCGTTGCAGAAAAAGGTAAGGGAGCCTACATGCATGGTGTTCCTACCGCAGTCTCTACAGAGGACGTTTTTGGAGACAGCTTGATTGCAATGGGCTTTCCACCGGACCGTGAATTTGCGCAACCTGTGAATATGGCAGGACTGCAGAGCATTCTTCCGCAGATTCGTGGTATTCGTGCAGGAGGTTCAGCAGCTCTACACTTGGCTTATGTGGCAGCAGGTAGAGTAGATGGATACTGGGAAGTAGGCTTAAGCCCTTGGGATTGTGCAGCAGGAGTGCTGCTAGTGCTTGAATCAGGGGGCAGAATTACGGATACGCTTGGGCGTCCATACGATATTGGCACTCGTCATATAGTAGCAAGTAATGGTCATATTCACGAATATTTGGTTTCGTCACTGAAGAATGCTGAAGCAACAGGATATAAGCTTTAGGGAGGACGATGCATCATGAGCGAGAAGGATGATCTGGAACGCAAGCTAAGCGAAATGTTGGTTGATGGTGAGATGGAACAGGGTGACCGTATAGCTAAAGAAATCCGTGAGATCTCTCCGAAGTATGAAATTCGTATCCAGACCACAATGGATCCTATTGTGGAGGAGACGCTGCGGTATCGTAAGATTGGACATGAACTAGACGATCGTTATGATAAATATCTGGAACGTGCCGGGAAACATTTGAATTCACAAGAGGATTCAAATAAAGAATAAGACATTCGTTTCTAGCTGTGATAATAATTGTGATGTTCAGAGCGGTTTCCCGAATATGGGAGGCCGCTCTTTTGCGTTGCTATCAGGGATGGTAGAATGAGAATTAGAACATTTTGGGAGGGATACGATGCTAAGTAAGTGGAGAAGAATTTTAGCAGCTAGCACAAGCAGTATGCTTTTGTTATCTGTGCTGATTGGCGTAGGTGCCGGATCGGCAAATGCAGCTGACACGTCTACAACACAAGATGCAAGTCAGGATGTCTTTCGCATCGTAGCTCTTGGCGATTCGATTACTGCCGGATACGAGCCGGGAATGACGGATGTGAATACCAAGCCTTACGGTTATGCGGAGCGACTACTGGAGCAGGGGTGGTATCATGGCCGGAGCGAGCTTACCAATTATGGTATTCTTGGATTGACCACTGCTGGATTACGTAATTACACTGGAGCCATCAAGGACGGCTCAGCGATTACCGCTGAAGGTATTCAGTCAGGTCTTCCAGATCCGCGGATTGACCAATTCGTAAAGTTAACCCCGCAGATCGCATCAGAGCTGAAGGAAGCCGATCTGATTACGATTACAATTGGCGGGAATGATGTAAGCCGTCTTTTCTTACAGGTGAAGGAGCTGACAGATACAGATTTTGAATCTCAGCTGGAGCAGAAGCTAGCGGATTACAATACGAATGTGAAGGCGAGTCTTGAGAATATTCGTGCGATAAATCCTCAAGCAACAATTATATTGGCTGACCAATACCAGCCTGCTCCTAAGATCGCTCTTGGTGCGATGTACACTAAATTGATGACCGCAGCAGCGAAATTTACGGATTCGGCAGATCGTGTGGCTGCAAGTATGAATCAAGAGGGAGCAAAGGTAGTAGTAGCTCATGTAGCGGCAAAGTTTGCCGGCTCAGAGGGATCACTCACACATATTATCGGGGCAGGACAAGCGGATTTTCACCCTACGCAGCTTGGATACGAGACCATTGCAAAAGTATTTGCTGAATTACAATGGGGGGAATACCGCATTCCCACTGTAGCGGTGATGGCTACGGATACTGTACCGATGTCGATTGTTGTAAAGGGTGTGGAGTTAAATACGCCGAATAAGCCCATCCTTAAGAATGGTCAGAACTTCTTGGCGCTTAAAGATATTCTAAATGCCGTAGGCGCTAATGGAAAGTGGGATAATAAGACCTCCAGTGCTACTATTGAATACGGTGGCCGGACGGTTGTAATCACGATCGGTAGCAAATTTATTAAGGTGAATGGACAGAATGTAGCCATTGATACCCCTGCTTTTCTGCAAAAGGTAGGCAAAGAAGATAAAACTTATCTTCCCCTTGCCGCATTGGCGACCGGACTTGGATTTGATGTTAATTATAGTAGCAAACTGCGAACGGCTTTCATAAATCCATAAATCTGCATACTATATCATAGGTATTTTAAATTAAGCCCGTAAGGCAAAGGTGGATGGAATATTGTCTAGTTCAAAATTTAGTGCTGAATATATCATCACTATGGATGATATTGTACGGGAAGGTCATCCCGTACTTCGTACCGTAGCTCAACCAGTGGAGCTTCCTCTACAGGAGGAGGATCGTGAGACTCTGCAATGTATGCTTCAGTTTCTGAAGAACAGCCAGGACCCGGAGATTTCCGAAGAATACAATTTACGCTCTGGCGTAGGTCTGTCGGCGAATCAAATCGGACTGTTGAAGCGTATGTTCGTGATGTATTCTACGGACGAGAGAGGGAGGATTGTAGAGCATGCTTGGGTTAACCCTAAGATCATCAGTCACTCACTAACCATGGTGTACTTACCGGAGAGCGAGGGGTGTCTGTCCGTTGATCGGCCGGTGCATGGTTTTGTACCTCGTTATGAATCTGTGAAGGTAAAGGGATATGATCTTGAGGGGAAGGAAGTGGTCCTTAAATTTAAGGGCTACCAAGCCATCATTATCCAGCATGAGATTGATCATCTCGATGGGATCATGTTCTACGACCGAATCAACAAGGAAAATCCATTCAAGCTTCCTCAGGGAGTGGAAATCCGTAACTTGTACGAGTAAAAGAAAATCTCTGAATCATAAAGCGTGTGGTCTTGCAGCATAAAGCTGAGGGGTACATGCTTTTTTTTGCTATCTGCAAGATTGAAAGATTTCGAATATTTTACAAATTAATCCACAGGAGGTACCATATAGCTAATGGGTAGAAAGTAACTTTATTATAAGAAGGAGGTTATTAAATGGGTTGGGGTAGAATGCCAATAAGAGGCGTGGTCAACGAATATAATGATGAGGTTAAGAAGATTGATGAGCAGATTTTGACTCTGATTCAGGAACGTAAAGCTATAACAGGCAAAAAACGGTTCTCCCCCGAAAGTGAGCTCCTTGAGGAATGGTCAACTAGATTCGAGATGGACACTTCTCAGATTGTACAGTATATACACAGTCTGAATGAGGCTGTGCCCAGACGGAAATATTGGGAAGAGCCTGGTTTACTGCTCGGCGTACTTCCAATTGTGAAGCGGACAGTCCTCGAAGATTGCGAGTATACACTTACACATGCTATGCAGTATGAAACGCTCAGTATAGTTACTGTGGAGATTAAGTATTTAAAAGAAACAGTGGAGCACGTTCATCTTAGACCCGCTCTATCATTGGAGATTTTGAGCGAGGCAGCCTATGAAATCCAGCAGCATGGAGGTCACGGAGGGGGAGCTCATACACAAATGCAGTTCTTGGTCTCGCCACCGCTGCCAGCGGATCTGGATACGGTTCAATTTGCCTTAATACCCGGAGGAGACCAAATGTTTCGACCTACCATGACAGAGATTATATTGGACAAGCAAATTGACTTCGAATAGTGCCTATGCAAAAAAACCTACCACCAGAAGCTTGGTGGTAGGTTTTAGTATGTTTAGTGGCTGTTAATAACGTCTTATTTCTCAGCCGCCATAGCGCGGAATGAATCTTCTGCTGCAATCAGCGTAGCGTCGATATCTGCATCGGTATGTGCTGTCGTTAGGAACCAAGCTTCATATTTCGAAGGGGCGAGGTTAATCCCTCGGTTCAACATGTGACGGAAGAAGCTACCGAACAATTCGCCATCTGTATCCTGTGCCTCATCGTAATTCGTAACTGGATGCTTACAGAAATGAGTAGAGAATGAACCACGGATGCGGTTGATCGTCAGTGGAATGCCATGACGGTCAGCGGATTCCTGAAGACCGCCGACAAGGCGGATCGCAAGCCGTTCCATCTCATCATATACGCCTTCTGCGCTCAGCACTTCCAGACAGGCGATCCCTGCGGAAATGGAAGCAGGATTTCCCGCCATTGTTCCCGCTTGGTATGCCGGTCCTAGTGGGGCTACTTGTTCCATCACATGCTTACGTCCGCCGTACGCGCCGATCGGTAGACCGCCACCGATGATTTTGCCGAGTGCTGTAAGGTCAGGAGTAATGTCTTCATGGTTATCCAGTCCTGCATATGTCTGTGTGGAACCATAGTGGAAGCGGAAGGCCGTAATGACTTCGTCATAAATAACAAGTGAGCCGTTAGCATGAGCCAGCTTGCAGAGCCCTTCGAGGAATCCCGGCTTCGGCATCACCATACCGAAATTACCGACGATCGGTTCAACCATTACAGCGGCGACATCTTCGCCCCATTTTTCTAGTGCCTCTTGCAGGCTTTCCAGATCATTAAAAGGAACAGTGATTACTTCCTGTGCAATACTGCTAGGAACGCCGGCACTATCTGGAATGCCAAGCGTAGAAGGCCCGGATCCTGCTGCTACGAGCACTAGATCAGAGTGGCCGTGATAACAGCCAGCGAATTTTACGATTTTGCTGCGCTTTGTATAAGCACGAGCGACACGAATGGTAGTCATAACCGCTTCTGTGCCGGAATTGACAAACCGGACTTTATCCATAGACGGAATAGCTTCTTTAAGCATTTTAGCAAGCTTAATTTCGAGCTCTGTTGGGGTTCCGTAAAGAACACCATTCTCAGCTGCAGTGGTAATTGCCTTCGTTATATGTGGGTGAGCATGGCCGGTAATGATCGGTCCATAGGCTTGGAGATAGTCGATATATTCATTGCCATCTACATCCCAGAAGTGAGATCCGCTGGCACGTTTCATAAATACAGGTGCTCCGCCTCCAACGGCTTTAAAAGAGCGGGAAGGGCTATTTACACCTCCAACGATATGTTGAAGGGCTTCGTGATAAAGTTGCTCAGATGTGGAACGATTCATAATGTGATCATCCTTTCGATTGTTGGTGCTCATGGCAACGGGCGAACAACGGTGTTTCCGCTGTCCGCCCGTATTATACCATTGCCTGTAGTGTCTACTTGTGAACGTTGCTTGTCAGATCTTTATTGGGTTCCGCTAGTGTTACTATTTGAAGTAGTTTCTGGTGAACTTGAAGGTGTAGGCGTTGGCTCAGGGCCATTTAAGGTATCCTGAACAAATTCCTTTAATTTTTTCTCACTGCGAATGCCTATAACCTGCGATCCGTCACTTGTAGTTTCCTCTTTGAGCAGATCCATTGGCGGAATTTGCTCACTACCGCCCATGGTACTATCGTACCCAACGGTTGCAAGCTTCCACATATCATTTACTGTCAGATTAGTTTCGATATAAGGCGTAACTTGAGACAGGATATTCGGTAGCTTGATTATGGATGTGGTCTTGATCAGCTTGTCAGCCACAACCTTGAGAAAAGCACGCTGGCGCTCGGTCCGAGTGAAGTCGGAGGTAGCGTCATGTCGAAAACGTACATATTGCAGAGCTTTATTACCGTCGAGATGCTGATATCCTTTTTTAAGATCAATGTCATACTCGGGACCATCTGCAATGGTCTTGTACACCATATCTTTCTCGACTTCATAATCTACACCACCAACGGCATCTACTAGCTTGATGAATCCTTGGAAGTCCGTGTAGACATAATATTGAATCGGGATGCCGAGCAGATCGCTTACAGTCTGCATCGCCGTGTTAGGTCCATAAATGATAGCTGAATTAATACGTTTTTCGCCGTGATCTGGAATCGGAACGTAAGTGTCTCTAAGAATTGAGAATACGCTGATTTTCTTCTTCACGGGATCAAGTGAGGCTACGAGCATTGTATCAGAACGAGGAATTTCTCCCTTCTTGACACCGCGGGCATCTACGCCCATTAGCAGTATATTAACAGGCTCTGTACCTTCCCATTTTGGAGGTTCTGGCGTGTCGACATCAACAGTTTCAGCATTCTTAAATGGTGAATTCTCGGTGTTCGACATGCTGCCAAGCTCAGTGTAGATGGATGTAAAGTAGTAAATGGCTCCACCGATAATAAGGAGGAGTATAATGGCCAGTGTCCAAAGCAGCGGTTTCTTTTTTGACTTACCAGTCTTTGCGTGCCTTTTCTTTCTAGGTGGCATTTCTCGTTCTTCCTTTCGCATTCACATTCTCTACATTATAATTTCTTTTGGGGATACGCGCAATTCATGCTCGATCCTCCAATATCAAGAAGGAGTGGATATAACTTGAACGTAGTAGCTATTGGACAAAAAGTACCGAATTTCACTCTTCCGTCTTCCAACGGGCAAGAGGTTAGTTTAAGTGATTACCTGGGCCGAAAGGTCATTTTATATTTTTATCCTAAAAATATGACACCAGCCTGTACGCAGGAGGCCTGCGAATTCCGGGACGCCCATGATCAGATTACTACGCTTGGTGCGGTTGTTTTAGGCATCAGTCCAGATCCTTTAGCTTCGCATATGAGATTTACGGAGAAGAACAGTCTACCCTTTCCACTGTTGTCTGATGAGGATCATAAGGTCAGTGAAATGTTCGGTGTATGGCAGCTTAAGAAGCTCTATGGTAGAGAATTCATGGGCATTGTACGCTCTACTTTTCTGATCGATGAACAGGGGATCTTAGTGGAAGAATGGCGGAAAGTACGAGTGAAAGGTCATGTAGCATCTGCCATAGCAGGGATTTCCAAATCATAAAGTTTGTTAATAACTTTTTGTAAAAGTCTGTTACATTTTTAACAGCTTTCATAAGGTATTGTCATGATATAGTTTCCTCATAATTGCTTCAAATTTGGAGCAAGACGAGGTGGTGTAGTGATAATGCTGCGTATTGGCCTTGATATCGGATCAACTACTGCGAAAGTGGTTGTTATAGAGCGTAACACTATTGTTTATCAGGACTATGTAAGACATTATAGCGATATAAAAAAAGCAGCCCTCTCTCTTCTATCTGATGTACAGAGCAGATTTCCTGAGAGAGGCGCAGCCCTTACTGTAAGCGGTTCCTCAGGCTTATCTTTATCCAAACTGGGAGGCGTACCGTTCGTTCAGGAGGTGATCGCCTGTACAAAGGCGATTGGCGAGCTGATTCCAGAATGCGATACGGCGATTGAACTGGGTGGTGAGGACGCCAAGATCATCTATCTCCGAGGCGGCATTGAGCAGCGTATGAATACGGCTTGCGCGGGAGGAACGGGAGCATTTATTGATCAAATGGCATCGCTGCTACAGACCGACCCAGCGGGCTTAAACGCATTGGCAGAGAAGCATGAGCGAATCTATCCTATCGCTTCACGCTGCGGTGTATTCGCCAAAAGCGATGTGCAGCCGCTATTAAACGAGGGGGCCCGCCGGGAGGATGTGGCGGCTTCAATCTTTCAGAGTATTGTTAATCAGACGATCAGCGGTCTCGCTTGCGGACGTCCAATTCGCGGACGGGTGGCTTTCCTTGGCGGACCGCTAACCTTCCTGCCAGCCCTGCGTCAGCGTTTTGCGGAGACGCTTGAACTTGCGGAGTCAGATATTCTTTTCCCCGAGCGGTCGCAGTATTTCGTAGCGATTGGATCAGCACTCTCTGAAGCGGATCCTACTATTTTGCCGCTTTCAGGCTGGATCGCGCGAATAGCGGCTGTGGATTTTACAGCGGATCGGGCAGCGGATGCTGAATTACCACCGCTGTTTGAGAACCCCGAAGAGCTTGCTGCGTTCCGTCAGCGCCATGGTAAAGCTTCTGCTGCCAGATCAGACCTGGCTGTGTATCGTGGCCCTTGTTATCTGGGGATCGATGCAGGGTCAACAACAACCAAACTCGTATTGACCGGCTCTGCTGACGAAATTCTACATACCTTTTATGGCAGCAACAAGGGGAATCCCTTGTATTCTGTCAGTGAGGCACTGAAGGAAATGTATCGGGTTCTACCGGAAGGCTGTTATATTGCAGGTTCTTATGTAACAGGTTATGGAGAGGGGTTAATCAAAGCCGCTTTATGGACGGACGGCGGTGAAGTGGAGACGGTTGCTCATTACAAGGCCGCATCTAAGTTCATGCCGGAGGTAGACTTTATTCTGGATATCGGCGGACAGGACATGAAGTGCATCAAGATCCGCGGCGGTGCTATCGACAGTCTAATGCTCAATGAAGCCTGTTCGGCAGGCTGCGGCTCTTTTCTGGAGAGCTTTGCTTCTGCGCTCGGATTAGGTATCGAGGAGTTTGCCAAGTCAGCGCTGGAAGCGGTCAAACCTGTTAATTTGGGTTCCCGCTGTACGGTATTCATGAATTCTAAAGTGAAGCAGGTTCAGAAGGAAGGTGCGTCGCTGGCTGATCTTTCGGCAGGTCTTGCCTATTCCGTAATTAAGAATGCTCTGCAAAAAGTAATTAAAATTCGCAACCCTGAGGATTTAGGGCGGAATATTATTGTTCAGGGCGGCACCTTCTATAACGAAGCCGTATTGCGGGCCTTTGAGCGCCTAACGGGGAGAACGGTAGTCAGACCGGATATTGCTGGCGTTATGGGAGCGTACGGTTGTGCACTGATTGCCCGTGAGCAAGCAGGGGCTGACGGAAAAAGTACACTGCTTGGACCGGAGGAAATAGCCAACTTTAAGTACGAGGTATCTTCAGGTCGCTGTGGCCGCTGTGGAAATAACTGTGCGTTAACGATCAGTCGGTTCCCGGACAAGAGCTTCTACGTTACAGGCAATCGCTGCGAGCGTGGTGCAGGAGGCAGGAAAGAGAAGAATGTACTGCCAAATTTGATGCAGTATAAGTATGAACGTTTCTTTGACTATGAAGCATTACCTGAGGCAGGTGCAGCACGGGGCACTGTCGGTATTCCACGTACGATGAATATGTTCGAGAATTACCCGTTCTGGCACACTTTTTTCACCAAACTTGGCTACCGGGTAATTCTCTCTCCTAAATCAAGCAAGAAGCTTTACGAAAGTGGGATGGATACGATTCCTTCAGAATCGATCTGCTATCCTGCAAAGATGGCGCACGGACATGTGCAGAGCTTGATCGGTAAAGGCGTCGATTTTATTTTTTATCCTGCCGTAGTGTATGAGAAGAAGGAAGATGAAGCAGCGGATAATCATTTCAATTGTCCGGTGGTCGCCTCTTACCCTGAGGTCATTCGCAACAATATGGATGGGCTAAAGGATAATGGAATCACGCTGGTCAGCCCGTTTCTGACCTTTGACGATAGATCTGCGCTGACTAAGGGACTCGTGAAGACATTTACAGGGATTCCGAGAGAAGAGATTGCGAATGCTGTGCAGGCAGGACTTGCTGAAGCTGATCGCGCCAAAAGTGATGTGCGCACCAAAGGTGAAGAGACGCTTGCGTATCTTGCCAGCACTGGGAACAAGGGAATACTTCTCTGTGGTCACCCTTATCATGCGGATCCTGAAATTAATCACGGCATTGCAGATATGATTACCGGTATGGGACTCGCCGTGCTGACAGAAGATTCTGTCTGCCATCTGGACCGAAGTGAAGGGGATGTGGCGGTAGTTAATCAGTGGACCTATCATGCCCGAATGTACCGCGCAGCCCGCCTTGCCGCAGTCCGAACCGACCTGGAGCTTGTTCAATTGACTTCCTTCGGTTGTGGGATTGATGCGATCACCTGTGATGCCGTACAAGACATTATGGAAAGGCATAACAAAGTATATACGCTGATCAAAATCGATGAGATTAGCAACCTTGGCGCTGCGCGCATTCGGCTGCGTTCACTGCTGGCAGCGATGCGCGAACGGGAAAAAGGAAAGGTGCTGCCACAGAAGCCGCCTAAAATACAGGCTAATGTAGCATTCACGAAGGAAATGAAAGAAACGTACACGATCCTTGCGCCACAGATGTCGCCCATTCATTTTGAATTGTTTGAACAGGTCTTCCGCGATGCGGGATACCGTCTCAAGATCCTTGAAACCACTGGACCTGAAGAGACGGAAGAGGGCCTTAGATACGTTAACAATGATGCATGTTATCCCGCTATTGTAACGATAGGGCAGATTCTGTCGGCACTGAAGAGCGGGGACTATGATCCGAATCGTACCGCTGTAATCATGTCACAGACGGGCGGTGGCTGCCGGGCGACGAATTATATTTCTTTGCTCCGCAAAGCCTTAAAGGATTCAGATCTCGAACAGATTCCTGTGATTTCGCTGAATGCTTCTGGAATGGAGAACCAGCCAGGCTTCCGAATCAGTCTTAAGCTGGCAAATCGGCTGATCGCTGCGGCTTGCTATGGTGATCTAATGATGCGGTTGCTAAATCATTTTAGGCCGTATGAGGTCGTTCCACAGAGTGCTGAGCGTTTATTCCGTAAGGGGATGGAGCGCTGTAAGGTCAGCCTAGTCAACTTCTCGTTCCGAGAATATAAACGTCTGATTCGTGAAATTGTAGCTGATTTTTGTAAGCTGCCCGTTACAGGTGCTACTAAACCAAGAGTAGGCATTGTTGGAGAGATCCTGATTAAATTTCATCCGGACGCCAACAACCGCATCATCGAGATGATTGAGGCAGAGGGCGGAGAAGCGGTAATGCCAGACTTCTTAGATTTCATCTTTTATTGCGTGTATAATCCGATCTACAAAGCCGAGCAATTCGGTAAAAGTAAACGGCTAGGATATATTAATCCGATGTTGATCTCCTATCTGGAGATTTATCGCAAGCCGATAAAGGTAGCTCTTGAGGATGCTGGACTGGCTAAAGGACGGGAAAATATTTATGATCTTGCTGAGAAGGCCAGCCGACTGGTATCCGTAGGAAATCAGATGGGTGAGGGATGGTTCCTGACTGCAGAAATGATGGATCTGCTGGATAATGGTGTGAATAATATTGCTTGTATTCAACCGTTCGCCTGCTTGCCCAATCATATTACCGGGCGTGGGATGATTAAGGGCCTTAAGGAGTTGTATCCAGGTGCGAATATCGTCGCCATTGATTATGATGCTGGAGTTAGTGTAGTTAACCAAGCGAATCGAATCAAGCTGATGATGTCGATTGCTAGCAGTCATGAAGGGAATGCTGTGTCTGATTTAGAACCATCACTTAAACCGCTGCAGCAGCCCCTACTTGAAGGCTCCTACAGTTTGACCTGAGCTTAAAAAGGTAACATATAGAAGAAGTGCCTATAAAAAGCGGACCAAGAATTCACTTGGTCCGCTTTTTTGTGCTGATTATTAGTTTGTTGAAGGAGAGCTGGCTACGCCTCTCCACCGTTTCAGATGAGGCAGCTGTTCGGCGAGTAATTTGCGGGCGACAGCCTCATCCATTCCTTCTTGAACCAAGTAGCCTGTACAAATGTCAGACATTTCTTGCAGCGTAATATCAGGCTGTTTAAATGCTCCATCTTCGTAGCAGTATACACAATAATCCTCGATCTTTTGCCCTTCCTTGTTCGTTCCAAGTAGATCTTCCGTAGGCATAGGCATCCCACAGCTTTGACAAAATTTCGGTTCGCCTTGCATTTGCCCTACATGCTCTTGATTCATATACAGCACTCCTTTTAAAAGTATGCGAAGCTTATGAGAACTCGCTTTAAGTACATTATAGAACTATGAATCTGACGACATACCGTCAGGTTTAAAGCGAGGTTGCATATTTTTTGGCAACCCCAAGAGCTAACTCTCCAAGCTTCTGACGAATATGTTCCGGCTCTAGCACTTCTAAAGCCGTTCCGAAGCTGAGCAAGAAACCATAGAGCCATCCGTCCTCGGGATAATGGATGGACACGTTATATCCACCATGTCCGTCCGGTTGAAGCTCAGTGGAGTCAAAGCGATCTTCCGCTAGATGCCTGCCTTCAGCTGTGAAGTGCAGAAGGATTGGCGACACTACTGAGGTTGAAGTCACTCGCTGATAATCAGTGCTCCAGGGCAGCTCATGCATGTCCCTATCTTCTCTAATGAACTCCCGTTTTTCTTTAACGAGTCCTTTCATACGATGCAGCTTGAATAATCTGAAATCCTGGCGTTGCAGACAGTAACCATACAAGTACCATGCTTGTCCTTTTAAGACTAAAGTATAGGGCTCGACAGAACGCTGACTGGACTGCCCCTCGGCATTGACATAATCAAAGGCCACAGTTCTGTTTTCTTCCAGCGCCTCTTTTAGAGTTGCAATCTTCTCTTCTAGGATAGGCTGAAGACCCCAAGGAGAGAAATCGATGATAAGCTGGGTCGTTTTGCTTCGGAAAGCGGCGGTCTGTGAGGGCGGGATTACGCTACTGATCTTCTCCATGAGCAGAGTGTGTTCAGTTCCTCCATAAGAGGAGACGCTTTGCAGAGCGGAAAAAATATCAGCCAGCTCGCGGTCGGTCAATACATTGCGGTCTAACCGGTAGCCTTCCATAAGGCCGATACCACCACCCGATCCCTGATAGGTGACGATAGGAATTCCAGCCCCATTAATACTTTCAATATCACGGTAAATGGTACGCACGGACACTTCGAACATGTCGGCGAGCTCCTTCGCCTGAATGAGACGCCGGTTCATTAGTAGAATGACGATAGAGAGCAATCGATCAATTTTCAAAAATAGAGCCCTCCTTTTCGGATAATTTCGTTATGTAATGATGTACTACATCTTAGCAAATTCTTGAAAATAAAGCATGGATGGAGCCTCGGGCGCTGGGTTTTGCTGGGGGAGCAGGGTTTTCTGTAATTGCTATACTGTTGGCAGGGTATGCATTGATACGTAGTAAAAAGAGCGGTGAATTCACCGCTCCTTGGAAGGTTTTTTAATCTGGGCCTGAATCCGAGTGGCAGCTTTGCCAGGGAAGAGGCGGGCACCAATGTTTTTGCGATAACGGTAAATGATCACAAGAGCTGCTATTACTGCACCACCAGAAATAATCCAAAGCGCATAGGACTCGAACAAATGGAAGATGCCCATCCACTGTGGACCAAACACCTTTCCGATGCTAAGAAACAGCACTACCCAGAATACGGCTCCACTATAAGCATATAGGGCGAATTTACGGAAGGGAAGCGCGATAATACCAGCAAAATAACCTGTAAAGTGCCGTACCCCTGGAATGAAATAACCGATAAAAATTAGAAAGCTTCCGTATTTCTCAAACCATTTCTGTGTTTTTTCTAGCTTAGTAGGTGAGAATAGAAACCATTTTCCATATCGCTGGATAAAGGGCATACCGGCTTTTAATCCGACAAAATAGGTGAGGGTCATCCCAGCAGTGGTGCCTGCAAAAGCAACTACAATTAGCGTAAAGAAATCAAGTCTCCCAGTATAGGAAAGGAAACCGGCAAACGCCATAGTGGTCTCTCCGGGAAAGGGCAGGGCAACGAACTCGAGAAGTAATCCAAAGAATAATACGCTATATCCATATTTAGTGAATAATTCTTGTATAAAACTCAGCATTTCCATAAGATTGTCACTCTCCAAGAGGCAGTTGCCTTATTCTATTTTACAGCTTGTCTTCATACAATCTACCAAATGGCTTTTAAGCCAATAGAATGCTGGAGGTAGAGAAGATGAAGGGTAATAAAAGCGCACACAGCCGCCGAAAGTTGATAAGCGGATTGCTCGTTATGGTTGTAATATTCATCGTAATGCTCGGATGGAGTATAGGGAAAAACTTGAATTCATGGGAGCTCCGATCCTTGCAGCCCGCTAGCGCGGAGTCTGTATCTGTTAAGAATAAGCTTACCGCAGCGACGATGCAAGATTTGCCATCTGCAGTAGAACCCCTCGCTTCTGCATCTCCGGAAGTTCACTCCTCTTCAAGTGCGGCCCTTACTGTGAATCAACTCCCTCAAGCTAATGGGGTAGAGAAAATATCCAAGGTTTCGACAAAGAGTTCTGCAATCACAGCAGCCAAAAAATCTAAAAAAACAGTCTATATTACATTTGACGACGGACCTAGCGATAACACCTTCAATGTACTTGAAATTTTACATCAGGAAGGTGTGAAGGCAACCTTTTTTGTTCTTGGTAATCAAGCGAAAAGCCATCCTGAGCTCATCGACTCCATATGGGAACAGGGCCATGCGATTGGCAATCATACCTATAATCATAATTACCATGATTTATATAGTGGATTCACGGAATTTTGGAATCAAATTAAACAGACTGAAGAGATTGTTCAGGGGATTACAGGGGTTCGGCCACAGCTTATCCGCGCCCCAGGTGGAACCTATGATCATTTTGATAATACCTATTTCAATTTATTGAAGCAAGCAGGTTATAAGGTGATGGATTGGACGGTGGATAGCGGCGATTCTAAACGGAAAGGCGTGCCAGCCTCAGAAATTTTGAAGGAATCCACAATAGATATGAAGTCTTCCCAGGTTATTTTGCTGCTACATGATGGTGGCGGTCATCAAGAGAGCGTCAAAGCGCTGCCGGACATTATTGCACGCTATAAGGCGGCTGGATATGACTTTGGCCTATTGGATGAAACGGTAGAACCTGTACAATTTAGAGTCTCTGCAAAAGCCACTAATTTGGGGCGGAAAAAGCCTTCAGAAGCTTGGGTCGCCTCAAATATCACACCGAATGCGGAGCTCTTTGCGCCTGGAAAGCCATTGATTCTGGAGGTAGGAAAGCTGGAGACGAAGCTGAATCCCGGGGAATATTCCGTGCGAAATGGACAGTATATGGTTCCGCTTCGTGCTGTAATTGAACGGCTTGGAGGGCGAGTTAGCTGGGATGTGAATAGCCGAAGTGGAGAAATAGATTGGAACGGGAAAGCGGTCATTGCCGATGTAATGAACAAACAATTGATTCTAAACCATCCTGATAAGGGTCAAAAGACAATCGATGCGAGGGTAGAAATGATTGGTGGATCGATCTGGGTATCGCTACGAGAACTGCTGGAGACAACAGGTCATCCTCCGCTTAATATAAGCGTTACTGAAGTAGAACGCCGGGTAAAAACATTCTGAAAGAAGAGCTGAGGCTGTCTAGTAAAAAGAAAAAACAAATGTCTGGGCACCCTTTTTCATGGGAAGAATAGATAGTAATAAGTTCCTGAGCTGGGAACAAGTCTATGACCAAAGGATGGGTGTCCCATTGTCCTCTTCATCACTAATTGATCAATTGAAGAAAGATGCCGGAAGTGTCAAAAGCTTCTCTTATCCGCGTAGCCGAAGTGCTCTGATGGAATGGTTAAGGATGCTAACTGTGGCTGGAATTATAGGTGCTTTATATGTTTGGCGAGGAGGTCCGTCTTTGCTGTTTCTCCTGATCGTTGTTGGAGTTATTATGCTCGGTGGACTTATGCTTCAGCTCTCTGGTCCACGGACGATTAAGCTAGTTCGTACAATTACTCCTGCGAGACCGATGGCTGGTAATACACTTCATGTGAAGGTACAGCTGAGCTTCTCTTCTCGGTTGCCTCTCCCTTGGATGACCATTGCCGATTATTGGGGTGATAGCCATCATCAGAAGCTGCTATTTCCTGGATTCAAACGTTCTTTTTCATACACATATACGATTGAAAATTTATCTCGCGGCAATCATCATCTGCTGGGCTGTAGAGTAACTTGGGGAGATTTTCCGGGTTGGTTCACGGGAAGATCTGAACCGGATGGAGGACAGAGTTTTAAGGTGCTGCCAGCGCCTTTATACTTTGGTGGAACTGTACCAGATAGCGGATTTATGACGGGTGACACCTTGTATTCTAGACGGGGAAGAAGCATCAGCGATGAGGCTTTGGAATCCAGGGATTATGAGCCAGGAGATCCACTTAGCCGAATTCATTGGAAGAATAGTGCAAGAACGGGAGCGCTGCAGAGCAAAGTTCCAGAACGGGAAAAGGCAAGAATGACCTGTATCGTATTGGCTAATGACCCGCTCAACTACGAGGTTCCTACAGATGCGCTTAAACCTCGTGGGAGCCGAGACGATTCGCCTCCAGCATTTGAGAAAGCGGTGTCGACAGCGATGGGGCTGATGCTCTCCGCTGAGCGTTCAGGTGCTTATGTTCAGTTGTTTAGCGGCGGTTGGCCAGAAGGTATGGCTAGACATGAAGGTCTGGGTAAAATCCCAGGGAGAGTGCTGGATATTCTGACTGAAATTTCCCTGGATGGCACTAGAAACCTGTCGCTGCTGCTTGATGATGCCTCCCGAGGCTGGATTCCGGGGATGACAGTAGCTATTATCACGGGACGGCTAGAAGAGGAATCTGCCAAGGTGATTGCCAAGTTCTTGATGCAAGGAGTGAAGGTGGAGCTTTATTATGCTTGGGACCAATCAGCACCGAAGCCAGGGGAGGCTCGCCAGCCTGGAAAGGGAACTGTCGGAGATAGTTTGGCTCGTCTTGGAGCACGAATGTTTTGTCTGGATGATGCATTGCCAGCATTCAGATTCAGGGAGGTAGAGTTCCATGAATCATCCGGAAAACCAACACTACGGTAAGGGGAAATCGGGTGATACAGAACTGGCTATGAATGGCTTTCAGTTCAATTTGGGGCAAATAGAGAACAGACATGCCGGTAAGCAGAGAAAGGTACCTCTGTACTATCGTTTGCTGTTCTCTTTGGCCATTATGGGGCTATTTATTGAATGGTTACTCCCTTTATATAGGTCTGCTTTATTAGAAGATACCTCCAAGATGCTACAAGTTCTAATGGTATTGGCGGCAGTGTTGCTGTTATGGGGGATATTTCAGATTCCGGGGTGGCTACTGCTAAGTATTCAATTTCTTATTACTGTTTCAGCATGGATTTACTTATGCAGTGGGGGCGAAGGCATAGGGTGGTTAGGGATTTATGCGGACGAAATTCCGAATGATCTTATTCTGCTTCTTTCTGGACATGTTTCTCAGTTAAGCGAGATCAGCAGGCTTTTGATACTGATTGTAGGTTGGGGGCTATTGGTATCCTCAGTACAGCAGCTTGCACTCTTCCGAGGGAGTACAGTGCTATTCACGGCAGTTACAATCATTTACTTGCTGATCTTGGATATGGGCTTTGACGTCAATACCACAATGGATATTGTGATATCCATGGGTCTTATTTTTTGGATGCACGCGATGAGTGGTCTCCTGCGTCTTCAAGAACGTGAGGGAGTTACTACACTGCCTTATGCGCGTTGGGGAGGGTTGACTTTGGCGACAGCCATTGTCGTGATGGCAACAGCATGGTTCGGTGGGCAGCTGCTCGGGGCAAGACCAACCAGCGAGCTTACGCTGCAATCGACATTTCAGAAGCTGCAGACTTGGGCTTCAGGCCATTTGCCAGATGATAAGGCGTCTAATGCTTCTGGAACAACAGGGTATAGTTCGAATGACGGTGAACTCGGTGCCCCGTTATCCCGCAATACTGAACCAGTCTTTACAGCTATAACTAGCGAGCGTACTTACTGGCGAGGTGAGAGCATTGCTTACTATGATGGCCGCCGATGGATCAGGGGGGGCGAAGAGTTTATGCCGCTTAATCTGTCCGGTATTCCAAAGAATTCTTCATTGATGCTAAGCGGTGAAACTAGGAAACGAACACTTCAACAGCGAATACAATTTGCCACCCCTTCTTCCGGGGGAATTCCTTTATTCAATGCGGGAATAATAACCGATGTTGAGTCGGTTGAACTCTTGGGCGGAAGTAAATTGGGATATGTGCTGTCTAACATAGACAGAGAGAGTTTTCGTCTGCCTGATTCAATAGGCTCTGCACGGATCACAGAATATTCAGTGGAGTCCTTACTTCCTGAGAGCGATCCAGTACTGCTTCGTGGTTTAAGCAGTAACGATCCCCAGGAAATTATGGGCAAGTATTTGCAATTGCCAGATTTGTTACCCGTACGAGTGAGAGATCTGGCGGAGATGCTTACAGCTTCTTCAGGTAACCGCTATGACTCCGTAACTGCCATTAAGGATTACTTACAACATGGATATTCCTATACGTTGAACACAACGGTTCCACCATCCGGATCTGATTTTGTGGATCACTTTTTATTTGAGACAAAACAAGGCTACTGTGTTCATTTTGCAACAGCTATGACCGTACTGCTGCGCAGTGCAGGAATTCCTGCTCGTTATGTCCAAGGCTTTGGGCCTGGGACCTTGCAGGACGATACTGTGCCGGCGAAGTATTTAGTCACCCAGGGCGATGCCCATGCTTGGGTGGAGGTCTTTTTCGCCGGCGCCGGTTGGGTCCCATTCGACCCAACGCCTGGCCCCGCCCTTGCCGCCGGCTTCGCTGCGCCGGCGCTGCCTGCGGCAGCCTCGCTCGCGCCGCAAGCTGCGCGAAACGCGGGCCTGCCCGCCCTGCCGCTGGCGGGCGGGACCTCTGCCGCGCCGCTCGCTGCCGCGGCGCTGCTTCCCGCCGCCGCTTGGCGCTGGCGGCGTAGCCTGGCTCTGCTGCTGGCAACGCGCAGCGCCAGCAGCATGAGCCGCGAGAGGCAGCTGCGCGCTGCCTCTCTAGCTTGGCACGGGCTGGCGGAGCGGTATGGACCGCCGCCGCCCGGTGTCACTGGCAGGGAGTATGTGGACTCCCTGCAGATCTACGATGCCGGACTAAGCGAAGCCGTCCGGCAGTTCGTACGCCAATGGGAGACCCTGGCGTACGCGCCCGCGCCTTCAGCCTTCGTCGCGGCCGATCGCGCGAACGAAATGCCTGCAACGTCTAGAATGTCAGCAAGGTCGATGATATCTGCAATCCCTGCAATGTCTGCGGCGCCAGCATCACCTGCAGAGATCAGCGAGCTTACTACTCATGATGCGTCCGCGTTTATGCGCGAATGCCTGATCATCACCTTCCGGTTAACTTAATCGGTCAGAACAGCTGATGCTGCTATACAATTCCTTCCATGGAAAGGAATGTTCTTCATGAAGTTTAACTCTCTCCTATTATGAGAAGTGTGTTCTCCTTTCCTTGACGATGAGAATTAACCATGAGTATAATGAATCCAATAATCAAGGGAGGCTCGTAATGAATAAGCCAAATGAAATTATCGTCGTTCTCGATTTTGGGGGACAATACAACCAACTTATCGCGCGCAGAATTCGGGACCTGGGAGTATACAGCGAACTTTTGCCGTACAATACGCCGGTAGACAAGATCAAAGCACTTGCACCTAAAGGGATTGTCTTCTCTGGTGGCCCTAGCAGTGTATATGCTGAAGATGCTCCACATGTAGATCCAGCGATCTATGATTTAGGAGTACCGATCTTCGGTATTTGCTATGGTATGCAGCTAATGGCTCACCAACTTGACGGTAAAGTGGAACGCTCCGCTAAACGTGAATATGGTAAAGCCGATATTGATTTTGAAGAAGGTACTGCACTCGTTGCTGGGCTAGAGAGCCGTCAGACGGTATGGATGAGCCACGGTGACCATGTAGTTGAACTTCCAACAGGATTCAAGCTGGAGGCAGGAACTGAAAGTGCTCCAATCGCGGCAATGAGCAATGATGAGCGTAAATTGTTCGCGGTTCAATTCCACCCAGAAGTACGTCACTCTGTACATGGTAATGAGATGATCTCGAACTTCTTGTATCAAATTTGCGGTTGCGACGGCAAATGGACGATGGAATCGTTTATTGATGAAGCTATTCAAGATATTCGTAACCAAGTTGGAGACAAAAAAGTACTCTGCGCACTTAGCGGTGGCGTAGATTCTTCCGTAGTTGCAATGCTTATTCACCGTGCAATCGGTGACCAATTAACTTGTATGTTTATTGATCACGGTCTTTTGCGTAAAGGTGAAGCTGAAAGTGTTATGGAGACCTTCGTAGGTAAATTCGATATTCATGTCGTGAAAATCGATGCACGCGAGCGCTTCATGAGCAAGCTTGCAGGTGTTGAAGATCCTGAACAAAAACGTAAAATCATCGGTAACGAGTTTATCTACTGCTTCGACGAAGAGTCGGCTAAGCTCGGAGATTTCGCATTCCTTGCACAAGGTACACTGTATACGGATATCGTTGAGAGCGGAACAGCTACGGCACAAACGATTAAATCTCACCACAATGTGGGCGGTTTGCCGGAAGACATGAAATTCAGCTTGATCGAGCCACTAAATACCTTGTTTAAGGATGAGGTTCGAAAACTGGGTGAAGAGCTGGGAATGCCACGTGCTATCGTTTGGCGTCAACCTTTCCCTGGTCCAGGTCTTGCTATCCGTGTCTTAGGTGAAGTAACAGAGGACAAGCTTACTATCGTTCGCGACTCTGACTACATTCTGCAAGAGGAAATTGCTAAAGCGGGATTAGACCGTGAAATTTGGCAATACTTCACTGCCCTGCCTAACATGAAGAGTGTTGGTGTTATGGGGGATGCCCGTACTTATTCCTACACAGTAGGTGTGCGCGCAGTAACTTCCATCGACGGCATGACGGCTGACTGGGCGCGTATCCCATGGGATATCCTTGAGAAAATCTCCGTACGTATCGTCAACGAAGTTGAGAACGTAAACCGCGTAGTGTATGACATTACTTCGAAACCACCAGCAACAATCGAGTGGGAATAGGATCGGTGCAACTATAGATTTCAAAAAAACTCTCTTTTATTTGTGTTATTTAGCAAATAAAAGAGAGTTTTTTATTTCTCAAGTAAAGGGTTGTGCTGGAGACGCCGTTTTCACAAATCTTTCATGAACACGTTTTGTTGAAAGGGCTTGCAACCCTCGAAAAGTTATGATAAATTGTACTTGTCTAAAAAATAGACAAGATAAACAAGTACATTTTCTACTAAAGGGGCCAATCAAAATGATGACTATTTCCAAAGAGACACCTCATATTAAACCGAACGGGGTAGAGATCGCTGAATCGATTCTGTTGCCTGGTGATCCTTTAAGAGCTAAGTTCATTGCGGAAACTTTTTTAGAAGATTACCAGTGCTTTAACGAGGTAAGAGGAATGTTAGGATATACCGGTACTTACAAAGGGAAGAAAATCTCTGTTATGGGTACGGGAATGGGTCCAGCGAGTATGGGAATTTATTCTTGGGAATTAATCAATGTATTTGGAGTTAAGAATTTAATCAGAATTGGTACCTGTGGTGCAATGCAAGAAAACATTGAGCTATACGATGTAATTTTTGGTATGGGAGCTGCAACGGATTCCAATTATGGTCATCAATATAATTTACCTGGACAATATCCACTAACGGCTTCTTTTGAGCTTTTGGAGAAAGCTAAGAAAATAGCAGATGATAAAGGACAAAAGGTTCATATTGGTAATATTTTATCCAGTGAAATATTTTATAATGCGGATCAGGCAGCTAATAAAAAGTGGCAGGATGTAGGGATTTTGGGTGTTGAAATGGAATCTGTAGCCCTCTATTGGAACGCTATCCAAGCACGTGTAAAAGCGCTGTGCATTCTAACAGTGAGTGATCATCTTATTACAGGAGCACAGACCACTTCGGAGGAACGCCAAACTGCATTTACTAAAATGATGGAGATCGCATTAGAGTTAGCATAAATGCTTTCCTTCTATGTGAAACTAATGTAAACGATATAAAGTTTATACAGCATGAGATATTGCAAGCCTATTATGTAAAGTCGTTCCGGTTATATTATTTTTAATTACTAGATAAGGGATGAGAGTAGAATGAAGAAATTTAAACGTGTACATTTAATCGTCATGGATTCAGTAGGCATTGGAGAAGGAAAAGACGCGGATCAATTTAACGATGTTGGCTCCCATACCCTATTACACATTGCAGAACATATGAATGGATTAAATCTGCCCAACCTGGCCAAATTGGGTCTGTCCAATATTGAAGAAATCTTGGGTGTTCCAAAAGCTGAGAAACCACTTGCTTATTATACTAAATTACAGGAAAAATCAGTCGGGAAAGATACAATGACAGGTCATTGGGAGATCATGGGTTTAAATATTGATCAACCTTTTAATGTGTATCCAAATGGATTCCCCGACGAATTAATTAAACAGATCGAGGACATAACTGGCCGAAAAGTAGTAGCGAATAAACCTGCAAGTGGAACGGCTATTCTTGATGAATATGGCGAGCATCAAATGAAAACAGGGGATCTGATCGTTTATACCTCTGCTGACCCGGTTCTGCAAATTGCAGCTCATGAAGAAATCATCCCATTAGAAGAGTTATATGATATTTGTGAAAAGGTTCGGGAAATCACCAAAGACCCTGCCTATTTAATTGGTCGTATTATTGCCAGACCTTATGTAGGCCAACCCGGGAAATTTACGAGAACCTCCAATCGTCATGACTATGCCTTGAAACCATTTCATAAAACGGTTATGAATAGCTTGCAAGACGGAGGTTATGATGTCATCGCCATTGGTAAAATCAATGATATTTTCGATGGTGAAGGCGTTACAGAATCCATTCGTACAAAAGACAATATGGATGGTATGGATAAACTGCTTGATGTAATTAAGAAAGATTTCACTGGAATGAGCTTTTTGAATTTAGTTGATTTTGATGCTTTATACGGTCATCGTCGTGATCCGGAAGGCTATGGAAGAGCATTAGAGGAATTCGATAAACGATTAGATGAGGTATTCGATTCCATCCGAGAAGATGATTTGTTAATCATTACGGCTGACCATGGAAATGACCCAACCTTCCCTGGTACAGACCATACTCGTGAGTTTATTCCTGTCCTAGTCTATTCCAAGCAATTAAAGGACAGTGGGGCATTACCTGAGCATGATACCTTTGCTGATATCGGTGCGACTATAGCAGATAACTTTGATGTTGATATGCCAGACAACGGTGAGTCTTTCCTGCCATTTCTTAAATAATTGATATCACATAAAAACCTCCAAAGTTTCTTTTTGGAGGTTTTTATGTTGCGATTGAAGCAGAGAATGACATTCCTTGTCGCTTGAAAAATGATGTGTCATAATGGGGAGAAAAGGACATCAGATGAATGAACACGCATAAACTAGATAAATTGAAACGGCCGCTTTATATCAATGTATATGATGAGCTTCTTCTTCAGATTAACAAAGGAGAATACCTCGTAGGTAGCCAGCTTCCTTCAGAACCGGATTTAGCCAAAAAACTAGGGGTTAGTCGCGCTACTTTACGGCAAGCTTTAGTTCTTTTGCAAGATGATGGATTAGTAAGAAATGTTCGTGGTAAGGGGAACTTTGTACTTGAATCTTCTTTTAACCAAGAGGATACTCAATTAGAGAAACTGAGCAACCCCATGCATAAATGTCATATAAGCGCATTTGACCAAGTAGATCTACATTATCGGCTGGACCCGCAAACGGAACATACCAAACAAGTATTAAGAAGAGAATCAGCTACAGTTGTAGCTTTGGAACGTTTGTATAGAGCAGGAGGAGAGCTACATGCTTACGCTTTTACTTTTATGTCTATGCAAACAGTAGAGAGGTTATCTTTGGATCTTGATAGTAAAGAGAGAATGCTGGATTTTCTAGAGAATCAGGCTTATGTAGATGCTAACCATGGGAATATTGAAATAAAATATACGCATACCGTTAACTTAGCAGATCGGAAAGATAAATTAATGGGGCAGAACGAGTGCTTTTTGCTACTAGAAACCCTTTACGACAAAACAGAGCCAGATTATCCGTTAATGTATAATAAATTTTATATCCCACAGCAGTTCTCAAATTTAAAATTAAATATGTCTAAAGGTTAACCAATAATAATGGATTAGAAAAACTCCCTTTTATCTGCGACATTTAGCAGACAGAAGGGAGTTTTTTTGACCCGAATCAAAGAGTTTTTCAAGGGGGATTGCTTAATGCAAAATAAATCCTTCTTCTTCGGCCTCATTGTTTGGCAGGAAAGGCAGCTTCGGGTTCGTTTTCAATAAAGTATCCATCAATGCATGATCAAAATTATGCTTTACTACACAGTTGCGGTCAAAAATCATGGTAGCCTCATCTCCCGGTTTACATGCCGGCCACTGGGGAAGGGAAGGGATGTTAGGATTGCCATAGCGTGCAAAGCTTACCCATGCCCCACAGATGCGCTCCTCCATCCGATCGGAAACTCCCGGAATGAGGCACACGGGAACGCGTTTCGTATTATGGAATACGAAAGGGATCTCAGCGCAGTGCCATGCTATCTTGCCGCCCTCAAAAGGAAATTCATAAGCAAATAAGTAGGAGTAGGTAGGAGCTTCCTCGTGTACGGATTTCTTCTCAATAAAGTCCTTGGTTGGAATACGGAAGAAGATATCTAAGAATAGCAGGTCGGACAAGTGTTTATCCGGATATGCTTCCCTAAATTGTGTGACAAGCTTCTCCGTATGACTGCTATACTTTTGAGTCAGCATCTCCATGGTGGCTTCCTCAGACACGTCCTGCTTGTTAGAAACACCGGGACCAAAAGCGAACTCACCAAATACGCTACCAATCAATACCGGAATGGTCTTTGCATGCTCGGTAAAGCCCACCTCTCTTGGATCGCCTATATAGAATTCATTAGGCATAGGATTGCCGCCAATGTATTCCCCTTGCATTGCAAGCGCTGGTGCAACTTTATTATAAGCTGCAGCTAACTGAGGATAAGGAACCGCTTCCAATCTTTCTACTTCGGCCTCGCCCAAATTAAGCTCTGCCAACAGTGCCTTTACAATGGCGGTGCTATCGGTCTTGCTGGTGTCCAAAAAACCATCAATTAATCCGCTCTGGATAACGCCCTTATGGAACAGGCCGTCTGCTGCCGGAGTATTCATTAGTGTCCATACCTTCATACCGCCACCAGACTGTCCGAAGATGGTCACATTGTCCGGGTCGCCGCCGAAAGCTGTAATGTTTTCCTGAATCCATTTTAAAGCTGCTACCATATCGGCATTTCCGGCATTAGCGGAATTGACGTATTTATCTTCAAAAGCAGACAGGTTCATGTATCCCAGAATATTCAATCGGTGATTTAAGGTTACTACGACCACATCGCCGAACTCGCTAAGCTTGTCTCCTTCATAAGCTACCTGTTCAATAGAAGAGCCAGCTGCGAAACCGCCCCCGTGCAGCCATACCATAACAGGTTTTTTGGCCTGCGGTTCAAGGCTCTGAGTCCAGATATTCAGATACTGACAATTCTCATCCATAGGCCAGTAACGGTGAGGAACCAGCACTTCCATGACGGGCTGATCCTGGGTTAACATGGGAGACACATAACCGTAAGCGAGTGCATCCTTAATTCCCTCCCAAGGCGCTACCTCTGTGGGCATCTGGAAGCGCTTGGCATCTGCGTACTTTATCCCTTGAAAGGTATAAGTGCCGTTGACCTGAAAGCCTCTCATTTTTCCAGCTTTGGTCTGTACAATGGGTTCTGCTGAGGAACATACGAAATTTTTTGCTGTCATCATGGAAATCCTCCTTACATCAGATAGCCCCATTATAATAAAAGTAGGATAGTGAAAAATATAGGAAACTTATCTGCTTTATCCTTATTCTTTGCTTCTTTTCTGGAGGTCAGCAGGTCTGGTCTCAGGATAAGAAAATAATCATGATAAAAAAGTCAAGATTCCCTTATGCAACAGAAATCATCACCACCCTCAAGCTGATTGCTAAGTACGAAAAAAATGTGGAATAATGTCCATATGAAAACTACCTATGAGGTCATCACAACCAATCGTTATACTCCGTTCCGGTTATTGCTTCATCGCCCGAATCATGTGCAGATGCATTGGCATGAAAATTTAGAGATTATTTTTGTCCTGAAGGGCACGATCGAGTTGTTTCGGCAACAAGAGCGGCATCTTCTGCACGAATCAGCCATTACCGTTATTAATTCGAAGGAGGTTCATTCGATCAGTGGCGATGAGAACAGCTTGATCTTAGCGCTGCAGGTGTCTCATTCTTATATAGAAGAGCAGTTTACAGTAATTAAAGAGCTGCAGTTCCATTGTGATTCTTATCTATACGACCATCAGCATCAGATCGAGTTCGATCCGATCCGGCAGATGTTGGCGTACATGATGCTGACGTATACGAAACAAGCACTGGGTTATGAACTGGAGCTGAAAGGTTTATTGTTCCGGCTCATGGCGTATCTTGTTAAATATTATTCCAAGCCTTTGCAGGGCAAAGATGCATCATCCGATGTGAAGTTCATGGATCGCCTCTTGGCCATTACCGAGTTCATTCAACATAATTATGCGAAGCCGATCTCTTTAACAGAGATTGCTGAGCAAGAATTTTTGTCGGTGCACTATTTGTCTCGATTTTTCCAAAAGTTTTTGGGTACGACCTTCTCTCAATACCTTAACGGTGTGCGTCTGGAGCATGCTTTAGATGAATTGAATTACAGTGATTTAACGATCACCCAAGTGGCGCTGAATAACGGATTTCCCAGTATCAAATCATTTAATAAGGTATTCAAAGAGTTTTACGGAGCAACACCGAGAGAGTATCGTGCGAAGCGCGCGGGAGATATGTCCGCTTATGCGAATGCCAGAGCATCGAAGACTCCTAATTATCTGGAAATGAATCAACAGGATGCCTTCAAGGAGCTATTCAAATATTTGCCGAGCGAATCTCAGGAATCCAACTTTATTATGCAAGATAAAATGGTCGTAAAGACAGAGAGCATCCACCTCGATGTAAATAATTCAACGCCACTTATGCATACTTGGCGAAAATTGACTTCGATTGGCAAAGCGAAAGAGGGTTTATTCGGAGAGGTGCAGCGGCAGCTCATCCAGCTTCAGAAGGATATCGGGTTCTCCTATATCCGGTTTCATGGCATCTTCGACGACGAGATGATGGTGTATCATGAGAACGGACGAGGCGAGCCGTATTATCTGTTTACTTATGTGGATCAGCTATTTGACTTTTTCCTGAGCATAGGCCTGAAGCCGTTCATCGAGCTTGGGTTTATGCCTTCGAAGCTGGCGTCTGGTGATGCGACAATTTTCGTGAAAAAGAGCAATGTCAGCTATCCCAATCAATTAACGCGCTGGATGGGGCTCGTCGAAGCACTGCTGGACCACTGTATCGAGCGATACGGCGTTGAAGAGGTGACTACTTGGTATGTTGAAGTATGGAATGAACCTGATGTCATCTCCTTTTGGAGCGGGACTCAAGAGCAGTATTTCACCTTCTATCAGGCAACCCATGAAGTGATCCGGAAGTATCCCAAGCTTAGAATGGGGGGGCCAAGCTTGTTGTCTCCAACGATTCTTAATGATACTTGGTTACAGGATTTTCTGTACTTCTGCATGCAAAACCATTGTTTGCCCGACTTTATATCGTTCCATAGCTACCCGTTCGATCAGATTTTTTACGATGCCATGCAGCTCGATGGGGGGATGTCGGAGGAATTCGTTTGGACGGCAGAGGAAATGTCGAAATATTGGACACTGTCGGCGGCTGAAGATTATTTATCGCAAGTAATCGTCAAAGCGCGTGATATAGTTGTTGAATCCGGAGCAAATATCAAGGAAATTCACTTGACGGAGTGGAATTCGAGCGGTAACCAACGAGACTTGATTCATGATACATGCTATCAATCCGCTTATATCGTGAAGAACGTCATCGATACGATCGACCAAGTGGATAGTCTTTGTTATTGGACGAGTACAGATTTTCTGGAAGAGTTTCTTGTGCCGAATCAAGTGTTTCACGGCGGACTCGGGCTGATGACGAACAACGGGATTGAGAAAGCTGCTTATCACGCTTATCAAATGCTTGCCAAATTAGGTTCTGAGATGATCCAGCGCGGCGAGAACTATTGTATTACGAGACAAGGAAATGAGATTCAGGTGCTCTTATTCCATTATGTACATACAGATGCCTTGTATCGTCGTAATGACGTCTCTCATTTGAATGAATACGATCGCTATCGCATTTTCAAGCATAACGATCCGCTCGAGCTTACCTTGGAATTGTTGGGCCTTGCGCCAGGCAGCTATCAGATTCGCAAAACAGTGTTGAACCGCCAATGGGGCAGCTCCTACGATCGTTGGGTGGACATGGGACACCCCGTACATCTTTATTCGGAGGATATTTCCTATCTAAGGAGTGTAAGTCTTCCGAAACGGGAAATTTTCGTTCAACTCATCGATCAGCAATTTAATCTCAAAGCAGAACTTTCACCGCATGAAGTCCAATTGTATGAAATGAAAAGAATCTAATCTATGATAAATCGACCCCTAGCAGGCATGTAGGGGTCTTTTTTGTCCTCTGACAGGTTCATATTTGACCTTACTACAATTCCACAAAGCTTAAGTAGGTTTCAAAGAGGTTAAATTTGCGATGGAACAGGGATAAATAGCGGGAAGTTATTGTTGTTAGCGCTTACTATAATGAAAGCATGATAATGAGCAGGAGGTAAACACATATGTCAACCAAACAAGTACCATGGTTTGAACGAATCAGCTATTCACTTACCGATACTGCATCCAATCTCGTCTTTCAAGTAGTAACAACCTATCTGTTGTTCTACTACACAGATTCGATCGGAATGAGTGCGGCTGCTGTAGGTACATTATTTTTAATCGCCCGGGTTATCGATGCTTTTGACAGCCCTTTCTTCGGGATCATGATCGATAAGACAAATACCAGATGGGGAAAATCGCGTCCATGGTTCCTATGGTTAGCCTTGCCATTTTCCGTTATCGCTGTGCTAACGTTCTCTGTACCGGATATTAGTCCGTCGGGACAAATTGTGTACGCTTACGTGACCTATATCCTGTTAGGGATTCTATATGCAGGTATCAATTTGCCGGTCACTTCTATTCTGCCCAGTCTATCGAGTGATCCGCAAGAGAGAACGGTTATTGGTACGATTCGTGTCCTGTTTGCCATGGTAGGGACCATTGCCGTAACGACCTTTACATTGCCGATTGTTCATAAATTAGGGCAAGGCAATGATGCCAAAGGCTTTACCTGGACGATGATCATTTTTGCATCAATTGCATTTGTGCTGTTCATCAATGCATTCTTCAATACGAAAGAGCGTGTAGTATCCGCTTCTTCTCAGAAATCTTTACCGGTCAAAGAGGGCATGAAAGCGATCAAAGGCAATTGGCCGTGGGCAATCATGTTGTTTATAAACTTTATTTTCTGGGTGGCGAACATCATGAAGACCCAGACGACAACCTACTATTTCACGTATAAAATTGAAAGACCTGACCTGATTCCAATGGTAATGGGCTTGAACCTAGTCATGATCTTGACCTTAGTCATCGTGCCGTCCTTAACCAAAAAATTAGGTAAACGGAATATCATGATATTCGGATTAATCGTTTCAATTATCGGTCAGCTGATCATGTTCATGGGAGATCAAGCGAGCAGCATCACATTACTAATAACTGGAAGTGTCGTTGTTAGTCTTGGTGGCGGTTTTGCAGGCGGATTGTTGTTCATTATGATCGTGGATACCGTGGATTACGGCGAGTGGAAAACAGGGGTTCGTGCACAAGGCTTGCTGACAGCTTCCTCAAGCTTCGGTGTAAAGTTCGGTATGGGTATTGGCGGCGCGTTATCCGCCTGGATGCTTGGACTTAGCGGTTATAAAGCGGGAGCAGTGCAGACGGCTTCGGCATTGCGGGCCATCGAACTAAATTTTATTTGGATTCCTATTGTTTGTTACGTCTTAGCCATTATCGCACTATTGTTCTATACCTTAGATAAAGATGAGAGTCAAATGCTAGCAGATTTGAAAGCACGCAATAACATTGCATTATAAATTCAATGATATCGAGAGGAGAAAACAATATGCTACATCAAGTAGATTTGACGAAGAAACCATTTAACCTGAACGAACAAGATATTACATGGGTACAAGAAACATTAGAAGGCTTAACGTTAGAAGAAAAAGTCGGACAGCTCTTTTGCCCGGTAGGGATGGGTGACAACGCGGCTTTGATCGATATGGTGAAAAAATACCAGCCAGGCGGATTAATGTATCGTCCGGGTCCAGCGCAAGAGATCCGCTCAGCGCATAAAGCCATGCAGGAGAACAGTAAGATACCGATGCTTCTCGCAGCGAACCTGGAAAATGGGGGAGATGGGGTTGCAACGGAAGGCACTTACTTCGGGAAGCAGCTTCAAGTGGCGGCTACAAATGATCCGGATATGGCGTATAAGCTAGGGACTGTGGCTTGTAGTGAAGGAAGAGCCGTGGGATTGAACTGGTCCTTTGGACCAATTGTCGATATTAATATGAATTTCCGCAATCCGATTACGAATGTTCGTACCTTCGGCGATCGTCCAGAGACCGTGCTTGATATGGGACTTGCTTACATGAAGGCAGCCCACGAGAACGGTATGGCGGTATCGATTAAGCATTTTCCGGGTGACGGGGTCGATGATCGGGATCAGCACTTACTGACATCTATAAATTCACTCTCCACAGAAGAGTGGGATGCGACTTTTGGACATGTATATCAGACGTTAATTGATGAAGGTGCTAATACGGTCATGGTCGGACACATTATGCAGCCAGCCTATCAACGTCATTTTAATCCACAATTAAAGGATGAGGATTTGCTTCCAAGTTCGTTGTCGTCAGAAATTCTACAAAATTTGCTGCGCGAGAAGCTGAACTTTAACGGTGTTATCGTCAGTGATGCCACGTTAATGGCCGGATTTACAATAGCAGAACGTCGTGAGCTGGCTGTACCAAAAGCGATTGCTGCGGGATGCGATATCTTCCTCTTCAATCGGAACTTCGAGGAAGATCTAGAGTATATGCTAAGCGGCATTCGTAACGGCATTCTGACGGAAGAACGCTTGAACCAAGCTGTAACGCGTATTCTTGGCTTGAAGGCATCTTTAAGATTGCATGAGCAAGCTCGTACGAATACCTTGGTTCCTGATGAGTCAGCTTTAGCGGTCATTGGTTCTGAGCAACATCACCAATGGGCACAGGCTTGCGCCGACCAATCCGTAACATTAGTGAAAGATACGCAGCAATTACTACCGGTTACACCGGAAACGCATAAGAGAATGCTGCTCGTCGTGTTAGGTGATGAGGAAGGAAGCTTCTCCGCGGGAGGAACCCATAAGCCATTCGTAGAGAAGCTGCGGAATGCTGGATTTGAAGTTACCGTCCATGATCCGATGGACATGCAAGCCATGTTCATGTCGGTTCGGGATTATGTGAAACAATATGACTTCGCGCTTTACTTCGCGAACTACGCGACAGCGAGTAATAAGACAGATCTGCGTATTAACTATACACCGCCATATGGTGGGGATATTCCATGGTTTATTAAAGAATTGCCAACGATGTTCGTATCCGTGGCGAACCCTTTCCATTTGCAGGATGTGCCGCGTATTCCGACGTTCATCAATGCATACTCAGGAAATGAATATTCCTTGAATGCGATCGTTGACAAAATCCAAGGCAAATCTGAATTTAAAGGAACCAATCCGGTCGATCCGTTCTGCGGCTATTGGGAAGCCAGACTATGATGCGTGCCGTTATATTTGACCTTGACGGTGTACTGGTATCGACGGATCATTTTCATTATAAGGCTTGGAAGCAAATAGCAGATCGGCTGAACATTCCTTTCGATGAGGGTGTCAATAACCGATTGCGCGGTGTGAGTCGCATGGAGAGTCTGGATATTATTTTATCCGGTGCTTCGGACAAACAATTTACAGATGAGCAGAAGCAATCGTTAGCAGAGGAGAAAAATACGATTTATCGTAAGTTTCTGGAGCAGCTTTCACCTGCTGACATCTTACCCGGTGTAACGGAGACCTTGGAAGGATTAAAGGTGAAGGGGGTCGCCGCCGCTGTAGGGTCCTCCAGTAAGAATGCGCGGTTCATTCTTGAACAAGTAGGCTTGTTAGATTGGTTCGCCGTCGTAGTCGACGGTAATCAAATCTCAAGAAGCAAGCCGGACCCGGAAGTATTTTTGCTCGCGGCAAGTCAGCTGGAATGTGATGCATCCGCATGCCTGGTTGTCGAAGATGCGGTAGCCGGAGTGCAAGCAGGCGTCCATGCAGGAATGGAAGTTGCGGCGGTAGGTGACGCGGTGAACAGCAAGGAAGCGACCTTTACGCTTCAACGAATAGATCAACTGCTCAAGCTGATCTAAATACAAAGTAATGATGAAGTGGGAATAGACTTAAAAAGTCGAAAAACCTTGTAGTTTAGGGTTTTCGACTTTTTTTATTATAAATTAAGTTCTACTAGATTATTATGTATTTCCAACTAGCTGGAAAGTCTTAAATACTGGACTTTTGCTAAAACTCTATTGTAAGATCTGTGACAATATAGACTCTAATGTTTTAGCTTGATAGGGCTCGCCAAATTCATATAATACATCGATTGCTGATTGAGCAAGCTTCGTTCCTTCTTCTTTACTGTTTCTTTTAATTTTAATTAGACCGTTATAATACTTATATACAATCTTAAAGAACAGCGTTTGATATTGAGGACTGCTAATATTATTTAAGTTCTCTAGTAAGATCTCTGCATAGCTTATTTGATTGATCATAATTAATTCGTAAATCATATTGGTTAGCATTACACATATGACATCTCGTCCGCGTTCGTGGGCTTCATATTTTTTCATAGACTTAATAAGCGTTTGAAAGAGTATATCTCTTTGATCGTAATCTATGTAATTTAAAGTATTTGTGAACAGCTGCATTTCTTGGAGGGTCCAGGATTGGAGATTGTTGAGATAGTTAGTGATCGTCTCGATATCTTCTGTCAAAATGACATTCTTCTCAAACTGACCCGTCAAGTTAAAGTGCTTCAATAATCTTATACGAGACCTGACTTCTGCCAGATGAATTTTTGAGGTCAGATCCTCCCTCTGATGTAGTTCTTGATAAATCTCAATTAATGCTTCGAGATCGTTATTGTTTCCGGCTTTGGAATATTTGTTGGTAAATGTATCGTGTTTAGATAGTTTATAACCTCTATAAATGTAGAAAAACTCATCAATCCCCATCATAAGTCGATTTAAAATTTGTTCTAACAGCCTTAATGTGATCTCATGGTTTCCTTTTTCAAATTCAATGGCATATGATTTCGAGATAATATCTAAATACACTTCTTTTTGACTTAATCCCTTATTGGTCCGTATATTTCGAACAACCTCACCGTAGGTATTCAATTCGTTCGCCACCCTCTTATTGAAATCGTGAGCTTTTATTATATTTCAGAGAGAATCTAATTTGATTACGAAATTTTGATATTTGAAAGTCTGCTCATTGTGGTGTTTTGAGCTGATTGGAAATATTAGTAAATAAATCGAATCCGTTGGAAATTTCTTCAATTTAAGGTCCTATTTATAAGACCTTTGTCGAAATGGGACATAAAAGCAATTATGATGTAAGTACGTTAGATGGATTAATGGAAGCATAAGTTCTATATTTCCTTGGAAGGATTTGATTTATTATGAATAATAAAAGTGATTTTTTCAGATTTGAGCGTAAAAATGATGATTTCCCGTTCTACAGTGAACTGTCATCGCCTAGTCTAAATTTGAAGAGCAGCCTCATTTTTCTCGTTTCTGTCGCGGTTGGTTTTGCTCTGTTTCTTATTATGTTTGGAGGTCCCAATGTACAGCCCTTTATGAATGTGATTTTTCCTTTAGCAGCAGTAATCTTTGTGGCACGAAGTCAATGGACATCATTATTCAGAAAATTAGTAGCTAAAGATATTCTTTTGATTCTTGGAACTTACGTTGCGAATTTGATTGTGACAGGTATTGTCGGTTTCCTTATTACGAAATTGTTTAGTACGAGCGCTAATCCCGCAACCGATAGTTTCAATGGTAATTTTGCTGATGCAATTCCGTTCTTCTTGAGAACGATCCCGATGCTGTTTGGTGAAGAATTAATCACGATACTTCCATTCTTGGTCGTGCTATCATTTGGAGTTAAGAAACTTAAGATGAGTAGAAAGTCTGCTATAATTTTAGCCTGCATAGTTTCAGCTATTTTATTTGGGGCATACCATTTACCAACGTATAATTGGAATATTGTCCAAGCTATTCTCGGTATTGGTATTGCACGGATCGTTCTGCTATATCCATATCTTAAGACTAAAAATATATGGACATCGTTTATAGTGCACGTGATGAATGACTGGACAATGTTTGCTTTGGCCTTTTGGGCATCCACTCGCTAATTTTTCTCAAAGGATTTTTTGCGATAGAGTCTTAACAAACACCTGCAACTCCTTATTGAAGAAGGGGCTGCAGGTTTTTTTTGTATTCAAAAAAATGTGATAGACGCTATATAGCTGCTCAATATGAATGTGATAAAATGGGAAAAATCTATCATAGGGAGAAATTAACATGGGATTTTCTCTTCTCGGCACACTAATGGCATTAATCCTTCTTGCTCCAAGTTTGCTAATGATTAAGTTTCCACCTGAAAATGTACCTTCGGGTTTGCGAGATGCAGAACCAATCTATACCCTCTTGGAGAGAGCAGGACAATTGGGTTGTATAGGTATTCTTGCGATGTCACAGGATAACTTTCAACAGGTAAAGTTTGGCGTAATTGCTGTCTTTATTGTCTTGTTGATTGCTATTTATTATGGTCTTTGGATTCGATATTTCGTTAAGGGGAGGCAATATAAATTGTTATGGGACCCTTTAGGAATTATTCCGATCCCGATGGCAGTCCTCCCAGTATGTGCATTCGGATTGGCAGCGATTTGGGGCAAATCCATTTGGCTGAGTATTGCAGTAGTTTGTTTAACGATAGGGCATTTAGCCAACTCTTGGCATAGTTATCAGTACACCAGAAATAAATAATTAGAAACATAGTAAAAAATACCCATATAAAAAGTGGTTGGATAGTTAATAAGCTGCATTGATAGAGCGAGTTTGAAGATAGATAAAAGCATGAAAATGCATGATTTACGAACAATGGAAAAAATAAAGTCGAAAATGTTCGTTTTTTATCATTGACAACTCACGTGCTATCCACCTAAAATGATAGAGCACAACAACATAATTCTTTCGTATATTTCCGGGAATTGGCCTGGAAGTTTCTACGAGGTCACCGTAATGACCTGGCTACGATTAAGAAGAGCAGAGCAACCCGCATTGTCCTGGATTTAGGGCTATGGTCCTGGGTGCTACTCTTTTTTTCGAGCCGGTGTCTAACAGATACCGGCTTTTTGTTGCTGTCAGACACAACATACCTTAGGGGGAGAACAATTTGAATCGGTTTTTCAAGTTGAAAGAGAACGGCACCACAGTTCGTACAGAAATCATGGCGGGCTTGACCACGTTCATGGCAATGGCTTACATCTTGTCGGTTAATCCGAGTACTTTAACAGCATTTGGCCGTATTGATATGGGCTGGTACTCTGTATTTCTAGCGACGGCGCTGGCAGCAGGTATTTTCACCATCGCAATGGGCGTGTTCATAAACTTTCCAGTGGCGTTGGCACCTGGTATGGGACTTAACGCATATTTTGCTTCCGTAATTCTATCTTCCGCCACATCAGAGCATCCATTCACTTGGCAAATGGGTCTGACAGCCGTATTTATTTCCGGTTTGATCTTTATCTTGCTGACTGTAACTCGAGTGCGACAGATCTTACTAACTGCAATTCCTGACAGCTTGAAACATGCGATTACAGTAGGTATCGGGATGTTCATTACGATCCTTGGTCTTAAGAACAGTGGACTTATGACGATTGGTGTTGAAGCCGGTAAAGACATTCCTGCTAACACTTTCACAGATGTCCTTTCCTTTGAAACTATCATTCACATGGGTAGCCTAGAGAATTCCAATGTCCAATTGGTAATTATCGGACTTCTTCTAATCTCTATCCTGATGGTATTGAACGTTAAAGGTGCGATTTTATTCGGTATCTTGGGAACAACTGTCGCTGGTATGCTGATGGGTGTAGTTGATTTCAGTGCATTGTCCAGTCCGGCAACGCCTTGGGTTCCTGACTTCACACAATTGAACTTCTTCCAGTTTGACTGGGATGGTATCCTGCACACAGGTATTGTTTCAGCGATTGCAACTTTCACATTTGTAGAGTTGTTTGATACATTTGGTACACTTGTAGGTACGGCTCAACGCGCAGGTATTATGGATAACCCTGAAGAAGGTAATAGACGTGTAGGTAATGCGATGTTTGTCGATGCAGTTGCTGTAGCAGGTGGTGCGGCACTGGGTACTTCGACTACTACTGCTTTTGTAGAAAGCGCGGCAGGTGTTGCTGAAGGTGGACGTACAGGTCTTACAGCTGTAACAACGGGCGTATGTTTCTTGCTTGCATTGTTCCTTGCTCCAGTGGTTGCTCTTATTCCTGGATCTGCTACAGCCGCAGCATTGATCGTCGTAGGTGTGCTGATGGCACAATCGATCCGTCAAATCGATTTTCAAGATATGGTTGTTGCAATTCCAGCGTTCCTAACACTTGTAATCATGCCTTTCACTTATAATATTGCTAACGGTATCTCCTTTGGTATCGTAACTTATGTAATCCTTGCTTCTGTTGCTAACCTTGCAGGTAAGAAGAAATACGATATTCACTGGATGATGTGGGTACTTGCGATCCTGATCGTTCTCCGTTATGTATTCCTTGGTAGCGAGGGCTAACATATATACAGTATTTCTGAAATTCATCTTGGGCTCCTTCATTACTGAAGGGGCCGTTTTTTTTATTTTCGATTATGTATTCTCCTACTTAACTTGTTGGATGTTCTTCCTTTCCATCATCCAATATTTAGATTATATTGTTGAAGAGGTGATGAATGTTGTCCACAAGATTTAGCAATTGGTCTTCTTATTTTAAAAGTAATCCTTGGCCTCTCTTATTGTTTTTGCTGGGGGCTGTGATTCGCATTTTTTACTTTGGTTCGATTCCAGGTGGCTTGAATCAGGATGAGGCATCTATAGGTTATGATGCTTACACTATTCTTCATTATGGAATAGACCGCAATGGTATTCATTTACCTATTCACCTCATTGCTTGGGGAAGCGGACAGAATGCACTTTATGCTTACTTATCAATGCCTTTCATATTATTGTTCGGACTTACTCCAATGTCTGTACGTGCGGTTAGCTTAATCATGGGTCTACTGGGTATGCTCGTATTCTATCTTCTTTCCAAAGAGCTATTTACTTCCAGAACTGCTGGTATTGTGGCGATGTTTTTTATCGCAATTAATCCTTGGCATATTATGATGTCAAGATGGGCACTGGAATCTAATTTATTCCCCACCCTGATTCTGTTCTCCGTTTATATGTTACTTAAATCATTTCAAATTCCGAAGTGGTCTTATGGCTTTACAATTATGCTTGCCCTTTCACTTTATGCCTATGGAACATCCTATTTTTTTGTGCCGATATTTGCTTTAGGTGCTGGAACTCTTCTATTCTATACAAGAGCACTAAAGCTTCGGGCCATTCTATGGAACTGTGCTCTGTTTATATTAATGGCACTCCCAATCTTCCTATTTATTATGATCAATCGATTGTCGCTAGAGGGGATTTTGACCCCATTGTTCTCAATTCCGAGATTGACAACGCCGCGTGTGGAACAGGTAACTTCTATATTCGGAGGGCAACTATTACATACAGCATTAAGCAATTTCCGGGAATTTTTGAAGATATTAATTAGCGGATCTGATGGTTTGCCTTGGAATTCGATTTCACCTTATGGATACGCGTATCCTATTGCGTTACCCTTTGTACTTATAGGACTTATATTTATGTTAACGACAATACGGAACCGTGGTCGTGAGCGGACGGGACTGCTCGTTATTTTACTTTGGTTGTTTGTTTCCGTTTTGATGACCTTTGTTACGAACGTAAACATTAATCGGATGAATGTGATTTTCTATCCAATCATTTTGCTGATTGTTGCAGGGTTTATGTGGTTAAGCAAGAAAGTAAAAGTATTAGGAATTCTGTCGGCTGTAACCTTTAGCTTATTTTTTGTTCTATTCACTACAGTTTATTTCCGTGATTATCCTAAAGAGATAGGACCAGCTTTCTATGAATCTTTCGGTGAGGCTATACAATATGCTTCTGAAGAGAGTGCTGGGAACATCTACGTGACTGATAAAGTTAATATGCCTTATATTTATGTGCTTTTTTATGAGCAGATCAATCCCCATGATTTCTTAGCAACCGTTAATTATTCTAATCCTGGAGGTGCATTTCAGCAGGTGTCTTCCTTTGGGAGATATAGATTTGGATATTCAAGCATAGTTCCGGGAGAGACAGCGACATATATCTTGTGGAATGGTGATCCCATTCCTGCTGAAAGCGATAATTATTCGGTTAAACGTTTTGCCAACTATACTGTTGTGACCGCTAAGACTGGGGTAGTAGAGGGAATCTCGGAATTTACAAATGGAGGATTTGAAGAGGGGATATCAGGCTGGAGCTTCTCATCCGGTACGGGTATGGCAACCAATAATCCCTATAATGGAAGTTATCTGGCCTATCTTGATCCGGGATTTGACAAAACGATTACACAATCTATCAGAATAGCAGAACCTGGAGAATATAAGCTTGGTATAATGGTTAGTGCTGGTGGAGAAGAAGGAAGGGTTGGCGTCCGAGTTAATGGCGTAGTGCGGGCGGAGGCTGAAATACCTGCTAGTGAGGTTTATCAAGAGCTTACACTTCCAATGGTATCTATCGGTCAGAATGAGCAAACTGAAATTTTTATTAAAGGCGGTAAAGGCTGGATTAATATAGACGAGGTGAGGTTGGAACGATGATCAAGAGTACACGTACGGCCGCAATGACTGTATTGATGCTGTTATTGTTTTTGCTTCCTGTAACAAGCATTTATGCAGACGGAAATCTATTGCAGAACCCTGGATTTGAGGAGGGAGGAGAGGACGCTCCTTCTAACTGGACTAAGGATATGTGGATTTCTGGAGACAACTCTGGCATACTTTCAATCCAATCGGACGAGGTTCACTCCGGTAGTAAAGCGGCAGTCATTGAGAATATCGAGCCCAATCATTTGAAATGGGTGCAGACGATTAAGGCAACGCCGGACAGCTATTATAAAATCTCTGGATGGATCAAAGTAGTAAGTACCGCAGGCGAGGGAATGGGTGCTAATATACTTGCCGTTGGAGTAGGCGGGGGTTATCCCAGTGTAACGGATACGGCAGGAGAGTGGCAGTATCTTGAATACATAGGCCAGACAGGACCTAAGCAGAAAGAATTCGGCATAGGTGCAAGTTTGGGGGGCTACTCCAGCTTGATTCAAGGTAAAGCTTATTTTGATGATTTGTCTGTAGAAAAATTAGACGCTGCTCCTGAAGGGGCCAACGTCATTTCTCTGGATAGTGCAGCAGTTAGTCAGGATGCTGGTGGCAAAAAAGCGGATACCCCACATAAGGTATCTCCAACCAAGATGCTGCTGATCTCAGCGCTTTTCAGTGTATTTTTTGCAGTGCTTTATACCAAGGCATTCCGCAGTGAGAAGCTTATGAAGCAACCTGAGAATGTCTATTCCAAATGGCTGAGCATTGCCATCGGGGTTGCTTTTATCCTAAGGGTCTGGATTGGTCTGACTGCTCAAGGCTATCAGAACGACATGAATACCTTTATAGCTTGGGGTCAGCGTATGGTTGATTTAGGTCCAGGCAAGTTTTATGAAGAAGGGTATTTTGCCGATTATCCTCCTGGTTATTTGTACATTTTGTACATTCTTAGTTTTATTCGCGGTGTATTTGGCTTTGCGCATGGTTCGGGTGGAGAGAATCTGCTATTCAAACTGCCAGCGATTATTTCTGATTTGGTATTGGGTTACTTCATATATCAAATGTCCCGCAAAAAACTCGGCTCAGGGATTGCTTTTGGCTTAACGCTATTATTTCTGTTTAATCCGGCGGTGCTTGTTAATTCAGCGGCGTGGGGACAAGCGGATTCATTCTTTTTGATTTTCCTGTTGCTCAGTATCTATGGCGCTGCGAACAAAAAGTTTGTTCAATCCGCGATTTTGTTTGCAATAGCAACTTTAATTAAACCACAAGCGTTAATATTCACACCGGTATTATTGTTTGCTTTCTATCATCACCGTGCTTGGAAGCAGCTTGGATTTGGAGCTTTGTACGGATTAGGGATATTCGGATTGCTCGCGGCACCATTTTTCTGGAATAACGGTGGTTTAGTTGGCCTTATTAATCTGTATAAGAGTACGTTATCTTCCTATCCCTATTCTTCTGTGAATGCATTTAATCTATATGCATTGACTGACCCGATGTGGTCATCTCTTGACCTAACTTGGTTAGGTATTACTTACCGTGTATGGGGCTTCATATTTATTTTAGTGGCAGTAGCCATAGCAACGTTTTATTCCTTCAAAAAAGATCGCTTGGATTTATCCAAATCCTACTTTATCGGTATGGCGCTCATTGTAGTAGTTTTTGTGCTTGGAACCAAAATGCATGAACGTTATATGTTCCCTGCTGTTATTCTATGTATGTTCACTTATATAGCGAGTCGGGATCGTAGGTTTTTATTCCTATTCCTTGGATTCAGCTTAACGCAGTATATCAATGTGGCTTATACGTTGACCCATCTAAATGCAGGTGTAAATCCAGGTGCAGATGGAATCGTTTTGGTTACTTCTATTGCTAACCTGTCATTATTGCTATACATGCTCTACATTGGTTACGACGTGTATGTTCGTGGGGGAGTAAAGCCTCTTCCAGCACCACCAACACCTGAAGAAAAATATGAAGAAGACCTTAAAGTCGTCGAGCAAATAAGACCGCACCAGAAGGGAGGGAGACTTAAGCGATGAAGTTTAAGCGTATAGATTGGATATGTATTCTTGCCATTACTGCCGTTTACGCGGCAATTGCTTTATATAATTTAGGTTCTACTAAATCTCCAGAGACCTTGTGGGAGCCAGCTGCCAGCGGTGAAAGCTTCTATGTAGATCTAGGACAGAGCAAACAATTGGAACGAGTGAATATCTTCGGTGGCGTAGGTACCGGGAAGTTTAAGCTCGAATTCAGTGAATCCCCTGAGGTCTGGAGTAGTCCACTGGATGTAAGCGAGGATGTTGGGAATGTCTTCATCTGGAAAAGCCAACCTCTGAACGTTGCAGCAAGATACGTGAAGTTTACAGTTACATCTCCAGGGTTCACTTTAAATGAAATGGCCTTCTATGAGCAGGGAGGTGAAAGAGTACCTCTTTCTATAGCCGGTGTTACACCGGATGCTAATGCAGTCGCTAAAAGAGGAGAGCCTGCCAATCTTTTTGACGAGCAGTCGCTCATCCCTGAATATTCTAACTTTATGAATAGCACTTATTTTGACGAGATCTACCATGCACGGACAGCTTATGAATATACACACGGGATTGTGCCTTATGAGAACACGCATCCACCACTAGGCAAGCTATTGATCGCAGTAGGGATGGAACTGTTCGGAGTCAATCCTTTCGGCTGGCGTATTATCGGAACATTGTTCGGGATTGCCATGCTGCCTCTCATTTATGTAATGGCACTACGTCTCTTTAAAAAGAGCAAATACGCAGCACTTGCAGCTGGATTGTTCGCACTGGATTTCATGCATTTCACACAAACAAGAATCTCTACGATCGATGTATACGGAGTATTCTTCATCATGTTAATGTTTTATTTCATGCAGCGATATTACACTATGAATTTCTTCAGGCAGCCCTTAAGAAAAACGCTAATTCCGTTGTTCTGGTCCGGTCTATTCTTCGGAATTGGTGTCGCCTCTAAGTGGATTGTATTGTACGGAGGAGCTGGGCTGGCCATTATGCTAGCTATCTCGCTCTTCGAGCGCTACAGAGAATACCAAGCATCGGGACGTTTGCTCGCGGAAGGCAAGATCAAAGACAAGCAACTGCTAGGTACCTGTGGCGAAGCCGTAAATTCGTTCTGGAAGAATACCATTATTACGCTAGCTAGTTGTGTTGCATTCTTCGTAATCATACCGGTCATTATTTATAGTTTATCTTTTGTTCCGGGTTTATCTGCATCCGCAGAGGGCTTTACTATAAAAGGCTTGATTGATTCCCAAAAGAACATGTACAACTATCACAGTCAGCTTGTAGCTACACATCCTTTTGCGTCCTCCTGGTGGCAATGGCCATTTATGAAGAGACCCGTCTGGTTCTTCAGTGGCAGTGAGGGTTTGCCGCAAGGTCAGGTCAGCAGTATAGTGACTATGGGGAATCCGCTTATCTGGTGGACGGGTATTTTCGCAATGCTGGCAACACTGTGGATTACACTGAAACGCAAAGATAAGACCCTTTATATGATCTGGATTGCCTTTTTCTCACAATATGTTCCGTGGATGCTTGTCCCAAGGGAAACCTTTATCTACCATTATTTTGCTATGGTGCCTTTTATGATTCTTGGTATTGTATATATAATGAAGTTGCTAGATAGTAAATATCCTGAGGCTCGTTATGTTAGTTATGTCTATGTGGCTGTTGCTTTACTGCTCTTTGTCGCGTTCTACCCTGTCCTGTCAGGGATGGAGGTAAGCGGAGATTATGTGAAGAATATGCTGCGTTGGTTCCCATCTTGGGTTTTCTAAGATTTTTTTTAAATATTTATAACAATAAGTTTATGCTTACAGCGTTATTATGAAGTACAGAAAGATGTAACGCTCCATAAAGCTTTTAGGAGGAATAAAGGTGAAAGCCAGATATAGTGTAATTGTACCCATGTTCAATGAGGAGCAAGTAATTAGCGTTACTTACGAACGTTTGAAAAAAGTAATGGACGAATGCGGCGATACTTATGAGCTAGTCTTCGTTAATGACGGAAGTCGTGATCGTTCGGCCCAGATGATTCGGGAGATCAGTGATCGGGATGAATGCGTCAAGCTAATTGACTTCTCGCGTAATTTCGGACATCAGGTAGCGATTACAGCTGGCATGGACTATGCCGAAGGTCAAGCGGTTGTTGTTATTGACGCTGACCTTCAAGATCCACCGGAGGTCATTTTGCAAATGATCGAGAAGTGGAAAGAGGGCTATGACGTTGTGTATGCGAAGCGGCTGAAGCGCCGTGGAGAAACGATGTTCAAAAAGGTAACGGCCAAGATCTTTTATCGATTGCTCAGCAGCATGACAAGTGTAGACATTCCCACGGACACAGGTGATTTTCGTCTTATTGATCGTAAGGTATGTGATGTCTTGCGAGGTCTCAAGGAAAAAAACCGGTATGTCAGAGGTTTAGTGAGCTGGGTCGGCTTCAAGCAGACGATGGTGGAATATGAGCGGGAAGAACGATTTGCAGGAGAAACTAAGTATCCTCTTAAGAAAATGATTCGTTTTGCGCTGGATGGGATCACTTCCTTTTCGCATAAGCCACTTAAGATTGCTACGTATGTCGGATTCTTTCTTTCCTTCTCGAGCTTTCTCTATTTATTCTTCGTATTGTTTCAAAGAATCTTTTTCACCTCATGGACGGTTCCAGGTTGGGCTTCCATTGTAGGGGTCAATTTGCTCTTTAACGGTATCGTTCTGATGCTGCTAGGTGTAATCGGTGAGTATATTGGACGGATTTATGACGAGTCTAAGGATAGACCGTTGTATATTGTCAGTGAGACCATAGGATATCGTAACGAAGAAGAAGTGGATCGCCGGAAGGATTACAAAGATGTCAGATAAGAACTTTCGGACTGCTTTCATACAGTTTCTCAAATTTAATGCTGTAGGTCTGGTAAATACCCTCATTGATTTCGTAATCTTCACATTACTGAACTCACTTGGGATGGTATATGCGTTGGCACAGGTTATTTCTTATAGTGCAGGGACAGCGAACAGCTTTATTTTGAATAAAAAAGTAACCTTCAAGGATCGTGACCGTGGCAATAAAGAGGGGTTTGATAAGACGCAGTTGCTGAAGTTTATCGTACTGAATCTGGTAGTACTCGGAATATCGCTGTTGCTAATGCATCTGTTGACTGACAAACTAGGCATTCAAGTGTTGATCTCTAAGGTATTAGTAACGTTTGTGACGGTGATCATTAACTTCTTCGGAAGTCGTAAATGGGTATTCTAAAGTTCAGTAGAACCAATCTACGGAGGTGAAAATCATGCGTAAATTCTCGTATGTGCTCATACTGGCGGGGATCCTTATCATGCTCTATCCAAAAGCTAACGAATGGTATAACGACTGGCAGCAGGATAAGCTATTAGAATCGGCTGAACTGAGCACCAGTGAAAGTACTCCACCACCTGATCTGAAGAGCAGATATGCCGAGGTCACTCAGCTACTAGCGGAGGAATCAGCTCTAGATGCACAAGCACAGCCGCAAGAAACAGAAAAGCCGGAACCGGAAATTGAAGTGGGTGGCAAAGTTATCGCATTAATTGAGATCGATAAGATCGATCTGAAGCTGCCTGTATTAGATGGGGCTACTAAAGCGAATATGAAGCATGCCGCGGCCCATATGAAAGAAACAACTCCAATAGGAGAAATAGGGAACGCCGCAATAGCTGCACATAGAGCTAGAACTACGGGCAGATTGTTTAACAGGCTGAATGAGGTTGTGATTGGGGATACGATTACGGTAAAGACTAGCGATCAGACTTATAATTACGAGGTTTATGATATTTCTGTTGTACTTCCTAGTGATGTGTCTGTTCTAGACGGGAATAACAAAGATAAAATTCTTACTCTAATTACGTGTGACCCACTAGTAGATCCTACACATCGTTTGATTGTTCATGCCAAGCTTTCCTAATCGTTGACGAGAAATAACAAGAAAACTCAAATACAGAGAAATAACTATAAAATAATAGTAAATCTAGCAATTTTGTTCTTGTTTACGAGGATAAATATGGTAGTATAAGACTATAAAAGCTAAACACGATAAACGGCAAACCTATCGAAAGGTAGGGACGCAAAGCTAAAGGGCCTTCCCGTAAGGATGGCAGCCAGTTACCGAATGAAGAGGCTTTTTTTGTTTTTATAAAATATATAAGAATCTTAGATTCATATTTCTACTTGGACTGATTCTGTTAATTTGTCTAGTGAAATTAGAACAGATAGAGCTTATACGATAACGGCAAACCTATCGAAAGGTAGGGACGCAAAGCTAAAGGGCCTTCCCGAAAGGATGGCAGCCAGCTACCGAAAGGGGTTTTATCCGTGAAAAAGGTTTATTTTATGATGGTGGCGCTGTTCGTACTGATTACTGCGGTTCCGGTAAGCACAGCTCAAGCCGCAAGTGTAGATGCAAGCTGGTTGATTACATCGAAAGTGGCTCAAGGTGTTATTGGAATTAACTATGATATTCCGAAAGATAAAAGAATCAAACTCATGATCACTAAAGACAACAGCAGCTATACATATAACTTATATGCTTCTGGACAAGCTGAGGACTTCCCTTTACAACAAGGTAATGGTACTTATAAGGTTTCTGTTCTTGAGAACACAACCGGCAATAAATACAAAGCGTTATATTCCGAAGTAGTAGACGTAACCATGAGTGACTCGAATTCCGTATATTTGGGCTCCGTACAGAATGTGAAATGGAGTTCTTCTGATAAAGCGATCCTTAAGGCAAAAGAGCTTACAAAAGGCAAAACAACAGATGAAGAGAAAGTTAAGGCAATCTATAACTATGTAGTTGCTAATGTACAATACGATTATTCTCTTGCTAATAACGTAACAACAGATTACATTCCGAACATTAACAACACTTTGAATACTAAAAAAGGAATCTGCTATGACTATGCTTCTCTTTTTGCCGCAATGCTGCGTAGTGTAGATGTGCCTGCTAAATTGGTGATGGGGAATACTAGCTACGTTACGCAATACCATGCATGGAATGAAGTGTTGATGGATGGGAAATGGGTTACTATTGATACAACGGTAGATGCATCGTCAGCGAAGAGTAAGAAGAATACGGATTTTATTAAGGCTTCAAGTAAGTATACTGCAGCAAAATACTATTAATTTGCATCGCTAGATTCATAACTCTATTAAATAAACAACCAGCTTAATTATTAAGCTAGTTGTTTATTTTTCTATTAGGGGTTGCTTTTCTATGAATAGATAGGTTATTATAGTTAAGCGTTGTTAGACAGCGTACAGGCAATGTTTGAGAGAGTTATATAAACGGCTTTCGAAAAATAAAGCTTGCATTACTGAAAACAACATGGTATATTATAAGAGTTGCTGCTGAGACATTAAACGGCGCCAACGAGAACTTGATCTTTGAAAACTGAACAACGAGTGAGTAGGAAATCACGAAAGTGAAAT
>NZ_JBHXIZ010000011.1:0-64910 GCF_042723305.1 Paenibacillus sp. NPDC058367
CACGCGTACCCATCCCGAACACGACCGTTAAGCCCTCCAGCGCCGATGGTACTTGGACCGAAGGGTCCTGGGAGAGTAGGACGTTGCCAAGCACAATTAGACCACTGTTGAGTAATCGACAGTGGCTTTTTTGCGTTTATTATAGGCTGTGGAAAACTTGTGGATAAACATTTGGATTTGCAGAAAAGTTACGCACATGTGGATAGATGATTGAAAGAGAAATAATCTCTAAATAGTGTGGATTAAATACATATTTATATGGATCTGTCAACAGAAAACCTAAGTAATACACGGGTTGCTGTGGATATAACCGGGATTATGTGGATAGAGCTATTGATAAGTGGATAACTATTTTAACTTGGATGTGACAAGATTTCAAGACTATTTTTAAAACTGCATAGAGCTGTGGATAACTAAAATAAAGTTATAAATAATGTAATAGATTAGCGCACAATTGAAGCTCTTGTTATACTTATCCTAAAAGTAATTTTATAAAGGATGAGGTGAGTTTGTGGTAATAAGACAGTTACGTTCAGAAGAATTCGATGCAAGCATGAACTTGTCAGAATATGCTTTTCAGTACAAGCTTCCTAGTGAAAAAAGGGCAAGTGCTAAGGAAAGATTCAAGGCTGAACAGGTATGGGGTGCTTTTGAGGACGGAACATTGGAAGCTAAATTGACGATTATTCCTTTCCAAGTCTACATACAGGGCAGAGTGGTACCTATGGGTGGTATAGCAGGAGTGGCTACATGGCCAGAGAACCGCAGACAAGGACATGTGGCAAATCTATTGTCTCATGCGCTGCATACGATGAATGAGGCAGGTCAAATGCTCTCTTTTCTACACCCGTTCTTGATTCCGTTTTATCGTAAATTTGGCTGGGAGGTTTATTGTGAATATAAGAAATACTCTATTCCAGTAGCGAAGTTTCCCAAAAAGGTCGAAGTTGAGGGCAAGGTTAAACGGGATATAAAAGATATCGAAGTATTAGATAGCCTATACAATCGATTCGCTGTCAGATATAACGGGACACTTAAGCGCGATTTGGACTGGTGGGAGAACTCTGTTCTAGATGATGAAGGAAAGAGTGCAGTATTTTACTCCAAGAGTGGTGAACCAGAGGGATATGTGCTGTATAAGGTAGAGAACAGAGAACTGGTTATTGATGAATTTGTTTTTTTGAATGAACAAGCTCGGCAGGGGCTGTGGACATTTCTTGCGAACCATGATTCGATGGTGACCGGTGCATCCTTAAAGCTGGTGCCTTCGGATGACATATTACCTTTCTTGCTGCCAGATCCACGTATAGGACAAGAGAATTATCCTTATTTTATGGGGCGGATTGTTAATGCCAAGTCATTCATTGAAACTTACGCCTTCAGAGGAAACAGTAGTCAAAAGAAGCAGCTTATATATATCGAAGATAAGTATGCACCTTGGAATGATGGGTTATGGGCATGGAATATCTCTAATGAGGGCTCGGCTACTTTGATTCGAGTGGAAGGGGAACGGGCGGAAGCAGACTTGAGATGTGATATAGGCACTTTGACGGCCTTGATGCTTGGATACAAACGACCAACAGAGATGGCACGTTATGGAAGTGTCTCTGGCCACGCAGCAGCACTGGAATGGTTTGAAGAAATTATTCCACAAGCACAGACAGCTTTATTTGATCATTTTTAAAAATATAAGAAAATATAAGTTTCATGCTATACATTATCCTTATATTTCTCGCATAAACGCTTATCGCCCTAATAAGGATACCGAAGGCGTTTATACTTGACAAAAATTAGGCTCTCCCCTTCGAAAGAAGTTGGGAGAGTTCTTTATTTCCGAATACATTCGCTGAAAAAAGTGAAAAATAAGAGAATCCACTTGGAATTAGCACAGAATATGTTATAATATTAAAAAGTCAAAGAAAGTCAAAGTCAACGAAGCATAATGACATCTATCCGATCTTCTGAACACGTGGGATTATCCACAAATGTTTAAGTTCAATTAAAGACCATTGTCATTATGAATGCAAGTTGCAATCGGTATTATAAAGATTTAAGCACTGGAGGATGAGTGATGCGCAATATCTCTGATATTATCGAACAATATCTGAAGAATATTTTGCATGAAAGTCCCGAAGGTACGGTGGAAATCCAGCGAAATGACCTGGCGGACCAGTTCTCATGCGTACCGTCACAGATCAACTATGTCATCAGTACACGCTTTACTCTGGAAAAAGGTTATGTGGTGGAAAGTAAGCGTGGTGGCGGGGGATATATTCGTATTCAACGTTTTGAATTACCACCTAACGTAGCACTGCATGCCCATTTAAACCATACTATAGGTGGCGGGATTGATCAGAACGCTGCTGAAGGGCTGATTTATCAGCTGGAGGAAGCTGGTTTTCTAAGTAAGCGTGAAGCGTGCCTTATGCGCGCTGCTGTTTCTCGGGAATGCCTAACGGTTAAGATTCCATACCGGGATGAGATTCGTGCCAAGATTATGAAGGCGATGTTAATCTCTTTGTTAGGCAAATAATTGTCAACCATAAGGGAGGGGCTTTCGCTTATGCAATGCCAGGAATGTGGCGTCAAGCCGGCAACACTCCACTTCACTAAGATCGTGAATGGAGAGAAGACGGAGTTTCATATCTGCGAGAGCTGTGCACGGGAGAAGGGTGAACTCATTCCCGGAACGGCTGGAGGATTCTCTATCCACAGTCTGCTCTCAGGTCTGCTTGATCTTGAAGGTGCCGGCAAGGAGAAGTCGGCTGCAACGAAGACTACGCAGAGTCTGCAATGTGAGAATTGTGGGATGACGTACTCCCAGTTTAGCAAATTAGGCCGTTTTGGCTGTAGCTCCTGTTATGAATATTTTAACAGTGCACTGGACCCGCTTTTTAAGCGAGTGCATGGCAGTACTTCACATGTAGGTAAGATTCCGAAACGTGCAGGAGCTCAGATTGTGTTTAGACGCCAAATTGATGAACTCAAGCAGGAATTACAGCAAAGTATTACACAAGAAGAATTCGAGAAAGCAGCGGAGCTGCGAGATCAGATTCGTAAACTTGAAAAAGAAATAGCACAAGAGTAAAGTCTTTGATATATAGGGGGGATATGACATGTCAAGTCTCCGATTTACTGAACAAGCGCTTAGTGATTGGATGCGTTCTGGAGGTAGTCACTCCGAGATTGTAATTAGCAGTCGTATGCGTATTGCCCGTAATCTAGAGCATCTTCCGTTCCCAATGCTGGCTTCCTTAGAGCAATCGGAAGAAGTATTAGAGCTACTGGCTCCTGTGTTTCATGAGGAAGCAGCTGCAGATTTCGGATCTTTTCAACTCCTAAAGCTTGATGAAGTGAATGAACTGGACAAAAAGGTACTGGTTGAGAAGCATCTAATCAGTCCTAACTTGGCTAATGATTCGCGCAGTGCGGCTGTCTTATTAAATGAAGATGAGTCGGTCAGCATCATGATTAACGAAGAGGACCATCTGCGAATCCAGTGTCTGTTTCCTGGTCTTCAGGTTAGAGAAGCATGGGATCGTGCGACGGCGATCGATGATATATTCGAGGCAGCAGTCAATTACGCTTTTGATGATAAAAGAGGATATTTGACTAGTTGTCCCACCAATGTTGGTACTGGGCTTCGTGCCTCGGTAATGCTGCATCTACCAGCGCTTGTAATGACTCATCAGATCAATCGCATATTGTCTGCAGTGAACCAAGTGGGATTGACTGTAAGAGGAATTTACGGTGAGGGTAGCGAAGCAGTAGGGAACATCTTTCAAATTTCTAACCAGATCACTCTCGGTCAAACGGAAAGTGAAATTATAGAGAACCTTCACAGTGTAGTTACCCAGATTATTGAGCATGAGCGAAATGCACGTGAACGGTTGCTTGTTGATTCCGCCCTGAGAATAACAGACCGAGTGAAGCGTTCTTACGGAATTTTATGTTATGCAGCTCTTATGGAGCTTAAAGAATCTGCTCAACGCTTGTCTGATGTGAGACTTGGGGTTGACCTTGGTATTCTGGAAGGTCTTTCGATTTCAGTGCTTAATGAACTTAACGTTAAGACACAGCCAGGATTTCTGCAAAAGATGTTCGGCGATGAGCTGAACGCTACTGAACGAGATATGTATCGGGCAAAACTGCTCCGAGAGACACTGGGAACACAACATTAATATAGATATTTATTATTCATGGAGGTGCAGGAGATATGATGTTTGGAAGATTTACGGAACGCGCACAAAAAGTGCTAGCGCTGGCGCAGGAAGAAGCTGTTCGTTTAGGACACAACAATATTGGTACAGAACATATTTTGCTCGGACTTATTCGTGAAGGAGACGGCATTGCTGCTAAGGCATTAATAGCTTTAGGGCTAGGTCTTGAAAAAATCCAAGACGAAGTGGAGACACTGATTGGCAGAGGTCAAGAACAGCCTACGAACATTGCTTATACTCCTCGCGCTAAAAAAGTGATTGAGCTGTCGATGGACGAAGCCCGCAAATTGGGTCATACGTATGTTGGCACTGAGCATATTTTGCTTGGACTTATCCGTGAAGGGGAAGGTGTCGCGGCTCGTGTGCTTAATAACCTCGGCATCAGCTTGAACAAAGCTCGTCAACAAGTTCTTCAGCTCCTGGGAAGCAGCGAGGCTGCGTCTAGTCATAGCGGGACTCCGGCTAACGTCAGCACACCGACCCTAGATGGTCTTGCGCGCGATTTGACCGCTTATGCTAAGGAAGGTAATCTAGACCCAGTTATCGGCCGTAGTAAGGAAATTGAACGTGTTATTCAGGTACTGAGTCGCCGGACTAAGAATAACCCGGTACTGATCGGTGAACCTGGTGTTGGTAAAACAGCTATCGCTGAAGGACTTGCACAAAAGATTATCAATAATGAAATCCCAGAAACACTTCGCGACAAACGCGTCATGACGCTCGACATGGGCTCAGTAGTGGCTGGAACAAAATATCGCGGTGAGTTTGAAGACCGCCTCAAGAAAATTATGGATGAGATTCGCCAAGCAGGTAATATCGTGCTCTTTATCGATGAGCTTCATACGCTAATCGGTGCTGGTGGCGCAGAAGGTGCGATTGACGCATCTAACATTCTTAAGCCGGCTTTAGCCCGTGGGGAACTTCAGTGCATTGGTGCGACTACGCTTGACGAATATCGTAAATATATTGAAAAAGATGCAGCATTGGAGCGTCGTTTCCAACCGATTACGGTGGATCAGCCTTCTCCAGAGGAAGCGGTCCAAATTCTTTTCGGACTTCGCGATCGTTATGAAGCGCATCACCGTGTGAAGATTACGGATGAAGCTATTGTGGAAGCAGTGAAGTTGTCCGATCGTTACATCCCGGACCGTTTCCTGCCAGATAAAGCGATTGACCTTATCGATGAAGCAGGGTCTAAAGTAAGGCTTCACTCTTACACCATCCCGCCAAATCTGAAGGAACTTGAAATGCGCTTGGATGATATTCGCAAGGAGAAGGATTCCGCAGTGCAGAGTCAAGAGTTTGAAAAAGCGGCGGCCTTGCGTGATACAGAGCAAAAAATCCGTGAAGAGCTTGATACGACAAAAAATCAATGGAAAGAAAAACAGGGGCGCACGGATTCAGAGGTTACACCTGAAGACATCGCACAGGTTGTAGCTAGCTGGACGGGTATACCTGTAAGCAAGCTGAAGGAAGAGGAGACCGACCGTCTACTTAACATGGAGGCTTTACTGCATGAACGAGTGATCGGTCAGGACGAAGCTGTTAAGGCAGTTAGCCGGGCACTACGCCGTGCGCGTGCGGGTCTTAAAGATCCGAAACGTCCAATGGGTTCCTTTATCTTCCTCGGTCCTACAGGTGTAGGTAAAACTGAGTTGGCTCGTGCATTGGCTGAAGCCATGTTCGGCGATGAGAATGCGGTCATCCGTATTGATATGTCGGAATACATGGAGAAGCACTCCACGTCCCGCTTAGTAGGAGCCCCTCCTGGATATGTTGGCTATGAAGAGGGTGGCCAATTAACTGAGAAGGTTCGCCGTAAACCTTATTCTGTAGTGCTGCTTGATGAAATTGAAAAAGCGCACCCAGAAGTATTCAATATTCTGCTGCAAGTTCTTGAAGACGGTCGTTTGACTGACTCTAAAGGACGGGTAGTCGATTTCCGTAATACATTAATTATTCTGACTTCTAACGTAGGCGCACAAGCGATCAAGAAGAATTCGACACTTGGATTCACAGCTGTGCAAGATGCTGGAGCAGAATACGGTAATATGAAGGGCAAGGTTATGGAAGAGCTTAAGAAGAGCTTCCGTCCTGAGTTCTTGAACCGGATTGACGAAATCATCGTCTTCCATTCCCTCGATGAGAAGCATATTGCTGAAATCGTTACGTTGATGTCTGATGAGCTGCGCAAGCGGCTGCGTGAATATGATGTTGATTTCGTACTCACGGATGCGGCTAAGGCGTTCCTGGCTAAGGAAGGTTACGACCCAGCCTTTGGTGCACGTCCATTACGTCGTGCGATTCAGAAGCATATTGAAGACCGTCTTTCCGAGGAATTGTTGAGAGGAAATATCCAAAAGGGTGATTCGCTCAACATTGATGAAGTTGGCGGAGAACTTGTAGTGAATAAAGTGGATGCTCCTGTAGCGCCATTGCTTGAAAAAGAAGTAGAATCCGAATAAAAAAACGGAATAAAAAAAGCTTCCGCTCCTCAGTTTATAGAGGGACGGAAGCTTTTTTAATATAAATTTATCACTTAAAAATATACATTTAGTACAAATTCCGAATGACCTTTCGTTAAAGGGGCAGAAATGGTAAACTTTCATTAGAAGAAAATATCCGCAATTTAAAAGTTCGGACCGTAAGGAGAACAAATGGCTAAACCAAAAACTAAATTTTTTTGCACCGATTGTGGATACGAATCGCCAAAATGGTTCGGAAAATGTCCCGGGTGCCAAGCTTGGAACTCCATGGTGGAGGAAACGGAAAGCGTAGTCAAAACACAGGGAATGAATGCCCCTATTTTTCATAGTAAAGAAAAGGCACAATCGATCATAAGTATAGAAAGTGACAAGGAACCGCGCATACTGACAGGTATAGGTGAGCTTAACCGTGTTCTCGGTGGGGGGATCGTGCCAGGATCGCTGGTACTAGTAGGGGGAGACCCAGGAATCGGTAAATCTACGCTCTTATTACAGACGTCGCATGCTCTGACAACTCAGGGATTGCGAGTGCTGTACATTTCGGGCGAAGAATCGGTAAGGCAAACTAAACTACGTGCGGATCGCCTCGGTGCGTTGTCAGCTGAGCTATATGTACTATGTGAGACGAATATGGAAAGCATAGAAGAAGCGATTGAACAAATTCAGCCGCAATTTCTTGTTATCGATTCAATTCAGACTGTATTTATGCCAGAAGTAACTAGTGCGCCAGGTAGTGTGACCCAGGTTCGGGAATGTACGACAAGATTTATGCGTATCGCTAAGATTCGGGGAATTGCTACAGTTCTCGTTGGGCATGTCACCAAGGAAGGCGCTATTGCAGGCCCACGGATGCTTGAACATATGGTGGATTGTGTGCTGTATTTTGAGGGAGAGCGGCATCATACGTATAGACTCCTGCGGGCTGTAAAGAACCGCTTCGGTTCAACGAATGAAATCGGCATTTTCGAAATGGGTGAAGTGGGTCTAACAGAAGTAGAAAATCCATCGGAGCTCTTCTTATCGGAGCGTCCACTCGGCGTAGCCGGATCTACAGTCGTGGCTAGTATGGAAGGGACTAGACCGGTGCTTGTTGAGCTTCAGGCTCTTATCGCTGCCACTCATTTCCCCTCCCCACGCCGGGTGTGCACAGGTATGGATCACCAGCGGATGGCACTCATTATCGCTGTACTTGAGAAGCGGATGGGCATGTTTCTGCAAAATCAGGATGCATACCTTAATGTTGCTGGAGGAGTGAAGCTGGATGAACCGGCGATTGATTTAGCAGTAGCTGTTAGTATCGCTTCCAGCTTTCGTGATATTTCAACAAAACCTTACGATGTTTTCTTCGGTGAAGTAGGACTTACAGGTGAAGTAAGAGGTGTTTCACGCGCGGAAATGCGTGTGAAGGAGGCCGCGAAGCTAGGCTTCCGGCGGGTGATCATGCCAGAGAAAAGTTTGAAAGGCTGGAAGCACCCGCAAGATATCCAGATTATTGGCGTCAGTACCGTAGCAGATGCACTATCGGTCGCGTTAGATTAGGGGGCACAGGGATTATGAAAGAATATAACCAATTAGAGAATATGAATGATCTGCTCAGACTGGCGGCACCGGGGACACCCTTTCGGGAAGGTCTTGAGAATGTGCTGCGCGCTAAGACGGGAGCACTAATCGTCGTTGGGTATAGTCCTGAGGTGATGGAGGTAGTGGATGGAGGATTCTCCATTAACTGCGATTTTTCGCCCAATTATTTATATGAGCTCGCCAAAATGGACGGTGCCATTATTCTTAGTGAGGATTTGAAACGAATTTTGTATGCAAATACACAGCTAATTCCGGATTCGTCCATCTCTTCAATCGAGACAGGCATTCGTCACCGGACCGCCGAGCGCGTAGCGAAGCAAACAGGTAAACTGGTTGTTTCTATTTCACAGCGCCGCAATATTATTACCCTGTATCAAGGTTCCATTCGGTATGCGTTAAAAGAAATCGGAGCTATTTTGGCTAAAGCTAATCAAGCGATTCAGACCCTCGAAAAGTACAAAGCGGTTCTTACACAAGGACTGACGAATTTGTCTGCTTCGGAGTATGAGGGAATCGTCACCGTAGCTGAAGTGGTCGGAGTGATTCAGCGGGTAGAGATGGTTCTACGCATAAAAATGGAGATCAAACGATATATAAATGAACTAGGCAATGAAGGACGCTTAATCAGCATGCAGATGGAAGAACTGGTTGGAAATACAGAGGAAGAAGCATGGCTCCTATACAGAGACTATGCTAAGGAAGAGCAAGAAGATAAAATTCGTGAAATTATTGCCGGTCTCAAACGTATTAGTGATGATGACCTAATGGATGACAACCATATTGCTCGATTGCTGGGCTACTCTTCTACGGCAATTTCTTCCGAAGAGGTGGTTACTCCGCGTGGTTATCGTCTGCTCAACAAGATTCCGCGGCTTCCAAATGTGATCATTCATAATCTGGTGGAGCGGTTTGAAATGCTGCCTAATTTGATGTCTGCAAGCATAGCTGAACTGGATGAAGTGGACGGAATTGGGGAGGTGCGGGCTCGTAATATTCAGGATGGGCTCAAACGTTTACAGAAGCAAGTTCTTATTGACAGGCAAATGTAAATAACATACAATCACGTAATATTGGAGCTGTTTAAGGCCAATGTGAGAAAATTGAGGTGAAGAAATGATACAAAAATCAATTCCGAGTCTTTTTACCATAGGTAACTTGATGCTCGGAATGTTTGGTATCATGATGGCGTTTGACGGTAAAGTTAGCATGGCCGCTATCATGGTTATTATTGCTATGCTGTTAGACGGATTGGATGGCCGAGTTGCTCGTGCACTTAAATGTGAGAGTGAATTTGGTAAGGAACTGGACTCTTTGTCTGATGTCGTTTCTTTTGGAGTAGCACCGGCTGTTATTATGTACGTCTCAAGCCTGCATGATTTAAATTCTGCATTAGCCTGGACAGTAACTGCAATTTTCCCGGTGTTTGGTGCATTGCGCCTAGCTCGCTTTAATGTTCATCCAGGAGTTCCTGGTTATTTCATCGGATTGCCAATTCCTGCTGCTGGTGGTGTACTTGCCACATTAGCTCTTTTTAATAAAGATGTTTCTGCTCCATTTATGATCGTGGCTACATTGCTCTTATCATATTTGATGGTCAGCACTGTTAAATATCCTAATTTTAAGAAGGTTGGATTACCTAAAAAAGTGGTTGTCGGAGCGCCAGTAGTCATTGTTGTTGCCGTGGCTGTTGCTGTTGTGTTCCCTGAACAAATTGCTAAGCTAATCTTCGTCTTACTTGGCATTTACGCGTTATATGGTTTTAAACAAAACATCGATCGATTGACAGCCAGACGCCGTCACCGTCGTAGAAGACGTTCTGAAGATAAAGTGTATCACTCGAAGAACGGTTAAAGCAGTCTTGTAGTAAGGTTGAACTAATATAATTATAGCTAGAGGCTTTGTCGTCCTTAGGGGATGGCAAAGCCTTTTTGCAATTCCAGCGCTACCCCAAGTTTATCGTCTTGAAAATTGGAACATACTGGTGAGGTATAGATCATTCAAGGATGAATAAAAAGGAGGTGCGTTAGGTTATGTGGAAAAAAGTGATATTGTCTTTTGCTTTAATATGTGGTGCTTGGTCTGGTTTTTCGCTATACCATGCGCTTGAAAGAGGATTCCCCAAGGGAATGGAAAAGCTGAGTGAAAGTTTACCTGTAGAGGGAAGCATTTTATTTACGGTGCTGGGTGCCATTATTTTTTTGTTTGCGGGGTCTTTATGCGCGGAATGGGGAGGTTCAAAACTGCGGGAGGCGGTTCTGTACTGTTCGCGTATACCAATGAATGAATTGGCTGCAGGTGCAGCTGGGCTTACAGGAGGGCTTTTGCTATCTCTTCTGTTATATCCTGCTATGATTTGGCTTGGAAAAGCTGGGCAGTTGCTGCAGGTACCCGTTACGTTAGCTTTTGGATATATGGGGCTGCGGATCGGTCTGGAGAAAAAAGAGGAACTAGCTGCACTTTGGACAACTGGACGCTGGGGGCAAGCGGCTGAACCGGAAGGTCGTGGCCTGGAGGAGCATAAAATCCTCGATACGAGCGTTATTATTGATGGGCGGATCGCCGACATTTGCAAAACTGGATTTATTGAGGGAACGATTGTCATACCGGAATTCGTACTTGAGGAGCTCCAGCATATCGCAGATTCTTCCGATCTACTGAAACGTAATCGCGGACGGCGGGGACTTGATATTCTCAATAAAATCCAAAAAGAGCTCGATGTGAAGGTATTAATCTACGAGGGAGATTTTGAAGAAATCTCTGAGGTGGATAGTAAGCTGGTGAAGTTAGCGAAGGTACTGCGAGGTAAAGTAGTTACCAATGACTTTAACTTGAATAAGGTTTGCGAATTACAAGGAGTCTCAGTCCTGAATATTAATGATCTTGCGAATGCCGTGAAGCCCGTAGTGTTGCCTGGTGAGGAAATCGTAGTTCAGGTCATTAAGGATGGCAAAGAGCATGGACAAGGCGTAGCCTATTTAGACGATGGAACAATGATCGTTGTGGAAGGCGGACGGGAATATATCGGAACTACGATGGAGGTTCTCGTCACGAGTGTGCTTCAAACCTCAGCTGGACGGATGATATTTGCGAAGCCAAAGCTCTTGGAAAAAGCACAATAAGCGTAGATAAAGTGCATGGCAAATGTCCTATGGGTTGGAAATGCCCGCCAAACACGTTATGATGGGAATATACGTGAAAGACAGGAGCCTGAGTAATGTCAAACAGTGTGGGCGTCGTCATTGTGGCGGCAGGCAGAGGAACGCGAATGGGGACTGTAGAGAGCAAGCAATATCTGTTACTGCAGGGGAAACCAATCATCGTTCATACGCTGGAAGTATTTCAGCAGCACGAATTGATTTCTGAAATCGTGCTCGTAACCGGTAAGGAAGATATTGAGCGCTGCCGGGAATGGATACAGCTCTATAAGCTGGACAAGGTTAAGGCTATAGTACCTGGTGGATCTGAGCGTCAGCATTCCGTACATAAAGGATTGTTGAAACTTACGACACAGTGGGTAATGGTACATGATGGTGTTCGTCCGTTTGTGCAGCCGAATGAAATTGAGGCATGTTATGAGCGAGCGAAGCAGATCGGTGCTTCAGTTCTTGCTGTACCCGTCAAAGATACGATCAAACAGGTAGATAACGAAGGCAAAGTACTGTCTACGCCGGATCGGCGAAGTCTGTGGGCGATTCAAACCCCGCAGACTTTTCGTCTTTCTGAATTGCTGGATGCCTATGCGGCCGCGGAGCGGGATGGATTTCTAGGTACTGATGATTCCAGCTTGGCAGAGCGTGCTGGTATTCCGGTTTCTGTGGTAGAGGGAAGCTACAGAAATATTAAGATTACGACGCCAGATGATTTGGATTTTGCGGAATTCACAGAAAGAAACAGGGGAGAGGGACAATCATGATCGCTGTAGGACAAGGGTTTGATGTACATCAACTGGTTGAGGGAAGGCCTTGTATTATTGGAGGCGTTACGATTCCTTATGAAAAAGGATTAGTAGGACATTCCGATGCCGATGTGCTGCTGCACGCAGTAAGTGACGCGATTCTAGGCGCACTAGGACTTGGTGATATTGGCAGACATTTTCCGGACACAGATCCAGCGTTTAAGGACGCGGATAGCTTGAAATTATTAGAACAAGTGTGGGCACTTGCTAGCGAGCGAGGTTATAAGCTTGGAAATATCGATTCAACGATTATTGCCCAAAAACCAAAGATGGCGCCATACATTCCACAAATGACGGAGATTATTGCTCGTGCGCTTCACGCGGACCCGTCCAAGGTGAACGTTAAAGCTACGACTACTGAACAGCTTGGTTTTGCTGGTCGTGGTGAAGGAATTGCCGCACAATCTATTGTCTGTCTACTCCAAGATGTGATATCATCTTGAGATGGTCTAAGTAGCAAATCTAAGTTTTAACCATATGAAGCGGAGGGAATATAATGACGGATCAAGTCCGGGTGCGTTACGCACCGAGCCCTACGGGACATTTACATATAGGTAACGCCAGAACGGCGCTGTTTAACTATCTGTTCGCCCGTAATAAAGGCGGTAAATTCATTATCAGAATTGAAGATACAGACGTGAAGCGCAATGTCGCAGGCGGCGAAGAGAGCCAGCTTAAGTATTTGAAATGGCTAGGCATGGATTGGGATGAGAGTGTTGATGTTGGCGGAGAGTACGGACCTTACCGCCAGACTGAACGTCTTGACCTATATCGTGTATATTGGCAGGATTTGCTGGACAAAGGTTTGGCTTACCGCTGCTACTGCACAGAGGAAGAACTGGAAGCAGAACGTGAAGAACAGACTGCACGTGGAGAAACCCCTCGTTATTCCGGCAAACACCGTGATTTGACGGAAGAACAACGCCTTGCCTTTGAAGCTGAGGGACGAGTAGCTAGCATTCGCTTCCGTGTACCAGAAGATCGTACGTACACGTTTGATGATATTGTAAAAGGTACTATTTCTTTTGATACGAAAGAAATGGGTGATTTTGTTATCGTGAAGAAGGACGGAATTCCGACCTATAACTTTGCGGTAGCTGTTGATGATTATCTGATGGCTATCACCCATGTACTACGTGGGGAAGATCATATTTCCAACACACCACGTCAGCTTATGATCTATGAGGCTCTTGGTTGGAACCCCCCAATATTTGGTCATATGACACTGATTGTCGGTGACAACCATAAGAAGCTTAGCAAGCGGGATCAATCTGTAATTACATTTATTGAGCAATATGATGAATTGGGTTACTTGCCTGAGGCTTTGGTTAACTTCATTTCTCTACTGGGCTGGTCGCCAGAGGGAGAAGAGGAGATCTTCAGCAAAGAAGAACTTATTTCTATTTTTGATGCGGACCGTTTGTCCAAAAGTCCGGCTGTATTCGACAAGCACAAGCTGGCGCATCTAAATAATCACTATATTAAGCATGCTGATCCTAAACGGATCTCGGCATTAGCGATTCCACATCTGCAAAAAGCGGGGAAAATACCGGCTGAGCTGAATGATGAGCAGCAGGCATGGGCAGAAAGCCTTGTAGCACTGTATCAAGAGCAGATGAACTCTGCCTCCGATATCGTAGAGCTATCTGAACTATTCTTCCGCAGCCATCTCGAGTTAGAAACAGAAGCGGCGCAGGTTCTGGCGGAAAGCCAAGTGCCTGAAGTCTTGTCTGCTTTCCTAGCTAAGGTTGAAGCTTGTCAGGATTTCAGTGCTAGTAATATGGCTGTACTGATCAAGGAAGTGCAGAAAGAAACAGGGCACAAAGGCAAAGCGCTCTTTATGCCGATACGTGTGGCTTTGACCGGACAAACGCACGGACGTGATCTTAATATAACGATTGCTTTGCTCGGCCAAAACCGTGTCATCGAACGTTTGAAATCACAAATTAAAGGAGCTTAAGGTAGTATTACTTATCATTAAGCCTCTTGTCAGTCCCTTAGCTTTTACGCTAAGATAGAACCATATGATAATAGCTGTGATCAGGAGAAGTACGTCCATAAAGGCAATTACCAGAGAGAATAACCGAGAAAGGGATACCCTTTCGGGCTGGGAGTTATTCATTTGTCCGGGGCAGAACATGCGCCTGTGAGCTGCACGGTTGAACGATCCTAAAGGCTCGTTAGATCGCGCCGGGTACATCGCCGTTAATGATGCCAAGTGGAACGAAGGAACTCTGCCGATGGTAACAACAGCAGTCTGTTTGATTCGTTCAAGCAGAGTGGAACCGCGGTTAAACGTCTCTGCAGCTTTATGCTGCAGGGGCTTTTTTTGTTTCAGGGTATCTTTTCTAATATAACAAACCAAGCAAACACCCACAGCATATGTATGATAAGAATGATGGATTGGAGACAATACCTTCCTTGTGTACCTGTAAACAGGAGATGGGGGAGTCAAGAAGAGAGGAACCGTGATGTTTAAGCATATTAAGTCGGACATTCGGGCGGTATTTGATAACGATCCCGCTGCCCGCAGCTGGTTCGAGGTTGTCTTCACATATGCAGGGTTGCACGCCATTTGGGGTCACCGGATTGCCCATTCTTTTTTCAAACGCCGCTGGTATACAATGGCCCGTATGGTCTCACAGTTTAGTAGATTTATGACCGGTGTTGAGATCCATCCCGGAGCTGTCATCGGAAATAGGCTGTTTATCGACCATGGTATGGGGATTGTTATTGGGGAAACCTGTGAAATCGGTGATGATGTTATTATCTATCAAGGTGTTACACTTGGGGGGACAGGGAAAGAAAAAGGTAAGCGCCATCCCACAGTTGGCAACAATGTAGTTATTGGTTCTGGTGCGAAGGTATTAGGATCGTTTCGTATCGGCGACAATTCAAATATAGGTTCGAATGCGGTTGTGCTGCGTGAAGTTCCAAATAACAGTACAGTAGTAGGAAACCCGGGCCGTGTAGTAAAACGTAACGGTGAACGTGTATCCGATCGCTTGGATCATACCAAGATGCCAGACCCGCTTGTAGATTCACTTCGCTTTCTGCAAAAAGAGATCGAAGAGATCAGAGAGAAGCTTGGCGAAGAAGATAAGCAAAAGACCGCGCAGCGGCTAGTCGAAACTCAGCAGTACATTGGTGATTACGAAATTTAAGCATATCCGGTACTTAAGGAATCGGGACAACAGAAAGGGTTGGAATAGGATGGCTTTACAAATTTACAACACAATGACACGCAGCAAGGAGCAGTTTGTGCCCCAAGAGTCGGGCAAAGTGAAAATGTATGTATGTGGTCCAACCGTTTATGGATATATGCATATCGGAAATGCTAGACCTATTATTGTCTTTGATATGGTCCGGAATTATTTGGAGCAACTCGGCAATGAGGTACGGTATGTTACGAACTTCACAGATGTAGATGATAAACTGATACGCAAAGCAGAAGAAATGAACACTTCAGTAGCAGAGGTTGCTGAGATTTTTATTAATGCTTATCGTGAGGATCTTGAAGGGCTTGGAGTAAAACCGGCAACATTGAATCCGCGGGTAACAGAAAGCATGGAGCTGATCATTGGATTCATTAAAGAGCTCGAGGAAAAAGGGTATGCCTACGAGAGTGGTGGCGATGTATACTACCGTACTTCCAAATTTGAAGACTATGGTAAGCTGTCCCGTCAGAATCTAGATGAATTACAGTTTGGTATTCGCGTGGAGGTAGACTCACGGAAAGAGAAACCTGAGGACTTTGTGCTGTGGAAAGCAGCAAAACCAGGTGAAGTGTACTGGCAGAGCCCGTGGGGAAATGGACGCCCGGGCTGGCATATTGAATGCTCGGCCATGGCAAGAGAGTTCTTGGGGGATACGATGGACATCCACGGGGGTGGACAAGATTTGCAGTTCCCGCATCATGAATGCGAATGCGCTCAGACAGAAGCTCTGACGGGTAAGCCACTCTCTAATTATTGGATGCATAATGGATTTATCAACATCGGTGATGAAAAAATGTCGAAATCATTGGGTAACGGATGGCTTGTGAAAGATATCCGTGGGCAATTTAAAGCTGGAACTATTCGTTATTTCATGCTATCGACCCATTATCGTAATCCGTTGAACTTCTCGGTGGATTCAATGACTTCAGCTGAAAAGAGCGTAGAACGTATCTCACTAGCAGAAAGTAACGTTAAGCATCGTCTTGAACTTGCTGCTGAAGGTGCCCAGGGTGAGGTCAGCTTAGAGATTAATGATAAGTTATCTGCTATTGTGGCCAATTTTCATGCTAGAATGCAGGATGACTTTAATACCCCTGATGCGATTACCGCTATGTTTGATTGGGTGAGTCTTGCAAACCATACCCTTGCGAATAGTGAAGCAGCCCCTGCTGATTTTGCTGCGTTGCTGCAAGCTTTTGGGGAAATGAATGCTGTGCTGCGTTTAACACCTGAGCATGAGGAAGAAGAGATCGCGAGTGAAGAAGTTGAACGATTGATCGCGGAGCGGGTTGAAGCGCGTAAGAATAAAAATTGGAGCCGGTCCGATGAGATTCGTGATGAATTAGGTCGCTTGGGCATATTGCTTGAGGATACTCCGCAGGGAATGCGGTGGCGGCGGAAATGAGTGAGGAACGCAAGTTTCAGAACGGGTGGTTTCCTTACGAGCCTTCCAAACCTGCGCGACTCCTCTCGCCAATTGTGCTTGCCTATGTAGGAGATGCCATTTACGAAGTGTCAGTTCGCCAGTATTTAGTATCTCTTCCGAATTTGCGCCCAAACCATTTGCATCGCTCTGCTACAGGACTTGTATCCGCTAAGGCGCAGAGTGCAATTCTTGGATTTCTGGAGCCAAGTCTCACAGAAGAGGAAAAAGATGTCGCCCGTCAGGGGAGAAATGCTAAATCGGGAAGTATTCCTAAGAATGCAGATGTGCTTGAATACCGTCATGCTACTGCTTTTGAGTGTCTGATAGGTTACTTATACTACACAGGTCAACAGGGAAGAATACAAGAAATTGTGAACAGTGGCATACAGTTTATGTTGAAACAGCCGTGATAAGGCTTTTGCGAAATAGAGAATAGGAGAAGTGAACATGGAAGAAGATTTGAAGACAGAAGAGGAAATATTGGCTGGGAAGCATTCAGTGCTTGAGGCGCTTCGTGCGGGTCGTACATTAAATAAAATATGGATTGCAGAAACGGCTCAGAAGCATCTGACCGCACCAATCGTCGCTGAAGCACGTAAAGCGGGGATTGTCATTCAGCATGTGGACAAGCGTAAGCTGGATCAACTTGCTCCTGGAGTTCAACATCAGGGGGTAGTTGCTCAAGCCGCACCTTTTGCCTATGTCGAGGTAGATGATCTGCTGGCTGCAGCTAAAGCCAAAGGAGAGCCTGCATTCTTGATTTTGCTGGATGAGATTGAAGATCCTCATAACCTTGGGTCCATTCTGCGGACAGCAGATTGTACTGGAGTGCATGGAGTAATCGTACCTAAACGTCGTTCGGCTCAGATTACTGCTACCGTCTCCAAAACATCGGCGGGTGCCGTGGAATATGTTCCGGTTGCGCGGGTCACTAACCTAGGTCAGACCATTGATCGTCTGAAAGAGCAGGGAGTCTGGGTAGTAGGTACGGATGTGGATACAGATCAGAATCTGTTTGGATCCAATATTTTCACAGGACCGGTAGCTGTTGTAATCGGTAATGAGAATAAAGGGATGGGACGCCTGATTCGTGAAAAATGTGATGTATTACTTAAGCTGCCGATGGCCGGAAAGATCAATTCATTAAATGCCTCTGTCGCCGCAGGAGTCATTATGTATGAAGTGGTACGCCTTCGGCAACAGCAGGGATAACTATGGCCGACTGGCGCGATGTGCTGCTTGTGGACGGGTACAATATGATCGGTGGCTGGCCGGAACTAGCGGCACTGTCCCAGATTGGTATGCAGGAAGCACGCGACCGCTTGATGGATTTGCTGGCTGATTACCAGGCTTACTCAGGACGACGAGTTATTGCTGTGTTTGATGCATACCGCGTTCCAGGATTGGGTCGGTCATTTGTCCAGGGCAAAGTCCAGGTGTTTTTCACCAAGGAAAAAGAAACCGCAGATGAATGCATCGAGCGATTGGTTGGGGAATTTAGCAACCGACGTCGGCAGATCTATGTTGCAACGAGTGACTTTGTGGAGCAACATATCATTTTCGCCCAAGGTGCACTGCGGATTTCTGCAAGAGAATTGCACCTAGAAATTGAAGAGAACCAGAAACAAGTGAAAAAAGCTATCGAACCGGGAAGTATCAGCTCTACACGTCATTCTTTGGAAGACAAACTGCCTCCTGATGTGCGGAATAAACTGGAAAATTGGCGTAGGCAGTGACAAGAGGAAAGATTTAGGTAATATTTTTATTCCATTTTATGCTATTCCAGATTGTTTTTGGACAAATCCGGTTGACGGTGTAAGGTAACATAATATATACTGATCCTATATTTCGCGAAGTAACGATGTGTCTTGCGTTGCAGCCGGGGGGATTCTTGGTGAGTGTCGACCTCAAGGAAATAATGCTATCCGAGTATGATTTCATAAGTGATGAAGATATTGTCGAGGCTTTCCGTGGTGGCGACAGTGGCGCATTGGAACACTTAATTAATAAATACCGTAATTTTGTACGTGCTAAAGCCCGCTCTTATTTCTTGATCGGGGCAGATCGTGAAGATATTGTTCAAGAAGGAATGATTGGTCTATATAAGGCTATTCGTGACTTTAAAGGTGACAAGCTCTCTTCATTCAAGGCTTTTGCTGAGCTCTGCATAACACGTCAGATTATAACTGCTATTAAGACGGCCACGCGTCAGAAGCATATTCCGCTCAATTCTTATGTTTCTTTGGATAAGCCCATTTATGATGAAGATTCCGACCGGACGCTTATGGATGTCATTTGTGGAACTCAGGTACTAGATCCAGAAGAGCTAATTATCAATCAAGAAGAATTCATTGGACTTGAAGATAAGATGGCGGAGATTTTAAGTGACCTAGAGCGTAAGGTTCTGATGTTGTATTTAGACGGACGATCTTATCAGGAAATTGCTGAAGATCTGAAGCGGCATGTGAAATCTATTGACAACGCTTTACAACGAGTAAAGCGGAAATTAGAAAGATATCTAGAAGTGCGTGACAATTAATGATATAATGAACACAAGAGGGCTCGTACATCGAGTTCTTTTTTTTAGTCTCATGAAATTGCTTAGATAGAATTAGGAGCTAACACCATAAATTTCTATTTGAGTCGATTTTAGTTGTTGCCGTTGAGGGTAGGTTTATACACAGTCGGAATGCCCCATAATGATAAGGAAGACAGCGAAGTGTGAGGAAGAGATAGACCCAAGGACAGGGTACGGCCATATGACTATAACACCCGAAATTACCCAGTGCAGAACGGAATTCTTTCGTTGACACAGACCTTGACATTATGCTAAAGTGTTTTAGGTAGGCCTAAATTCGCGGCTTTTTTTAGGATCAATATTTACGTCTTCTAATTGTATTGTTAGAAGGACGTCTCGGGAGGTGCACATCATGCGGGTAATTATCACTTTGGCTTGTACAAGTTGCAAACAAAGAAACTATGCGACTACCAAAAACAAGCGAAATCACCCCGACCGCATGGAGATGAAGAAATTTTGCAAGTATTGTAACTCGCAAACTCCTCATCGCGAAACCAGATAGTCTGTGGAGGTGTAGTCGGCATGAAACGTAGTTTCAAGTCTATGTTTTCCTTTTTCACTGAGAGCTGGAGTGAACTCAAAAAAGTTCGCTGGCCAAGTCGTAAAGAATTGACCAACTATACATTGATCGTTCTCGGTACAATTGTAGTTGTCGCTATTTACTTCTGGGTTCTGGACATCGGTATTTCCGCTGTGATTGAAGCGATTATTTAGAGAGGTCCCAGGTGGCTTGATATGGAAAAAAGATGGTATGTCGTTCATACCTATTCTGGGTATGAGAATAAGGTCAAAGCCAATTTGGAAAAGCGCGTTGAGTCCATGGGCATGGAAGACAAAATATTCCGCGTTCTTGTTCCTATGGAAGAAGAAATCGTAAACAAAGACGGTAAGAAAAAAACCGTTATGCGTAAAGTTTACCCGGGTTATGTTTTGGTGGAAATGGTTCAGACTGATGATTCCTGGTATGTTGTCCGCAATACTCCGGGCGTTACTGGATTTGTTGGTTCGACAGGCTCAGGGTCTAAACCAACAGCTTTGCTTCCGGAAGAGGTAGAACAAATTCTGAAGCATATGGGCATGGTTGAACCTAAAGCGAAGATTGATTTCGAAATCAAGGAATCCGTACGTATTATGGTTGGTCCGTTTGCGAATTTTGTGGGATCCGTGGAAGAAATTTTGGCTGACAAGAGCAAGATCAAAGTGCATGTGAACATGTTTGGACGGGAAACCCCGCTAGAGTTGGATTTCACTCAAGTGGAGAAAATATAACATAAGCTAAGGGTTTCTTGTGGGAGAGCGCCAATGGCGTTCGAAGACCACTATTTTTGCAAGGAGGTGTCACTCATGGCTAAAAAAGTTATTAAAATGGTGAAACTGCAGATTCCTGCAGGGAAAGCGAATCCAGCGCCTCCAGTAGGTCCGGCGTTAGGTCAAGCAGGTGTCAACATCATGGCATTCTGTAAGGAATTTAATGCTCGTACTGCCGACCAGGCTGGCTTGATCATTCCGGTTGAAATTACAGTATTTGAAGACCGTTCCTTTACGTTCATCACTAAAACTCCTCCGGCTGCTGTTCTGCTTCGCATCGCTGCTAAAGTAGAAAAAGGATCCGGCGAACCAAACAAGAAAAAAGTAGCAAAAATCGGCCGCGCTGCGGTTCGTGAAATTGCTGAAACAAAAATGCCAGACCTTAACGCTGCATCTGTAGAAGCTGCAATGCGTATGGTTGAAGGTACTGCTCGCAGTATGGGTATCACAATCGAAGACTAGTAGTTTTCGAAGAATCGGTCATTCGTGACCCGCAAGTATGTGGGAGGAATTTCCGCTAACACCACAAAGGAGGAACATTTTCATGGCTAAACATGGTAAGAAATACCAAGAAGCTGCTAAGCTGATCAACAGCGAAGCAACTTACGAGCCTTCAGAAGCTGTAGAGCTTGTGAAAAAGGCAGCGACTGCAAAATTCGACGAAACCGTTGAAGCAGCAGTTCGTCTGGGTGTAGACCCGCGTAAACAAGACCAAGCAGTTCGTGGTGTTGTTGTCCTGCCTCACGGCACTGGTAAAACACAACGCGTGCTTGTATTTGCAAAAGGTGAAAAAGCGAAAGAGGCAGAAGCTGCTGGCGCGGATTTTGTTGGTGATCAAGACATGATCAACAAAATTCAACAAGGCTGGTTTGAATTTGATGTCTGCGTAGCTACACCTGATATGATGAGTGAAGTCGGTAAACTGGGTCGTCTGCTTGGTGGTAAAGGTCTTATGCCTAACCCTAAAGCTGGCACAGTTACATTCGATGTTTCCAAGGCTGTGCAAGAAATCAAAGCCGGTAAAATCGAATATCGTCTTGACAAAGCAGGTCAAATTCACGCGCCAATCGGCAAAGTGTCCTTTGATGCTGCACAATTGAACGATAACCTTAAAGCTCTTATCGACGCTTTGAACCGTGCGAAACCAGCTGCTGCTAAAGGTGTATACCTTAAAGGCATCTCGATTTCTTCCACAATGGGTCCTAGCGCTCGTGTGAACACAACCGTCTTCAGATAAATAAGGGTTGACTCTTTGGGTCAATTTTGATAATCTATAACAGTTGTGAAACTTAAGGTATCAATCTTAACCTTGAATATGCTTACCGTAGACAGTAGGTGCCTTAGTGCTTAATTCCCTACCGAGGTGTTGTGATAGAAACAAGAAGTAACGAGCTCGCTCGTATAACTTTCGTTTTATCAAGCCTTCGTGATTCTGCGGAGGCTTTTCTAATGCCTGCGTAGGAGCGGTGATGCTTTCCTTGGAAAGGACGCCGACACATAAATTTTCAGGAGGTGTATACATTGGCAAATGCAAAAGTAATTCAAGCAAAACAGGATGCGGTTGACGTTGTTACTGCGAAACTGCAAAACAGTCTTTCGACTGTTGTAGCGGACTATCGTGGATTGAACGTTTCCCAAGTGACTGAACTGCGTAAGCAACTTCGTGAAGCTGGCGTTGAGTTTCAAGTCCTGAAGAACACATTGCTACGTCGCGCAACTGCTGCGGCTGAGTTGACTGAGTTGGATGAAGTTTTGACTGGTCCAACAGCTATCGCATTCAGCACAACTGATGCAGTAGCTCCAGCTAAAATTTTGAACGATTTCGCCAAGAAAAACGACGCTTTGAAATTGAAAGGCGGCGTAGTAGAAGGACGTGTCATCGACGCGGACCAATTGAAAGCACTGGCTGAGCTTCCATCCCGCGATGGTTTGCTGTCCATGCTGCTTAGCGTACTTCAAGCTCCAATGCGCAACTTCGCGCTTGCAGTTAAAGCTGTTGCTGAAAAAGAAGAACAAAGCGCGTAAGCCTTTGGCTCTTGCAGCATAAATCAATACCACAAACAAATTTAAATTATAAATGGAGGTTCAATCATGAGTAAAGAAGCAATCTTGGAAGCAATTAAAGGCATGAGCGTATTGGAACTGAACGACCTGGTTAAAGCAATTGAAGAAGAATTCGGCGTAACAGCAGCAGCTCCAGTAGCAGCTGGCGGTGCGGTAGCAGCAGTAGCTGAAGAGCAATCCGAATTTGACGTAATTTTGACAGGCGCTGGCGCTTCCAAAATCAACGTTATCAAAATCGTTCGCGAAATCACAGGCCTTGGCTTGAAAGAAGCTAAAGACCTTGTAGACAACGCACCAAAAGCTATCAAAGAAAAAGTAAGCAAAGACGAAGCCGAAGCTACTAAAGCAAAATTGGAAGAAGCAGGCGCAGCTGTAGAAGTGAAGTAATTCCTTCTATACTGAAAACCCCTTGAACTTGTTCAAGGGGTTTATTTTATAAAAATATAAGAAAGTATAAGTTTCACATTATACTTTATCTTTATATTTCTCGCTTGAACGCTTACCGTCCTTATAAGGACATCAGAGGCGTTTATGCTTGATAGAGTTAGTAGGGTTGTGTGAATACAAACTATTAACATAAAGGAAAGGGAGGATAGAGATGTCGCAACATTATTATTCGCAGCAACCGGAAGTGCGTCATGACAGACGTACCATCGACACCGTTCTAAGAGGCAAAAGCTTTCGTTTCACAAGTGATGCAGGTGTGTTCTCTAAAGGAGACATCGATTACGGTAGTCGAGTTCTCATTGAAGCTATGGATATTCCGGACGGTTCAGCAGTGCTTGATGTGGGTTGCGGATATGGACCGATAGGCATAAGTGCAGCATACCTAGCCCCCAAAGGGCAAGTTACGATGATTGATATTAATAGTCGTGCGGTAGAACTTGCGCGTGAAAATGCCCAGCACAATGGAATCCGGAATGTTACGGTAATGGAAAGCGATGTGCTCGGCGCATTGAATGAACAACAAAAGTTCGATGTGATTCTTACCAATCCTCCGATACGTGCAGGAAAAGCTGTAGTGCATCAGATTTTTGAAGAAGCTTATGAGCATTTAAATGAGGGTGGATTTCTGTGGATTGTTATTCAGAAGAAGCAGGGCGCTCCATCAGCGGTAGCTAAACTTGAAAGCTTGTTCTCAAATGTAGAAGAAGTGGGCAAAGATAAAGGTTATCGTATTATTAAAGCTCAAAAATAAAAATCAATAGGTTATTGACATGTGATAGTGATAATGGTATTATTATAAAATGTCAGTATTAAGATAGGCTCCATGTCTTTAGTTTGCTGAAAATGTCAAGCGATATATTGTCGCCGGCTAGCGCAAGCCGTACGGCAAGTTTTTTGCGAATTGGTTCTCTATGCTCTGGCGTAGCGAGTGTTACGCGGTAATAGATAATAGCGCATAAACTGTTGCTTGGTGACGTATAATATGTACGTTTTGGGCAAATCTACTGGATAAGGAGTATTTTGGTCATGGATAAGTGCGCTCTTTTTTCGAAGATTTCGATAAGGGCTTTTCTTTTATTTATGACTGAATCCTTGTAGTATGGTTCCATTATACGGTTCCAAACAAGGGTTCGCAATCAATTTTTAAGTGAGTAGACATGAGGGGTGAGTAAAGTTGGCAGGACATCTTGTTCAGTATGGTCGACGCACTCGGCGGAGCTATGCGAGAATTAACGAGGTACTCGAGGTCCCGAACCTGATCGAGATCCAACAAAAATCTTATGATTGGTTTTTGGAGGAAGGATTGCGGGAAATGTTTCAGGACATCTCGCCGATCCAGGATTTCACAGGTAATTTGGTACTAGAGTTCATTGATTACAGCCTGGGTGAACCAAAATATACGGTTGACGACGCTAAAGAGCGGGACGTGACGTATGCGGCTCCTCTGCGTGTAAAGGTGCGGCTCATTAATAAGGAGACCGGTGAGGTCAAAGAGCAGGAAGTGTTCATGGGAGATTTCCCGCTGATGACGGAGACCGGCACTTTTATTATTAACGGTGCGGAACGGGTTATTGTCAGCCAGTTGGTTCGCTCTCCAAGCGTCTATTTCAGCACAAAAGTGGATAAGAACGGCAAAAAAACCTACACCGCCACAGTAATCCCGAACCGCGGAGCCTGGTTGGAACTTGAGACCGACGCTAAGGATATTATGTATGTTCGTATCGATCGGACTCGTAAAATTCCTGTTACCGTACTTTTGCGTGCTCTCGGTTTCGGTAGTGATGCCGAAATTCTGGAATTGCTTGGCAATGATGAATATATTCGCAATACGCTGGATAAAGACAACACGGACTCCACGGAGAAGGCGCTTATTGAAATTTATGAGCGTTTGCGTCCGGGCGAACCGCCGACACTAGACAATGCCAAAAGTTTGCTGGTCGCGCGTTTCTTTGATCCAAAACGCTACGACCTAGCTAATGTAGGCCGTTACAAAATCAATAAAAAGCTACACATTAAGAATCGTCTTTTCAATCAACGTCTTGCTCAGCCTTTGGTTGACGAAGCTACAGGAGAAATCCTGGCTGAGTCCGGTCAAATGGTCGATCGCAGACTGCTTGATGAATTGATTCCTTACTTCGAAAAGAATGTTGCCTTTAAGAACTACCGTGTTACTGGTGGAGTTATGGACAGCGAAGATATTCCTCTTCAAACGATTGACGTATTCTCGCCAATTGAAGAAGGTCGGGTTATTAAGCTGATCGCTAACGGCAACATCGACAAGTCTGTTAAGCACATTACTCAAGCTGATATTATATCCTCGATCAGCTACTTTATTAATTTGCTTCACGGAATTGGTAATACCGATGATATCGACCATCTGGGTAACCGTCGTCTGCGTTCTGTGGGTGAACTTCTGCAGAATCAGTTCCGTATCGGTTTGTCCCGTATGGAGCGCGTTGTGCGTGAAAGAATGTCGATTCAGGATGCTAATGCAATTACGCCTCAAGCTCTGATCAATATTCGTCCGGTTATCGCGTCCATTAAAGAGTTCTTCGGTAGCTCCCAGCTGTCTCAGTTTATGGACCAGACGAACCCACTTGCGGAACTTACGCATAAACGTCGTCTGTCTGCACTCGGACCTGGTGGTTTGACACGTGAACGCGCGGGCTTTGAAGTTCGTGACGTCCATCACAGTCACTACGGCCGGATGTGTCCAATTGAAACACCGGAAGGTCCGAACATTGGATTGATCAACTCCTTGTCCACCTTTGCTCGTATCAACGAATACGGCTTTATCGAAGCTCCGTATCGTTGGGTAGATCCAAAGACAGGTAAGGTAACTGAACAAATCGATTATCTGACTGCTGATGAGGAAGATAATTATGTAGTTGCTCAGGCTAACGTATTGATCGATGAAGATGGCTCCTTTAAGGAAGACATGGTAATCGTTCGTTACAATAAAGACTCTGACAACATTACAACAATGCCAAGTAATCGTGTAGATTACATGGACGTTTCGCCTAAACAGGTCGTATCCGTCGCTACGGCGCTCATTCCGTTCCTTGAGAACGATGACTCCAACCGCGCTCTGATGGGATCTAACATGCAGCGTCAAGCCGTTCCACTTCTAATTCCTAAAGCTCCCCTCGTCGGAACAGGGATGGAACATAAATCCGCTAAGGATTCTGGCGTATGTGTTGTTTCTAAATATGACGGTATTATCGAACGCTCTTCAGCTAATGAAATTTGGCTGCGCCGGGTTGAAACTGTCGAAGGCAAAGAAGTTAAAGGCGATATCGTTAAATATAAATTACACAAATTTATGCGTTCTAACCAAGGTACCTGTATTAACCAACGTCCTCTAGCTAAAAGAGGGGATATTGTTAAGAAGGGTGACATCCTGGCGGACGGTCCTTCTACAGAAATGGGCGAACTTGCTCTTGGTCGTAACGTAGTCGTTGCGTTCATGACTTGGGAAGGTTACAACTACGAGGATGCGATCCTGTTAAGTGAAAAGCTAGTTAAGGAAGATGTATACACTTCGATTCATATCGAGGAATACGAATCCGAAGCTCGTGACACTAAACTGGGACCTGAAGAAATCACACGTGATATTCCAAACGTGGGCGAAGAAGCTCTGCGCAATCTTGATGAGCGTGGAATTATCCGCATCGGTGCGGAAATCAGTGCTGGTGACATTCTAGTTGGTAAGGTTACTCCTAAGGGTGTAACTGAATTGACTGCAGAAGAGCGTCTCCTACACGCTATCTTTGGTGAGAAGGCTCGTGAAGTACGGGATACCTCTTTACGTGTTCCTCACGGTAGTGATGGTATTATCGTTGACGTTAAAGTATTTACACGTGAGAACGGCGATGAGCTGCCTCCTGGCGTAAATCAATTGGTTCGTGTGTACATCGCTCAGAAACGTAAGATTTCTGAAGGTGACAAAATGGCCGGACGTCACGGTAACAAGGGTGTCGTTGCTCGTATCCTGCCAGAAGAAGATATGCCGTTCCTTCCGGACGGTACGCCGGTACAGGTTGTTCTTAACCCTCTAGGCGTTCCTTCTCGTATGAACATCGGACAGGTGCTTGAGGTCCATATTGGTATGGCCGCATTGCGTCTGGGAATTCACATTGCAACGCCGGTATTCGACGGAGCACGTGAGTACGACGTATTTGATACGATGGAAGAAGCTGGCATGCAGCGTAATGGTAAGACTGTATTGTACGATGGTCGTACAGGTGAACGCTTCGAACGTGAAGTTACTGTCGGCGTCATGCATATGATCAAACTGGCGCACATGGTTGATGATAAGATTCACGCCCGTTCAACAGGACCTTACTCACTAGTTACGCAACAGCCACTGGGTGGTAAAGCTCAGTTTGGTGGACAGCGTTTCGGGGAGATGGAAGTGTGGGCGCTTGAAGCTTACGGTGCTGCATATACATTGCAAGAAATTTTGACTGTAAAATCCGATGACGTGGTTGGTCGCGTGAAGACGTACGAATCCATTGTCAAAGGTGAAAATGTACCGGAACCAGGTGTTCCTGAGTCGTTCAAGGTATTGATCAAAGAACTGCAGTCCCTGGGTATGGATGTTAAGATTCTTAGCGGTGACGAGCAGGAAATTGAAATGAGAGAATTGGACGATGAGGACGAGACGTCAGGCGACAAGCTGAGCCTCAATTTAGAAGGCGCAGAAGTCGGAGTAGAATAATCACGTTGGAGCTTTTGAGTTCCATTTTATAAAGGACCGCGCCCTCTTTTGATGTAACAGTCAGAGGAGGGCAAAGCGGTACTAAATCAGGATTAGGTTAAGGAGGGTTGCTCCTTGTTGGACGTTAACAATTTTGAATTTATGAAAATCGGACTCGCTTCTCCGGAGAAGATTCGTTCATGGTCCCGCGGAGAAGTTAAGAAACCGGAAACCATTAACTATCGTACATTGAAACCGGAAAAAGAGGGTCTTTTCTGTGAGCGTATCTTTGGACCTCAAAAAGACTGGGAATGTCATTGCGGTAAATACAAACGTGTCCGTTATAAGGGCGTAGTCTGCGACCGTTGTGGCGTTGAAGTTACTCGTGCTAAAGTTCGTCGTGAACGTATGGGTCACATTGAATTGGCTGCTCCGGTATCTCATATCTGGTACTTCAAAGGTATCCCAAGCCGTATGGGTTTGGCACTAGATATGTCTCCAAGATCACTTGAAGAGATTATCTACTTCGCTTCGTATGTTGTAACTGACCCAGGTGAAACACCACTGGAAAAGAAACAACTTCTATCCGAGAAAGAATATCGTAGCTACCGCGAAAAATACGGTTACGGATTCCAAGCGGGCATGGGTGCTGAAGCTGTTAAGAAGCTTCTTCAAGACATCGACATCGAAAAAGAGCTGGAATTCCTCAAAGAAGAACTGCGTACGGCCCAAGGCCAACGTCGTAACCGGGCGATCAAACGTCTGGAAGTCATTGAAGCATTCCGTAACTCAGGCAACAAACCTGATTGGATGATCATGGATGTTCTTCCGGTTATTCCTCCGGAGCTTCGTCCGATGGTTCAATTGGATGGTGGCCGTTTTGCTACGTCTGATTTGAACGATCTTTATCGTCGTGTTATTAACCGGAACAACCGTCTGAAAAGACTGTTGGATCTTGGTGCACCTGACATTATCGTGCAGAACGAGAAACGGATGCTACAGGAAGCTGTCGATGCTCTCATTGATAACGGCCGTAGAGGACGTCCGGTAACGGGTCCTGGTAACCGTCCATTGAAATCTCTCAGCCACATGCTGAAAGGTAAACAAGGACGTTTCCGTCAGAACTTGCTCGGTAAACGGGTTGACTACTCTGGTCGTTCCGTTATCGTTGTAGGACCGTACCTCAAGATGTATCAGTGCGGACTTCCTAAGAAAATGGCGCTAGAATTGTTCAAGCCTTTTGTCATGAAGGAATTGGTTAATAAGGGCCTAGCCCACAACATAAAGAGCGCAAAACGTAAAGTTGAGCGTGTAAGTCCTGAAGTATGGGATGTACTTGAAGAAGTAATCAGAGAGCACCCAGTACTTCTAAACCGCGCACCAACACTTCACCGTCTCGGTATCCAAGCTTTTGAACCGATTTTGGTGGAAGGTCATGCTATTCGTCTTCACCCACTCGTATGTACGGCTTATAACGCCGACTTTGACGGTGACCAAATGGCGGTGCACGTTCCTCTGTCAGCAGAAGCTCAAGCGGAAGCACGTATTCTCATGCTTGCATCCGGTAATATCTTGAACCCTAAAGACGGAAAACCGGTTGTAACACCTTCCCAGGATATGGTCCTTGGTACTTTCTACCTGACCATGGACAATAAGGAAGAAAAAGGATCAGGTATGATTCTGCGTACCGTAAATGAAGCTGTATCAGCTTACCAGCGCGGAACTGCAGGTCTTCATGCTCGTGTAGCTATTCCAGTTAAAGCACTAGGTAAGACTTGCTTTACGGAAAAACAACAAGGCGCAATGTTGATTACTACGATCGGTAAGATTATCTTTAATGAAATTTACCCAAGTAGTTTCCCTTATATCAATGAAGCGACTAAGACTAACTTGCTGCATGGCACGCCAGAGAAATACTTTATCTATGAAAAAGGCGCAGATATTCGCGAGCTGATTGAATCCGCTCCTGAAGCCAGCGCTGTAGGTAAAGAATATCTGGGTCTGATTATCGCACGTTGTTTTGAAACTTATCATACAACCAAAACCTCTATGATTTTGGATAAAATTAAACAACTCGGCTTTACTTACTCCACACGTTCCGGTGTTACCGTTGCTGTGTCGGATGTTATCGTGCCTGAGGAGAAAGTTACGATCCTGAAAGAGTCCGAAGCTAAGGTAGATGTGGTTGCTAACCAATATCGCCGTGGTCTGATCACTAATGACGAACGGTACGACCGCGTTATTGAGATCTGGTCGAAGACGAAGGATGATCTTACGAACATCCTGCTTAAATCGATGGACCGTTTCAACTCAATCATGCTCATGGTTGACTCCAAAGCGCGGGGTAACAAATCGCAGATCACTCAGCTGGGTGGTATGCGTGGTCTGATGGCAACACCTTCGGGTCGGATTTTCGAATTGCCAATTAAAGCGAACTTCCGTGAAGGTCTTACGGTCTTGGAGTACTTTATCTCCACTCACGGAGCGCGTAAAGGTCTTGCCGATACCGCACTTCGTACTGCTGACTCCGGTTACTTGACTCGTCGTCTCGTTGACGTAGCTCAGGACGTTATCGTCCGTGAGGAAGATTGTGGAACGGATAAAGGATTTACAGTTAGTCGTATTCAGGATGGTAAAGAGGTTATTGAGGACCTGTATGACCGTATTGAAGGTCGTTACTGCTTCGAGACTGTTCGTCATCCGGAAACAGGCGAAATCATTGTTCACCGCAACGATTTGATTGACTCCGATAAAGCGGAAGCAATCGTAGACGCTGGTGTAACTAAGCTACAAATCCGATCTGTACTAAGCTGCCGTGCTCGTCATGGTGTTTGTAAGAAATGTTACGGTCGTAACTTGGCAACTGGTAAACACGTTGAGATCGGTGAAGCGGTTGGTATTATCGCTGCACAATCTATCGGTGAACCAGGAACCCAGCTTACAATGCGTACGTTCCATACCGGCGGTGTTGCCGGTGATGACATCACGCAAGGTTTGCCGCGTATTCAAGAGTTGTTTGAAGCCCGTAACCCTAAAGGTCAGGCTACAATCAGTGAGATCGATGGTGTAATCAAGGAAATCCGTGAAACTAAGGATCGTCGTGAAATCGAGGTTCAAGGTGAAGCAGAATCCAAGACTTATTCCATTACTTATGGTTCACGTCTACGTGTCAGCGAAGGCCAAGAAATTGAAGCCGGCGATGAGCTGACAGACGGTTCGATTGACCCTAAAGAAATGCTGCGAATCAAAGGGATCCGTGGGGTACAAAACTACATTCTGCAAGAAGTTCAGCGTGTATATCGTAACCAGGGCGTTGAGATCAATGATAAGCACATTGAAGTTATGATCAAACAAATGCTTCGGAAGATCCGTATCATTGATGCAGGTGACACAAGTCTGTTACCAGGCGCGTTTGCGGATATACATGAATATGAAGCTGCTAACAAGGAAGCCATCTTGTCAGGTAAAGAGCCTGCAGTTGCTAAACCGGTCTTACTCGGTATTACCAAGGCATCTCTTGAGACAGATTCCTTCTTATCCGCTGCATCTTTCCAAGAAACTACTCGTGTCTTAACAGACGCTGCTATCAAAGGCAAAGTAGATAAGTTGCTTGGACTCAAAGAAAATGTTATTATCGGTAAGTTGATTCCTGCAGGTACTGGTATGAATCGTTACCGTAATGTTAAGCTAAGTGATCCAAATGCAGAAAGCGCGCTTGAGTCTTTAGAGCCGGTTCCTGCTGAATAAATTAGCAAACATGGTAGTGAATTCGTGTCATACCTATTCATAGGTGTGACACGAATATCTGCTGTGTATAATATTCATAAAAATTATTGCTGAATTTCTTGACACCATCTATTGATAATGCTAAAATGTCTAAGGTGCGTGAGTAGCCATGTTATCCTTGTTCATTGGAGGTAATGATTATGACTGATGATAGAGGACTACAGGATGCTCAGGTCAAGATCGGTACCAAACAAACCGTCAAGGCGGTAGAGTTGGGCCAAGCTGCAGAAGTCTATGTGGCAGAGGACGGAGATCAAAGGCTTACTTCCAGGATAGTTATGCTTTGTAACAAACAAGGCATTAAGATCACATACGTGGATACGATGCTGAATTTGGGCAAGGCCTGCGGAATAGAAGTTGGCGCTGCGATGGCAGCCGTCTTAAAACAATAGCTACGGAAATGTTTTTGTACTGGGGTGAACTCCAGCGGCAAGAACTTTTCATTTGTCTTTTTATGAACCGCCTGGGTCTGTGGGCTTAGAGTTCTTAAATCGGCTATCATTTCAGGAAGGGGGTGGCAACAACATGCCAACAATTAACCAATTGGTTCGTAAAGGCCGTCAAGCCAAAATCGAAAAATCTAAATCTCCCGCTCTTCAAAAAGGGTATAACGCCCTCAAGCGTGAGGCTACAAATTTGAGCGCTCCGCAAAAACGCGGTGTGTGCACTCGTGTTGGTACTATGACTCCACGTAAACCAAACTCAGCGCTTCGTAAATATGCCCGTGTTCGTTTGACGAACCGTCTCGAGGTAACAGCTTATATCCCGGGTATCGGACATAACTTACAAGAGCACAGTGTTGTATTACTTCGCGGAGGTAAAGTAAAGGACCTTGCAGGGGTTCGTTACCATATCGTTCGTGGTGCATTGGATACAGCAGGTGTAGCTAACCGGATGCAAGCTCGTTCTAAATACGGTGCTAAACGTCCTAAAGCTAAGAAATAAGAAAAAATTCTAGAATAATAAACATTTAAGAAAGGGGGATATCCATGCCACGCAAAGGTCCAGTTACTAAGAGAGACGTATTGCCAGATCCGTTGTATAATAGCAAGTTGGTTACTCGTTTGATTAACCGCATTATGCTGGGTGGTAAAAGAGGTGTCGCTCAAAGCATTCTGTACAATTCATTCAAGTTGATTGAAGAACGTACGGGTAAAGATCCGATGGAAGTTTTCGAAGCTGCCATCAAGAATATCATGCCGGTTTTGGAAGTCAAAGCTCGTCGTGTCGGTGGTGCTAACTATCAAGTACCTATCGAGGTTAAACCAGAGAGACGTACTGCTCTGGGATTACGTTGGCTCGTAAACTACTCTCGCAACCGCGGTGAGAAGACGATGGAAGAGCGTTTGGCGGCTGAGATCATCGACGCTTCCAACAACACAGGCGCTTCTGTTAAGAAACGCGAAGATACACACAAAATGGCTGAAGCAAACAAAGCGTTCGCTCACTACCGTTGGTAGGATTAAGGTCATTCAAATAACTTATATTTTGAAGGGAGATCCATTTCATGGCTAGAGAGTTCTCCTTAAAAAATACACGTAATATCGGGATCATGGCGCATATTGATGCTGGTAAAACAACTACCACAGAGCGGATTCTTTTCTATACAGGCCGTACGCACAAAATCGGTGAAGTTCACGAGGGTGCTGCTACAATGGACTGGATGGAGCAAGAACAAGAGCGCGGAATCACGATTACGTCCGCTGCTACGACTGCTGCGTGGAAAGGTCACCGCATCAATATCATTGATACCCCAGGACACGTTGACTTCACTGTTGAAGTTGAACGTTCCCTGCGTGTATTGGATGGGGCAGTAGGTGTATTTAGTGCAAAAGAGGGCGTTGAGCCTCAGTCTGAAACCGTATGGAGACAGGCTGACCGTTATAACGTTCCACGTATTGCATATGTGAACAAAATGGACATTATCGGTGCGGATTTCCTTAACGTAATCGAAACTATGCGTGATCGCCTTCAAGCCAATGCAGTTGCTATTCAATTGCCAATTGGTGCAGAAAGTGATTTCACTGGTATTATCGACCTTGTTGAGCAAAAAGCACACATGTTCAGAGATGATCTAGGCCAAAACATCGAAGTAACGGATATTCCGGAAGAATATTTGGCCAAAGTTGAGGAGCTGCGTCTCGAGTTGATCGAGAAAGTTGCTGAACTTGATGAAGATCTGACTATGAAGTACCTGGAAGGCGAAGAAATTACAGTTCCGGAAATTAAAGCTGCACTGCGCAAAGGCGTAGTTGAAGTTAAATTGTTCCCTGTAATTGTTGGATCCTCCTACCGTAACAAAGGGATTCAGCTTATGCTGGATGCTGTTGTTGATTACTTGCCATCTCCTCTTGACGTTCCAGCTATCACTGGACATCTTGATGATGGAACTGAAGCAGTTCGTCATTCTTCGGATGAAGAACCGTTTGCAGCTTTGGCATTTAAAATCATGACTGACCCTTATGTAGGTAAACTTACGTTCTTCCGTGTATACTCTGGTATTCTAGAGTCCGGATCTTACGTAGTTAATGCTACTAAGAACAAGCGTGAACGTATTGGTCGTATCCTTCAAATGCATGCTAACAGCCGTCAAGAGATTTCCATCGTGTATTCTGGCGACATCGCTGCAGCAGTTGGTTTGAAAGACACCAGTACAGGTGATACACTGTGTGATGAGAAGCATCCAGTAATTCTGGAATCAATGAACTTCCCTGATCCAGTTATCGAAATCGCTGTTGAACCAAAAACAAAAGCTGACCAAGATAAATTGGGCGTTGCTCTCGGTAAGTTGACTGAAGAGGATCCAACTCTTCGTGCTCATACTGATGAAGAAACAGGCCAAACTATCCTGGCTGGTATGGGTGAACTTCACTTGGACATCATCATCGACCGTATGCGTCGTGAGTTCAAAGTAGAAACCAATGTGGGTAAACCACAGGTTGCTTACCGCGAAACGTTCAAGGCACCTGCTCGCGTCGAAGGTAAATTTGTACGCCAATCTGGTGGTCGTGGTCAATACGGTCACGTATGGGTTGAATTTGAACCCCTCGAGCCAGGTACTGGTAGCAAATTCGAAAGTAAAGTTGTCGGTGGCTCGGTTCCTAGAGAGTACATCGCTCCTGCACTTGCGGGTATCGAAGAACAAATGAAAAACGGCGTACTTGCAGGCTTCCCGCTTGTAGACGTTAAAGCTACCATCGTTGATGGTTCTTACCATGATGTCGATTCCAACGAAATGGCATTTAAAATTGCCGGCTCGATGGCGCTTAAAGCAGCTAAAGACAAGTGTAAACCTGTCCTGCTTGAGCCAATCATGAAAGTAGAAGTAACTGTTCCTGAGGAATATATGGGTGATGTTATGGGTATGCTGAACTCCCGCCGTGGCCGTATCGAAGGTATGGATTCCCGTGGTGGAGCGCAAATTATCCGTGCTAAGGTGCCTCTTTCCGAAATGTTCGGATACTCTACAACTCTTCGTTCTGGTACTCAAGGACGTGGCGTATTCTCAATGGAGCTTTCTCACTATGAAGAAGTTCCTAAATCCATTGCGGAAGAGATCGCTGCTAAGAACAAAGGCGGAGAATAATTACTAGTTTTAACTTGCCGTCCGAGTATAATTACTCAGTCATCTAAGATAAACATATATGCGGGCGGCTCAAATATAAGGAACCCCACATTAAGGAGGAACTGTTCAAATGGCAAAGGCAAAGTTTGAACGTAACAAACCGCACGTTAACATCGGTACTATTGGTCACGTCGACCATGGTAAAACGACTCTGACTGCTGCAATCACTACTGTATTGTCCAAAACTTACGGTGGCGCAGCTATCGCATTCGATCAAATCGACAAAGCTCCTGAAGAGCGCGAACGTGGTATCACAATCTCCACTTCCCACGTTGAATATGAAACTCCTAACCGTCACTACGCTCACGTAGACTGCCCTGGTCACGCCGACTATGTTAAAAACATGATCACTGGCGCAGCGCAAATGGACGGAGCTATCCTGGTTGTATCCGCAGCTGATGGCCCTATGCCACAAACTCGCGAGCACATCCTGTTGTCCCGTCAAGTAGGTGTTCCATACATCGTTGTTTTCTTGAACAAATGCGACATGGTTGAAGACGAAGAGTTGTTGGAATTGGTTGAAATGGAAGTTCGTGACTTGCTGAGCGAGTATGACTTCCCAGGCGATGACACTCCAATCATTCGTGGTTCTGCTCGTGAAGCTCTTCAAAACCCAGAAGGCGAATATGCTAAGAAGATTGTTGAAATGTTCGAAACAATCGACGAGTACATTCCACTTCCAGAGCGTCAAACTGACAAACCATTCTTGATGCCTGTCGAAGATGTATTCTCCATCACTGGCCGCGGTACTGTGGCAACTGGTCGCGTAGAACGCGGAACAGTTAAAGTCGGAGAAGAAATCGAAATCGTTGGTATTCACGAAGAAACTAAGAAATCCGTAGTTACGGGCGTAGAAATGTTCCGTAAATTGCTGGATTCCGCTCAAGCGGGTGACAACATCGGAGCTTTGCTTCGTGGTGTAGACCGTACAATGATCGAGCGTGGCCAAGTATTGGCTAAACCGAACTCTGTTAAACCACACACTGAGTTCACTGCTCAAATCTACGTTTTGACTAAAGAAGAAGGCGGACGTCACAAACCATTCTTCACTGGTTACCGTCCACAGTTCTACTTCCGTACAACTGACGTAACTGGCATCATCAACTTGCCAGAAGGTACTGAAATGGTTATGCCTGGTGACAACATCACTGTAACTGTTGCTTTGATCTCCCCTATCGCTATTGAAGAAGGTACTAAATTCTCCATTCGCGAAGGTGGACGTACAGTTGGAGCAGGTAGCGTAGCTTCCATCCAAAAATAAATTCGTTTCTATCTGCGGGTAGACTCTGAATCATAGTGCCCCGGATTCTTCTTGCGGAGAATCCGGGGCTTTTTGTTATTTTATAGGATAAACCATCTTAAATTCGACAATATACGATAAAATAAGTATGAAATTTCGAATAATTCTACAAAATTCTACAAAATTCAACGATAAATTGTTTACAATTTTAATAATCATAGAGTAAAATGAAAGGAAGGTAATATTGTAAAAAAATAGTAATTGAGGGGAGAGTGATAACATGGGAAAATGTCCTTTTTCATTCATGCATGCTATAACATCACGTAATAATAACGAGGATTCTCACACCCCTAATTTGATAGAACATAAACACCAGACTAAGCGTACTGAAGATTTTTTTCATACTCTTGAGGGTTATGACGAACTCAATGAGCAAATGAGAATGATTGATCTATCTGAATCAGATTTGAACTTATTACGTAGGGTAAAGCCTAGCGTTGAAAAGAATATAGACTATATAATTGATCAATTTTATAATTCGGTATTAGGTGTGGATAAACTCGAAGCCATTATATTGGAGCATAGTAGTATCGAGAGGTTGAAAACAACACTCCGCGAGCATATCATTGAAATTTTTGATGGCAAAGTTGATGAAGAATACATAGCAAAGCGAATGAAGATTGCTAATATTCATAAAAGAGTAGGACTTGAGCCTAAATGGTACTTATCCGCTTTTCAAAATCTTCAGAACGTTTTTATACAAGTTATCTATAATGAGACACATGATGACAATACACGTTTACATGTAGTTAAGACCGTAACTAAGCTGCTTAACCTTGAACAACAACTTGTCCTGGAGGAATACGAGAAGGAGAACGTCAAAGAGAAGGAACAGCAATACCTTTTGGTTAAAAATGAATTAAAGCAGAAAATTGCTGAATTCAGCAGCGAGTTAATAGATTTTAGTATCGACACAAATGCCGCTGTGAAGCAGCTAGTAGCAAGTAGCAATGAAGTGAGTAGAACATTCCAACGTACAGCTACATCCGCTGTAGAGTCGCAGGGGTTGGCTACAGATGGACATGAGCATTTGGATAGCTTAACAGGACAGATTAATCTTATTTATCAAAGTACTAGTGAAATGGAACATTCAGTCCACGAATTAAGCAATTCCTCTAAACAAATTCAAAAAATCGTAAACTCAGTTAAAGATATTGCAGATCAAACTAAAATTCTTTCACTTAATGCAACGATAGAAGCCGCTAGAGCCGGAGTGCATGGTAGAGGGTTTAGTGTAGTTGCTCAAGAAGTTAGTCGGTTGGCAGAGGATACGAAGAATACTGTAATTCAGATCGTAGAGCTGACTTATAAATCGGGAAGTCTCACACAACAAGTCGTTGAGGAGATACGTAAGGTACAAGAGCTAACCAAAAGTGGGAAACATCAATCCGTTGAGACTAGTCTTTTGTTTTCCGAAATTGTAGAGGCGATGAGAAGTAGCACACAAGAGATTGTTATAGTAGAAGAAGAAATAAGAACATTGATTCAGACAATAGAGGGAATTGGGTCAGCAACAGCACAGACTGCGGAGTCAGCTGAGATTTTTAAGTCTGCCACTGCGAATCTTTAACCTATATAATAGTAATAAAGCAACGCATGAAAAAAATATACGTTGTTTTGTTATTTTAGCTTGCAATACTGCTGCCTATTATATATAATAATAAATGTTGTTCTGAGACGTTGCGATGATGTGAGAGGTTACTGACACACCCGGCCCCTTTGCCATGAGGTCGACGTCAGAAAATTTTCACGGAGTATGTCCGATAATAAATTGGGCGATAGAAGGAGGGACTAAAATGGCAAAGCAAAAAATTCGTATTCGCTTGAAAGCATACGACCACAGAATTCTTGATCAATCCGCAGAGAAAATCGTTGAAACTGCAAAACGTTCGGGTGCTGGTGTATCTGGACCGATTCCGTTGCCAACTGAGAAGCAAATCATTACTATTCTCCGTGCGGTACACAAGTACAAGGATTCCCGTGAACAGTTTGAACAACGGACTCACAAACGTTTGATCGATATTGTGAACCCAACACCACAAACTGTGGATGCCTTGATGCGCTTGGATCTACCGTCCGGTGTAGATATCGAAATCAAATTGTAATTCTATTTTTAGCAACTTAGGAAAAGAAAAGAGGTGTCAACATTGAAAGGTATCTTAGGAAAAAAACTCGGTATGACTCAAGTGTTTACTCCAGAAGGTAACGTAATTCCTGTTACTGTTATCGAAGCAGGCCCTTGTGTAGTACTGCAAAAGAAAGACCTGAATATCGACGGATATGAAGCAGTGCAATTGGGATTTTCTGATAAAAAAGAAAGTCGCTCCAATAAGCCTGAACAAGGTCACGCCAAAAAGGCAAATGCAACACCTAAGCGCTACGTTCGTGAAATTCGCGGTGTTGACCTCGGGTCTCTCGAGGTTGGACAAGAACTGAAGGCTGATATTTTTGCTGAGGGCGAATTTGTTGACGTAACTGGCACATCTAAAGGTAAAGGTTTCCAAGGTAACATCAAACGTTGGGGACAAAGCCGCGGACCAATGGCACACGGATCGCGTTACCACAGAAGACCGGGTTCCATGGGTTCTATCCAAGCTAACCGTGTTCCGAAGGGCAAACGCCTCCCAGGACATATGGGTCACACGACTATCACGGTTCAAAAGCTTGAAATCATCAAGGTTGACGTTGAACGTAACGTATTGCTGGTTAAAGGCGCTATCCCAGGTCCTAAAAACAGCTTCGTGAAAGTTAAACAAACCGTTAAGAAATAATTACCTAAGAAAGGAGGAACATGAAATGCCAAAAGTAACACTTTTTAATATTAGTGGCAACGAAGTTGGTGAAGTAGAACTGAGCGATACAGTATTCGGTATTGAACCGAATGAGCACGTTCTACACGAAGCTGCGCTTATGCAAAGAGCTTCCCTTCGTCGTGGTACACACAAAGTAAAAGGACGTTCTGAAGTTCGTGGCGGTGGACGTAAGCCTTGGAAACAAAAAGGTACAGGTCGCGCTCGTCAAGGATCCATTCGTTCTCCACAATGGAAAGGCGGCGGCGTTGTCTTCGGACCAACACCACGTAGCTATTCCTGGAAATTGCCTAAGAAGGTTCGTCGTTTGGCGATCAAATCCGCTTTGTCCTCGAAAGTACTCGAGAATGACATTATCGTATTGGATAGCTTGACAATGAATGCTCCGAAGACGAAAGAATTCGCAGCAATCTTGAACAACCTGAAAGTGGAACGCAAAGCTTTGATCGTAGCTACTAGCTATGATGATAACGTAGCACTTTCCGCTCGTAACATCCCTGGGGTGAAATTCGTAGCGGCTGACGGCATTAATGTTCTTGACGTACTGACGTACGACAAACTGATCATCACTAAAGAAGCAGTTCTGAAGGTAGAGGAGGTGTTCGCGTAATGAAAGATCCTCGTGATATTATCAAACGTCCGGTGATTACGGAACGTACTTCCGACTACATGAGCGAAATGAAATACGCTTTTGAAGTGGATATCCGTGCTAACAAAACCGAAATCAAAAAAGCTGTCGAGGCTATTTTCAAAGTAAAAGTAACTAATGTGAACACAATGCGCGTGCCTGGCAAACTGAAACGTTATGGTAAATATTCTGGTTACACTCCAGAGTGGAAAAAAGCCATCGTTAAGCTTAGCCCGGACAGCAAACCGCTTGAATTTTTTGAAGCGGTAGAATAATACTCTTAAAGTAAGGAGGAAACTATAGTGCCAATCAAAAAGTACAAACCGACCTCTCCGGCAAGACGCCATATGTCTGTGTCTACGTTTGAAGAAATCACAACAAACCAGCCAGAGAAATCGTTGCTTTCTCCGCTGTTCAAACATGCGGGACGCAACAACCAAGGTAAAATTACGGTTCGTCACCATGGCGGCGGACACAAACGTAAATACCGTATTATCGACTTCAAGCGGACTAAAGACGGCATACCAGGTAGCGTTGCTACAATCGAGTATGACCCGAACCGTACATCTAATATTGCTTTGATCCACTATGCTGATGGAGAGAAACGTTATATCATCGCTCCTAAAGGCCTAAAAGTTGGGGATAAAGTAGAGTCCGGCCCAACAGCCGACATCAAAATTGGTAACAGCCTTGCACTGGAGAACATCCCAGTGGGTACAGTTATCCACAACATTGAGTTGAAACCAGGTAAAGGCGGACAATTGGTTCGTGCTGCTGGTACAGAAGCTCAATTGCTTGGTAAAGAAGAAAAGTACTGTTCCGTTCGTTTGTCATCCGGTGAGGTTCGTAAGATCCTTAGCGTATGCCGTGCAACTATCGGTTCCGTAGGTAACGAAGATCATGAATTGATCAAAATCGGTAAAGCTGGACGTAGTCGCTGGCTGGGCCGTCGCCCTGAAGTACGCGGTGTAGTAATGAACCCGAACGATCACCCACACGGTGGTGGTGAAGGCCGCGCTCCAATCGGACGTAAATCGCCTATGTCTCCATGGGGTAAACCAACCCTTGGTTACAAAACGCGTAAGAAAAACAAGGCATCTGATAAATATATCGTTCGCCGCCGCACAAAATAAGACGCTTCTGGCAAGTTAATAAAGCGCGAAGCGTCGATTCGCGGTTTGAAGAACCGGATGAAGGGAGGATTCACACATGGGTCGCAGTTTAAAGAAGGGGCCGTTTATCGATGGCTACCTGCTTAAAAAAGTTGAGGAACTGAACGAGGCTGAAAAAAAGGTTGTAGTTAAAACTTGGTCCCGTCGCTCAACCATTTTCCCTCAGTTTATCGGACATACGTTTGGTGTATATGACGGCCGTAAACACGTGCCTGTATACGTAACAGAAGATATGGTAGGTCACAAGTTGGGCGAGTTCGCGCCAACACGTACTTACAAAGGCCACGCGGGTGACGATAAGAAAACAAGAAGATAATAATAAGGTCTCTGTTTGAAAGGAGGTTAAACAATGGAAGCAAAAGCACATGCAAGATCGGTGCGGATTTCCGCTCGTAAAGCGAAACTGGTTGTTGACTTGATTCGTGGTAAGCAAGTGGGGGAAGCAATTGCTATTCTTCGCCACACTCCGAAATCCGCTTCTCCGGTCGTTGAGAAGTTGCTTAATTCGGCAATTGCGAATGCTGAGCATAACTATTCTTTGGACGTGAACAGTTTGTTCGTTAGCGAGGTTTTCGTTAACCAAGGACCTACTATGAAACGTTTCCGTCCGCGCGCCATGGGCCGCGCAAGTCGGATCAATAAACGCACGAGCCACATTACACTGGTGGTATCTGAGAAATAAGGAGGGATAACACGTGGGTCAAAAGGTAAATCCAATCGGACTCCGGATCGGGATCATTCGCGATTGGGAATCTAAATGGTATGCAGGAAAAGATTTCGGTACTCTTCTGATGGAAGACGTCAAAATCCGGGAATACCTTAAAGGTAAGTTGAAGGATTCCGCTGTTTCCCATATCGAGATCGAAAGAGCGGCTAACCGCGTGAACGTTACAATTCACACTGCTAAACCAGGTATGGTTATTGGTAAGGGCGGAGCAGAAGTAGAAGTACTTCGCAGCGCAGTTACAGCAATCGCTGGTGGCAAAAAAGTACACATCAACATCAATGAAATCAAGCACCCTGAATTGGATGCAATTCTTGTAGCTGAGAGCATTGCTCAACAATTGGAACGTCGTGTATCGTTCCGTCGTGCACTCAAACAAGCGATTCAAAGAACAATGCGTTCTGGCGCAAAAGGGATTAAAACTCAAGTAGGCGGACGTCTTGGCGGAGCTGAGATTGCTCGTTCAGAAGGTTATAGCGAAGGAACAGTTCCACTTCATACGCTTCGTGCCGATATCGATTACGGAACGGCTGAAGCACATACAACTTACGGTCTTATCGGCGTAAAAGTATGGATCTACCGTGGAGAAGTTCTTCCCCCAGCTAAGAAACAAGCTGCTCAGGAAGGAGGCAACTAATCATGTTGGTACCAAAACGCGTAAAACACCGCAAGCAACAACGCGGACACATGAAGGGTATGGCAAAGGGTGGTACTGAATTGAACTTCGGCGAATTCGGCCTGGTTGCAATGGAACCATCTTGGATCACTAACCGTCAGATCGAAGCTGCTCGTATCGCAATGACACGTTATATCAAACGTGGCGGTCAAGTTTGGATCAAGATTTTCCCAGATAAGCCTATTACTCAAAAGCCTCTCGAGGTTCGTATGGGTAGTGGTAAAGGTAACGTTGAGAAATGGGTAGCCGTAGTTAAACCGGGCAAGATTATGTTTGAACTCGGAGGCGTGTCGGAAGAAATCGCTCGTGAAGCGATGCGTCTTGCCGCTCACAAGCTGCCTGTTAAGACTAAGTTTGTGAAACGTGAAGAATTGGGTGGTGAAGCAAATGAAAGCTAATGAACTTCGCAACTTAACCACTGCTGAGATTGAACAAAAGATCGCTGGATTCAAAGAGGAACTTTTTAATCTCCGTTTCCAATTGGCAACTGGCCAACTGGACAACCCGACTCGGATTCGTGACGTGCGTAAGGAAATAGCTCGTGCTAAAACCGTAATCCATCAAAGAGTGCTTGGGATTAGTTAAGTGAGACGGATCTCAGATCCGTATTCAGGAAGGAGGCTAACTAATGAGCGAAGAACGTAATGCACGTAAAGTGCTAATCGGTAAAGTGGTCAGTGATAAAATGGATAAAACCATCGTAGTCGCTGTTGAAACCTATAAGAAGCATAACTTGTACCACAAACGCATCAAGTCTACGAAGAAATTCAAAGCACATGATGAGGAAAACGTTGCGAAAATTGGCGATACCGTAAAAGTCATGGAAACTCGTCCGTTGTCCAAGGACAAACGTTGGAGACTAGTTGAAGTGGTTGAAAAAGCGGTTATCATCTAAGATAATCAAAAGAGTTTTTCCGGAAGGAGGAAATTATAATGATTCAACCATTTACACGCTTGCATGTGGCTGACAACTCTGGTGCGAAGGAACTGATGTGTATCCGCGTACTGGGTGGTACTGGACGCCGTACAGCAGCAATCGGTGATTTGATCGTTTGTTCCGTTAAACAAGCAACACCAGGCGGCGTTGTCAAAAAAGGTGATGTTGTTAGAGCGGTAGTTGTTCGTACGAAACGTTCCGTTCGTCGTAAAGATGGATCTTACATCGCATTCGACGAAAATGCAGCTGTTGTTGTTAAAGACGACAGAAGCCCTCGTGGAACACGTATCTTTGGACCAGTTGCTCGCGAACTTCGCGATAAAGACTACATGAAGATCGTTTCCTTGGCACCGGAAGTAATCTAATAAACACGAGCACCAATAAGTTGAAGGTTAGTTATAGGAGGTGTAATAAATGCCTAGAGTGAAAAAAGTTCTGGAATCCCATAACAATAAACTGCACGTGAAGAAAGATGATGTGGTGCTTGTGATTAGTGGTAAAGACAAAGGCAAAAAAGGCCGTGTCATCGCTGCTTATCCTCGTGAAAACCGCGTTCTGGTAGAAGGCGTCAATATGGTGAAAAAACACCAAAAGCCGAACCAGCTGAATCCACAGGGTGGAATTATTGAGCAGGAAGCTTCGATTCATGTGTCCAACGTAATGCACATCGATCCGAAGTCCGGCAAAGTAACACGTATCGGTTACAAAGTATTGGACAACGGTAAAAAAGTTCGGATTGCTAAAAGATCCGGAGAGATTATCGACTAATCTAGCCCTTAAGAAAGGAGGTTAAATCTTCATGGCAGCAAGAATGAAAGAACGTTATCTCAACGAAATAACACCTGCTTTGATGCAGAAGTTTAACTATACAACTGTTATGCAAGTGCCTAAGATCGAGAAGGTTGTCATCAACATGGGTGTGGGTGACGCTGTTCAAAACTCCAAAGTACTTGATGCTGCAGTTAATGACATGCAGTTGATCGCTGGTCAAAAACCAGTAATCACTAAAGCTAAAAAATCCATCGCTGGTTTCAAACTACGCGAAAATATGCCGATTGGGGTTAAAGTAACACTGCGCGGCGAGCGTATGTATTACTTCTTGGACAAATTGTTCAACGTAACGCTTCCACGCGTACGTGACTTCCGTGGTGTTTCCACTAAAGCCTTTGACGGCCGTGGTAACTACACACTTGGTCTTAAAGAACAATTGATCTTCCCCGAGATCGAATATGACAAAGTGGATAAAGTCCGCGGTATGGACATCGTTATTGTAACGACTGCTAAGACGGACGAGGAATCCCGCGAGCTGCTGGGTCAGCTGGGAATGCCTTTCGCAAAATAAAGTCGGTTAATCCATTTTCTCCGAAAATGTTTAGGAGGTGTCAGGCTAAGTGGCAAAAACTTCGATGAAAGTTAAACAACAACGTACGCCTAAGTTTAAAGTACGTGCATATACACGTTGCGAACGTTGTGGTCGTCCACATTCGGTACTGCAAAAGTTCAAAATTTGCAGAATTTGTTTCCGTGAATTAGCTTATAAAGGCCAGATCCCTGGCGTGAAAAAAGCAAGTTGGTAAGAAGTTTATAAACGGGAAGGAGGTTTACACACATGACTATGTCTGATCCTATTGCAGATATGCTTACTCGTATTCGTAACGCTAACATTGTGCGTCACGAAACGGTAGAAATGCCTGCTTCTACTATGAAGAAACAAATCGCTGACATTTTGAAGCGTGAAGGTTTCATCCGCGATGCGGAATTCGTTGAAGATAGCAAACAAGGGATTATCCGTATCTTCTTGAAATACGGCCCTAACCAAGAACGTGTTATTTCTGGTTTGAAAAGAATCAGTAAACCAGGCCTTCGCGTATACACGAAGAGCAATGAAGTGCCTCGTGTACTCGGTGGTCTAGGAATCGCGATTATCTCCACATCTAAGGGAGTTATGACCGACAAAGAAGCTCGTCAATCAAAATCTGGCGGAGAAGTTGTCTGCTACATTTGGTAATAAACGTCACAAGATAAGGAGGTGCAACACATGTCTCGTATTGGTCGTAAACCAATCGCAGTACCTAGCGGTGTAGATGTCACTTTGGACAACGCCGTTATTACAGTAAAAGGTCCAAAAGGTTCTTTGACTCGTGAGCTTCATAAAGACATGAAGGTTACAGTTGAAAATAACGAAATTACCGTTGTTCGTCCGTCGGATAACAAATTGCATCGTTCACTTCACGGCACAACCCGCTCCGTTGTCAACAACATGGTAGCAGGCGTGACTGAAGGTTTCTCGAAATCTCTGGAATTGGTTGGGGTCGGATATCGTGCAAGCAAATCCGGAGATAAAGTCGTTCTGAACGTTGGTTACTCCCACCCGGTTGAAATTACACCGGAAGCAGGTATTGAGTTTGAAGTTCCTGCGAACACGAAGATCATCGTTAAAGGTATCGATAAAGAACGCGTTGGCGCATATGCTGCTAAAATTCGTTCCGTTCGTGAGCCAGAACCGTATAAAGGTAAAGGTATCAAATATGAAGGCGAGCGTATCATCCGCAAAGAAGGTAAAGCTGGTAAGAAGAAATAACCAGTTTGAACTTAATTGTAAGATACCCCGTGCATCTTAAAGTGAAGCTGTTTACGGCAAACTGAAGGGAGTGAAAGGGAAGTCATGATTACAAAAGAAGATAAAAACAAGGCTCGTCTCAAAAGACACCTGCGTGTTCGTAAGAAGATCCAGGGAACTACTGAGCGTCCACGTTTGAACGTATTCCGTTCTTCAAAACACATCTACGCTCAACTGATCGATGATGTTAAAGGGGTTACTATCGTATCCGCTTCTACACTTGATAAAGAACTGAGCGCTAACATCGGTAATGGCGGCAGCGTTGAAGCTGCAGCGAAAGTTGGCCAATTGGTCGCTGAGCGTGCTAAAGAAAAAGGCTATGCAGTGGTCGTATTCGACCGCGGAGGTTACTTGTACCATGGACGAATTCAAGCATTGGCTGACGCAGCTCGTGAAGCTGGTCTTGAATTCTAGAATAATTCTTAAAAGGAGGTTAACGACTTGCGTGTAGATCCGAACAGTTTAGAACTGACAGAAAGAGTTGTACACATTAACCGTGTAGCAAAAGTTGTAAAAGGCGGACGCCGTTTCAGCTTTAGTGCACTCGTTGTTGTGGGCGATGGCAATGGCTACGTCGGTGCTGGTATCGGTAAAGCCGGCGAAGTTCCGGATGCCATCCGTAAAGGCATTGAAGACGCCAAGAAAAACCTGATTCACATTCCAATCGTAGGAACTTCGATTCCCCATCTCGTTACTGGCCACTTCGGCGCAGGACGCGTGTTGCTGAAACCAGCATCAGAGGGTACTGGCGTTATCGCTGGCGGTCCAGTTCGTGCGGTATTGGAATTGGCAGGCGTTGGCGACATTTTGACAAAATCACTGGGTTCTTCGAATTCCATGAACATGGTCAATGCAACTTTGGAGGGACTTTCCCGTCTGAAACGCATTGAAGAGGTCGCGAAACTTCGCGGCAAATCTGTCGAAGAATTGCGCGGTTAAGGAGGGGAACGTCAATGGCAAAATTGCAAATTACCCTCGTACGTAGTGTAATCGGACGTCCAGAAACACAACGTGTTACTGTTAAGACGCTCGGCCTACGTAAACTCAACACGACAGTGGTTCACAATGACAGTCCTGCAATTCGCGGAATGATCAACAAAGTGAGTCACTTGCTATCTGTAACTGAAATTGAAGGCTAATCGCCTCGTATAAATTAACAAACATAAGGAGGTGCAAACGATGAAGTTACATGAACTTGCTCCAGCTCCTGGTTCCCGCAAAGAACGCAATCGCGTTGGTCGTGGACCAAGTAGCGGAAATGGTAAAACTTCCGGTCGCGGTCACAAAGGTCAAAACTCACGTTCTGGCGGTGGTGTTCGTCCGGGCTTCGAGGGTGGACAAAATCCGCTCTATCGTCGTCTGCCTAAACGTGGTTTCGTCAATCCTACCCGTAAAGAGTATGCGATTGTGAACCTTGAAGATCTGAATAGCTTTGCAGAAGGAACAGAAGTGACTCCGCAGTTGTTGCTTGAAACTGGTGTTGTCAAGAATTCCAAAAGCGGCATTAAGATTCTCGGCAATGGTGAGTTAACCGTTAAATTGACTGTACAAGCAAATAAGTTCTCTCAATCTGCGGTAGAGAAAATCGAGGCTGCCGGCGGTAAAACCGAGGTGATCTAATGTTCAAGACGCTTAAGAATATCTGGCATGTGGAAGATTTGCGCAAAAAGATCCTGTTTACCTTGTTCATTCTGATTATCTACCGTATCGGTTCGTTTGTACCGGTTCCTGGTGTGAACAAAGATGTACTGGAAACAGCAAATCAAAGCGGTGACGCTTTGATGGGACTTTTGAACACCTTCTCGGGCGGAGCGCTCAAAAACTTCTCGATATTTGCGATAAGTATTTATCCGTACATTACAGCATCCATCATCGTGCAATTGCTGTCGATGGATGTTGTTCCTAAGTTTGCTGAATGGGCTAAACAAGGGGAGCACGGTAAAAAACAACTAGCGCAAATCACTCGTTATGGTACTGTGATTTTGGCCCTGATCCAAGGTTTTGCTACGTCGATAGGGTTTAACCGGATTTATGGAACTCAAATGATGCCGAATGCGACATTTGCTGACTACTTACTGGTTGCCATTATCTTGACGGCTGGTACTTCTTTCCTGATGTGGCTTGGTGAACAGATTACCGAAAAGGGAATCGGGAACGGGATTTCGATCCTGATTTTTGCGGGAATCGTCGCCGCCATCCCGGGATATATCACGAGTACGGCTAACTCAAGCTTTATTCAGCCGGATCAAGTGTTCCTGAATATTCTTAAAGTCGTTATTGTGCTGATTGTGATTGTAGCGATTATTACAGCAGTTATCTTCGTACAGCAAGGTATTCGGAAGATTCCTGTTCAATACGCTAAACGCGTAGTCGGCAACAAAATGTACGGTGGACAGAATACGCACATTCCGCTGAAAATTAATGCGGCTGGTGTAATTCCGGTTATCTTCGCCGTATCACTGCTTCAGTTCCCAGTTGTTCTCTCCAGTTTCTGGTCAACACATGCCTGGGCTCAATGGATTGCCAAGTATTTGGCAACTGATGCACCACTTGGTATGCTTCTGTATGTTGTGATGATCATCGGGTTCACGTTCTTCTATACGTTCGTGCAGATGAATCCTCAGCAGATGGCTGATAACATGAAGAAGAATGGTGGTTACATTCCAGGTATCCGTCCTGGTAAAGCTACTGAGAAATATTTGACTAGAGTAATGTCTCGTCTGACTATGTCCGGCGCATTGTTCCTGGCTTTGATCTCTGTATTGCCGATGTTCTTCGGTGCTTTATCTGGATTGCCTAAAGAAGTTCGAATTGGTGGTACTTCACTGCTAATCGTAATCGGTGTGGCATTGGATACTATGAAGCAGATCGAGAGCCAATTGATCAAACGCCATTACAAAGGCTTCATCAATAAATAGGCGATAGGTTCCGGTGAAGCGTAATTTTTTATTCTTCCCGGCACCTATTGTGCTGTTTCTTGCTTGGTGGCGAACTTTTGGGGGGAGAGAGAAATCGTGAACATTTTATTCATGGGCCCTCCTGGGGCAGGCAAGGGAACACAAGCGGCTGAGATCATAAAAGAGTTTGGCATTCCGCATATTTCGACAGGAGATGCTTTCCGTTTGGCAATCAAACAAGAGACTCCAGTAGGATTGAAGGCTAAATCATTTATTGATCAAGGTTTGCTTGTACCAGATGATGTGACCATTGGTATAGTTGAAGAACGGCTGCAGCAGTCCGATTGCGAAAAAGGATTTCTATTGGATGGTTTTCCAAGAACTCTTTCGCAAGCGGAAGCGCTGGATGAAATTCTAAGCCGTTTGAATACTTCTTTGAATCATGTCATCAACTTGAATGTTGACCGTGGACTGTTGATGGCGCGTCTTACCGGACGTCGTATCTGCACAGTTTGCGGAGCATCCTACCATTTAATCTTCAACCCGCCGAAGCAAGATGGCATTTGCGACATTGATGGCGGTGAATTGTATCAACGTCCGGATGACAACGAAGAAAGTGTAGGCAAGCGTCTGGATGAGTATGATAATAAGACAGCGCCGCTGCTTGCGTTTTATGATAATAAAGGTCTTTTGCGTCAGGTAAATGGGGAAAACGAAATCAATGTCGTTTCTTCTGAAATCGTATCTTTATTGCGGGGTTAATGTAATGATCATTTGTAAATCCGAACAGGAACTTGCCTTTATGAGGGAAGCTGGTCGAATTGTTGCCGAGAGTCACCGTCTTATTGCTGAGGCCATTGAGCCTGGCATTACAACGGGCGATCTCGACAGAATCGCCGATCAATACATTCGCAGTCAAGGTGCTGTGCCGTCTTTCAAAGGCTACAACGGTTTTCCTGCCAGCATTTGCGCTTCAGTCAACGAACAATTAGTGCATGGATTTCCAGGTAAACGCAAACTGATCGAAGGCGATATTGTAACGCTGGATATCGGTGCAGAGTACCGCGGTTATCACGGTGATTCCGCCTGGACCTACGGTGTGGGCAGCATTTCCGAAGAGGCTCAGCGTTTGCTGGACGTTACGGAAGGCTCCTTGTACGCGGGACTGGCGTTAGTTAAGCCGGATGTGCGCTTGTTTACAATCTCCCATGCTATCCAGCAATACATCGAAGAGGCTGGTTTCTCAGTCGTACGTGAGTATGTTGGTCATGGTATTGGGGCAAAACTGCATGAAGAACCGCAAATTCCGAATTATGGCATAGCGGACCGCGGACCACGTCTGAAACCGGGTATGGTACTCGCGATTGAGCCGATGGTAAACGTAGGAAAGAGACATGTCAGAACGCTGGAAGATAACTGGACTGTCGTTACGGTGGATGGCTCCCTATGTGCTCACTTTGAGCATACAGTAGCAGTTACTCCGGACGGCATGGAAATTTTCACAAAACTGAATGCGTAGGTGATCTCCTCTTGAATACTGTGAGCAGCCCGCAGGTTGGTCAATTAGTGAGAATTCTCAAAGGCAAAGATGCCGGAGAGGCAGCCGTTGTTATCGCAGTTGTTGATAGCAGATTTGTATACATTGCAGATGGAGACAAACGTAAGTTTGATGGGCCAAAGAAGAAGAATATTCTTCATCTTGAGCTCATACCCTTCATCAGCAGTGAGGTTGTGAACAGTTTGGAAGAAACTGGGCGGGTAACAAACGGAAAGCTGCGTTTCGCAGTGACGAAGTATGCTGGCCCAACCGGAATAAGTGCTTATGAGAAAGGAGACTAACTGTGGCTAAGGAAGATGTCATTGAAGTAGAAGGTACTGTCCTTGAACCGTTGCCAAATGCAACGTTTAAGGTTGAGCTTGAGAACGGTCATCAAATACTTGCCCATGTATCCGGTAAATTGCGGATGCACTTTATCCGTATTTTGACCGGAGACAAAGTGGTCGTGCAGTTATCGCCTTATGATTTATCAAAAGGTCGTATAACTTACCGTAAATAGATGGGAACTACGAAAAAAGTTTTGCTTCGCAAAACTTTGAGGAGGTAATTAACATGAAGGTAAGACCTTCTGTAAAGCCCATTTGCGAGAAATGTAAAGTAATCCGCCGCAAAGGGACTGTTATGGTGATTTGCGAAAATCCGAAACACAAACAAAAACAAGGTTAAGAAGGGGGTGTAGCGTAAAATGGCTCGTATAGCTGGAGTGGATTTGCCACGTGACAAACGCGTTGAGATCGCCTTGACTTATATTTTCGGAATCGGTAAAACGACTTCTCAGAAAATTCTTAATGAAACAGGCATTAGCGCTAATACACGTGTCCGTGATTTGACGGAAGATGAAGTCAGCAAACTGCGTGAAACGATCGACAAAACGGTTAAGGTTGAAGGTGACCTGCGTCGTGAAATTTCCTTGAATATTAAACGTCTTACTGAGATCGGCTGTTACCGCGGTGTTCGTCACCGTCGTGGATTGCCTGTTCGCGGTCAACGTACTAAAACCAATGCCCGTACCCGGAAAGGCCCGCGTCGTACGGTAGCAAACAAGAAGAAATAATAAGGGGGGATAAGAGACAATGGCTAAACCGAAAAAAGTCGTACGTACCAAACGTCGCGACCGTAAAAATATCGAATCCGGCGTGGCACATATTCGTTCCACGTTCAATAACACCATCGTTACCATCACAGATCCTCACGGAAATGCAATTTCCTGGGCAAGCTCCGGCGGCCAAGGATTTAAAGGTTCCCGTAAGTCGACTCCATTCGCAGCGCAAATGGCAGCTGAATCAGCAGCTAAAGCAGCTATGGAGCACGGCATGAAGTCGGTTGAGGTTATGGTTAAAGGACCGGGCGCGGGCCGCGAAGCAGCCATCCGTTCCCTTCAAGCTGCAGGGCTTGAAGTTAACCTTATTAAAGACGTAACTCCGGTTCCTCACAATGGATGCCGTCCGCCGAAACGTCGTCGCGTATAGTGAAATCAGTATTGTAAATGTGGTATAATTCTGACGCATCTGCTAATAATAGGTGTTTAGGCATACTACATGATGCACCTGATGGGGTGACAGTTTCATATAGGAGCGACGTTGAAGGAGGGGTAAACTCGTGATAGAAATCGAAAAGCCGAAGATTGAGACCGTAGAAGCTAATGATGAAGGTACCTATGGGAAATTCGTAGTTGAACCGTTGGAACGTGGGTATGGCACGACTCTGGGGAATTCACTTCGCCGGATATTGCTTTCTTCGCTTCCAGGAGCCGCAGTGACTTCGGTCCAAATTGACGGCGTTCTGCATGAGTTCTCGACCGTTCCAGGCGTAATGGAAGATGTGACGGAGATCATTCTGAACCTTAAAGCCTTGTCCCTGAAGATTCATTCAGACGAGGAAAAAGTGTTTGAGATTGATGCCGAAGGGGAAGGCATCGTTACCGCAGGTGATATCCGTGCGGACAGCGATGTTGAGATCCTCAACCCGGATCTTCACATTGCAACGCTGGGACCTGGTGCGAGACTTCACATGCGTATTTTTGCAGGCCGTGGTCGCGGCTACGTCCAAGCGGACCGGAACAAACGCGACGATCAGCCAATTGGCGTTATCCCGGTTGACTCCATCTACACTCCTATTTCACGCGTTAACTACGGCATAGACAATACACGTGTTGGTCAAGTGACCAACTACGACAAATTGACGCTTGAAATTTGGACAGATGGCAGTATTAGACCGGAAGAGGCTGTAAGCCTCGGAGCCAAAATTTTGAACGAGCACCTCGTATTGTTCGTAGGTCTTACGGACGAAGCGAAAGACGCCGAAATTATGGTTGAAAAAGAAGAAGACAAAAAAGAAAAAGTGCTAGAGATGACAATCGAAGAGCTTGATCTTTCTGTCCGCTCCTACAACTGCCTCAAACGTGCTGGTATTAATACCGTACAAGAGCTTACCACGAAGACTGAAGAAGATATGATGAAGGTGCGTAACCTTGGTCGTAAATCTTTGGAAGAAGTTCAGGAGAAGCTTGAGGAACTTGGTTTGGGACTACGTACAGAAGAATAACTACAGATTGTTACAGTAAAGGAGGGAAAACACATGGCATACCAAAAATTGGGCCGTGATTCCAGTGCGCGTAAAGCGTTATTTCGCGACATGGTAACGGATCTATTTTTATACGAGCGCATCCAAACAACGGAAGCTAAAGCGAAAGAAGTTCGTTCTATCGCTGAAAAGTTGATCACTAAAGCTAAAAAAGGCGATCTTCATGCTCGTCGTCAAGTAGCTGCATTTGTTCGCCGCGAGACTGTTGATGGTGAACAAGATGCAATTCAAAAATTGTTCTCTGACATCGCTCCTCGTTACACAGAGCGTCCAGGTGGATACACTCGTATCCTGAAACTCGGACCTCGTCGTGGGGACGCTGCGCCTATGGTTTATCTTGAATTGGTAGACCGCGCGTAGTATCACAAGTATTGATTTCCGATGCTTCCCTTTCATCCGGCCCTCTTTGGAGTAAAGATGGGGGAAATATCAGCGTTATTGTGCTGCAGAGGCGCAAGACTCTGCTGTACTAATAACCGTGGGAATCACCTTGGTTCAATTGAAGGAGCTCCCGCAGGGGCTCTTTTTTTTGAAGTAATGGAGTGAAGTGTTAATGGATGCCGTCCTTCTAGGGACGGCAAAGCCATTTCTTCCTCTTGAATAAGATCAGACAGTGCTTCGATCGACGTTTCTGCTGAACGGTTTAAAAAGGAGAACGGAATGCGTAATCTATTGATGAAGGTCAATTATGACGGAACAAATTATGATGGCTTTCAGACCCAGCCTCAGGGCAATACGATTCAAGATCGGCTGGAGCAAGCGATACTCCATCTGACAGGTGAGGAGCTTAAGATTACTGCTTCTGGTCGCACAGATGCCGGAGTACACGCCTACGGTCAGCCTTTTAACTTTACGACCTCCTCTCGAATCCCACTTGAACGTTGGTGTCTGGCGCTTAATGCCCGGCTGCCACAAGATATCGTGGTTACTGAGGCTAGGGAAGTACCGCTGACGTTTCACTCTCGTAGAGGAGCTAAGCGTAAAACTTACCGATACACGATTAACGGCAACAGGTTTCCAGACCCGTTTCAACGGCGCTGGCAGCTTCATCATCCGGTGAGGTTGGACATTCCTGCGATGCAGCAAGGCTTAACGCATATTTTAGGGACACATGACTTCACTTCGTTTGCTTCACGGAGGTCTACTAAGGCCTCTCATGTACGAACGATCTTTGAAGCTCATATGGAAGTAGACCGCAGCATGTGCCGACCCTCTTCATTAGATCAGGGAGTGATCCAAACTTATATAACGGGTAGTGGATTTCTTCAGCATATGGTTCGCATTATTATGGGGACTTTGATCCATGTGGGGGAAGGTAAAATAGATGCTGATCATGTTGCTGAGATATTGGCGGCATGTGATCGTTCTGCTGCTGGTCCAACAGCTATGGCCAAGGGGTTGGCTTTGTGGAGTGTAGAATATGACGAGACTGAAAGTGAATCTTTTTTTCTATAAATTTCTTCCTGAATAATAGGCTGAATGTTTAAAAATCACTTGCACTTGTTATGTTTATACTGTAATATAAAAGTTGTGTTTTCTTGATGGCTATCCCACAGCCCCGATCAAGGAAATGCCAAAAAAATGCTTTGCTTAACTCACATAATTGTAATTCAATGAGAAACAAGATATACGAAACAGAAGATTTTCGTACGAGAACAAGGAGGAAACATTCATGCGTACCACCTATATGGCGAAGCCGAACGAAGTTGAACGCAATTGGCACATTATTGATGCCGAAGGCAAGACACTCGGTCGTTTGGCCAGCGAAGCCGCTGCTTTGATCCGTGGCAAACACAAACCGCAATTCACGCCACACGTTGATACAGGAGATTTCGTTATCGTAATCAACGCTGAGAAGATTCACTTGACCGGTAAGAAATTGCAAAACAAGAAATACTACCGTCACTCGATGCACCCAGGTGGCTTGAAAGTTACTAATGCTGAAACTTTGCTGAATACTAAACCAGAACGCGTAATTGAATTCGCTGTTCATGGTATGATTCCTAAGACTCGTCAAGGGGATCACATGAAGCTGAGATTGAAAGTATATGCAGGCGCCGAGCATCCACATGCAGCACAAAAACCTGAAGTTTACGAACTTCGCGGATAAGAATAGAGGAGGACAGTTTCATGGCACAAGTACAATACTATGGGACAGGTCGTCGTAAACATTCGGTAGCACGTGTTCGCCTTGTACCGGGTGAAGGACGCATTGTCATTAACAAACGTGAGATGGACGAATATTTCGGTGTGGAAACACTGAAAATGATCGTAAAACAACCTTTGAACCTGACTGAAACACTAGGCAACTACGATGTAATCGTTCTTGCACATGGTGGCGGCATTTCCGGTCAAGCTGGAGCAATTCGTCACGGTATCTCCCGTGCATTGCTTAAAGTTGACCCTGAATATCGCGGTGCGCTTAAGAAAGCCGGCTTCCTGACTCGTGACCCACGTATGAAGGAACGTAAGAAATACGGCTTGAAGGCTGCACGTCGTGCGCCTCAGTTCTCGAAACGTTAATATTTATCAAGAATTCAACCCTTGGCCTTTACGGTCGAGGGTTTTATTTTTTTTAGCAGCCCCTTTCGAACAAGAAATGGGCTTTTTTTGCATTCATTTACTAATTCTGAGGGTTGAAACTCATTGACTTCCTCAGTAAAAGTTATATACTATTTCATATAGAAATAGTTGGTTTTATTACTTCTTTTACCTCATTTATTCATACGATTAATATTTTGGATGGAGGAATACCTTAATGAACCTGCTCGAGAAAGAAGATTTGATCAGAATAAAGGCCGAAGAATTAGAGAGTGCTTCACCCGAGGATATTATCCGCTGGGCTGTAGAAACATTTCCTAACATTACTTTTGCCTGCAGCTTTGGTGCCGAAGATGTAGTGCTTGTTGATATGCTTCACAAAGTTAGTCCATCTACTGATGTCTTTTATCTCGATACAGATTATCATTTTAAGGAAACCTACGAAACCAGAGATTTGATGGCAGACAAATACGGATTAGAGTTTGTACGAGTGTCTCCGCAACTCACCACGCAGGAGCAAGCACTTCAATACGGTGATGCGTTATGGACGGTTGACCCTAATCAATGCTGTGGTATTCGTAAAGTTGAACCATTGACTCGTATATTATCTCAATATGAGGCATGGATTACTGGAATTCGTCGCGATCAAGCGCCTACCCGTGCAAATGCTAAAAAGGTCGAGTATGATTATAAATTTGGTTTAGTGAAGTTTAATCCTATTGCGGATTGGACGTCAGAAGATGTATGGAACTATATTCGTGAAAATGACGTAATCTATAACCCTCTACATGACCGTAACTATCCAAGTATTGGCTGTGAGCAATGTACACGTCAGGTTATGCCAGGTGAAGATCCGCGTGCTGGCCGTTGGTCTGGATCTGAGAAGACAGAGTGCGGATTGCACAAGTAAGACATATTCCTGTGGGAACATAGAAGGAGAGACTAAGATGACTTCAATACGTCCGCATGGCGGAGCTTTGGTTAACCGTGTAGTAGAGGGTACTGAAAGAGAAGAATTGCTAAATCTCGCACGTGACAGCAAGGCGATTGCCTTGAATACCTGGACTTTATCTGATTTGGATCTTATAGCTGTAGGTGCATTTTCGCCATTAACTGGCTTTTTAAATGAGCAAGACTATCATTCAGTAGTAAAAAGCATGCGTTTAGCAGATGGAACAGTGTGGAGCATTCCAATAACACTGGCTGTAGAAGATGATGTGGCTGCCAGTTTATCAATTGGGGATAAAGTTTCTTTAATCGGTGAAGACGATGGCGAGATTTACGGTTTATTGGATATTGAGAGTATTTATACTGTAGATCAAACGATTGAAGCACAAAATGTCTTCAAGACAACAGATCCTGAACATCCTGGTGTGAGTAAGCTGTTGGCTCGTCCTGCAACTTATGTTGGAGGGCCGATTACAGTCTTGAACCGCCCACAGCCAGAGAAGTTCGGTGAATTTTATTTTGATCCTGCGGATACGCGGAAGATATTTGCTGAAAAGGGCTGGAGAACGGTTGTAGGCTTCCAAACACGCAATCCGGTCCACCGAGCTCACGAGTACATTCAAAAGTGCGCTATGGAGGTTGTAGACGCTCTATTCCTAAATCCGCTTGTTGGTGAGACGAAGTCAGATGATGTACCGGCAAATGTACGGATGAAGAGCTATCTGGCGCTTTTGGAGAACTATTATCCTGAGGATCGTACCTTCCTTGGTGTTTTTCCGGCGGCAATGCGTTATGCAGGCCCTAGAGAAGCAATTTTCCATGCAATGGTTCGCAAAAATTACGGCTGTACCCATTTCATCGTCGGTCGTGACCATGCTGGGGTAGGTGATTATTATGGCACTTATGAAGCACAGGAAATTTTCTCGAATTTTAGTGCTGAAGAACTTGATATTACTCCATTATTTTTTGAACATAGCTTCTTCTGTAAAAAATGCGGGAATATGGCATCCAGTAAAACTTGCCCTCATCCTAGTGATGATCACATGACATTGTCGGGTACGAAGGTACGTGCTTTGCTCCGTGATGGCCAATGTCCTCCGCCTGAATTTACACGGCCTGAGGTTGCGCAGATTCTGATTGAAGGTATGACTCAAGAAGTTACAGCTTAATCATTAACAGCTAGTACTATTTGACCTTCTTGTCCCATATAGATGAGTATTATCTATCGGGACGAGGGGGTCTTTTTTATGTCTGGCCGAAAGCAGAGTAAAGTCTCGGTCTGGATTTCATGGAGTAGTATCAAAAAAAGTATGCTTGGCGTGATGCTGCTAGCTATAATGATTGGAATTATCGCGTATGACATGCCTACCGCTAAAACACTAAATTATTGGAGTCTGCCCTTGTCAGGAAAAGTTATTGCTCTCGATGCGGGACATGGTGGAGCTGATGGAGGAGCGGTTAGCCGGGAAGGGCTAATTGAGAAAGATATTAATCTCGCGGTATCGCTTTATTTGCGTGATTATCTGCAGCAGGCAGGGGCTATTGTAGTAATGACTCGAGAAGGTGATTATGATTTGGCTCAGGAAGGTACTAAGGGCTATTCTAAGCGTAAGACAGAAGATCTTAAACAAAGAGTAAGAAGTATCGAAGAAAAAGGCGCAGACCTTTTTATAAGCGTTCACATGAACAGTGTCCCTTCCAATCGTTGGAGTGGAGCACAGACCTTTTACTACCCCAATCACAAGGATAATAAAGCTATAGCGGAGTTTGTGCAGAGTGAGCTGAAGACTACGCTGGAGAATACGGATCGTGTGGCTAAGACAGTGAATACTGTTTATCTGTTAAAAGCATTGAAAATACCAGCGGTACTTGTAGAAGTTGGCTTCTTATCACATCCTCAGGAATCAGCTCTACTCGGAAATGATGTCTATCAGCGTAAGGTTGCGACTAGCATTTATCGGGGGATTCTTCGGTACGCCTCCGAGTAGTCAGGACTACTCATGGGGAGACAGGTAATGCTATAATAGACAAAAACTCCGGAGAATTTCTCAACCGGAAAGGAAACAGAGGTGCTTCCCATGCTGACTAAGGAACAAATTCAGGAAATACTGCAGCCATTAACAGACTCTGAAACTGGAAAAAGCCTTGTGGAACTACAGCTGATCCGTGACATTATGATTAAAGAAGACCGTATTTCTTTATCTATCATATGTCTGAATCCTGAAGAGCAAAGTCGCATGGATCTAGAACAACAGGTTCGTGAATTGCTTGAAGCGGGTGGGGTTTCTAATGTACATATCCGGCTTCGTGATGCAACCGAATATGAACGTGCTATACTTCGCGGAGAGAGCGTAGAGGATTTCGATGAACCTGGGAAACTTAAAGGACATGCTGCAGGCCTTGATGACCATGAATTAATTAGCGAGAGCTCTGGCGTGAACTTTATCGCTGTGGCCAGCGGCAAAGGTGGAGTTGGTAAGTCAACCGTAACGGTGAATTTGGCCGTAGCCCTTGCAAGAAAAGGGAAAAAAGTTGGTCTTATCGATGCTGATATTTATGGTTTCAGTATTCCCGATATGATGGGGATCGAAGAGGGACCAGTTGTAGAAGAGGGAACGATTATTCCTGTGGAACGTTTTGGAGTGAAGGTCATGTCTATGGGCTTCTTTATTCGTGAGAATAGTCCAGTTATTTGGCGGGGACCTATGCTGGGTAAAATGCTTCGCCAGTTCTTCAATGATGTTGGTTGGGGTGAACTTGATTATATGCTGCTTGATCTTCCCCCAGGTACTGGTGATGTGGCACTTGACGTGCATCAGATGCTACCTCACAGCAAAGAGATTATAGTTACGACACCTCACGCTACCGCAGCGTTTGTGGCGGCTAGAGCGGGCTCTATGGCTCTACAGACAGATCATGAGATTATTGGAGTCATTGAGAATATGGCTTATTATGAGTGCACTGACTGTGGTAAGAAAGATTATATCTTTGGCAGAGGCGGAGGAGCGAGGCTTGCCGAGACGCTTCATACGGAGCTGCTTGCACAAATACCGCTAGGTGCACCGGACAACCATATTTCCGAACCGGATTTCTCACCTTCTGTATACAAAGAAGAGACACCATCAGGACAATTATTTGCAGAAATTGCTGATAAACTTATTGCCAAATATGAGCACTAACTCTTGTGCATAAAAAAGAGGCCTTCCCACACGTATTAGTGGGATAAGGCCTTTTTTTTAAGAACTTGAATCATCGCCGCTGCCGCCGCCACTGCTTTCCTGTTTGTCGCCACCTTCGCTACCCTTTTCTTTTTTCTCTTTTGGTTCAAGTTCTTCTTGTACGACTTTTTTAAGTAAATTCAATACTTCCATGCGAAATAATGGAGTTTGCATGGATTCCTGCATGGTCTTCATGGATTGTTTACGGTAATCAGGTGTTTTAGTGAGATTTAAAAACATTGTCATCATTTCTGGAGACTTCATAATTTCTTCGACTGATTTCTGATAAGTGGGATCCTTAATTAGCTGTAGGTGTAGTTCCTTGCTTTGTGATTGAATGGCTTTAGCAAAATCGCCCGCGAATTTGGGATCAGTCATTATCTTCTCGATTTCCTTCTGATATTCCGGTGCAGTGAGAGTATTTTTAACAGCGAGCTTGATCTCCTCTGTTGTTTGAAGTGGCATCATCTTCATGCTCATTCCACTGGTACCGCTAGAGCTGGAGCTTGATAATGATTCCTCAACCGCTTTTTTACCCTCATCGCTTTTCAATATATCTAAAACCATGGTCTTCGTTTCTTTATAACTGCCTTGTCCGGAAGAAGAACTGCTCTGCTCACTTCCGCAAGCCGTTAAGGCCATAACAAAGCTCAATGCCAAACCCACAGATCCGATAAATCTCCATTTCATTGGCGCTGCCCTCCTTTATAGGATTCTCTAGATGTATTATGCCGAATTAGATCACATTTATGTTGTGGGTGTAATGGTGTTTTGTCGGTATCCTTGGTAAAATAAATCTGACAAGAGGAGGTGAATTGGCTGAGTATAAAAAAATGGTTTCATTTATTTTGGACTACCCTCCTTATAGGAGCGGGTGGGGCTGTAATCGCTGGTCTGGCACTGCAATTCGTAAATGGTAAGATTGATTTCAAAAGTGTCGGGGATTTCTTTTTATACCCGCTGATTCTGCTTGGCTACGGTATGCTTGTAAGCGTTTATTCGCAACTTGGTTTTTTTGCCTATTTGATTTTGAATTATATGGGCAACGGCGTTTTTCCACAAAAGGTTTGGAAATACATACAACTAGTGTTTTCTGTGCTCGCATTGCTTGAACTGATTTTTTTGCGTACCGTCGTTGGTGGAGAAAGAAATGTTATGTCTGATCTAATATTAGGAATCGTTATTTTGCTAGCAGCTATTATTGTGTCTTATTTCAAAGTAAAAAGTACAAACATCTCAGCTTTGATTCCAACCCTCTTTTTTATGACAGCTATTTCAATTGTGGAAGTTATTGGCGTGCTCCGTATAGGTGTTGATAGTGCAACGGTATTTATTGTTGTTCCGCTTATCGCTTGTAATGCATTCCAAATTTTGATGCTACACCGTATTCTGAAGCCGGCAGCCGGATAATGAATGGGGAAGCACTAAACAAAGAACCCCGTGCTCTGATCTCAGAAGACGGGGTTTTTTGCTCTAACTGTATCTTAACGATTAAAATCTGATTGTAGAGGTTAATCTTAAAGAACGATACGCTCACAAAACTAAGCGTATGCTTTCGAAGTGAGTTTTGTACGAAGCGTTCCTATGATGCATATGCTTTACAAAACATAGTAGATGCTTCCGAAGCGAGTTTTGTACGAAGCTCCTCAATGATGCATATGCTTTACAAAACTTTTAGGAGGGGAATATATGGACATCAAGCGCTATATGATAAAAGACACGAAAGAAATCCGGCTTAACAAGCTGGATCCGGACGACACAGGTGTTTTTAAATCCAAAAAAGAAGTAGAAGCCAAAACAGAAGAGCTTAAAGCACGTTTGGCAGAGCTCCAAGATATTTTGTTTGCTCAGAAAAAGCATTCGCTGCTTGTTATTCTGCAAGGAATGGATTCCAGCGGTAAGGATGGCACGGTTAAGCATATTTTTTCAGGCATTAATCCACAAGGGTTTATAGTGACCAGCTTCAAGAAACCATCTCTAGAGGAAGAGGCTCATGATTTTCTATGGAGGGTTCATCAGAAGACACCTCCTAAGGGATATATCTCTGCATTTAACCGCTCGCATTATGAAGATGTATTGGTACCACGGGTACACGGAGGGTTAAAAAAGGATGACTTGAAGCGTCGCTTTCGTTACATACGGCAGTTCGAGGAAATGCTGGTGGAAGAGGGGACGACAATTATCAAGCTTTTTCTGCATATTTCTAAAGAGAAGCAGCTGAAGAAGATTAAGGAACGGCTTGAAGATCCCAAAAAACATTGGAAATTCGATGCAAGTGATCTCCAGGAGCGGGAGTATTGGGATGATTACCAAGAAGCATATGAAGATGTTTTCAAGGAATCTAGCATAGATAAAGCACCCTGGTACTGGATACCCGCCAATCATCAATGGTACCGCAACTATTTGACCTTATCCATCGTTGTAAAGACACTGGAGAGTCTGGATCTGAGCTATCCGAAGCTGAATACCCCCACACCTGACATATCGGAACTCATTTCTCCACGTCATTAATCCTTTGGACAGATCAACATCCATTACGGCACCAGAGATTGAATATGTTTTTACAGCCCAGCTGCGTCCTCAATGGCATTACTCAGTGAAGCTGAGTCGCGTACTTCTTTACCTTCGGTGTTGCTTTGACTAATCAGCTCAGAGACGGTAACGAATTCATAACCTTGTCTGCGGAGCTCGTCGATAATGAGTGGAAGTGCTTCATGTGTTTGTTTACAAGAATCACTGGCATGTAGGAGGACGATATCACCTGGATGCGCTTTTGTCGTTACACGCTTTACGATATTGTCTACGCCGATGTTCTTCCAGTCCAGGGAGTCTGTATCCCATTGAATGACCTTGTACCCGAGATCGCTGGCAACCTGAAGGACTCTTTTGTCAAAATCTCCATTAGGCATACGAATCAAATTGGGTTCAGTGCCGGTTAATTCGGTAAGTACGGTGTGAGCCGTTGAGATCTGTGTACGAATTTCTTCGTTGCTAAGTGTGCTGTAATTGACGTGTTTATGACCATGACTTCCAATTTCAAAACCTGCATTCTTGATGTTAGTTACAATGTCTGGGTGAGTCTTACTCCATGGAGACGATAGGAAGAAGGTGGCTTTGTCCACTTTCTTGTCTTCAAGTACCTTCAAAATTGGTTCAGGTCTTTTCTCCCCCCAGCTAATATCGAAGGTCAGGGCAATCAGCTTCTTCTCTGTTGGTACACTGTAGATCGCGGAAGGTCCGGATTCAGAAAAAACGGTTATGTTTCCCCTCTCGACATAGACAACTCCAGCAGCAAGAAGTACAGCGGCGAAGATATAGATGAATCGTTTAATCTTTTTGCCGCTGAATACATAAAAAGAATTCATAATGACAGCGCTCCTCTCCCATGCGAAATGCTTGTTTGTTCTAAATGTATGCTCGTACCGCAAGGTTATGACCTAAGAAACAGAGATCACAATTTCAGGAGGGTATTTATGTTGTCGTTCTTCACGTTTATTAAAGATCTAAAAACGATCCGGAAGGCTTTATTGCTGTCCTGTCTGCTGTTCGCAGTAGGAGCGGTTATAGGGTGGGTAGCTACTAGCAGTCTGGAAAAGCTATTGGTTCAGCAATTAGAGGGGCTCAGTGAAATCAGTGGCAACCTTAGAGATTCTTCTAATCCGCAATGGAGCTTCTTTGTATTTATATTTTTGAATAACAGCATCAAGGGTGTTCTTATCATATTTTTAGGAGCGTTGTTCGGTATACTGCCAGCCATATTCTTATTTATTAACGGAGCGGTTATCGGCTATCTGATTCATTTATCAGCACTGCAAGGACAGGATTTATTCGAACTAATAGTAAAAGGACTGCTGCCACATGGGATTATAGAGATTCCAGCAATCATTATTGCTTGTGCATTTGGACTTCAGTTCGGCGGGAAAGTAGTTGCAAGCCTGTTTAGCTCATCCACTAAAAAAGTGAACAGAGGTGTTGAGTGGTCTTCGTTCATGCGTCAAACACTTACGGCATCTATTTGGACAATAATCCTGTTATTTGTTGCAGCCATCATTGAAAGCACAATAACTTTTTCTCTTTTATCATAAAACTTCCGAGAATGGAGCATAACATTAAAGCTATTCATCCAAGGATTGCCTAAAGGTCAGAAGTATATAATCGTGACGAAACCATAAAGGGAATTTTTAATAATTATGGTTATAAAAAGAGTACTCCGGTTAATCTAGTGTAAGAGGATCTTAAGGCAGCTTTCTCCATGAGATGGACTAACTAATTATGTACAAGGGGTTTTTGGTTTTAGTGAATGTGTTACTTGCAACTTCATGAAGGAGGCCAAGCATATGTTGGGAATGTTGTTCAACGAAAAAGAATGCAAGGAACTGGATTATGTTTTGCGGAAAGAACTTGATGAGATGCTGTTAGATTTGAGCGATCAGCGCTTGGACCAAAATATCAGGCATGCCATCGCCAATAGATATAAGACTGTATTTCGTATGTATGCTCGTTTTGCTCCTCAGAAAGAACTTTCCAAGTATGCGTGGGGTGGACGTTCTTCTCAGTATAAACACTAAGGATAAGCGGTAAATGCAAGAGTCTTATATGAATTTAAGATTTTTTAATAAAATAGCTTGACTAAAAAGGAGTGCTCGTGATAAATTATATCTCGCGCTCCTTTTGCTTGTGTAAAAGGGAAGCGGAAGGCAAGAAAAGTTGAAAAAAACTTTTTCAAAAAAAAAGACTTGCCAAACAACGAAACACTGTGATATATTATAAAGGTCGCCGCTGACAAACAACGACGACGAAATGAGAGACATTGATCTTTGAAAACTGAACAACGAGTGAGTAGGAAATCACGAAAGTGATATCCAAAATTAGAGAATTAATTTTCTCGTCAGATGTTTCAAAATG
>NZ_JBHXIZ010000012.1:0-61821 GCF_042723305.1 Paenibacillus sp. NPDC058367
CTCTTTTTTTAACTTCTTTTTCGAGCTCGGCATGTGTGTTTCTCGGCCAGAAATAGAATATATCATGTATAGAGATTCATTGCAACACTTTTTTTCAAACAAATTAGTATTAAGCTATATATCCTCATAACGATACCAGAATCTTTACCTTCTGATCAACAGTAGCCAAGGAGAACCGCCGCTAGACAGCTCCCCTGTGCTCATTGTTGTATAAATACTATTCGTTTGTACGGTTACGCATATGCGGGAATAGCAGTACGTCACGAATAGATGCAGAATTGGTAAGCAACATGATCAAACGGTCTACACCGATTCCCAGTCCACCTGTAGGAGGCATACCATATTCCAAAGCACGGATAAAGTCATCGTCCATTTCATGAGCTTCGTCATTACCTTGCTCTTTCTCCTGGATTTGTGCTTCAAAGCGTTGACGCTGGTCGATCGGATCATTCAATTCACTAAATGCATTCGCATGTTCACGACCCACAATAAACAATTCAAAACGATCGGTGAAGCGTGGATCCTCATCGTTTTTCTTCGCCAGTGGTGAGATTTCAACCGGATGTCCCATTACAAAGGTAGGCTGAATCAGAGTTTCCTCTACAAATTGCTCGAAGAAAGCATTAAGGATATGACCGAAAGACATGTGCTTCTCTACAGGTACACGGTGCTCTTTTGCCAGAGCCTGTGCTTCCTCATCTGTCATATGAACACTGAAATCAACACCGGTTACTTCTTTAACGGCATCAACCATAGTTACACGACGCCATCCTGGTGACAGATCTACCGGCTTGCCTTGATAGTCGACCTGTTGAGTTCCTAATACCTCTTGGGCAATATGAGCGATCATATTCTCCGTAAGGTTCATGATGTCCTTGTAATCAGCATAAGCTTCATACAGCTCAATCATAGTAAACTCAGGATTGTGACGAGTCGAAATTCCTTCATTACGGTATACACGACCGATTTCGTATACTTTTTCCAGTCCACCAACAATAAGACGTTTCAAATGAAGCTCAATAGCAATACGCATATAAAGCTGCATTTCAAGCGTGTTGTGGTAAGTAATGAACGGACGCGCTGCAGCTCCACCGGCAATCGCATGAAGTGTAGGTGTCTCAACTTCAAGATAGCCAAGTGAATCCAAATAACGACGCATAGATTGAATGATTCTTGAACGAGCAATAAAGGTCTGTTGAACTTCCGGATTAATAATCAAATCAACATAGCGCTGACGGTAACGCAGCTCTACATCTTTAAGACCATGATATTTCTCAGGAAGCGGCAACAAGGACTTGGACAAGACTTCGAGATTATGCACTTTGATGGAGGTCTCGCCTGTTTTGGTTTTGAATACTGTTCCGCGAACGCCGATGATGTCTCCTAGATCGAGAACATTGAACGCTGCGTATTGCGTTTCAGGAATGCTGTCTTGACGAACATAAAGCTGAATTCTTCCACTGAGATCTTGGATGTGCGCAAAACTGGCTTTACCCATAACACGTTTTGCCATAATGCGACCCGCTATGCTGACTTCAACAGATAGCTCGTCCAATTCTTCTTTAGAAAGTCCATCATACTTCGATACTAGGTCGCCAGCGTTAGCTGTACGCTCATACTTTTTGCCGAAAGGATCGATACCAAGTCCTCTTAGCTCGTCCAATTTGGCACGGCGGATTTGCAAAAGCTCACTAAGTTCGTTCTCTGCATTCTCCACATTATTCATTTCCTCGGTCATGCTATTCATCCCCTTGCAGATATAAATCCCTTATATTTTGAAAAAAAGCTTCCCTAAGGAAGCTTTCCCAAACAATGTTCCCTTATCTGCCTGCATACAAGAAAACTACTTATACATTCGGCAGCACATCTATTTACAGACTATAAGATCTGTACACTACTTCATTCTGATATCGAGAATTTTATATTGAATAACGCCTGCAGGTGTATTAACGTCAACAATCGTGCCTATTTTCTTGCCGATGATGGCTTTGCCTACTGGACTTTCGTTGGAGATCTTATTATTCAGTGGATCGGACTCCGCTGTACCTACGATCGTGTATTCCATAGTGTCACCATATTCCAAATCTTCAACACTTACAGTAACACCGATACTTACCACATCAGTAACGATCTCGTCGCTATTAATGATGCGCGCGTTGCGAAGCATCTTCTCCAAGGTGATAACGCGTCCTTCGATAAAAGCCTGCTCATTCTTCGCGTCTTCATACTCCGAGTTCTCACTGATATCTCCGTAGCCAATCGCTACCTTAATCCGTTCAGCAACCTCGCGGCGTTTCACAGATTTGAGGAATTCCAGCTCATCTTCCAGACGCTTTAGCCCGTCCGGCGTAAGGATGACTTCTTTATCGCTCATCTCAACCGATTCTCCTGTCGTATACATTTATTGAAAACACCATACTATATGCTAATCTAGGAGGATAAGAACCCTCCCTGCTGCATTGCTCTTACTGTAACGGCGATTTTATACTGTGAAATTATATTGGAACCGCTACAAAATGTCAATGACACCACATATAAAGTGGGATGTGTTCAAAAAGCGTAAGGAAAACAACGTTTATACTGCGGAAGCAGACATTTCATTACCCTTATTCTCTTCTTCATGCTTTAGTTGAACGACAAAATCATTCAAAATCTTCACCATTCCATCACGTTCTGTCTCTAACATGAGCACATCCTTTACTCGTGCAGCAGACTTCAGTCCTTTTAAATACCAAGCCATATGCTTACGCATATCCCGAACGGCTACTGCTTCTCCCTTAAGTGCAACCAGCCGATCCATATGAAGAATGGCAACCTTAATCTTCTCATCCAATCCAGGTTCAGGCATCAGTTCCCCGGTGCTTAAATACTGAATCGTACGGTACAGCATCCATGGGTTACCTAGCGCACCACGCCCGATCATCACGCCATCACAACCGGTCTGATCAAGCATAGCTCGAGCATCTTCAGGTGTATTGACATCACCATTGCCGATAACCGGAATGGAGACCGCTTCTTTTGCCATCTTGATATAATTCCAATCTGCACGCCCCGTGTAGAGTTGCTCTCGTGTTCGTCCATGTACACTGACAGCCTTGCCACCGGCACGTTCTACTGCACGTGCATTATCTTCGACAAAAATATGCTCGCTATCCCAGCCAATCCGCATTTTCACGGTTACGGGTTTATCGACAACATCGACAACTGCAGAGACCATTTCATAGATTTTATCGGGATTCAAAAGCCAGCGGGCTCCCGCATCACATTTAGTTACTTTAGGCACTGGGCATCCCATATTGATATCGATAATATCAGCATTGGTTTCTTTATCAACCACTTTAGCTGCCTGCACCAGTGATTCTCTATCCCCGCCAAAAATCTGCAAACTAAGCGGTTTCTCCCGTTCATCCACGAACAACATTTCGCGAGTACGAGTATTTCCGTGAATAATAGCCTTGTCGCTCACCATTTCCGCACAGACTAAACCTGTTCCAAACTCTTTAGCGATTAGACGAAAGGCCGGATTGCACACCCCAGCCATAGGTGCCAGAACAACTTGATTTTTCATCTCAATGTCGCCAATCTTCAGCATTCGTATCACTTCCATTATTCCTATTTGAATTGCTTAAAAATTATGAGTCAGGGTTCACCAACTCTTCGGTTGTAACCCCTAGTACATTCGCAATTTTATCTAAAATTTGATCTTCCAAACGTCTATTGCCCCTCTCGACTGCGCCAAGCACAGCCAAGGAAATTCCAGTGAGATCCGCAAGTTCCTGTTGAGTATAGCCTTTTAGCTTGCGGAATGCCCTGACCCTCCGTCCCATACGCTTGTTGTCCACAACCGAATTCCTTCCTTCCCGTCTATGTCTTGAAGCGCTGCTGTAATCAACTTGCGGAGTCCGGAAGACTGTTCATTCTGTGGAACGATATCACTGAGCGGAAGCATTACAAATGCACGCTCAAACATGCGCGGATGCGGTAACGTTAAATGCGGAGTATCAAGTGCCTGGCCCTCTACCCACAATAAATCTAGATCTACCGTTCTCGGTCCATAGCGAATATCCCGGATACGACCCAGCTGCGTTTCGATCCCCAGCATTACTTCCAGCAAGGTCTCTGGCGCAAGCGTCGTGCGCAAAGCTGCTGCCATATTAAGAAACTGCGGCTGATCTAAATAACCTACTGGCTCTGTCTCGTAGACTTTGGAGCAGCGAACTACCGATATTTCATCATGATTATTCAGTCTGTTCAAAGCCTCTGACAGCGTGCCTTCACGGTCGCCCAAATTAGCCCCTAAAGCAATATAAGCCTCTGATTCTTCAGAGGTGGAATGTATATTCATGGACTTTGTTCTCACTTTCTAGTTCTGCGCAGCTCCACAGTCACTCCCTGAAAATGAATGTCGAATGGCGGATGCGGTTTAGTTACCTTTACCGTTACTGCATTGATAACAGTATAAGTGTCCAGTACGGAGGATGCAATATATTCTGCCAGAGCCTCAATTAACTTAAAGGACTTTATTTCGACAATGTTTTTGACCAGTTCATGCACTTCAGCATAGTTTACGGTTTGGTTCAAATCATCGTTCTGGCCCGCTCCCTGTAGATCAAGTTCCAGCTCCAAATCAATATAAAAACGTTGGCCCAGCTTACGCTCTTCTTCAAAAACACCATGATATCCGTAATATTCCATTCGATGCAGTGTCATTTTATCCATCTTTAAACCCGCCCTTTTTATAAAATATCTTTATTCACGCACCAATGGAGGTGCAGCATACAACATCGCATCACACATCTTGACCGTTCGTTTTATTAGGGACACATCATGCACTCGTACGATCTGGCAGCCCTGAGCAATACCAAAGGCTACTGTAGCTGCGGTACCTTCCACAACATCATCAGCGGGCAAATCAAGTACGGTCCGGATGAATTTTTTGCGTGAAGTCGCCAGTAACAGTGGATAGCCAAACTCAGTCAACCCGTCCAAAAGCATCATCGCCTGCAAATTTTCATTAAAATCCTTCGCAAAGCCGATCCCTGGATCCAAGATGATATTGGCTGACTTCACTCCTGCGGCTAAAGCAAGATCAATACTTTCCTTAAGGTCTGCCGACATATCCGCACCTAGATTCGTATAATCACGGTCCTGCCGGTTATGCATCAAAATAATGGGACAGTCTGCAGCTGCTGCCACTACCGCCATTTCCGGATCAGCCTTACAGCCCCATATATCATTAATGATATGGGCACCAGCAGCAATAGCTTGGCGTGCCACTTCAGCTTTGTACGTATCTATAGATAACGGAATATGCGGTGCCGCTCGATGAATACTCTCGATGACAGGCAATACACGAGCTAATTCCTCTTCAAGCCCCACTGGCTTATGACCAGGACGGGTAGATTCTCCACCAATATCTATAATATCAGCACCGTCTGCGGCCATTTGTAGCGCATGTTCTACTGCTTTGTCCGGATCATCCCAAAGTCCTCCATCTGAAAAAGAATCCGGGGTTACATTCAGGATGCCCATAATCAGCGTTCGATTTCCCAATTCCAAATCAGTATTTCCACAGCGGTATGTCCGCTTGAATATGGCTGGTCTCATTTCGTTATTCCCGTCCTTTCTCTATAGAATGAAATCAAATCCGAAGTCATTCTGCCGCAAAGACCATCGCCTACGGTAAATTTTTTATCTTTTTCCCAAAGCGTTGTGACCGGGACAATTTCTTGTACGGAATTAGTAAGAAATACTTCGTCGGCTATTTTTAACTGCTCCCAATGATATGCGCCCTCTTCTACCCTAATCCCAGCACTACGAGCCAGCTCCATTACCATTTCCCGGGTAATTCCCGGTAGAATCCCAGCTGAGATATCTGGAGTGTAGAGAATATTGTTTTTTATAAAAAAGATGTTGCTGACAATGCCCTCTGCTATGATCTCTTGTGCAGTCAACATCAGTCCTTCAGCACCATTCGCCGCAGAGGCATAGCCACTAAGCTCACGCTTGGCCAAAATATTATTCATATAATGCAGAGACTTGAATCGCACTGCTCCCTCCGGAGTGTTACGCCGTAAGGACAACAGTTGCAGGTCTTTGCCTTCGCTATATATCTTTTCGGATACTTTCGGCAGCGCTTTGATGTACAGCAAATGATTGGGTTCGCAATAGTCGCCCGCAGGTAATCCGAGAATATCCTCACCAGCCGTCACGGTATAGCGTATATAAGCTTCTTTTAATTCATTTTTGTCCATAACACGCTGGATCCACTCCTGCAGCTGTTCAACATCCTGCGCAAATGGAATACCAAGCTCCTTGCAGCCCTCTGCCATACGCTTCAAATGACGCTCCAGCAGAAAAGGCACTCCCCCATACGTCCGAAAGGTCTCGAACAATCCTATGCCGTATAAAAAACCGTGATCCAGGGCGGAAACCACGGCTTGTCTTGCATCTATGACACCATTGTTAAATCCTATATATTTCATGCCGTTTCTCCGGCTCTCCGTTTCAAGAAATTACGCAGCATCGTATGACCATGATCCGTAATAATCGATTCCGGATGGAATTGCACACCTTCGATAGGGTATTCTTTATGGCGCAGTGCCATAATCTCCCCTTCTTCGGTCTCCGCTGTAATCTCCAGACAATCCGGCAGACTCTCGCGCTCTACAATCAAAGAATGATATCTTGTTGCCGTAAAAGGAGACTCCAGACCTTCAAAAACCGACGTGCCCTTATGATGAATCGGGGATGTCTTTCCATGCATCAAACGCTCTGCACGAATAACATTTCCACCAAATGCTTGGCCTATCGCCTGATGACCAAGGCATACGCCGAAGATCGGAATAATACCTTTGAAATGATGTAACAATTCCAAACTGATCCCCGCTTCATTAGGTGTACATGGTCCTGGAGAAATTAAAATATGATCGGGAGCCATTTTTTCAATCTCTTCAATGGTAATTTCATCGTTGCGGTGTACTTTAACCTCTTCCCCAAGTTCACCCAAATACTGTACGAGGTTATACGTAAAGGAATCATAATTATCGATGACCAAGATCACAGTGTTTCTCCCCCTTCGGCGCCGCTGGTAGTTTGGGATTCCTGCTGTAACTCACTACAGAGTACTGCCTTCACTACCGCTTTGGCTTTATTATGGCATTCACGGTATTCACGGTAGGGATCAGAGTCGATCACGATGCCCGCACCTGTCTGAATATATCCGACTCCATCCTTTACAGCCAGTGTTCTAATAATAATATTTAATTCCATATTTCCGTTATAGTCAATAAAGCCCATGGATCCTGTATACGGCCCACGCCGAACCGGCTCCAGCTCTTCAATGATTTCCATTGTTCTTACTTTGGGCGCGCCTGTAATCGTTCCCCCTGGGAACAATGCTGCGATTACAGCATAAGCATCCTTATCCGGTGCGACCTGGCCCTCTACCTGCGAAACGAGATGCATCACATGAGAGTAGCGCTCCACCGTCATCAGCTCAGGCACGCTGACGGATCCATATGCAGCGACACGCCCGATGTCGTTGCGCTCCAGATCGACAAGCATAATATGCTCGGCGATCTCTTTTTCGCTCCCGCGAAGCTCCGCCTCCATGGCGGCATCCTCCGCGGGAGTCAGGCCTCGGCGCCGGGTGCCGGCGATTGGCCGTGCGCTCACTTTGTCCCCGTGCAGCTTGACGAGCAGCTCCGGTGAAGCGCTGGATAGCGCGAAGCCGGGCGACCGCAAGAGCCCCATGTACGGGGACGGATTGAGCTTGCGCAGCCATTCGTAAACATCCTCCGGCGAGGACTTCAGCTGCGCCTCCTGGCGCAGCGAGAGGTTCACTTGAAATACATCGCCTTGGCGGATGTATTCCTGAACGTCCAGCACGGCCTGCTGGAACTTCTCAGGCGAGAAGGCCGAGGTCATACCCGGCCACTCCCCTGAGGAATCTGTGAGGGCCTCAATGCTACCTTTGACCTCTTCGTTCAATCCCGAAGCAGCGGATACCAACTGCCACTGCTCTACCATTCGCCCAGCCTGTTCTATAGCACCGAGATAAAGGTTCTGCAAATCCTCCATCCCACATTCTGCTGGAACCGGGACATGAACAGCACAATAAAGCACATGCTCTTCGTGATCATAAATCCATACCTCATCCATCCTCATAAAGAGATAATCAGGAAAACCGGGATCATCTTGTGCGAGAGACGGTAAACGCTCCAATGAGCGAACCACATCGTACCCTATAAATCCAATACATCCACCGGTAAATGGAGGAATGCCCTGAACGTTTAGACTTGGCGAGGTGAAACCTGACATCCATTGCTGTAGCAGCTCTAGCGGCTGACCTAGCAGCGTTGTTGTCTCATGTGAACCCTCATCGGCTGTATGACCCAATGATTCGGGAGAAAGGCTAAACACCTCAGCGCCTTCTCCCTTGCCTTTTAATATTGATACAGGATTTAAACCTAAGTACGTATAGCGGCCACCCTTGCCACTCTCCAACACTACGGAGTATTCGGAAGCTAGTTCCCAGGCCTTCTTCCAGGATACGGGCAATTCCCCCGAGCACTTGGGTGATTTTATAATCAAGGGGAACATGCTCCAGTCTTCAGCTGCCCATTGTTCCCACTCATTCCATGTCGTTATGATTTCCAAAGCCATCCTCCTAAAAGTTTTATGAAGCAATTACATCATAGACATCACTTCGCAATAAAACTCGCTTCGTAAGCATTTGCTTAGTTTTATCTAGCAATCACTTATTATTAATCATCAGTAGTATATTGCCTGTCAGTATACTGTACTTAAGGCATTATTGAAAAGCCCCCAGCTATAGGAAATTAATATGGCTTTTGAGTCTTCGGTAAAAACCTTAACATTTTTCAAAAATATAAAATTAACACGTCTAGGGTGTAGTATATCCACAGAACCTTTTGCCCATATAATCAACGAAAAGAGTCTCCATCACCACCAGAAAAGTGGTATGAAGACTCTTATAAATTACGTTATTGCAAACAATTACGCTTCGAAATTATAAAGTGGTGTACTCAGGTAACGTTCACCATTACTTGGGATGATGACAACTACCTTCTTGCCAGGACCGAGGTCTTTAGCAACCTTAAGTGCTGCAAATACTGCTGCACCGGAAGAAATGCCAGACAAGACGCCTTCTTCTTTAGCTACACGGCGTGCAGTTTCGAATGCTTCATCGTTCTCAACATGGATGATCTCATCATAAATGTCCTGGTTCAGGATTTCAGGAATGAAGTTTGCTCCGATACCCTGAATTTTGTGAGGGCCTGGTTTGCCTCCTGCCAAGATTGGAGAAGCAGCAGGTTCCACAGCATAGATCTTCACGTCAGGATATTTGCTCTTCAGCACTTCACCTGCACCCGTGATCGTTCCACCTGTTCCGATACCTGCAATAAAAGCATCCAGTGGGCCTCCGATGGACTCAATAGCTTCAACGATTTCAGGTCCAGTGGTCTCACGGTGGATCTTCACGTTCGCTTTATTCTTGAATTGCTCCGATGGGAAATAGCTTGGGTTCTCTTTCAGAATTTCTTCCGCTTTCTTAACCGCACCATTCATGCCTTCCGATCCTGGAGTCAGAACCAATTCTGCTCCGTATGCACGAAGTAGATTACGGCGTTCCAAGCTCATGGTTTCCGGCATTACGATAACTGCCTTATAGCCTTTAGCCGCAGCCACAAGTGCCAAGCCAATACCAGTGTTACCACTGGTTGCTTCTACAATTGTACCTCCAGGTTTCAGTAGACCTTCACGTTCAGCTTCTTCAACGATGCTGATTGCGATACGGTCTTTTACGCTTGATCCCGGATTCTGATATTCCAATTTCAAATAAATATCTGCGGAGCCTTCCTGTGCCAGACGATTCAAACGAACGAGCGGAGTACCTCCGATCAATTCTGTTACGTTGTTAACGACTTTAGCCATGAGCAAAAACCTCCTTAGAATGATAAATGCGATATAAGAACGTAAATTGTGACTTTACTCTTCTGTATGTGTGTCCCTATTATGCAATAATAACTGCTATAAAGGGGTATAGATATTGGACCACCGTTAGTTATTTCCGACTAAAACGGTAGGTTTTACGTTAATATCATATTATCAATCTTGCAGGCTGTTGTCAATATTTATTGCCACATCATATTTCGTGCGCAAATCACTCTCCACTTGCTGTAGAGGGGGTGCTTGCTCCAACGCTAGCTCTTGACGTATCAGCGCCCGAATTTCCTTTTGATCAGGAATATTTTGTGTGTGAATACTCTCTAGTCGAATGATAGCGAAGTCGTCCTCCGCCTGAATCGGCCCCGCTATATCACCCTCATCCAAACTAGCAGCGGTCTTAAGCAGTCCCTCAGGCCAAAAAGGATCGTCTTCCTCTACTTTGCCCAAACGGCCTCCTTGCAGCCGACTCTCTGCATCAATGGAAACTTCCCTAGCTAAATCAGCAAAATTCTCGCCCTGCTCCAAGCGATCCATTACTTGCTCGCCTTCGTCATAAGATGAAACCTTAATCATGGAGAGTTCCAATTCCCTTTTGGGAGTGAAACGCTCCGTGTTTTGGTCTAAATAAGTATCGATATCAGCTTCCTTAATCGTAATACCATCAGTGGCTATTGCTTGTAAGGTCAGACGATAAGCCGTTTCTGCGAACACTTCCTGACGAGATAACCCCAGCTGAGACTGCATTTGTGCATAATACTGTTCTTCCGATCCGTATCCAACCATAGTTCGTGCAAGTTCTTGCTCAACCTCATCGTCGGTCACGGTAATCCCCAGAGCCTTTGCTTCCTTCTCCACAACAATATGATTGATCATTCCAACCAGCACTTCGTGGCCATGCTTTTTTTTGAGCTCATCCATCCACTGCTTATCTGTTATCGGTAATCCGCCTGCAGTCGCTGCATCCGGTGTTTCGTTTTCTGTTGTATCCCCTTTTAGAAGAGCCATGGCGCGTAAGCTCCAGAACAATAGGCCCCCGAGCATTAAAGTTGCAACAGCCAGAATAATAACCGTATTGCGAAGTGCACGTTCCTGTCTCGTCATCATCCCATGCCCTACGATTTCGCTTGTTCTAAAATGACCTGTAATTCGTCCTTATTAAAAACATAAGCCTCGTTGCAAAAATGACATACAACTTCAGCCTGCTCATCTTCTGCAATTAATCTCTCCAGTTCATCTTGCCCTAAGCTAACCAATGTCTGCTCTACCCGCTCACGCGAACATTGACAAGCAAAGTTAATATCCAGTTCATCCATAACTATGGCATCCGGCAAAAGAAAACGCAGCATTTCTTCTGGCTCTAGACCCTGATCAAGAAGTGTTGTCACGGAAGGCATAGCCCCTAGAGCTTTTTCGATCTCCGTAATCTCCGCATCCGTCAGTCCTGGAAGAAGCTGCACGATAAACCCTCCGGCTACAATCACTGACTCATCGGTATCCACTAATACACCTAAGCCAACTGCAGCTGGGGTTTGTTCAGAAACAGCGAAATAATAAGTGAAATCTTCCGCAAGTTCTCCGGAGATGATAGGAATACTACCTCGATAAGGTTCCTTCAAACCTAAATCCTTTATAATATCAATGAACCCTTCAGTTCCTACGGCTCCAGCAACATCCAATTTGCCCATACTATTGCTAGGTAAGTGAATGTGAGGATGGTGTACATAACCGCACACTTCTCCCAACGCATTGGACTCCGCAACGATTTGCCCGATCGGTCCATCCCCTTTGACCATGATACATAGCTTCTCTCTTCCTTTGAGCATAGCGCCCATCATGGCTGCAGCGGTAACTGTACGTCCAAGTGCGGCTGTAGCCGTTGGATACGTATCATGTCTGCGCCGCAATTCCTCGACCAATTCTGTTGTGCGGACAGCAAACGCTCTCACTTTACCATTCATAGCCGTTCCACGGATAAGTCGATCCTTCTTTTTTTCCATTGGGTGCATAGCCCTCCTATCTCTTCGCCCTTTAGGCTTCTTTATCTTTATTGGTTACGGTCATAAATAATTCGTAATCCTTCTAGTGTTAACATAGGATTTACTTCGTCGATACAATCCGTCTCCCCCGCAATTAGCGAGGCGAGGCCTCCAGTAGAAATAACCTTCAGTTCCGGAGCGTTCATCTCGATTTTGATACGCTTTACAATCCCCTCGACTTGGCCTGCATACCCAAAAATAATACCAGCCTGCATAGCGTGAACTGTATTACGTCCGATAACCTTTTTAGGCTTCTCCAACTCAATTCGTGGCAGTTTCGACGCCCGCTGGTATAAGGCCTCTGTAGAAATAACAAGACCCGGAACAATCGCTCCTCCAAGATAATTAGCCCCTGCATCGATACAGTCGAAGGTCGTAGCCGTACCAAAATCAACAACAACAAGCGGACATTTATATTGTTCAATCGCAGCCACAGCATTAACAATCCGGTCTGCGCCAATCTCACGCGGATTCTCATAGCGAAGATTAAGTCCCGTTTTTATCCCTGGTCCTACGAGTAACGGATCTTTGCCTATATACTTTATACACATATCCACGATAGTCTTAACCAGAGGTGGAACTACCGAGGATATAATTACACCTTCCACATCTTTGACAGAGATCCCTGACATCTGAAAAAGATTGTGTATCAGCACTCCATATTCGTCCACGGTGGATTGGCGCGCAGTACTTAGCCGAAAATGATGTAACAATTCGCGCTTTCTGTATACACCGAGAACAATATTGGTATTACCGACATCGACAGCAAGCATCATGATGAGGACCCTTCCTTCTTGGCATTAAGGTCTAGACTAATATCCAGACTGGAAAAGGAGTACGTAAGGCGTCCTACAGAAATCACATCCACACCTGTTTCTGCGATCCCACGAACCGTTTCTAACGATACATTGCCGGAGGCCTCTGTCTTGACATGTGGAGCTTTAGCTTTAATCCTAGCCACCGCTTGCTTCATCATCTCGTTAGACATATTATCAAGCATAATAATATCAGCACCTGCTGCCAGCGCCTCTTCGACTTGCTCTAAGTTCTCAGTCTCTACTTCAATGCTCATCGTATGTGGAATGTTCTTCCGCGCACGACCTACTGCCTGCCTAATACCACCTGCACCTTTGATATGATTGTCCTTGATCATAACCGCATCATATAGACCAAAACGATGATTAAAGCCTCCACCAACACGAACTGCATATTTTTCCAGCATACGATGTCCTGGTGTAGTCTTACGTGTATCTACTAGACGAGTCGGTAATCCATCGAGCACCTGTACGAAAGATGACGTACGTGATGCTACACCGGAAAGACGCTGCATCAAGTTGAGTGCAAGCCGTTCACCCGTAAGAATTGCATGTGTGCTTCCCTCTACCTCAATAATTACAGTCCCTTTTGTCACTGCTTGACCTTCTTCTACAAGGGCTGTAAAGCTAAGCGTAGGATCAACAATTTCAAAAACCAACTCTGCAATCGGGATACCACAAATTACGCCATCTTCTTTAGCATGAATAATCCCTTTAGATTCATGGCCAACAGGTATTGTCATTTGTGTTGTTACATCACCGGAACCAACATCTTCCCGCAGCCAAGCCTTAATGGATTGTACTAGTTCTTCATTGTAACCATTAAACATCATCGCTTAATTCCTCCACTATTCCCAGATCGCGAATTTGAAGCAGGTGCTTGCGCCACTGATCATCACTTCGCTGCGGGTAATCCTCACGGTAATGTGCCCCGCGACTCTCTTCCCGTGCTAGAGCAGACTCTGTCACGAGCAAACAGCAGGTCAGCATATTAGCGAACTCGTATTCCTCGCGTTTAGTCAATACGGATCCAAAGATGGGTAGCTGCCGTTTCAATTCTTCTATTCCCTTAGACAAGGTCTCTTCATTACGTCGTAATCCAGCATATCGAACCATTACCTTTTGTAGCTTCAAACGGCGTTCCACAATAGCTTGAGTTGGCGAATCAACACGCCCTTCGTTGCTACTAACTGATGTAACATCACGTCCAAGTGGAGATAATTGGCGAATCCGCTCAATAATACGATGTCCAAAAACAACTGCTTCCGATAATGAATTGCTTGCTAATCGATTAGCCCCATGTACGCCTGTGGAAGAAACCTCCCCGCAAGCAAACAATCGAGGAATCGTACTCTCCCCATTCAGATCGGTCTTAATGCCCCCCATCATATAATGCGCAGCTGGAGCCACTGGAATCCAATCACTTGTAATATCCAGTCCATAGCCCATACAGGTCTCATGTATTGTAGGGAAACGATGCTTCACCATTTCTGGGGATTCATGCGTAATATCCAAATAGACAAACGTTGACTTTGTAAGCTCCATTTCACTTACAATAGCCCGAGCTACAATATCTCGTGGGGCTAGCTCAAGCAACTCATGATATCGCTCCATGAACCGCTCTCCATTAATATTGCGCAATACTGCTCCTTCCCCACGAACTGCTTCGGAGATTAGGAATCTAGGAGCTCCAGGATAACTCAATGCTGTAGGATGAAATTGAATAAATTCCATATCTCGTATATGAGCCCCGGCACGATAAGCAATGGCTACCCCGTCGCCTGTAGCTACTTCAGGGTTGGTAGTGTATCTAAATAATTGTCCTGCACCGCCAGAGCACAAAATAGTCGCATCCCCTTGCAGGAATAACCGTCCGCCGCCGGGACGCTGCAACAATGCGCCTACACATTCTCCACCTTCAGTGATGAGATCAATGACATAATGATCATCCCACACCTCAATGTTCTCATGTTCAGCTACCTGTTCAGCCAAGGCACGAACAATCTCATAACCTGTAGCATCTCCATTAGCATGCAAAATACGACGGTGACTATGCGCTCCTTCCTGCGTCAAAGCCAGTACCCCATCTTCCTTATCAAAAAGAGTACCTAAACGAATTAGCTCATGAACTCTATCTGGTCCTTCATTAACAAGTGCATCGACAGCTGTGGATGAGCACAGACCTGCTCCCGCCATTAATGTATCCTGCCGGTGGTAAGCAGGGGAATCGTCCTCAGCGATTACAGCTGCGATCCCCCCCTGTGCATAGCGAGTATTACTCTCCATTACTGATTTCTTTGTGATCATAATGACACGCCGATCTTCACTAGCTTTAATAGCTGTGAACAATCCGGCAATCCCTGAACCGATAACAATACAATCTGTCTTTACTTTAGGAATATCCCGAAGATCAAAATCAACCAAATATTGTGGAATCATGACCGCGTTTCACCTGTTTCAACGAAAGAGTAGCGCATACTACCGGACTTGTAGCATGCGCTCTAGGGAAGTTCTGGCTTTGTCGGCGACAGCAGGCGGTACATAGATTTGTGGCTTCATCGTCTCCAGGCATTTCACCAGTTTTTTTAGATTGTTAACTTTCATATTAGGACAAACAAGAAATTTTGTAGCAAAATGGAATTCTTTATCCGGACTATCTTTACGAAGCTGATATCCTGTACCATCCTCAGTTCCAACGATAAATTGCTTACGGTCAGATTTCCGGCAATACTCGAGAATGGATGTAGTACTACCTACATAATCACCCATGGCCACTACTTCCGGACGACATTCTGGATGAACTACAAATTCTGCTTCTGGGTATTTCGCTCTCATTTCTACTACATCTTTAACAGTCAACATATCATGAGTGTTGCAATAGCCTTCCCAGATAATCAGTTTTTTGCCGGTCTGATCTTGTACGTATTGACCAAGATTCTTATCGGGTACCCAGATAATTTCTTCAGCATCGAGGGATTCGATTACTTTCACGGCATTGGCAGAGGTACAACAGATATCAGTTTCCGCTTTAATCTCTGCAGACGAGTTGATATAAGTCACCACTTTAGCATTTGGATGTTGCGCTTTAAGCTTACGCAAACCGTCTACATTGACCATATCAGCCATTGGGCAGCCTGCACGTTCATCAGGAATAAGGACGGTTTTGTTTGGAGCCAAAATTTTAGCACTTTCCCCCATGAAATGAACACCGCAGAATACAATAACCTCTGCATCAGTCTCTGCAGCCTTCTGAGCGAGTAAAAAAGAGTCTCCCCGGAAATCGGCAACCTCCTGAATTTCATCACGTTGATAATAATGAGCTAAAATGATTGCGTTTCTTTCCTTCTTAAGCTGTTCAAGACGTATACGAAGTTCTCGATTCTGTTCCTGCTTACGCTCAAGTGCCAGAGCTTCCACCGATTGTTCTCCCCCTTAAATCTTCGCGGCTTTACGCCGGTGCGATGTTATCAAATGGCATGAGCCATCATCCGAAAAAATGAATAAGCTGATGTTAATAGTAAGTAATATTAATCACTAATGTACACAACGTTCCAGCCCCTGTCAATGTGACTAGACAGGCTTCCAAGCATGAAATTACCTAAAAATTAAAATAAAAAATCCGGAGAGCAATTACGCTCTCCGGATTAATTTACATCTTATGAATAGTGATCCTGCTTAGGTAAGGCTAGTTCCGCCGCCTTTATTGTCATCATCAGATCCGTCATTACCCTCAGATTCAGGTTTGTTCGGGATTTCCTTTGATAGGTTCGGAGGCGTGGAATCAGTATCTTCAGACTTGCCTTGAATGCGGACACGCACATCACCGATATTATCAATGACAGGTTCGCCAACTTCAAGCGCAACGCCTTCGCCACCCTCAGCCTTACCATCTTCAGAAAGGAATCCTTGTTCAATCAGCTCTTTAATCTGATCAAGCTCAAGTGTTTCCTTCTCAAGTAACGTATTGGCAATCAGGTGCATTTCTTTAGAGTATTTGAGCAACAGTTCTTTACAACGTTCGTAGCTCGAAGTAATAAAGTTCTGCATTTCTTGATCAATCTCATAAGCGATGGAATCACTATAATTCTGTTCATGCCCAATATCACGACCCAAGAATACTTGGCCTTGAGACGAGCCGAACTGCATAGGTCCAAGCTTATCGCTCATACCGTACTCCATGATCATGGCACGCACGATGCGCGTAGCCTGTTGGAAGTCACTGTATGCGCCCGTACCGATCTCACCAATAAACAATTCTTCGGCAACACGTCCACCAAGTAATCCAGTAACCTTATCCAAAAGCTCCTGCTTGGTAACGATCATCCGATCTTCCTTCGGAAGCATAATAACATATCCGCCGGCACGTCCGCGTGGGATAATTGTAACTTTATGCACCATATCAGCATGCTCAAGGAAATAACCAGCTATAGTATGGCCTGCTTCATGGTAAGCAACAATGCGTTTCTCACGGTCACTGATAACCCGACTACGTTTCTCAGTACCCACGATAACACGGTCAATGGCTTCATCCACTTCAATCATGGAAATATCTTTGCGGTTACGACGTGCAGCTAGCAATGCTGCTTCATTTAGCAGATTCTCTAGATCAGCACCCGTGAATCCAGTTGTGCGTTTAGCGACAACATCCAGTCTTACATCTTTCGTAAGCGGCTTGTTACGAGCGTGAACCTTAAGTACAGCTTCACGGCCTTTTACGTCAGGGCGGTCAACCGTAATTTGACGGTCAAAACGTCCTGGACGAAGTAATGCAGGATCAAGTATATCAGCGCGGTTAGTTGCCGCAACAATAATAATGCCTTCGTTACCACCGAATCCATCCATCTCAACCAGCAATTGGTTAAGTGTTTGCTCGCGCTCGTCATGTCCGCCGCCGAGTCCGGCGCCGCGTTGACGACCCACAGCATCAATTTCATCAATGAAGATAATACATGGCGCGTTCTTCTTAGCGTTCTCGAACAAATCACGTACCCGAGAAGCACCGACACCCACGAACATTTCTACAAAATCGGAACCGGAAATACTAAAGAAAGGAACACCGGCTTCACCTGCTACTGCACGTGCAAGCAATGTTTTACCTGTTCCCGGAGGGCCTACAAGCAGTACGCCTTTAGGGATACGTGCACCGACAGCTGCAAATTTGCGCGGATCTTTCAGGAACTCAACGACTTCGACAAGCTCTTGCTTCTCTTCGTCCGCCCCTGCAACATCCTCGAAGCTGATTTTCTTCTTCTCTTCATTATATAACCGAGCCTTGCTCTTGCCGAAATTCATGACTTTACCGCCGCCACCTTGCGCCTGGTTAAACAGGAAGAAGAACAAGATGAACATAATGACTAGCGGGATAATAGAAGAAAGGAATGTCAGCCAAATGCTGGTACCTTCCATTTTCTTCTGAGTTAATTCAATCCCATTAACATCACTGGCTTGAATCAGTTCATTAATAGCAGCATCTGTTGGAGGAATATATGTGGAGAAGCTTTTCGATTTAGTATCGGCAGGCAACTCTCTATATTCGCCTGTAACTAAAAAGGCATTACCCTCAAACTGAACCGTCAAATCCTTCACATTGTTGCTCTTGATCTCCTGCCGTAACTCGTCGTATCTAGGGAAATCGGCGGCTTCATTTCCATTGCTCACAAACTGGACAATACCCACCACGACTAAAAATAAAATCAAATAAAAACCAGAATTCCGGATGAACCGATTCATCCCCTACCTCCTCTCGCAACACTCAAGTTATTGTACCATAGCCTCTTGGGACACCTCAAATAAAGGAAGCCAAGGGTGCCCGATCCGTATGATCAAGGCAATCAATAGTTCAATTGGAATAAATCTCAGGCTTCAGTACTCCAACATATGGGAGGTTCCGATACCGCTCGGCATAATCCAATCCGTAGCCTACTACAAATTCGTCTGGCAACACGAAGCCTGTATAGCTGGCTTCTAGATTAACCGTACGACCTGAGGGCTTATCAAACAAGGTAACCACATTGATAGAAGCAGCATTGCGGTTGCGGAGTAGCTCAATCAAATAGCTGAGCGTAAGGCCACTGTCAATAATATCTTCAACGATCAAGATATCGCGGCCTTCTACCGATACATCTAAATCCTTAATAATTTTGACAACACCAGAGGACTTGGTGGATGCTCCATAGCTAGATACTGCCATGAAATCCATCTCAACAGGTACTGTAATGGCTTTAACCAGATCTGCCATAAATATAAACGCGCCTTTTAGTACACAAATGACTAAAGGGGTACGTCCTGCGTATTCTTCGCTCAGTGTTCGACCGAGCTCCTTAATTTTCTGCTGAAGTTCCTCTTCGGTGATCAAGACTTCTTGAATATCATTTTGCAACTTGCGAAACCTCCTAAGTTATACTATGAAAGACTTACATCGACCATTACGTTTCTTCACGGTCATCCAGCTCTGCTAGAGACAATAGAAGTACCGAGGTCGTTTGCCGCCCTACTGCGGCATGCATCGAGCGTCTTACGCCCGGAATCCAGACAATATTGCCCAAACCATCACAAACGAGGGGGATCATTGAGCGTTCAGCAGCAGGTATTTTATCATCAATATAAATATCTTTTACCTTTTTGCTTCCGTTTAATCCCATGACTCTTATGGTATCTCCAGGCAATCGGGAACGAATCGTTAGTGGAAAGACCAGTTCATCACGGTCAAACCAAGCCGACATCTTCCCATAATCCTCCCCCTGTACAAAAAAGTTTTCTCTCTCCAGCACCGCCATCGACATCACCTTACCTATTTCCTCCAGCTTAAGCTCGGAATCCGGTAAAAACAGACGATATGTATAGCTTGCCTGTTGCTGCGCGGGCTTGGACGAGAACAAGATGATATCATATTGCCGCACACAAGTCAGGCCTCCACCTAAATCCAAACTCCAGGTGGTGGGATAGCTCTGCAGCGTTCCCCGACGTACAGATTCAATCTTGGAGAAATCAAGGGCAGATAGATCCGCCGACAGATAATTTAATATTAGTTTAATCAAACGCCGTTGTAAAGCGGAGGGTATGGCCGCAAATGAAGCTCTGTTAAAGGTATATTTCCCTTCCCCTTCCGAAACCAGCTCCTCAAAGCATTTTACCGCAGATGCATCCATATATTCATCCTCAGCTCCTGCAATTTCCGCAAGCTGCACAAGTGACTGTCTCACTCTGCCGTTATACCTTTCCAGAAAAGGAAGAACTTCCAATCGAACAGCATTCCGCTTGTATTTCGTCAGCAGATTAGTTGCATCCTCGGCATAGGTGAAACCTTCATTCTGACATAACCCAAGAAGAGCCGTTTTGTTAATACGTAGGAATGGACGAATGAGTTCCACCTTTTTTTCTGTTCTTTTCCACTTGATACCGGACAGCCCCGATAAACCGCTTCCTCGCAATAGACGCATAATCACCGTTTCTGCCTGATCATCCGCATGATGAGCCAGAGCAACGGAGCGCGCCCCATAACGGTGTGCGGTATCAATCAGGAATTCGTATCGCTTCTCGCGTGCTGTCCCCTCAGGGCCGAGTCCACTCTCTTTAGCCAAAGAGGGAATATCGAATTCTGCCAACTCAAAGGGCAGTCCCAATTGTTCAGCCATACCGCGTACTAGCTCTGCCTCTTCCTTAGACTCCGCTCTAAATCCGTGATTCACATGAGCGCATATTAAGGTAAGTGGCATAACGTTTAAAGCTATTTCATGCAAAACATGCAAAAGAGCCACAGAATCCGGGCCGCCGGAAACTGCGACTACAATGGTGTCATGGGGCGCCCACAGCTCGTGCTCGGCTGCTGACTCCAATACTGACTCCACCAGTCCATTCATTTGCTCCATATGCGGCCCCCCTTCTCTCTAACTATATGTATAAGTTCAAAACCGAAATACCCAATAAATTGTAAAGGCAAGCACAAACAAGGATAACCCAAAAGCATTTTTGAGCCAGCGAGGTGTGTCCATACTATCAGGACGCTTTCTACGCGAATTGTAAATATGGTTTCGCCAGAGCTCTGTAGCATCTGCGGAACCGGTGAAACCTCCTTTTAACGCCAAACAAATCCAAGAGGATAGTTTCTTGTCGGGTAGATTTCTAGCCAGCTTAAACAGCTCATCTACACTTCTTGTCTGCGGCAGCTGTAGCGCAGCTTTCTTGAGCCCCTCTTCATTCAAAAGACGAAGGCACAGTACAGCAAAAGCGAATAAATCATAACCCTCATCACTCGTGCGGCTGCCTGCATTCCAAAAGCCACGGTCATGCCATTCGGTAAACTGCTTCACACTGCGACCAATAGGACTTGTGCCCCCAAAGTCGATCAGCTCCACTTCGCCGTACTTTGATACCATGACGTTCTCCGGCTTCAAATCCCCGAACACAAAACCGCATTCATGCAGTGTGCGCAGCTTATCAAGCAGACCAAGCCCTACCAGGCCTAACCAGTCGGGACCGTTTTTCGATAAAAAGTGATGCAGAGGTTTGCCTTCAACATACCTCATTACATAGAAGGGGACATTATCCCCATTCGCAAAATCATCCGCTTCCAAAAAATAAGAAGACAATGGATTCTCACGACGAGCACGATGCTCATTCCGCTTTCGCCGTGATTGCAGCGAGGTTAGTACATTGATCTCCGATTGAAGTTCAAGTGTATCGTATCCGATTTTTAGCGCGTACCTTTCCCGTCTGCCTTCTCTTTGCACAAGATATACGGTTCCGTTCGCGCCCCTTCCCAGCATCCGCTCAACGACATAACGGTTACCCCGCCATTTGCCGTTAATTAAGGTACCAGTAGGATAGGACGGATTAGACGACATACCCACCAATCATCCCTTCTCTTTCGTCGTGGTCATCACTTAGTCGGCGTCCACGATGTTCATCCAGTGTATCATAACGATAATGTTCAAGCACCTTGAAAATAGCTGGACCCGTCGGTGTCGCGCCTCTCATGTGTAATTTAGAGAATAACGTACGAATACCTGACATGTCATGGGTCCAATCTAGATCAAGCTTGGCATCTTCGCTGCTGTTATTTCCAGGATAATGGAATACAGCAATCTCACTCTTACCTTCCCGTGCTTCCAAACTGAGCGCCAAATCGTGGATAGCATCTTCCACAGCACCCAGTTTAGGTTTCATACTAGCACTGGCATCGATAAGAAGTGCAATGCGCAGCGGTGTTGTTTCTGTCAGTTCATCTACAACTGTAACAACCTGTGAACGTTGAACAGGAGGTAACTGATCCAATGAGCCATCGCCTAGTATCTTTTTTACCTCTTTATTAACCGCCTGCTGGATCGTCTGAACCACGGTCTTGCGTGTCATCATCTGAATCGTCTGCGCCAGTTGTGGCGTTCCGACTATTCGGCTAAGGCCTCCCCCGGCCTTGGCAATGTCGGCAATCTCCCGGCTTCCGAGCTCGCCGATCGTACCATAATCAACTACACCAACCACATTTACGGTGATTCCCTCCTGCAGGGCATGCGCCGCTGCCAACACCGGACTTTCTCCTACATTCGAACAACCGTCAGTAATGAGCATAATTTGCTTCATAACCCTCAACTCCCCCTTTGTTTGAACCTCTGTTTCTAGCATATCCAGAAATGAGAGATTTCAAACGGTCGCTTTTGTTGGGGAAATTTGTGATCTGAACTAAGGGGATAGTGAATAGGGGAACTGCGAGAAATGTTTGGGCTTTCGATCGCTGTTATTATTTGATTTCTCTATTAAAACCGCCCTCTGCGGTTGAAATCAAATAATAAAGGCGAACGCTCCGCTTCTACAGCTCCAAACTTTCTCTCCGTTCCGTACCTTCACTAGTAAACAGTTTAGATCTAAAAAATTACGCGCCAAAGTCAGCGAAACTTTGAAACGTAAATAGTAGAGACCGGCGAGTTTCACATCACAGACTCGCCCCGACTTCCAAGCACGCACGACACTTCGCGTACTTAAACCTCCTATAGCAGCACGGCGCATTGCGCGCACTGCAAATATATAGGCAACACGACACTTCGTGCGTGCTTAAACACACAAGCAATACGGCCCTTCGCGCGTACCAAACATAAAACCTAAGCCTAAACCGAGAAAATTCCTAGCTCACCGTACGCGGACGCTCCATTCGGCCAACACCAGGCATATGCAGGCTGGACCATTCCGGATGGAAATGATCTACACGACTTACGACAATCGTCATGTCATCATGGATCTCATTGCCCTGATAACGAATTACCTTATCTAACAAGCTATCCGCCAAATCTTGAGGATCATCCCCCTCAAGCTCTTGGATCAACCGTTTCATCCATATCTCCTTATTAACGGCATATCCTGGCGCATCATAAATACCATCCGTCATCATAATCAAAATATCACCGGCCCGAAGCTGCATGCTAATCAGATCCACATCGATATCTTTAATGATTCCTATAGGCAGATTGCTAGAGGTTATTGGAATGACCTCACTACCCCTCCGGATAAAGCTCGGTGCAGAAGCAATCTTCATAAAAGTTGTCTGTGCGGAATACTGATCGATCAAAGCCATGTCAACGGTAGCGTAGAACTCGTCAGGAGAACGTAATAAGAGAATAGAGTTTACCGACTTTACAGCCAGCTTCTCATCCATACCGGATTGCAGTAGCTTTTCTAACATACCGAGGGCGGCACTACTCTCCATTCTCGCCCGCTCACCATTTCCCATTCCGTCGCTAATGGATACTGCAAAGGTGCCGTTTCCAAGCTCTACGGTACTGAAGCTATCGCCAGATAACATATCTCCTCCTTTAGAAACAACGGCCACTCCTGTGTTTATCTCAAAGGCTTTGGCTGAACCGAAGGTAACCATCGACAATCCTTCCCGAGGATGGACTGCCGTCTCGCTCATGACAGCAATATTCTCATCTAGTATGTCGGAAAGGAGCGGAGCGATCATTTTACGGCATTCATCAAAACCACGAGTATAGGCATGCACCACCTCTATTTCTACACGCCCAGGATCTAAACTTAGGATTTCGATACTATGAATAGACAGCCCTAATTTCTCCAATGTCTCACGGATTTGAGCTTCCTGACGATACATAGCCTGTCCCTCACGTTTTATTTCACGCGCCAGGTCCTCCATAACCTGTGACACGCCCGATAACTGCTCGGCAACAAATTGACGACTATCGTATATTTGTCTTTTCCATCGCATATCATGTTGGTAAAGATCATATTGTCCTTTCATGACTTCAAGTACTTCACCAGTTTTACCGCAAATCCGGCTCCATTCCGGAGGCAGCTGAGCTGCCGTAATATCAGGGCATTCCTCAACAGTAGTCATCATATCTGTCATGTATCTATACGTCTGATAGAATTTTGCATCCCAGCAGTGGGAACGCCGAATGCATCCTGCACAGGCCCCCTCTGTCACCGTACTCATGAAATCCTCCATCTCACGGTCTGACTTCCCTACTTCTCCGGCACGTGGAATCTGCCCAAAGCTGCTCGACAGCTGCTGGAATACCTGTGAGAATTGCGTCACCCGTTCTGCCGTTAAATCCCTGACCCTTCGCGCATATTCGTGTTGAGATCGGCTATGATCTGACGTGCCAGGAACATATTTAGCAATGGCAGATATCATCGCCTTAGGCGTTATAAGAAATAGCACTACCGCTACGCAGGTTTCCCATGTTGAGGCCATCATATCACCCGGACCCGTAAAATAGACGGAAAGGATCGTGGATCCTAGCAACATCCCGATAGATACTGCACCTTTTCGACCACCCTGCATCATTCCCGCTAGCATTCCAGAAAAAGCAAGCAGGCTCATCTGATAGATAGCACTAATATCCGCCAAACTGAGAATCAATCCGGTCACCACCCCAACAGCAGCCCCAAGAGGAGCCCCCCCTGCCATGGCGAAGAGTAGAATCAAATATCGTGACAATATATGCTCCAAAGACAAACCATTAAGGGTCCAGCCCACAAGGCCCGTCATTACTGAGGCAAGTAAGATAATAAGGCACAGAATCTCCTCGTTCCTAAGCGCTCTACTCTTTTGCTTATAGGTTAGTAAAGGCAGCGCTTGAATGAACACCAGTGTAAGCACAAAACCTAGTAAAGCATCTAGTGTTGTCATCATAAGCGGATACCAAGAAAGAGAAGGTCCAATAACAATCTGGAACAAACCAACCATAAACGAAGACACGAACACCATTAGTGGTGCATAGGATAAATCTATTCGTTCATAACTTTCCAAGCCTTTATAAACTAAAAAGAAAATAATCAGCTCAGCAGCAGTAACCAAAGCTCCAGGGAATGGAGTAAAGAGACTTCCAGCTATAATGGCTGCAGCTACAGGTAGAATAGAGTCGCGACGCATAAACACAATGACGGCAAAGTATGCGACAGCAAAAGGGGATAGTTCGTCCAGAATCATGGCTCTACCCAGCAGAAACCCCATGAAACTAAGCAATAGCATCCATTTCTTCGCTGCTATTAGCTGAATATACCGCTGTTTCTGACCCCAAGCTGTAATACGCGTGCGCAATGCTTGTCTCTGCTTCTTATCTTCACTTCCCACTCTTGTCCACTCTGGCAAATTTACCACGTTGCTTTTACTCATTCCCCTACACCACCCGTTTAAGAATTTATGGTACTCATTATATAACCGAGGAATTGAGAAAGTTTGTCAGAAATGGAGGGACACACACAAGAAATTTCCGACAAAAAAGCCTTCATTCATGATCTGTAAAAAAGCGGTTCTATCCCTTGCGGGACGGTAGGTTGATTGGTTTCAAGATTGTTTACAACGTAATTTCACGCGCTGACGCGGCGGTCTTTCGTCAGCGATTGCCCTAGAGTTATGTGAGAATGACATGGATGCTGTCGGCAATTTTATATGACATGACAAAAAAACCGCAAGGGCGAAATGCCCCTGCGGTTATTTATGATGTACAGGTATTGGATTACACGCGTTTAGCTCCACGGCCTCCGCGCTTTCCTTCTGTGTTCTTCTTAATCGAAGATATCCGTTCTTCGCTGTCTTTCAGGAATCGCGACATTTTATCCTCGAATGAAGGTTTACCGGCTGCAGGCTTAAATGGACGCCCACCCCGTTCACGATTGAATCCACCGCCGCCTCCACCACTGCCGCCGCCACCGCCGAAACGGTCTCCGCCGCTAGGACGTTCTGGTCTTGGAGCTCTAGGCGGACGTACTTCCGATGCTGGCTTGTCAACAGCCTGCTTAATGGAAAGTCCGATCTTGCCGTCCTTATCGACGTTGATCACCTTGACTGTTACTACATCACTAATCTTCAGATGATCGTTAACATCCTTGACATAATTATCGGCGATTTCCGAGATGTGAACGAGACCTGTGACACCTCCTGACAGATCCACAAATGCTCCGAAATGCGTGATGCCTGTCACTTTGCCTTCTAACTTGGTGCCCACTTCAATTGCCATAGAATAAAATGATCCTCCCTTAAAAATATACAGACGAATATTAAGGTCATCCTGTCTGCGGTGATTTGATTATACAGTAAAGAGCAAAGCAAGGCAACAGAGTAAAAGCCTCTTTTCGCCGCTATTATTGCTCTGATTGCTCTGTTCGAATAGGAGTTTCCCCTTGAGGATAGATATTGTACCATTTACGTGCTAATTGGCCAATATACTCGTCATCATTAAGTCTGGATAATTCATATTTTAATTGAGTTAAAGATGCCATGACATCCTCACTAGTCTCCTGTTTCTTTGCAAGTTCCTCACCCTTGTCCGCAATGACCGCACTTTGAGCGAAGTAAGTATAACCCGCCCAACCAAAAAATACTGCCACAAAGACAATCCACATAAATCTTCTTCTCTTCGCGCCTGCGGCCGAATTTTTGCTATGATTACTTTTCTCTTCCGCAGTAAATCTGTTCATGCAACGTACCCCCTAATTCAAGGTCAGCGTTTCCGCCATTTGGTAATCCATTCAGTGATCCTCACAATCCAGGCGCTATGTGTCAGCCGCGATAACTGTGGAGAGATCCACCTAACAGGTAATACCCAAATTGGTTTGGTCAGACGCAGCAGAAGCTTAAAGATGAACCGCAGAATACGACCTAGTAGCTTTAGCAGCCCTAAAATAAATCGCCAAAGCCAGAGAAGAGGTGTACCTATCAGGATCTCCACAAGTCTCCACAGCAACCTGCACATATACTGAACCGATTGAATTAACCTTAACACAAAACGCCGCACCGTAACACTGAAGATTAAAAAATAGATCCATACTCCTAGAAACAAACCTAGAAAGACATAAAACCGCAATTGTCCTTGATTTCCGGCATACAGCATACGAAAAACGAGCAAGGCGGCCCAAAGCCAATACAGTAGATCTAGCATGGCATTCAGCCATTTGGGAAAATTGAACTTCAGCGACAGCACCCGGTAGCTGTCATAGGCCAGTCCCATTGCCAGCCCGGCCATGATCATGTAGAACAGCGTCACCCACTGGACTGCAGGATTCATTTAAATAGCTTACCGAGCAGACCTTTATTTTTGCCCTGCGATCCGGGATCGAGATAAATCAGGGAATGTACATTGCCCTCTAAGGACAACATTCCGTTCTCCAGACTTAAATTTTTGATATGTAAATGATTCCCGCGAATGGTGAGATGGCCGAGTTCTGTACGAAGCAAAAATTCCTCGCTGTCGAAGCTCTCCACATTTTGCACGCCCGTCAACTCCAGCTGCTTCCGACTGCGCATGTGCAGATCATGCTGTTTGTTTACCTTTCCTGGCTCGATCATAGCATGTACCCCTCCTTCTTACCTCTAATCTATGGCAGAGGCAGAAGTTATAGAACATCCCGTCCCACTAAAAATAATAGAAACAAAAAGAAAAAGAAGGCACAACTCTACAAAATGTAAAGTTATGCCTTCTTCTATTACTCTTACCAGTCCAGTCCGCTGCTTTTGGCAACAGGCTCTTCCCGAACTAGAGTATACATACCAGCGGCCTCGTCCTTGCGAGTCGTTTCGACCAGCTTTTCTACTTTGACCGTTACAAGCTTTTGTCCAAATTGTACAGTAATCTCGTCACCGATCTTAACTGCACTACTAGGTTTAGATTCCCGCCCGTTAATCAGTACCCGGCCTTGTTCGGACACATCCTTGGCCACTGTACGGCGCTTAATTAAACGGGACACTTTCAGGAATTTGTCAAGACGCATTAGTTAACGGCTTCTTTAAGCTTGTTACCAGCTTTGAAAGCCGGTACAGTCGATTCTGGAATTTCAATCGTTGTGCCCGTTTGCGGGTTGCGACCAGTGCGTCCTGCACGTTTGCGAGTTTCAAAAGTTCCGAAACCGATCAGTTGGACTTTATCACCTTTTGCCAAAGCTTCTGTAATCTCACCCAAGAATCCGTTCAATACTGCTTCTACATCTTTTTTTGCCAATCCGTTTTTCTCGGAAATGTTGTTTACCAAATCTGTCTTGTTCATAATTTAAAGTTCCTCCTAGGATACGAAAAAATAAATGAAACGAGAATCACCACCATAATATGGGGCGAATCGCATTTCGTCTTTATGTTATTCTTGATGTCACCTTAAAATCCTGCCACGATTCGTCGTTTTTTTAAAAAAGAAGCAGTTATTTCTCAGAAATCGTCGCAGAATCTATTCTATAGCACTATTAAACTACTGGCCACATTCTAAATCAGAAAATAAAAGCTACATCCACAGCATTGCCCCATTTTTGAGTCCATATACCGTAAAGGGGCTGTGAATTACTAGACTTTTCGCTCCTCAGCCTTAGCCTCTTGCCACAGTTCTTCCATCTCTTCCAAACTACTATCCTTTACGCTCGTTCCCTTGCGCTGCAAGCTTTGCTCAATATATTGAAACCGGCGCACAAATTTGCGGTTAGTCCGGGTTAATGCCTCTTCCGGATCTGCACCGATAAAACGAGCGACATTCGTAACTGCAAACAACAAATCCCCAAGTTCCAGAATTTGATCATCTGTCGCCGCATCGGTGTCAATCGCCTCCTGCAGCTCATCGATCTCCTCACGAATCTTGGCTATGCAATCCGTAGCGTTGTCCCAGTCAAAGCCCACCTTGGATGCTTTTTTCTGAAGCTTGTATGCCTTCATAAGAGCAGGCAGGTCACGCGGAACACCACTAAGAACGGATAATTCCTCTGGCTTCACACCTTTACGCCGCTTCTCTTCTGCCTTCATGCCCTCCCAGTTCTTCAGCGCTTCTTCGGCATCATTCGCATTGGTATCCCCAAATACGTGAGGGTGACGGAAGATAAGCTTATCATTCAGCCCTTCAATGACGTCATACACGTTAAACGTGCCAAGCTCCTCCTCCATTTGAGAGTGAAGCATAATTTGCAGCAAAAGGTCGCCCAGCTCCTCTTTCATATGATCAGGGTCATCCTCATCAATCGTTTCAAGGACTTCATAGGTTTCTTCGATTAAATTTTTGCGCAGGGATTCATGTGTCTGCTCCCGATCCCATGGACAACCTTCCGGGCTTCGAAGAATATCGACAATCTCATGCAGACGGGCAAAGGTACGATTTCTTAGATTCTCGTCACGATTGGCAGGTACATAAACTAACGACAGGTTGCCATAACCGTCGAGTCGATCCAGTTCGTACAGTGGGACTCTTACAATACTTTCTTCGTTCTCGACACCGAGTGCATGCCCCACAACAACTTCATATTCAGGCGGGTACAGCTCCATCAAACATAATTTTGTCTCCGAGGCTGTAAAGCTATCGTACACCTGACCAATCAGAGTATGTAGTTCAGGCTGAAGCTGAGCACTGCGAATGCCTGAAGCATCTAGTAACTGAAACCCTTCAATGGGGTCAAACCCCAGTCGAACAAACGCCTCGTCGAGAAAGCTCTCCCCACCCAATATTTGCAGTTCAATGCCTTCCTCAGGACACCGCTCGCGCAGCTGCGAAACCGCTGATTCCGCAACCATAGGATGACCCGGAACCGCGTAAACAATATCTGTACCGTCTGCTGCTGCTTGTGCCTCTTCAATCAGTTTTGAAGTAATCGCTGCATACACCTCTGGAAACGAGGATAAAGATTCATACAATCCATCAAAGGACTGTGAAGTTATTTCAAGCTCGGAGAGGGCAGCCATGACTGGATGCTCTTTTGTGCGGACATAGACAACGGATGCTGCCTTCAGCTTCTTTATAATTCCTAGCGTCAATCGATCAGGGTTGCCTGAACCCAGACCGACGACCGTTAATGTTGCACTCATGTCTGTTCCTCCTCTTAAGCGGCTGTCTCAGCAGACCGCATTTTTATATTGTGATGTAAACGTTGATTAAGGGAATAAGCGCAGCTTCTTCAGCTTGTCCGCCAGGGACGGGCCGAAGCCTGGAAGCTGGCGAAGCTCGCTCTCGCTAAGGAGCCGAAGGACTATAGCCCCTACGGCAAAGACAGCGCAGCCTGCGAGCACCCCGAGCAGGCTCTGCGCCAAGCTGGCAGTGCGCCCGCCGCCGATGCCAGCGGCCGTAGCCGCAGCGTCCACGCCCCAGCTGGTGGCTGCAGCGGCAAGAGCCAGGCCCGCTGTGAGCAGCGCGGGCCGTGCCAGGGCATCTGCGAGGCGAAGCCGCAGATGGCCCTGGCGATACAGCAGCAGCACGTTGAGCGCTGCTGCGAACGAATGCGCGGCCACGCCAGCGATGGCTGCGCCGGTAATGCCCTGCTGCGGAACCAGCAGCAGGTTCAGGGCCGCCTTGAGCAGCGCGGCGGCCAAAAGGTGCAGGGCCGGGGCGCGCACGTAGCCGAGGCCCTGCAGGAGTGCAGCCGAGATGATGCTGACCGTACCGCCAACAGCGGTTAAGGCCAGCCAAGTCATAGTGCTGCTGCCGGCGGTGTCGCCATAAAGAGCCATATTAATCGGCTCAGCAAGCACTGCAAGGCCCGCTGACGCTGCCAGCCCTAGCAGCCAGAACCAACGCAGCGACAAGCTGCAACGGTTCTCGATCAGCTTCATATCTCCCTTATACTTCGCCTCTGCTAAGGCTGGTATGAACACAACAGACAAAGAAGTGGCAATCATCGTTACAATCTGCACTAGTGGCAAACCACGATTGTATACACCAAACTGTGTCATTGCCTCCACTTCGCTTCCTACAGAGGATAGCAAGCGAGGTACAGTGAATACATCTACAAGACCGATAAGAGGCATTGCCAGCGCACCAAGCATCACGGGAATTCCATAAGCCAGCAAGGCCCCTGCTTTAACGCCCATAATCCGTTGATTCGAACGCCCCTCATTATCTGCATTGGGCAGCTTTAAACCCTGACTTTCGACAGAAGCGGCAGCATCTAAAGGGGACCCTTGTCTTAATACCCGCCGATGACGTCGCAAAAATAGCAGCATAATCACAAGCCCTGCTGCCCCTCCCCCGGCTGAACCAAGCAATGCGCCAGCAGCAATGCTCTCAGCTCCTGCACCCAGTGAGGTCAGATATAAGAGCAGTACAATCATTACTGTAACACGTACAGACTGCTCTACAATTTGTGACACAGCCGTCGGAACCATATTATGAAGACCCTGAAAGTAACCCCGAAGAGCTGACATGATTGGAACAACCGCAAGTCCCCACGCACTTGCCCGCAAAGCGGGCATCACATGCGAGTTGCCGACCCACCCAGCTATAATCGGCGCACCTGCATAGGTGATTGCTCCGATAACCAAACCGCTTATGGCTGTTATAACCGCAGATAACCGCAGAATCCGCCGACCCTCGTCATCCCGCCTTCCTGCAGAGGCTTCAGCGACAAATTTGGATATGGCCGCTGGCAGACCCAGCATCGCTACCGTCAACAACATCGTGTACAAAGGATAAACCGTGTTGTATATACCAAATACCGCATCTCCGCCTAGATTTTGCAGCGGGATTTTTTGGAGTGTACCTATAAGCTTTGAAATAATCGCTGCTGCACTTAGAATAAATGCCCCTTGCAGCAATCGTGATGTTTGTGAGTTCGATTTCATAAAGTACCTGCTTCTACAACTTTAATGGGATGAATTTCTATATTATAACGTATGTATACCCACAAGTAGAAACGGTTTTGTAAGAACGACAAAACCCCGTTTGCCCTTTGTATATCTTACCAAAAGGAAAGCGGGGTCTACATTACGGTTATTGCTCCATTTGCTTGCCAAGGAATGCGGCGGCGGTTTCGGACATTTTCACTTCCATTGACGACATTTTCGCTGAATCATCCTTACTTACCATCACTACACAACCAATAGGATCTCCACCGGAAATGATCGGTGAGGCTACATATGAGGACACCAAATCCGGATGATCTTTAGCGATTTCATAACTGCCTTCGTTGGTTTCCAGTACAGTCTTACGACTATCCATGACCTTCTCCAAAAGAATTCCTACTTGTTTTTCCAAATAGTCTTTCTTGGAGCCACCAGCCAGTGCAATAAAGGTATCACGATCAGCAATCATCGTAATATGCCCAGTACCCTCGAACAAGGACTCCGCGTACTCTTTTGCAAAGTCACCAAGCTCGCCAATCGGGGAATATTTCTTGAGTATGACTTCACCGTCCCGATCGACGAAAATTTCCAGTGGGTCGCCTTCTCTAATCCGTAGAGTACGTCTAATTTCTTTGGGAATAACCACTCGTCCGAGATCATCAATACGCCGAACAATTCCAGTAGCTTTCATTTCACATGTGCCCCGCTTTCTTAAGAAGTATGGTCTTACTACTGTCCATTATGGGAAAGGATAATCCCAGTGATTTATCGTAATATCTGACCATAGTATTCATCTCTTCCCAGATCCTTATACATAAGCTGACATGTATTAATATCTGCATCAAGATAAAGGCCGTTCTGAAGATGTTTCTTCGAAATAAAAAGCCATCTTCACATTAAGTGAGGATGGCTTTTCTAAGGTAAGCTTGTCCATTTTTACCGATGTTTATTCAGCAGCTTTTGTAGCACTTGGGGATGCGCTTGGCGCTGTAGTGGCTTCTGTTCCGCTATTTTTTGTTCCGGATTCATCTGCGGCAGCAGAGCTCTTCGGCAGATTGATGCTCTCAATAATGCCTTCCAGATCTTTCTCCATGAACGCTTCTAGGTTCTTGGACACAATGGAGCTCTTAATGCCTTCTTTTTGTTCATCCGTTAACTGATCAAAGGTTTTGTCGGTACGGGACTCCACTTTGATAATGTGGTAACCATAAGAAGTCTCTACAGGATCACTAATGGTATTCAAAGGCAAGGTTTGAGCAGCCTTCTTAAACTCGTCTACATACGTTCCTACAGCTTTATCTTTATATTCTCCGCCTGTTTCCTTAGAGCTTGTATCGTCAGTGTATTCCTTAGCGATTGCTGCAAAATCAGCTCCGCCGTCCAGCTTTGCCTTAACTTCCTTCGCGATTTTCAGTGCTTCTTCGCTAGTGCGCTCTTTGTTGTTAGCATCTGTCAGACCGATTAGCACATGGCGCAAAGTCGCTACCGTAAAGTCACCTTTTGTAGCTTCAAATTCTTTGACAACCTGATCATCTGTCACTTTAAGCAGCATATCCTGATAAACCGTCAGCACACGCTCCATATAACTATGGATATCGCCCTCTGTAACGTCTGCGTCTTTAAGTGTTTTCTTATAAGTGTCGCCCAGAGCTTTCTTCAAGTCAGCGATTTGGCTATCAGCCTCTTTCTTCGCCTGCTTCTTCGCTTCATCCGTTGCTTTGGAAGCCAAATATTCAAAGCCTACTTCCTGCTTCAAAATAGACTCCTTAAACGCCTCAATCTCTAAATATTGCGCTTGCTGCGGGGAGAGGAATTTCATGATTTTTTGATCCATCGCAAATTCCTTCTCTGTGATTGTTCCACCTTTATAAGTCGCAACTGCCTTGCTATCATCAGCACTACTACCGCATGCTGCTAGCATAGAAAAGGAAACCGCTGCTACCAATGAAACGAGCAGTACTTTCCATGATTTTTTTTTATTTAACGACATTGTGTAGTTCTCCCTTCGATTTAAAAGACTGTTTAGCTTCCTTAAGAAACTGTTCAAGCAAGTCAAGCAGCTGTTTATCACTTAAGTCTTTCGACTTTACTCGGATACTGGCTTTAGCATCTCTATCGAATTGTACACGTCTTTCGAAGCTATTTCCAACTTTGGCGAGTTTGGCCGTATCCAGAGCGCCAAGACTTCCCTCATAGAAATTCAGGGTAACATCATCACCACGTCTGATCATGGAATCAATGCCATACATTTTTCCATACACTTTTAGACGAGCCACAGTTAATAGATTAACAACTGCTTCAGGCAGTTCTCCGAACCGATCCAAGAGCTCATCCTCAAGCTCAGAAGCATCATCGAAGGATGTTACTGCCGCAACCTTTTTGTAGATTTCAATTTTCTGGATACTGTCGTAAATATACTCGGACGGCAGATATGCGTCAATCGACAAATCAATGACGGTATTGCCCTCTTTGAGCGAGGTATCTTCCTCTCCAAGCACAGTAACCTTACGCTTGCGGATCTCCTCCGCCAGCATTTGTGAGTATAGATCAAATCCCACGGATGCAATAAAGCCATGCTGTTCTGCACCAAGTAAGTTACCGGCACCACGAATAGATAAATCCCGCATCGCTATTTTGAAACCAGAACCCAGTTCCGTAAATTCCTTGATAGATTGCAGCCGCTTCTCTGCCACTTCAGTCAGAACCTTGTCCCGCTGATAGGTAAAATAGGCGTACGCAATCCGGTTGGACCGGCCTACACGTCCACGTAATTGATAGAGCTGAGACAAGCCCATCTTATCGGCATCATGCACAATAAGTGTATTTACGTTAGGAATATCTACACCCGTCTCAATAATACTTGTGCTGACCAGCACATCGTATTCTCCATCAAGAAAATCAAGGATCGTCTTCTCCAGCTCCGCTTCCGACATTTGGCCATGTCCAATGCCTACCCTAGCCTCAGGAACAAGCATAGAAATTTGAGCGGCCATTTCTTGAATGCCCTGCACACGATTATAGAGATAGTAGACTTGACCGCCACGAGCCAATTCACGCTCTACAGCTTCCCGCGTAAGCGTCTGACTATGCTCAACAACATAAGTCTGGACGGGGAAACGGTTCTCCGGCGGCGTCTCAATGACAGACAAATCACGCACTCCCAGCATCGACATATGCAATGTACGAGGAATTGGAGTTGCTGTCAGGGTAAGAACATCTACATTCGTTTTTAACTTCTTCAGCTTCTCTTTATGAGTCACGCCAAATCGCTGTTCCTCATCCACGATCAATAAACCTAAGTCCTTAAATACAAGGTCCTGAGACAACAAACGGTGGGTACCAATAACCACGTCAACCGTTCCTGCCCGAACGCCTTTAATCGTCTCATTCTGCTCCTTACGGCTGCGGAAACGACTTAGGACTTGAATATTTAGCGGATAATTTGCGAAGCGTTCCCGAAAGGTCTCATAATGCTGCTGAGCTAGAATCGTTGTCGGTACCAGCACAGCCACCTGTTTACCTTCAATCGCTGATTTAAAGGCTGCTCGTATAGCTACCTCCGTCTTACCATATCCAACGTCTCCACAAAGGAGCCGATCCATTGGACGATTCTGTTCCATATCCTTCTTAATCTCTTCAATCGCTCGAAGCTGATCCCGAGTCTCCTCGTAAGGGAACATTTCTTCAAATTCACGCTGTTCCTGTGTGTCCTTCTCAAAACCATACCCTGCTGCACTTTGGCGTTCAGCGTACAGTTTGATTAGATCATCAGCAATATCCTGAACGGAAGAGCGAACCTTATTGGTCACCCGCGTCCATTCATTACCGCCTAATTTATATACTTTCGGCTCTTTATCTTCTGAACCGACATATTTCTGAATCAAGTCAATTTGCTCAATTGGAACCGAGAGCTTATCGCCACCCGCATATAAAATATGCATATAGTCGCGATGAATACCGCTGACCTCCAGCGTACCGATCCCCATATACTTACCGATACCATGGTTCTGGTGAACAACATAATCACCAATTTTCAGCTCAGTATAACTCTTGATCCGTTCAGCATTATCTATCCCTTTGGAGATCTTCCGTGCCTTCCGCTGCTTCTGAGAGAACATCTCTCCTTCAGTGATAACGGCTAAATGAATAGAAGGCAGCTCAAAGCCTGAACCCAGGTTTCCTTGTACGATCGTTGGCTCATCAATGCCGTAGTCATAAAGGACTCTGCGCACACGTTCAATCCGTTCTTCACTGCTCGCAAGCATCATTACCTTTACACCAGACTTCTGCCAACGCTCCATTTCCGATTTAAGCACATTCATCTGACCATGGAAATCCTGCATCCCACGACTAATAAACCCAAGAATGTTCTGTGGTTGAATGTGTGGGACCTGGCGCAAAAAGATCGACATAAACAGGCTTTGGAACGGACGTTTGTACATCACAACATCTGTCTCGACAGAGAGATCCAGATCCGGCAATGTTTTGCCGTTTTGCATCAGATGGAGGTTCCATTCCGATTCATCTCTTTCGAGCTGTTTCGCCGTTTCAAGCAGTCTTGTCGGCTCATCGAGAATAAGAATCGTATCCTGGGCCATGTAATCAAATAAATGAGAGCGTTCAGGGTATAAAAGACTGATATATTTATAGATTTCAGGAAAATAGGTTCCTTCGCGCAGCATTTCTAGCTCGCGTCCAATTTCTTCTTTTAGACGCAACTTAGCCTGCCGATCCGCCATTTTCTCAAGCTGTCGTTCCAGCATAACAGATGCTTCAGCAGAAGCAGATTCCTGGCGAAACCTGCTCGCTATAATCTCTTTAGCCGGTGTAATCTTCACACTTCGTACTTTATCAATAGAACGCTGATCGACTGGATCAAAAGTTCTGATCGAATCAACCTCATCATCAAATAACTCAACACGATATGCCAAAGGAGAAGTCATTGGATAAAAATCAATAATTCCACCTCTTACACTCAGTTCACCGCGATTCTCAACCCGCTCTACTCTTTCATAACCCATTTCGATCATGGACATCAAGAATTCATCCAGAGCAAGCGTTCCATCCTGAGAAACCGTAACCTGTGCCTCTGCCATAACCTCTGGTGCAGGGAGCAGTCTGCGCACTCCCGAGTAGGGAACCACAACAATACCACGGAAGCCCTGAGCACATTTGGTCAGTACATCAATACGCTGGGCTAATGTCTCTGGACTTGAGACAGCCGCTTCCGCAGCCACAAGTTCATTAGCAGGATAGAGCAGAACTCGTTCCGGGGAAAGCGCTTCCTGTAAATCATCGGCCATTTTCTGAGCCGAAAACATATTATGAGTCACTACAAGCAAGGGACGAGCTGTCTCTTCATGCAGTGCTGCAAGCATGATCTGTCTAGCTGAACCTGTAAGCCCCGATATGAGCTGTTCTTTCATACCTGCAGCTACACCCTGGGTGATAGACTGGAAATCGGGATCCTTGGAAAAAGCTTCTATAATACCTTGTAACAACAGGCGCACCTCTCTTACTAAACAGGCTAACGGGAGCCAAAGCCACCGTCACCTATTATGATTGGAATCGAAAAGAAGCCTCAGCTGTAACGCCAAGGCTTGCGGATGACGATAGAGACAGGCGCTATCACCTACTGAAGCGGACTCGTCAGCAGGCTAAGCTCCGGATTATGCTCTAAAGCCTCCTTGCAATAGTCGCAAGTCACCTTTACCGTGATCTCACCTTCTGAATTATACGCTATTATATCTCTGCGCTCCGCAGGGGTCAAGGAATGAAGGCCCAACTGCATTTCTGTAACATCACTTCTATTAATGCTGCCTAGAGATGTCTTGCAGTGCCTACATACATAGTTTATTGCCATCTATATGCCTCCTGAAGGTACTATATACCTTCAGTATGTCCGGGGAGCATCATCTTTAGCCTCATAACCAACAGAGTTTACAGATCAACCATTGAATTTAGCCATCGTCTGTTCGAATGAATTCTGTAAGCTGAACTCCAGTGCATCACAAGTATTAAGGATCATCTGCTTCAGAGGATCGCCTTCCTTTTTAGGAAATGAAGAGAGAACATAATCCACTATTGCAAAACCCGGTTCAGGGCGAGAAATACCCATGCGTACCCGATTAAAGCTTTGTGTACCTACATGCTGAATGATCGATTTAATTCCGTTATGCCCACCAGCACTACCTTGATAACGCAAGCGAATTTTTCCGATTTCGGTATCTAGATCATCGTAGACGACGATCATATCTTCTAGTTTAACTTTGTAATAATCCATATAAGCGCGAACGGCCTCACCGGACAAATTCATAAAGGTCATCGGTTTAATCAATACGGTTTTGATTCCCCCGATAACCCCTTCACCGATCACGGATTTACATTTGCTTTGGTTGAAGGAAATCCCGTTCTGAGCCGCAAGCTCATCCAATGCCATAAAACCAACATTATGCCTTGTTTTCGCATATTGTGTTCCCGGATTTCCCAATCCGACAATCCATTTCATTATCGAACCTTTCCTTTCCATCGGGCTCTCCGGCAAGAGAAGTCCGTTTTTGGTACAATAGATCTTATCTACATATCTCTGTGCAACCAGAGCGAAATTATACTCCGAAGACAGGTGATAACCTATGCTACATCAAAGTGGAATCTTAACACATCAGCGCGATTTTCAGTACCATATCCAATATGCTGTGCCTGTGGAAATATACAGAGGCGACGTGCACATTGACATTGGTGTATTGACAGCAGTGGACGAAGGATTCGTGGAGCTGCAAGGGACACTCTATAACCGCAGCATATTCACCTTCGTCTCCCGCGCCGGGTATTGAAGCCAGCGCTTCTACCTGCATCACGCCGATAAGGGTTACATCTCCGAGAGCGGAGGTGTAACCCTTTTGTACAATATAAGAATGTATAAGTTTCACGCTATACATTATTCTTATATTTCTCGCATAAACGCTTACCGTCCTTTTGGGACGCCGAAGGCGTTTTTGCTTGCTATTATTGATTATATTTATTCAATTTCAAACAATTTACTAATCGACAACTCTTCATGAACGCGGATAATTGCCTCACCCATAAGTGGAGCCACGGACAACACTTTGAGTTTAGAAGTTGGGTTCGCGCTGCGAATTGGAATCGTATCTGTCACGATAATCTCTTTAATTGGAGAATTCTCCAGACGTTCATGTGCAGGACCAGACAATACTGGGTGTGTACAGCAAGCGTATACTTCCTTCACGCCGCCTTCCATCAAAGCATTAGCACCAAGTACAATGGTTCCAGCAGTATCGATAATATCATCGATCAGAATGGCTGTTTTACCTTCAATATTACCGATAATGTTCATGACTTCGCTGACATTCGGTTCTGGACGACGCTTGTCTATAATTGCAAGCGGAGCGTTCAGGAAATCAGCAAGCTTTCTTGCACGTACTACACCGCCGTGATCTGGCGATACGACAACTGGGTTCTCGATTTGTTTGGAACGGAAATACTGAGCCAGGATAGGAACTCCCAGCAAGTGATCCACTGGAATATCAAAGAATCCCTGAATCTGCATAGCATGGAGGTCCATCGTAATTACACGGTGGGCGCCGGCTTTTTCAATCAAATTTGCTACCAGCTTGGCTGTAATAGGGTCACGGGAACGAGCTTTCCGATCTTGACGAGCGTAACCATAGTAAGGGATAACCACATTGATGCTTTTTGCGGAGGCGCGTTTGAGTGCATCCACCATAACTAAAAGCTCCATTAGGTTGTCATTAACCGGGCCGCAGGTGGATTGAACAATATACACATGACAACCCCGAACGCTCTCTGACAGCTTGACCTGAATTTCTCCATCGCTAAAACTTGTAGTATGCGATTCACCCATCGGAATTCCGATGTAATCAGCGATTTGACTAGCAAGCTTTGGGTTGGAGTTACAGGTGAAAATCTTTAATTTGGAATCACAATAAGTCATAAAATTTAAACCCTCCGTGACGGAATTTAGCTTTCCAAAGGCGCCGGCGCGGAAATTCAAGTCCGTCCGGCGCTTCTTAGCAACGCTTTACGATGGACTCGAGTGGTCTTTCTTCGCTTTTGCACGGGAACGGATCTTCTCTGCATATCCCGGTTTATTCTCCTGCCGTACTCTGGCAACAGCCAGATCATTCTCTGAAACGGAACGCGTAATTGTCGAACCAGCTACAACAAAAGCCCCCTTGCCCACAGAAACCGGTGCAATAAGGTTAACGTTACTGCCGATAAAGGCATCGTCTTCAATTGTTGTCGTAAATTTATTATACCCGTCGTAGTTAACAGTAATCGCACCGCAACCGACGTTTACATTCTTACCCACAGATGCGTCGCCAATATAGCTAAGATGCGACACCTTAGAACCGTCACCAATCGTAGCATTCTTGATCTCGACGAAATCTCCAACCTTCACTTCTTCTCCAAGTATAGAACCTGGACGCAAATAGGCAAAAGGCCCAACGGTAGTCCGTGCGCCAACTTGTGCTTGATTCAATACGGACTGCTTAATCGTCGCGTCGTCCATGATCTGACAATCTTCGATTTCACTTGCCGGTCCGATCACACAGTTCTCACCGATTACAGTTTTACCCTTCAAGATGGTTCCTGGATAGATCGTTGTATCCGACCCAATGACTACATCTGCTCCGATATATGTGGAGGCAGGATCGATTATGGTTACGCCACCCAGCATATGTTTGCGGTTGATACGTTGACGCATAATACCTTCCGCATCAGATAAAGCTAAACGGTCATTAACACCAATAGACTCGTTAGCATCCTCAGTCTGGAATGCTAAAACAAGATCACCTTGCTCACGCAAAATACTGATAACATCTGTCAAATAATATTCCTGTTGATTATTGCTGTTAGTAACCTTCTCTAAAGCCGAAAATAACTTGATGTTATCAAAGCAATAAATTCCTGTGTTGATTTCATGAATAGCTGCCTGTTCGGCATTACAATCTTTCTGTTCTACGATCTTCATTAAGCCGCCATCTTCACTACGTATAATCCGTCCTAATCCAGATGGATCATCCATTACTGCGGTTAATACAGTCGCTGCCGCCTGACGCTCCTCATGCAGAGCCATCAATCCTATCAGCGTCTCCGATGTAATAAGCGGAGTGTCACCATAAGCAACAATCGTCGTTCCTTCTTCACCACCGAGCAAATCCTTAGCTTGTTTGACAGCGTGACCAGTACCGAGCTGAGTTTCCTGCAGCACGTATTCCGCACTTTGCCCTACATAGGCCTTAACCTTCTCTGCGCCATGCCCAACAACAACAACGGTGCGCTGGCATCCGGTCGCTTCTACTGTATCAAGCACGTGCCCTACCATTGGCTTACCGCAAACGGGGTGCAGCACCTTATATAATTTAGATTTCATTCGCTTGCCTTGACCTGCGGCAAGAACTACAGCCATTCTTTTCAAGAATGCCAACCTCCTACTCTTGAACTCACTACTGAATATATCTCATTCCGGGCAAAAAGAAAAGAGAACCATGAAGTCATGGTTCTCTTTTCTATAAACCCCATGTTAGAAAAGCATTTATCGCTGCCTTTCGAAGATGTCGTCAAATCCTTCACTAGCGCTAGCTTTTCTTGCAAGATCAAGCTGCTTAAGTCATGAAGTATATTCGGTATGATCTTATCAAAAACGGCGGATCCTACGCCACCCAAAAGGTAGCCGTCTTCCGAGGCAGCCTAAGCTCCCTCTTCAATAACTTCTTCTTCTTCTTCAGTAGCGGCGCGATCGTACTCGGCCAGAACCGCGGATTGAATCTTCTCGCGTGTTCCCGAAGAGATCGGGTGAGCGATATCGCGGAATTCGCCATCCGGTGTACGCTTGCTGGGCATTGCAACAAACATCCCGTTATTACCATCGATGACGCGAATGTCATGAACAACAAACTCGTTATCGATTGTAATGGATGCGATTGCTTTCATTCTCCCCTCAGAGTTAACGCGGCGGAGTCTGACATCCGTAATTTGCATGTGTGTGTTCACCACCTTTTTCCATCAGAGACTTGGTGTATAATTCCACACAGCAAAGCGAATTCCTTCTTTTTGATTCCATAAAATACCTAAAAAAGAAATATATTTTTTAGGATCTGTTGTTTTCGACACGCATCGGGTGATTTTCTTAATATCCCTTACGTTTTCGACAATTTCCACGCTTTTTGAAAACAAAGAAACGTCAATCTATCAAGAGGAAAAGTAGTTACCCGGATGCGCGGAAATCCGCCGCTCTTTCGAGTCTACCTCGCTTAGTTTCACTAAAGAAACATAGTCATGCAACAGACGCTCTTCCGTCTCTACTGCACCTGATTCGACCAACACACCCACTCCAGCAACTTCGGCATTGAACTCACCGAGTAAATCAACCATCCCTCGAACGGTCCCGCCTGCCTTCATAAAGTCATCTACAATGAGTACCCGTGATTTCTCCTTGAGTGCTCGTCTAGAAAGAGACATGGTATGTATGCTCTTATGTGATCCAGATACATAATTAATGCTTACTGCTGAGCCTTCTGTAACCTGATGATCACGTCGTACCAGCACCACTGGCAAGCCGAGCTGTGCTGCCGTTGCATAGGCTAGCGGAATCCCTTTAGTTTCTACTGTCATCACCACATCGATTTCCGATCCATAAAAGGCCGTTGCGATGATCTTCCCAGCTTGCTCCATCAAAGATGGCAGTCCAAGCAGGTCCGACATATACAAATAACCACCAGGCAATATCCGATCTGTCTGTTCCAGCTGCACACATAAACGTTTAACAAAAGAGAGCGCCATTTCTTTAGGCATCACAGGAATATAACGTACTCCACCTGCTGCACCGGCTAAGGTCTGAAGCTCTCCAATGCCCTCACCTTCAAATACTTCTTTTATGATTGCCAAATCTTCACTGATGGAGGACTTAGCCGCTCCATACCGATCGGCAAATATAGACAGCGGCAGTAGGTCATGTGGCCGCTCAAGTAAAAACTGAGTCATGTCTACCAAACGTTGGCTTCTTTTTAATTTCTTCACGGAATGCTCCTCGCCAAAACCGAATATTTTATGAAAAATATATCACTTTTGTACGGGTTTACACAAGAGAAGCATACTAATTGAGTGATCTCACTGCATAGACTTCCTTGCAGAACCCTCGCAGTCCATTATAAATTCTTGCTACTTTAGACTGCTTGGACACTAAACCGAACACTGTAGGACCGCTGCCGGACATTAACACTCCGTCTGCTCCGAGCTTAACCATCGCCTCTTTGAGCTGCTGGACCTCTGGATGTAGCTTTAGGGTAACATCCTCAAGCACATTGCCCAGATGATTACACACGCCCCCAAAATCTCCAGCTTCGATCGCGTCCTGCATCTTTCGAGCCGAAGGATGAACAGCTATATTATTGCTCCGCACACGTCCGTATACTTCCGCAGTCGATACATTGATAGGTGGCTTAGCCAATACTACCCAGCATTGCGGAGGATTCTTAATCGGCGTCAGCTTCTCGCCACGACCTGTTGCCAAGGCAGTGCCACCTGTAACGCAGAAAGGCACATCTGAGCCAAGCTCAGCGCCAAGCTCCTGCAGCTCCTGCGCAGGTATACCTAGGCGCCACAGTCGGTTCAGACCACGTAGGGTAGCCGCTGCATCACTGCTGCCGCCAGCCAGGCCAGCTGCCACCGGTATTCTTTTATCCAGATGGATATGTACACCACTCTTCACGTTATAACGCTCTTTAATAAGCCTAGCCGCTTGAAAGGCCAGGTTCTTCTCATCTAGGGGAATATAACCCGCTTGACTTGATATTATAATAGTATCCCTTGGCAGCTCAGACAGCTCTAAACGGTCTGCTAGATCTACCATGGTCATAATCATTTCCACCTCATGAAAACCGTCAGCACGCTTGTGCAGCACATCCAGCATCAAATTAATTTTAGCTGGTGCCTTCTCATACATTTTCAAGGCGTTCACCCACCTTCAGCTTTTCCCGTAAAAACAACTTAACATATTATATGAAAAACTTCTAATGAAGTCCAATAATAAAAGGGTGTCGCCAGTTAGACGCACCCTTTTTCGTTAAATAATTGTTCACACGCTAAAGATTAAGATTTCCGGGCAGCCTCTTCAGCGAGCTGAATCGCTCTTTTCACCATATTACCTGCATCCTTCGCCCGTATTCCTCCCCAGCCTTCACGTTCCACAGTTTCGTAAAAACCAAGCTCCTTGGCTAACTCTGTCTTTAGTTCTTCCGACATCATGCCTCGTTTTCTGCGGCTCATTACGGAATTCCTCCCTTATGAAAGAAAATGATAAACCGATTGCTCAATTAGTATGCTTGCTTAGAACAAGGATCATTCACTGAATATTCACGCAAAAAAAAGAAACAGTCGTCCTTTATGAAGGACAACCGTTTCTGATACAAATAAAAAACAGCCTCCAAAGGAAGCTGCCCGTGAAACATTAAGCTTTAATATACATAATCCGCATCTGCCCATCGTCTTCACATACTGTGATTTCCACAGATTCAGTAAGGATATCGGCATAGCTATAGGAGACTCGCTTGAATGTTTGCTGCTCCTGATCCAGTTTGACAATAAATACAGAAGGGTACGTTTCTTCCAGGACACCGGTGCGTTCTACGGTTTTACGACGACCTCCGTTTGCACGCAACGTGATCTTATGACCGACGTGAGCTTCGAGACTGCGTTTGATTTCCAACAGCGCGTTATTAGCCATTGCCTGACGACCACCTCTTTTCTTGTCCATTATACAACTTCCCCAGGTGTTTGTCAAAGCAAATAAATAATTATAGATGATGAATATTTGGTTGTCAACGGAATTTTTTTGCGGGGAATCAGAGGCGAACTAATAGCCTTGTTATCTGTAATAGGTTTACCACAAAGCAAGAAAAATAACATTGTCGATCTTTAAAGATAACTACCATTTCACACAAGCATAATCGCCTTTGGCGTCGTCCCTACAAGGACGGTTAGCGTTTATGCGGGAAATATAAGGATAATGTATAGCGTGAAACTTATACTTTCTTATATAAAAAAAGGGTTAAGCTCATCGCTCACCCTTTCTTCGCGTTACTCTATTCGGCCACTCCAAATTACATATTAGCTTTGAAAATAGACCAGTACCTGTCGATTAAATTGCGGAAGGTGTCACTTTTAGTGCTGACAGGTTCTGCAGACGCGGCATCCCAATACGGAAGCTGCCACGGGTCTCAATACCGCCGATTCCCTGATTACCACTAATGGTGTTGTTCAAAACCTCACTCAGATTCACCGTATCCCTAATGGGCGTGAACGACGATTTTGCCGCTACATAAACTGGGTCTAGGGCATGGATCAATATCCGTCCAGGAGAACTGGCGAAATTCGCCCCTGCCCCCAGCAGTGCTTCAAAATGTGACTGACAAGCACCTGCAACAATCGTCAACGCATCAAAATTTCGCTCATAATCCCTAGCTACCCTAATAGCAGCTACGAAGTTTTGCGAATTTTTATAGCTGCTCAGACTGTGAAGATCGTAAGTATGCTGTTGCTTCAGCACCCCGTCATGACCGGTAATCACCACAATATCTGGACGCACGCGGGGCAGCAGCCGGTATAAAGTGTCAGCCATTGCGGACTCATGAACATGATGGCCTTCAGCAGGGATCCGCAATTGCTCGTATAAGCTAAGGCTCTTATTCAAATACGCTGGATCGCCATCCAGATGCAGTACTTTTCCCGGCACTTCAAAATAAGCAGCTTCCTTGGGCGATGGAGCCCATGCTCCTTCTGATAGAGCGCTCCCGCTCCTCTGACTTTGCTCCTGTCGGTCTTTCCGCAGCTGTGTCAGTGATTCATTCGCTTTAATCTGTGCCTGCTGTCCTCGTTCCGTAATTCGGGTAGGAGGCACTTGAACCAAGTCATTCAGAGGAGAATCCGCCAACAGACGGAAATCTGTGCCTTTAATGACGGCTCTGTCCTGCACAATATGATCTACACGAAAAGTCAAATCTCCGCCATAAGATTTACGAACGACCAAGTCTCCTAAATTCATTACAACCACCACCTCTACCCCATCGTATGGGCAAAGGCCTCAGTTGGTTCATAACTAGCTATGTTTTTAGCTTATTCAATTCCAGCAGCCAACAGAACACCGCTTAATCGGGCGTATTCTTCTAGACTTAACGTTTCTCCACGACGTGTTGGTTCAATACCAGCTTCTGCGAGTAAAGCCTCCAGACGCTCACGTCCCTCTTCAGGGAAGTAACGAGCCTTGAGATTGTTAGCAATCGTCTTGCGACGCTGTGTGAAAGAAGCTTGGACGACCTCAAAGAAGTGCTTCTCACTCTCAACTTCTACCGGTGGACGCTCTCTTACCTTTAGACGGATTACAGCGGACTCCACATTAGGTTGAGGAATGAACACCGTACGCGGCACAATGCAGACGAGCTCAGGCTCGCTGTAGTACTGCACGGCAATGCTAAGACTCCCGTATTCCTTTCCTCCCGGAGAAGCGGCCATACGCTCCGCAACCTCTTTCTGAATCATTACAACAATGTTATCAAGCGGAAGCTTCTCTTCGAGCAGCTTCATCAGAATCGGAGTAGTTACATAATACGGCAGATTGGCAACTACGCTTACCTTGTTCACGGATGCAAAATCTTCTTTGAACAGCTCCTGCAGATTTACATTCAGAACATCATCATTACGAACCTTAACATGCGGATAAGGGGAAAGTACGTCCCTTAAAATAGGAATCAGCCTACGGTCGATCTCCACAGCGGTCACTGCACCAGCGGTTAGCGCCAAACGCTCCGTCAGGGCACCAATCCCAGGACCGATTTCCAATGCCCCTGATTCGCTATCTAGCCCAGCAGCGTCAACAATCTTGTCCAATATATTTTGATCAATCAAAAAATTCTGTCCTAAGCTCTTCTTGAACTTGAATCCATAACGTTGAATAATTTCTTTCGTCCGTTTTGGAGTCGAAATTTCCTCTCTACCACTCATGAAGTAATGCCCCCCTGATCAATTTGGGCGAGAGCTCCGGCAAATTCCTCCCGCGTAATTCCAAACATCGCCAGCCGCTTGTACAGCTGCTTGCCATTACAATATCCGATTCCAAGCAAATTACCAAGTGCCATACGTCTTTCAGCTGCCCGAGGGTGTACAAGCATTCCAGCGGCCATTAAATCATCAAGTCCAATTAAAGCAGGTGCACCTTCAAAAGAGGTATGTACATTCCGCAGCGCATGACGAATCGCCTCTGGTGAAGCGTTCTCCACACCGATATCTCCCTTGCGGGTTGCGTCCTTCTCAGGAATGAAGGCATGCTTACAGCCCGGCACCTTTGCGGACACAATCTTACGAATTCGTTCACCCGCATGATCCGGGTCAGTAAGGATAATCACTCCTCTACGCTCCATAGCAAGCGCGATCTTCGCAATTACGGTCCGGTCTACAGCCGAGCCCCCTGTTTCGATCGTATCTGCTTCTACAGCGCGTTTAACAGCGACGGTATCACTCTTACCTTCAACGACAATTAATTCCTTAATCATATCTCTTGACTCCTTCCAAAAAAAGCAAAAAAGAAGAGGTTTCGCTCCTCTTCTTTTGGTTAAAGAATGTATAAGTGATGAGCGGTTGCTCTGCGATCAACGAAATGATCATCTGGCGTTCCTTAACGGTTATCATCACTATAGCTTATCAAAGAATAATTTGCAAAAGCTTCAGCCTAGTTTAACTCCGGCTTCACAGGTCCAATCACATAAACGGTACGTGATTTACGACCGAAATTACGCACATGGCTCAGTGAATCGTAATAGACATCTACTTTATTGCCTTTAATGGCACCGCCAGTATCTTCTGCTCGGCGGAATCCAAGCCCCTCGATATATACCCACCAGCCAATAGGAATTACATTCGGGTCTACCGCAATTGTACGACCTTCCGTTACGCGTGTTCCGGAAGCAGTTTTGTTACCAATACCTGGCTCTTCTGATGAATAAGCTGTCATGGAGACGTTCTTAATCATCTTCTTGTACTCAAAGTCTACGCCAGCCTTGCTTGTGACATTATTAGTCTTAGCGCTAACCTTAGCCGTTTTTGAAGTGGTGTTTGATTTGGAAGTTGTTGTAGTCTTAGCTACAGCCGGCTTAGGAAGTGCTTTGGTACCAACGGCAATAATCTTATCTTTCGTTACCGTTTGTACTTCCTTACCAATCATGCGCATAGAGGCCAGTTCTCCGTCTTGGTAGATCTTCTCAATATGCTGAATCATGACGCCTGGTTTGCCTGCCTGTGCCACTCTAACTGTTCCCACAGTAAGGGAGGGGTCTGCTGTCTTGATGACTCTGAAGGGTAAGTTAGTTGTTCGCTGTACGGTCTGTTTGTTGATGCGAACAATCTTAACCTCCATGTTTGCAGAAATGGTGGTGTCTAACGAAGGGAAAATCTTATCATGACCTTCTAGGGTAATGCCCATTTTCTCAATTGCTTTACCAATTGTGTCCTCGGTCGTATATAACGTTTTTGTTGCTCCATCCGCAGTAAGACTAATTTTCTGCGCACGATTGATAACGACACGGTCACCGTCTTTTATTTCATCACTCAGACCTAAAGATAGTTCATCATGCGGCTGCAGCGAAATTTGCTCTTTCTCCAACACATCACCAAGAAGCGCTTCCCGCGTTTCAAGCGTCTGTGTTTGCCCGTCTATTACTAAAAATAATTGTTTGTTACTTTGACCGTGTACGTACAGCAGAATAAGTAGCGCGATAGCGACTGAAATCACGCCTGCAAGTAAAAGTACGCGAGTATTTACTTGCTCCCACCGTAATGCGAAAGACCTGCTGGATGACTGCGAATCATGGGATACTTCTGGTTGGAATACGCCCATTCTCTCCATCCTCCTTACATAGCCCCGTCGTCAATTGTATATCATGAGGACTGAATTCCTTTGACGAAACTATTTGAGATTGTCACAGGACACGCACGTAATAACTTAGCGTCTCCTGCTCATGGATCGCCTGCTCGGCACAGCTACTCCCACCCCTGTTATATAACAGTATGTGGGCAACATTCTATTTATTCAAAAATAAAAAAGCCTAAAAAGAGTTCAACTGAGGACTCTTTCGTGGCTTCTCCAATATCAGAATAGAGAATGCTTGTGCACGAGGTTGCCTCTCTTACTTGCGCTTACGGGGTTAGCTGTCGGGTTCGGACGAAAGAGAGACGCCCTATTTCAGGTCACCCGCTCATGGCGGTTGCCCTTAAATTCACCCCAAAGACCACGTGAAGAAATCAAATACTGTCCTACGGCACGTCTAAACCGTATTTAAAATACAGGCATGCGGTAGGTCAATATTGGTTCCCCCGTTCTCCATACGGAGACTCAGCGAGACGATCCATGAATCAATGGCTGTCACTATAACACAGCTCACATCACTGAAAAGATGATATCCTGTTTTGATGCATGTTGTAAAGGACGATTCAACCACGTTTACGCAAAAATATGGTTAAAATATTGTAATATTCAGCCGTTTTTATATTAAAAAAGTTTAATATATCGGCCATTCTCTATTTTTCACCTGTTTTGCTCCCGTTTTCACTCAATCCCAAATCGTTCCAGTGCGTTCGCATACGTTATTTTAGCCAATTCTTCCCATGTTAACCCTTTAATTTCAGCTGCTGCCTCTGCTACAAGCTTCACATGAGCGCTCTCATTTCGCTTCCCGCGGAAGGGGTGTGGAGTCAAATATGGAGCATCGGTTTCGATCAATAATCGGTCTAGTGGTGTCTGCGCAAGCACTTCTTTTGGCACTCTTGCATTTTTGAACGTAATGGGTCCTCCAAAGGATAAATGAAAACCAAGATTCAAGCACATTTTAGCTGTTTCCCAGCTTCCTGAGAACGAGTGCATCACGCCTCCAACCTCATTTGCTTTTTCCTCCCGTAAAATCCGTACAACATCCTCATGTGCATCACGATCATGAATACAAATCGGCATATTTAATTCACGGGCTAGTCCAATTTGCTTGCGAAAAACTTCATGTTGCACATCCTTGGGAGAAGTATCCCAGTAATAATCCAGTCCGATTTCACCAATAGCCACTACTTTTTTATGACTGCATAGAGAAGCGATCCAATCGAGATCTCCTTCTTTCATATCAATCGCATCCTGAGGATGCCAACCCACTGCCGCATAAATATAATCATAAGATTCCGCCAGCTTCATCGTTGAGGGAATCGTCTCCCGATTAAATCCGATATTAATCATCTTGCTAACTCCTGCTTCTACAGCACGAGCGATAACTTCTTCGCGATCCTCGTCGAATTGAGGTGCATCCAGATGCGTATGTGTGTCAAACAGAAACATTTTAACCCTCACTCCTTGTTCTTTTTTAGATATATAACAATATAAGTTTCACGCTATCCGTGATATCTTATTTTTCTACTCTTCTTGTCAAAAATCCCATATTTTCTTGTATTATTTTGCAAAAATCTCTGCAATAGAAGCAGGCAATCGCGTAAGCGCATTTCTTAACTTATCCTGAGGAAAATAAAGATGATATCTTCCACGGTGAATGCCGCTAATAGAACGCACAATATCCGACACCTCTGAAATTTCCCGCAGATGATCATGCCGATCAAGCAGCAGAATTTGTTTATTGTCAAAAGCTTCTCCCGGACGGAACACATCATAGGGCAGATCTGTCGGAAAATCAATCTCCAAATCATATTCTGGGTGAAGTCCCGCTGCCGCAAAACTGCTGCGAATTTCAGTAATCATTTCTGTATCGAGATTCTCCACCTCAACATATTTATAAAGTTTACGATGAATAAAACGGGTACACAAGTCGCTTAGTAGCTCATCTTTCTCAAGCGTCCACTGCATAAAAGCCGTCTGTACCAGTGCTTCATCCAGCATTAAATACTGCTTCACTGTCACCTCACCACGGAACAAATCCTCCAGTGGATTAATCATGAAACTAAAATTGTACCCCTCTTGGAAAAGCTCCTTGGCTCTACGAAAAATTTGTCGCAAAATAATCTCTGAGCTGCGTGTCACCGGATGAAAATAGACTTGCCAGTACATTTGATAACGCGACATTAAATAATCTTCAATGGCATGCATTCCCGATTCTTTTACAACAATTCGACCATTATAAGGACGCAGCATTCTTAAAATCCGATCAATGTCGATCGTTCCATAGTTTACACCTGTATAGTACGCATCACGCAGCAAATAATCCATGCGATCAGCATCTAGCGGACTCGAAACCAGATTTACAACAATTTCATGCTCATAAGTTTTAGCGATTACAGAGGCTACTTTACGAGGAAAATCCTCCTCCACATCACGCAAGATCTCAGTAATCTCTGTGTCCTCCAGAATAATTCGACAAGTCCAATCCTCATGATTCATTTCAAAAGCTTCTTCTATAGAATGGGAAAATGGACCGTGTCCCAGATCATGCAGCAAGGCCGCACACAAGGTGAGCAGACTTTCTTCAGGAATCCAATCCTTATACCCGCTTCGTTCAAATTGCGAAATAATTCTACGTGTAATTTCGTACACCCCTAGGGAATGAGAAAACCGACTATGCTCTGCGCCATGAAAAGTAAGATACGAGGTACCCAGCTGGCGAATACGACGTAAACGCTGAAATTCCTTTGTATTTATTAGTCGCCAAATAATAGTATCCTGCACATGGATATAATTGTGAACCGGATCTTTGAAAACCTTTTCTTCTGTGAGCGGCTGCTTCATGAGATCAACTCCTTTATTAAATTTAGTATGATTTTAACCAATATAAGTATATAATAAATAATTATGTCGTACTTTGTCGAATAGTGACGTTTTTAGTCTTGGTAAATCGACAAAGTTTATTTTTTCACTTTTTTTAGAATTCGTGATTGTTATAGGGAATTCAAAGTTTTCGTGAAAAAGCACTTATTCAACAGATGAAAAAAGGTTGACTGTTTTGGGAATCGTTGGTATTATAAATATCATAAAACAGTGAACAATGTCGAATAATGACGTTTTTGGAACATTGAGAGGAGTAACGATTGTTATGATGAAATCAACAGGAATTGTAAGAAAAGTAGACGAACTTGGACGGGTAGTTATTCCCATTGAATTGCGCCGTACTCTTGGCATTGGTGAAAAAGACGCACTTGAAATTTACGTTGATGGTGAGCGCATTATGCTTAAGAAATATGAGCCTGCCTGCATTTTCTGCGGCAACGCTGAGAACGTAACTTACTTCAAAGGAAAAATAGTTTGTCATGAATGCATTTCTACTATCCCTACCCCTGTGACAAACTAAAATAAATAGTATATAATAGAACTAATCAAATTGTTAATTCTAACCTTTTCATATCTCCTTGACCTCCCGTGACCGCGGGAGGTATTTTTTTTCTGCAATCACCTGTGTTTCCTGCCCAAAAGGTGTCTACAAGGATTAACTCCCCTCATGACACCTAATAATGATGGGGAATGCGGTGAGAGCATGAAGCAAATCGAGTTTTTACCATGATCTGGTCTATCTTGGGCTTCCTTTTGGGAACCACCTTCAGGCTAGAATCTCGTCAGCTTCGTAATACCCCTCCGCACCTTGTTAGCCTCTTAGAATTAGAATCCGTCAATAATACTTACTGCTGCTCCGTTTTATCCAGAAGTGCGTTATAAATATCCCGCTTTGACACACCACGATCAGAGGCTGCTTTTTTCATAGCTTCTTTACGCGGCATATCTGCTGCTTCGTAATGAGCAACATGTTCTTCAATATTTAACTGGCGCCACCAAGCCGATTCCGCCATTTCAGCATCTTCCTTGCTCTCGCCTTCAACGACGATAACATACTCACCAAGCGGTGGATGTTCAGCGAGCCAATCCGTACATTCCTCGATCGTCCCACGTAGAAACTCCTCATATCTCTTCGTCAGTTCACGAGCAAGCACAATTCGCCGATTGCCAAATGCTTCATGGAGATGAGCCAGTGTCTTCACCACGCGATGTGGAGATTCGTAGAACAGTATAGTCCCTTGCGCCGAACGAAGTGGACTTAATACCGCACGGATATCTTTACGTTCTCGAGGTAAGAAGCCGATAAAAGTGAAAGTAGTCGTAGGCAGACCAGAGGCAATTAATGCTGACAAAGCTGCGTTAGCTCCGGGTATAGGAATTACTGGTATACCATGACTTATGGCAAGGGCTACAAGGTCTGCACCAGGGTCGGAAATGGCTGGTAAACCGGCATCGCTGACGAGTGCCAAATTTTTTCCTTCTATTATATAGCGGATAAGTTCAGGTCCACTGGCAGCCTTATTATGCTCATGATAACTGAACAGCATAGAGGGTGTAATTTCAAAATGGCTCAACAATTTCCGAGTTTGTCTTGTATCCTCAGCTGCAATAATATCGCATTCCTGCAAAGTGCGGACAGCACGATAAGTCATATCCTCTAAATTACCGATGGGTGTTGCCACCAAAAAAAGTGAACCGGTTGATTCCTGCTTATGTGTATTGTTATTGTTCTGAAAACTGCTTTGGCATGATATCGTCATGATTTACCCTCTTTAGCACCATAGTAGATGTCCATAATTTCTGGACAGTATTGATTGTCCTCATTATATACAATGAGTGGTGGATGTAAACGAACCTCCGGCTTACCATCACGTATCGCTTCAATTAATACCATATTAGCTTCCAGATGCGCACGTGGATGTACAAAGCGAATAATCTTAGGCTCGAGCCTATATTTTCTCATAAGACTAATAATATCGACCAATCTTTGTGGCTTGTGAACCATACTTACCTTTCCACCGGTGCGAACCAGTCTCACACAGGCTTGAATGACCTCCTCCAGCGTACACCCGATTTCATGACGAGCCATAGCCTGATGAGTGTTCAGCTTGAGGTCACTGCCGTTAAGCGGCATATAAGGAGGATTGACTGTTATTGCATCATATACGCCATGTCCTGCTACTTTATATAACTCACGTAAATCGCCTTCATGGATCACAACCTGATCCTGTAGCCCATTTAGAGCCACGCTACGCCGAGCCATATCCGCTAAACGGGGCTGAATTTCAATCCCTTCTATAGAAGCTTTAGTTCGGGTCGTCATCAAAATAGGAATTACACCATTCCCAGTACAAAGATCCAGGACTCTCCCACGAGGCGGAACGCTGGCGAAACGGGCAAGCAGTACAGCATCCATAGAAAAGCTAAATACTTCGTCACTTTGAATAATGCGCAAGTCATGCGTTAATAAATCATCCACCCGCTCCGTCGGCAACAAAGGAACAGATATATCATTAAAAGAATTTGTCATGTAGTAATCTCCTAAATGTTTTGTTGAGCTAAAATTCAAAAAAAACCGTAGGATCAATCTCCTACGGCTGGATATCCTCATTTATTAAGAAAAGAAAGACAGAACAGACAATCACCTTCCGTACGTAAATGTCCAAAATAAACATTACAGATGTGAAAGCCTTCATGGTAAAGCCGGGCCAAGTTGTCATAACCTTCCCCGACAACCTCTTCTGTTCCCTCTCCGGCAGCTAAAAGAGCTTCCGCCTCCGCAGAATCTACGGTAGGATCCAAAGGTGCATCCCGCTTTAAAATTTTGCGAAGCTGTTCATTCTCCAGAGTTAACCTCTGATTAGCTTCCATCAGTTCTTTTACCGTCTGTTTCCATTCTCCAAGATTGGCGCGCATCGTTTCCATCTGTGCTTCCATATCCTGCATGTGTGCAAATATATTTTTCTTCTCCAAGTTTCCACCCCGAAAGTAACCTTATAATGGTTTACTTGACGACAACATCATCCATTGGAAGTTCCTTAACTTTGCCCACTTCAAACAACTGTACATGAACCGTACGGCTTCCGGCATTAAGTCCTACTACTTTGCCATCACCCAATGAGGTCACGACAATCTTGCCGACCGCTGGCATTTCTTCCTTTACACTCTCATAATTGTCATGCTCAAATTTCAAACAACACATCAGACGTCCACAAAGTCCTGAAATCTTCGTCGGATTAAGTGACAGGTTCTGATCCTTCGCCATTTTAATGGATACGGGTTCAAAATCCCCTAACCAAGATGAACAACAAAGCACTCGCCCACAAGGTCCAAGTCCACCTAGCATTTTAGCCTCATCACGCACCCCAATTTGCCGTAGCTCAATGCGGGTCCGGAAGATACTTGCTAGATCTTTAACCAATTCTCTAAAGTCGACCCGTCCTTCGGCCGTAAAGTAAAATATAATCTTATTACGGTCAAAAGTAAACTCTACATCGACGAGCTTCATTTTGAGACCGTGGTCGCGTATTTTATTTAAACAGGTGGTAAAAGCCTCTTTAGCGGCCCCTTTGTTCTCTTCAACTACGCGTGCGTCGGTTTCTCCGGCAATACGCATCACTTTTTTGAGGGGCAAAACTACGTCGGATTCTTCCACCTCTTTTTTGCCTACGACAACTTTACCGTATTCAACCCCACGTGCTGTCTCCACAATAACATGTTGATCCCGTTCAATCGGAAAATCAAGTGGATCGAAATAATATATTTTACCCGCTTTTTTAAAACGGACACCTACTACGCTGTACAAAAATTAACCCCCTTGTTTGCCGGTAAAAGGAATCTATGGGCATGTCCGCTCCCTGATGATCCATGCTTCCTTCCTCGTCTGTTAAAACGATATTTCCAGGTAAAGCGACATCCGGAGGATATATCATAACTAATCCTTTAACTTTCCAGTCGGATTAAAAACTGCTCCAGACACAATTGGGCATTGGCATTGGATCGCAGCTTCTTAGTGCTCTCTGCAGCAAATCCCATATAAGCCACCCATTGTTCCGCACTCCGCTCACGGGCATGCCTGGAAATAAAGTCTAACTGATCTATGAAAACGATACTCTCATGCTTACGATACAGGAAGTAAAGCATATCTTTAAACCACAGATGGAACATGCTGAAGAAGATATCCAAATGTTCAGCGAGTCCGGTCTTGAACAGCTTCTGCCCAGCAGTTGCTACAGCGGAGCTGCCCTTGCCTAAGGACTCCTTAGCTAATTGTAACATTACATTTCTCATTTCTGCAAACCAATTCTGTTCCAAAAGTTTCCTGCAACCATCAAGTCCTGAACTAAGTGATACTGCACATCGAGCTAAGGGTATGGGAACGCCCTCACTTGCCAGAGCTTGGAGCATAATATCCGGGTTTAACGGACTAAATGGAATCCGCTGAGTCCGCGACTGAATGGTTGGCAATAAGGAACGGCTATTATCAGAAATTAAGATTCCAACAGCCGGAGCTGGTGGTTCCTCCAGAAATTTCAGCAGACTATTGGCAGCTTGTACCGTCATTTTGTCTGCTCCATCTATAATATAAACTTTCGGATTCACACCCTCTGACCGATAGGAAAAGACGCGCTGCAGCTCACGGATTTGATCTATTTTAATACTTGCTCCATCTGGCTGCAGCAGTGACAAATCAGGGTGGTTTCCATGTTCTACTTTGCGGCACTCCAGGCATTCCCCACAGGCATCGTCCTTGCTCTGGGTACAAAATATAGCTTGGGCAAACATCAGCGCCGTTTTCATTTGTCCACTGCCTGCCGGCCCTGTAAATAAATAAGCATGACTCACAGCTTCTTTGCGCAAGGCGTTTTGGAGTAGCCGCTTGGCGTTCTCCTGGCCTACTATATCATGAAAAGGCATAATTTCCTCCCAAAACTTTCAAACATAAACGCCTTTATCGTCCTTATAAGGACGATAAGTGTTTAATCGAGAAATATAAGGCTAAAGTATAGTGTAAAGCATATACTTTCTTATATTTTAAAAAGAAAGGTTGATTAACAACCCACGGATTTCTCCAACGCGTCCTAACAGATCGATCCGGCCTTGCTCACTATTCAGCAAATCATCTGCCATTGATAGCAAAGCCGAATCAATTTCCTCAAGCAGCTTGTAACGCTTGCCACGTCCACGTCGATCCCATCCGCGTGTTTCCTTCAGAATGACGCCTCTTCGAGCCGTTTCCTCCAGAAATCTTTTGATCATCATCCGGTAGATGGTAAGCTCACGAATCGTCATAGACTTAGATAAACGATCGCCTTGAGACTGTATTTCTTTGATCTGGCGATTCAGTTCATCTTTGGTTTTCTGCTCACTTTGCTGCTGAAAAACATCAGAGAACGTTTTTTGCTGAACGGGTTTGTTAGCCCCTTCTGCATTTGGCATCTCACTCTTCAAGGGCCTATACCCCGGATTGATCTTCAAAGGTTATCTACCGCCCTTTTTATAAATGGCTTGCTAATCTATATTATACTTAATAATGTTCAAAACGATCTACAGGAAGTACGAATACAGTAGCTCCACCGACTTGTACCTCAACAGGAAGCGGCAAATACGAATCCGTTGTTCCACTCATCGGTGTTACAGGAGTGACTAGCTGTTCACGCACTTTACAGCTGTTACGGATCACGGTCAATACGGATTCAATCTGACTGTCTTCTACCCCGATCATAAATGTCGTATTCCCTGCCCGTAGAAATCCACCTGTACTTGCAAGTTTAGTAGCACGGAAATTGGCTTTGACTAGCTCACTGGACAACCGGTTACTGTCTTTATCCTGGATAATTGCAATGATCAACTTCATCTTCGCATTCCCTCCCAATATTTTTATGGTGTATTACTACTTAGAGTTACTCGTAGTAACCCTTACTTCATAAGCACACGCCTAGTTATATGTTACTTCTCTTAGTATATTAGACAAAACACCTTAAAAACCCTTTAATACTCTCTCTTCAAGAGTTCTCACGATATCTTGTTCTACCATATGAATGGGGCGATTAGCATCCAGAACTACTATTCTGTCCGGATTGGCCTGGGCTAATAATTGATAGCCTTCACGAACCTTCTTATGAAAAGAAAGGCTCTCCAGATCCAGACGATTCACTTCCCGTTCTTGATTCGCTGCAATCCGTGACAACCCTATCTCTGGGTCTACATCCAGATAAAAGGTTAGATCCGGCATACGGTTCCCTATCGCAAAACGATTAATACTCCATACCTCTTCTATTCCGAGTCCTCTCGCATGTCCTTGATAAACGAGGCTGCTGTCTACAAAGCGGTCACAGAGTACAGTAAGCCCTTCTCTAAGAGCCGGTTCAACGACTTCGGCGAGATGTTGGCTTCTTGATGCAGCATATAGTAATGCCTCTGTACGCGCATCCATAGCTGTATGGGCAGGATCTAGAATAATGGAACGAATCTTCTCAGCAATCTCAACGCCACCCGGTTCACGGGTAATTCGATAAGGCATGGACCGGTTCTGTAAATAGGCCGTTACTCTACCTAGTACCGTTGTTTTTCCGGAGCCTTCGCCTCCTTCTAATGTTATGAAGAAACCTTCTTTTCCCACTTATGCTTCTCCGCCTTTCTGAATGTTGTATACCTCAATACGCTGCAAGACCGGATCAGCACAAGCCTGGAATTTGGCGCCTCCTTTGGCTAAACCAGCCAGCCTTCTTTGGATCTGATCTGTGATCACTTCACCCGGATATAATACCGGGATGCCTGGTGGATAGGGAATAACCATCTCTGCCGCCACTCTACCCACGCAATGTTCAAGATCAATGCTTTCAATTTCATTTGCTGACACCGGCTTCAATGAGAAGGGGACAGGATCTGAGATTTGTAAAGAATGGAAATTGTTCCACGTGGAAATATTGCGAGCGCCTGATAAGTCGGGGGCGTTCTGTGATTCGGAAGGTTCCTCCGAATCTATTTCCCGCAGCGCCTGCAGCAAATGATCTGCATCTTCAGCCTTCGATCCAAGGCTGAACAGCAGCACTACGTGCCGGTCATCGCTCATCTCCGGCACGCAGCCCTTTATTTCGAGCTTGCGCTGCAGCTCGAAGCCGCTCAGGACCCCGGTGGCGTCATAAATGACGACTTTAAAGGGGTCCTGTGTCACATACGCCGCCAAAGAATCAGGCGGCGTATTCAGGTGCAGCGGCTCTGCCGGCTGCACTAGTCCGTAGCGCGGCAGCTCCGCGAGCCCGCGCCGCAGAACGTCCACGGCGGCCAGCCCCGCCGAGAAGGCACCCTTGCCCCGGCTGTGCAGCAGCCGCCGGGCAAGATCCAGCGACGCCATCATAGGATATGATGGGCTGGAGCTCTGCACCATGGCGAGCCGCTGCCGGAGCAGGGCGCGGTTGAGCCGCGGCCCTTGAACATGCAGCATAGCGCCCATGGTCATCGCTGTGAGCATCTTGTGCGTGGACTGCACGACGCCGTCCGCGCCACAAGCAAGTGCCCCGGCTGGCAGCGCCGGGTGCTGCCCGTAATGCGCCCCATGCGCCTCATCCACAAGCAGCGGTACACCGCTGTCGTGACAAATACTCGCGAGGGGCGCAAGATCACTACCCATGCCGTAATAATTCGGCATAGTAACAAGTACAGCTGCGGCTTCAGGATAGGCTGCAAGTGCAGCCTTAACAGCTTTGGCCGCCGGCGCCACTGCCAAGCCGCTAAGTGGATCAATCAGAGGCTCCAGAAAAACAGCACGTACTCCAGCCAACATCAGTCCATGAATGACTGACTTATGCACATTGCGTTGAACAATCATAATCATTCCAGGCTCGGGACAAGCGGTTAGAATAAGAGCCAGATTGCCGGCTGTGCTCCCTCCAACCAGAAAAAAGCTTTCCTCTGCTCCAAAGCAGTCTGCTGCCAACTCTTGCGCTTCCTTGATAACTCCCTCAGGATGATGAAGATCATCCGTTCCGGAAATTTCCGTAACATCATACTTCATTACCTCATCTAAAAAGCCAGCGCCTTCAACGCCCTCATATGCCTCTCCATTCTTATGACCTGGCACATGATATGATCTATTACCCATAATTCTATATTGTTCCAGCATTTCGTATATAGGCGCCCTACAACGTTGTAATTTATTCATATTAAATTCCTTCCCATAGGGTTCCTTCTATTTTAACGTAAATATTCGCAAACGCCTACGCTTCAGTGTAAAAGCAGCCCTATGGACAAGAAAACGGCTCCTCCCGCCTGAAGAACGAGGAAGCCGTGTATTGAATATCACTAATGCAGCCTTCGTATCTTTCATCCAGACCGCTCTCTTAATTGCATCATTTAACAGAGTTACTCTACTTAGGCGTTCTTTTGCAATCCAATCTTCTTCATCCGGCCGATAAAAAAACGGTACTTGGCATCTTCAGCCTCGGTACGTATCATCTCAGCCTCACATTCCTCACAAATAAAATGCGAGACAATCACAATACCTTCCTCTTTTACCTGTCCACAAATGATACAAGCTTGCCCGGTTTGCTGTTCCATAACCATCCCACCTTGACTCTTTTAAGAACAGTATGATACACCTTCTATCATTTTAAACCTTTTCATAGTTTTTTCATATCCTTCGTATCGTGCATTATATATATTCCGTTGCCGTTATATCGGTGAATTTTCGCCGCAGTTTAATAAAATACATCCAATCGCCGATATTAAGAACATACGAATTCACGAGGAGGTTAGACTATAATCTATGGAACCCACTACCAAAGGTGCAGCTACATTCTATCAATATAAACTAATTAAAAAAGTCAATCTAACGGCACGCCTGCTGCCTATTTATATTATGCTTCCCTTATTAGTCCTTGTGCTCGAAACCGTATTTCTTTCCTGGTGGAGCATTCTTTACATAATCATAGCAGCGCCTGTAGCCTTCTGGGTTCAATATGTCATTTCACGCTCAGTTCTTTTAATCTCAGGACACCCCATTTCAAAAAGATGGTCTGTCTCATTTAAACTGCCTTGGTTAGGGTTTATGCCTGATCAACATATTAGTTACCGTATATTCCGTAAAGTACAACTACATAATTTCTATATCGGTCTTTGTATTGCAGCACTCTTTATTTTCTGGTCACCGCCAGCATTTACAGTATCACTGATCACTTGTCACTTATGGCTCCTACTGCCTCGTCTTTATACTCTGTTCAGACTGAATCGACAGGATCAGGGAGGCATGCTGAAATTCAATCCGACCGATGTATCCTATTACTCTCAATAAAGTGCAGCAGTATAGCTCATATTATTTTCATGTATTAAAAAACAAACCGCCATCCTTAGGGATGGCGATTCTTTATTTCGTCTTAAGGCCTTTAATGGAGGTCTTCTTTTCTTTAGGAATCATTACTACAAAATAATCATCGTGCACTGTTAAATGAACCGTTAACCCATCCTTCAGAAAAACGCCCGAAGAATCACTATCATCATCTTCCTGTTCTGTCCATCCCCAGGCTTTAATAGCCTCCAAATAAGGATCCGGAATACCATTCTTCTCCTTTAATCCAGGTAAAGAATAACGTACATAATCCATAGCAACGTTAGTAGTGGTCTGGTCTGGTGAGTTTGCCTCATGAGGGACAGGGAAGCTTTTCTCATTCAGTGCACCCTCGAAAGTATCCCACTTAGGTTCTTTAGCCCCGCAACTTGCCAGTATTAAAGTTAAAATACAAGAAATCATTATTAACTTGAATATTTTTAATTGTTTCATGCCTTAAATCCTCCCTACCTCTACAATGCATCTAAAGACACAAGAAAATTCAAAGTTAGAATTTATGAGTAGTTCCTTCGTATTAAAGATCTGCTAACTATTAGCACTTTTCTATTATACTTGTATCCACCGCAGCGTCGGTAACAAAAATGTCATTCCACAGTAACCTATTCTACTGTTATTACTAGCCTTAAATACTTGCATAATAAAAAAAGAAAAAAAGCCACTGCTGATATTATCAACAATGGCTTAATCTGCTTGGCAACGTCCTACTCTCCCAGGACCCTTCGGTCCAAGTACCATCGGCGCTGGAGGGCTTAACGGTCGTGTTCGGGATGGGTACGCGTGGA
>NZ_JBHXIZ010000013.1:0-44184 GCF_042723305.1 Paenibacillus sp. NPDC058367
TCTCCAATTAGTATTGAAAAGAGCGATATGCTCATTTTGAAACATCTGACGAGAAAATTAATTCTCTAATTTTGGATTTCACTTTCGTGATTTCCCACTCACTCGTTGTTCAGTTTTCAAAGATCAATGTCTCATCTTTCGTTGTCGTTGCTTGTCAGCAGCGACCTTTATAATATATCACAGCACCTTTGTTTTCGTCAAGCGTTTTTTTAATTTCTTTTTTTCGCTTACCGTTTCAGCAAGTTGTTAATCAACATCTTGTCCAAAGGGGCGAGACTTAATGTATCATATTTTTCAAACTCACGTCAAGCATTAAAACAAAATAATTCTTAATCCTATTAACATTACTACGCCTGGAAGGCCAAGAACCGTTACTGCGCCTATGGTTGCGGGATTCAAGGGAATATGAACTTGTGTGATTAAACCCGAGAAATTCACTACATATATCGCGAGCGCAGCCAGTACCAAATGAGCTCCGAACAGACTAAGCCATCCAAAGCCAAGTTTTTTTCGGAATACAATTACACTCAACAACACAACCGATATGACTAGTACTCCTATAGCTAACATTCTTAGCATGTTGATCCCTCCTATATTTCCTTTTGACTAGCGCCTACATCTGACTGCTATTTAATCCAATGCTCTTTGCATGTTTGAGATGTATCTGATACTTGCGCTCTGCTGCCTCTAAAATATAAATAGCATAATCAATTTGATCTTGACCCAACGCTTCATCAAACATTAGGTACGCTCTCTCCCACTCAGATTGCGCCTTACGAACCTCCAGCAACGTTTCCCAGCCCTCCGTATCTTTTCTACCCTGTTCTTCATCTGCTCCCCGCCACAATGAGGTCCACCATCCCATTACTCATTCCTCCTCAGAATAATTTCGATGCAAAATTACATCTCGTTATTCTCATTCATATCGGGATAGGGACAAACTTAGAACAAAAAAAGGAGGCCCAGGGGGCCTCCTTTTGAAAAACACGACTTTAGAGCTACTAGAATAGCTCACGACGACCTTCCAACGCTTTGGACAAGGTAACCTCGTCGGCATATTCAAGATCGCCACCAACAGGCAAGCCATGGGCTATTCTGGTGATTTTAATCTCAAAAGGCCGAACTAAACGAGAAATATACATCGCCGTTGCCTCACCCTCAATGTTGGGGTTAGTCGCCATGATAAGCTCACTCACTCTTTCATCACTCAAACGAGTCAATAATTCCTTCAAGCGAATATCATCAGGGCCTATACCTTCCATAGGTGAAATCGCACCCTGAAGAACGTGATAATACCCATTAAACTCTTTGGTTCGTTCTATTGCCACCAAATCCTTGGAGTCTTGGATCACACAGATTACTGAAGGATCTCTAGTTTTGTCCTGACATATCTTACACGGGTCCGTATCCGTAATATTACAGCAGACGGAGCAATAATGAAGATTACGCTTGACACTTACTAGCGCTTTAGCAAAATCAATGACGTCATCCTCTTTCATGTTAAGCACATGAAAAGCTAACCGGGCGGCTGTCTTCGGCCCAATCCCGGGCAAGCGCGTAAAAGCATCGATCAGCTTGGCTAGCGGTTCGGGATAATACAAATTAATAATTCTCCTTTAGACGAAAGTGGAGTGAGTGAATTAGAACAAGCCTGGGATCTTCATTCCACCAGTAAATTTACCCATATCATTGTTCGCAAGGTCTTCAGCTTGAGTCAAAGCATCATTAACTGCAGTGATTACCAAATCCTGTAGCATTTCAACATCTTCCGGATCAACAGCTTCTGGCTTGATTTGGATAGAAAGCAACTTTTTGTGGCCATTAACTTGAACTGTAACTACACCGCCACCTGATGAGCCTTCAATTACCTTGCCACCTAGTTCTTCTTGAGCTTTAAGCATTTGCTCCTGCATTTTCTTAACTTGCTTCATCATTTGGTTCATATTATTCATACATCATCTCTCCTTTGGAATGCGCAATTTGCGCTAGTATGCTTACATTACTCTTTTATGACAACAAGGTCTTCTCCAAAAAGCTGGATAGCCTCATCAATCCAAGGTTCAGATTTCGCATCTGCAGTATCATGTTCATGCTCTAGCCGCAACTCTTCCTTGCTAGGCTGTCCCACTGACTTCTGAGCGGCTTCGTTCCAATCGCGCTGCATTATAGTTACCAGTCTATAAGGTTTACCAAGACGCGCTGCAAACACATTCTCAATGACCTGTCTGTTTGCTGGCTTCTCCGTTGTATCACGATGAATCGTGTTCTTAAACGCAACAAGCACAGCATCGTCCATTACAGATACAGGTTCTCCGTCTACAAACCACGCATGAACCGTTACCTTCTCCTCTTTTACCCCTTGCAAGACAAGACTCCACTGTTTGTAGATAGCTGCAAAATCAGGACTATCCTTACCAGCAATAAACTTATCAACATTTGGAGGCATTTTGGAGGTTGCAGAGATTCTAGGCGCAGAACTTGGAGTCGGATTCGATTTCGCAGAAGAGGCACCATCTCGCCCACCTCCGGAAATACCACCGGCCTGCAATGCCTGCTCCAGCTTTTTCTCCAGCGCAGTAATCTGTCTCTTGAGCAGATCCAGTTCACCAGAGTGGACTACAGGAGCATTCACCCCTGACCCAGCCTGTAATGCACCTAACGGAGCAGCTGATGCGGTCTCACTTTCCTCTTGCTGCAAGCTACAAAGCTTCATCAGCGCGACTTCAAACAAAGTCTGTGGATGAGTAGCATATTTCATTTCACCCAGGTACTTATTAAGTGTATCTACGATCTGAAACAGACGATCCCGGGAAAATGCGGTGGCCATATCTTTAAACTCGGCGGGATTAAGCACTCGCTCCGTCAGTTGATCGGCCCCAGGTACCATCTTAATCATCAATAAATCACGGAAATAATACATAAGATTCTCTAGACATTTATCAGCACTCTTACCTTCATGCATAAGCTGTTCAACAAGCTCCAGCAGAAGACCCATATCACCTTCCAATATGGCAGTGGCAAGACGTGCAAATTGCTCAGAGGGTATCCCTCCGGTCATCCCCAGGACTTGTTCGTACGTAACTTTGCCATCTGTAAAAGATGAAATCTGATCCAGCAAACTCACTGCATCGCGCATACCTCCATCAGAAAGGCGGGCAATATACTGCAATGCGTTAACATCAGCTGTAATCCCTTCCTTCTCACAGATAGCACTTAGATGTGCTGTCTGCTCTTCCAAAGCTACTCTGCGGAAGTCAAAACGCTGACAACGAGAAATGATCGTCGCTGGCAATTTATGAGGTTCCGTAGTCGCAAGGATGAACATTGCATGTGACGGCGGTTCTTCCAATGTCTTTAATAGCGCATTAAATGCTTCTGTTGTCAGCATATGCACTTCATCAATAATATACACTTTACGGCGCACCTCGGTAGGTGCATATTTCACCTTGTCCCGGAGGTCGCGAATCTCTTCTACGCCCCGGTTAGATGCCGCGTCTATTTCCTGCACATCCATCACATTACCCGCAGTGATTCGCAAGCAGGAAGGACACTCGTTGCAAGGCTCCGGACCTGGCCCACGTTCACAATTGACCGCTTTCGCTAAGACTTTAGCAGCACTTGTCTTACCAGTTCCCCGCGGACCACTGAACAGATAGGCATGCGAAACCCGCTGTTCACGAATTGCGTTCTGCAGCGTTTGGATAATGTGCTGTTGTCCAACCATGTCTTGAAACGACTGCGGCCGCCAAGCACGGTACAGCGCGATATGTTCCACTATGCATTACCCTCTCTTAGGCTGCCTCTTTCCCGGCATTTGTCGCAAATTTATTATACTATATTCATCGGCTATTGACCAAAAACAAAAAGCATCTTTGCTTGTGGCAAAGATGCTGTTATAAACAGAATTATAAACCGTGCACCTGTTATTGATGACTACGATCCAAGCGGCAACCCTACATGACTGCTCGGGCTAGGCCACCCTCCGGCACAAGAGTAAACTTACTTATGGCTGCTTCCTTCCGGACCTGACCAGGTTCATAAGCACTCATTGCGGAGGACCCAACCGTCAACACAGCCCGTAGGAACCAAGGCCTCACATCGATAGCACCTCTAACAGGAATTCAACCTCGCTACAGCGGATTGCGAGTTACAGGGCACCGCTACCTCCCCGTCTAGCACGGCGAAGATAAGTATAGCTCACGCTCGGACAAAAATCAACTCCAAGACATAAAATGAGCCCCCAGCGAGAAAGCTGGGAGCTCGATCTAACCATTAAGCCGCTAAGCGGCTATTCCAATTAGATACCGTATTTCTTCTTGAATTTATCAACGCGACCGCCGGCATCCAGGAACTTCTGCTTGCCAGTGAAGAAAGGATGGCAGCTGGAGCAAATTTCAACACGAAGCTCTTGTTTAACAGAGCCAGCTTCGAAAGAGTTGCCACATGCGCAGGTTACCTTAGTTAAGTTATACTTTGGTTGAATTGCTGCTTGCATTTTGAATTTCACCTCTCATGCCCTAAGCCTCATGCGGACCCAGAGTTATATGATTACACTGTGGTATTTTAGCACGAAAAATTCAATTGATCAATATGTTTCATTGGTAATTCATTGGTACATTTAATCTATTAAATGTTGAGTTGCCGTTGCTTTACCCGAGCCATATTTGCTGGTGGTACATGTGTGTAAGAACCAATAACAACATCCGGCAATTCGTCCCGGAAAATTTCCAGCATTGTCTTCATGCCGAGAATTTCACCCTTAGCAGGAGGAATTAACTCCAGATAACTCTCTGGATCAATGTTCAGATTACGCATCTGAATAAGCTTCAGATCCGTACGTCTTACAAACTCCACCATCGCCTCAATCTCTTCTTCGCGATCAGTTACTCCAGGGAAAATCAGATAGTTGATCGATGTGTAAACACCTTGCGAGGCAGCATATTTCAAAGACTTCTCTACATTAGCCAATGTGTAGCCACGTGGTTTGTAATAAGCATTGTAATGATCATCTAGAGCACTAATCGTGCTGACACGCATCAAATCCAGCCCAGCATCGACGATTCCACGAATATGATCGCTTAAGCCAGCATTGGTGTTGATATTAATGTAGCCCATGTCAGTAATCGAGCGCACTTCACGGATTGCTTCTATAATAAGTTTTGCCTGCGTAGAAGGCTCACCTTCACAGCCTTGTCCAAAACTGATAATCGATTCAGGCGTCTTCAAGTGCTCCAACATAACTTGTGAAATTTCATTAACCGTTGGTCGGAAATTCATACGAGTCTGCGGAGACACAAAACCACTATCATCAGGTTGCTCAGAAATACAGCCAAAACATCCAGCATTACATGAATAAGAGACAGGCACACCGCCCTCCCAGCGCCCTAAGAAGGTGTTGGAGGAAGTCAGGCATTCATAACCAAGCGCACAGTTAGAAAGATGCTCATAGAGACGGTTATCAGGATATTTGGCAGTCAACTCGCCAACACTTACCTCAAGATCCTGTTTATCACAGTTCAGTGGGTTCCACTTCTCCGGATTATCGGTTGGATCTGCCGCAACATAGAACCCGCCATCCTTCCACACTACAGCCGAATACCCAAACAGAGGAAGCTTGTAAGACTTATCTGTCTTTACATACCCAGGAAGACACAAGCGAGTATAGCCCTGAGGCAGCAGCGCGCCTACAGCCTGTGAGCCATCCGGCAACGCCATCATTTCACCTGTCTCAGGATCCATACCCACAGCCCGCGTACTAGGCAAGCCCACAAGAGTAGCGCCTTCAGGCAGCGGTATCAACTCTTCCTCCAACATTTCAACGATCATATCTCCACTACGGGCTAACCCGTACAGTTCTGGATGATCATATACGTTTCCTTGCCCGTCGGCATATACCAAATACATGTTAGTCTCCTCTTATTATCAATTCTCAAGTTGTAGGCACTGAAGAAGTCTTTGCCCGTGTTGTGCGACGAGCAGCCGTACCACTGTTGGAAGTTCCTCCGCTACTCGCAGTTCCATTTGGCGATTGTTTAGCTCCCGCAACGTCAAATGATGCTAAGAATTCAGCATTAGTCTTTGTATCACGCAGCTTTTTGATGAATCCCTCCACAAAATCGTAGGATTCATTCATATTTTTGCGAATCGCCCAGATCGTATCAAGCTCTTCTTTGCTCAAGAGCACTTCTTCACGACGTGTACCTGAACGACGAATATCAATAGCAGGGAATATACGGCGTTCCGCCAATTTGCGGTCCAAATGAAGCTCCATATTACCAGTACCCTTAAACTCTTCATAAATAATATCATCCATACGTGATCCGGTATCAATTAAAGCAGTTGCTAAAATAGTCAGTGAACCGCCCTCTTCTACATTCCGTGCAGAGCCAAAAAACCGTTTCGGCCGATGAAAGGCTGCTGGGTCGATCCCCCCACTAAGCGTGCGCCCAGATGGTGGAACCACAAGATTATACGCACGTGCAAGACGGGTAATGCTATCTAAAAGAATAACTACATCCTTCTTGTGCTCAACTAAACGAAGAGCTCTTTGCAACACAAGTTCGGCCACTTTAATATGATTCTCTGGAAGCTCATCAAACGTCGATGCAACCACTTCGCCTTTTACTGAACGCTGCATATCAGTTACTTCTTCGGGACGCTCATCTATTAGCAATACAAAGAGTTCAATCTCAGGATTATTAGTGGAAATACTATTGGCAATTTCTTTCAAGAGGAGCGTTTTTCCTGCTTTAGGAGGTGCTACAATCAAACCCCGCTGCCCCAAACCTACAGGAGCGAGCAAATCCATTATTCGGGTAGACAAATGAGTAGGGGATGTTTCAAGCGGTAGCTTGTCTTGCGGATAAAGTGGTGTTAATGCTGGAAAATGTAGTCGCTCCGCTGCGCTAGCAGGGTTCTCGCCATTAACGGCATTGACTTGAAGCAGGCCAAAATATCGTTCATTTTCTTTCGGCGTCCGGCATTTCCCAGATACAAGATCTCCGCTTCTGAGATCAAACTTTCGAATTTGTGAGGCTGAGATATAAATATCTTCAGCGCTAGGCAAATAGTTAATCGGCCTTAGAAATCCATAGCCCTCGGGTAGAATTTCCAGTACGCCTTCCATAAACATAAGACCGCTTTGCTCTGCCTGTGCCCGAAGGATCGCAAAGATCAGTTCCCGTTTCTTCAGCTGTCCGTAATAAGGGATCTGGTATTTCTTGGCCAGCTTATACAACTCGGTCAGCTTCATTTCTTCCAAATCGGAAATTTGAAGATCCATGTAATAACCACCTATTCAATTTTTAAATGAGTTCGCCCTAGTCTATCTACTAGGCAAAATGATGAGTCTATTAAAATGCCCATTAGGATATTAATACCCAATTTGGAAGGATATATGCGGTAAATAAGCAAATAAACCTCCTTCCAAACGGGATATCCTAATTTTATTCGTTCTCACGCCAAACATGAGCACCAAGTTGTCGAAGGTTGCTCACTAAATTATCATAACCACGGTCAATATATTCTACGCCGGTCACCTCGGTGATCCCATCCCCTACTGTCAATCCAGCAATGACAAGAGCAGCGCCTGCCCGTAAATCGGTCGCTTTCACCTTTGCAGCGTTAAGCTTACCACCCTCAATAATTGCAGAACGGCCTTCAACGCGTATTTTCGCGCCCATTCGTACCAATTCTGGCACATGTTTAAAACGGTTGCTGTAGACGAAATCGCTAAGCACACTAACGCCTTCCGCCTGTGTCAACATACTTGTCATAGGAGATTGTAAATCTGTAGGAAAGCCAGGATAGGTCAACGCTTTGACATCTGCGTGCTCATAATTAGCTCTACCTATAACGCGAATACTTTCGTCAAGCTCTTCAATCTCAACGCCCATCTCTAAAAGCTTGGCCGTTAAAGCTTCCAAGTGCTTAGGAATAACGTTATCTATCAACACATTACCACGCGTAGCCGCAGCGGCAATCATATAAGTTCCTGCTTGAATCCGATCGGGAATAATGGAGTGACGGCAACCGTGCATCTCCGATACCCCTTCGATTCTGATGGTTTCTGTACCAGCGCCTTTAATAACAGCGCCCATAGAGTTCAATAGGGTTGCTACATCTATAATCTCAGGCTCTTTAGCCGCATTTTCAATAATTGTGGAGCCTTTGGCACGTGAAGCCGCCAGCATGATGTTAATAGTGGCACCTACGCTTGATACGTCTAGATAAATCTTCGCACCGCGTAGCTCTTTAGCATATAAGTGGATAGAACCATGTTCGTTGGTAACTGTTGCTCCCAGTGCCTCGAATCCTTTGATATGCTGATCGATTGGACGAGGTTCGAAGTTACAACCACCGGGAAGACCTATTGTCGCTTCTTTGAATCTTCCAAGTAGAGCTCCCATCATATAATACGAAGCTCGAAGTTTCTTAACCGGACCATTAGGCATAGGTATAGATACAATACGCGAAGGATCAATTTTCATCTGGTTGCCTGACCAAGATACACTTGCGCCAAGCTCTTGCAAGATTTCGGAGTAAACGGCTACATCACTAAGGGACGGTAAATTATCAAGAACAACTTCAGATTCGGCCAAAATCGCCGCAGGAATAAGTGCAATAGCACTATTCTTTGCTCCACTGATGGTTACAACGCCCTCTAGCGGACGTCCACCGCCAATCATTAATTTTTCCATAGATTTATCAATTTCCCCCTACGTGTATTGCAGCTGTGTGGGCAATACGTGCTGTGGACTTTTAGTGATGAAAATGGAAAGACACCGGCTAAGCGGTGTGCTTTCCTCATCAAACTATTCAACTGGGCAGAGCTACACCCTGCCCTTTACAAATTGCTTGTCCACCTGTGGCGGAAGCTAACAATGATTAGGCTTTGTTGTTGGATCCAAATTCGCGGATTTTTCCGATAACGGTTTCTTTGATCGCATCGCGACCTGGTGCGATGAATGTACGTGGATCGTAAGCATCAGGTTTAGCAGCTAGAACTTCGCGAACAACTTTTGCGAACACGATTTGGTTCTCAGTGTTTACGTTGATTTTGGAAGTACCCAAGGAGATAGCTTTCTTGATGTCATGTTCAGGAATACCTGTACCACCATGAAGAACCATTGGGATGTTAGTAGCGTCGCGGATTTCTTCCATTTCTTTAAATCCGAGGTTAGGCTCGCCATGGTAAGGTCCATGAACGGAACCTAGTGCAGGAGCCAAAGTGTCGATACCTGTTTCTTTAACAATACGTACGCACTCATCAAGCTTAGCATACATGATGCCGCCGATAACGTCGTCTTCTTGTCCACCAACAGTACCTACTTCTGCTTCTACAGAAACACCTTTAGCGTGAGCATATTCAACGACTTTTTTAGTCATATCAATGTTCTCATCGATTGGGTGGTGGGAACCGTCGATCATTACGGATGTAAATCCAGCATCAATTGCTGCTTTACATTTATCAAAGCTAGATCCATGGTCAAGGTGGATCGCTACAGGAACTGTGATATTCATATCGATAATTAGACCTTCTACCATTTTAACAACAGTAGTGAAGCCGCCCATGTGACGTGCTGCGCCTTCGGATACACCAAGGATTACTGGTGATTTCTCTTGTTCAGCGGCACCAAGAATAGCTTGTGTCCACTCCAAGTTGTTAATGTTGTACTGACCTACTGCGTATTTTCCTTCAAGTGCTTTGTTCAACATGTCTGTCATAGATACTAATGGCATGGTTTCATCCTCCTAAGAATGTTGGTTGGCTATGTTTTTAAACCGACATCACATACAGGCTTATTATAACACATCCTGAGTCAAATACTAAATAGGATAAACAAAAAAATGTCCCGGTGGGACGATTTTTATCCAGCCCGTATAGCATTTGCACTCAAACTGTTTATAATCACCATAACCAAATAGAATCGATACAGAAAATATCACTTTAACTGCATTGATCTACAGACTTATTATGAAGATGCATATTGACCGCTACCCGCATTTCATCGATGTCAAATGGCTTTGTGAAATGCATCAATGCGCCTAGCTTGGTTGCTTCCTTAATCATATCCAGCTCCCCATAAGCGGTCATCATTATGACCTTAATGGATGGATTTAGTTCCTTCAGATGCTTCAGAATCTCGAGTCCATCCATTCCCGGTATTTTCATATCGAGCAAAACCAAGTCAGGAGACTCACTGCGAACAATGTCTAAGGCCAATTTTCCGTTAGCTGCTTGAAATGTCGTATATCCTTCGCTATTGAACACTTCCATAAGAAGAATCCGAATCCCATTCTGATCATCGACAATTAACACTTTCTTTTTTTCCATATAATACCCTCCCAGAGATTAAGCCAGATTGACTATACCGCGCTCTCCACAGCTAACGGCCCCTTCAGAAACTAACCCATACGAAACCTATTATTCGTGCTTCACTGCTCAAATCCTGCTAATTGGATAAAATGGGTAAATAAAGAGTCTGAATTACAGTGATGTCATTTACGGAGCTCTTCAAAATGGACAAACAGGCATAAACACCTTCGGCGTCCCTATAAGGACGGTAAGCGTTTAAGCGAAAAATATTAGACATAAAGAATAGATGAACAACTTATACTTTCGAATAGTTAAAAAAAAGAGCCTCCTATGGGAGGCTCTTCAGGTTTGATACAGAACCCGCAGGTTCCGATTATATTTACAAAATTACTGCTGTTCGGAATGAGTCAAAGAAGCTTTGACGAAATCACGGAACAACGGTTGTGGACGGTTCGGACGTGAAGTGAATTCCGGATGGAATTGAACCGACAAGAACCAAGGATGTCCCGGAAGCTCTACGATCTCAACTAAACGGCCATCTGGAGAGGTTCCGGAAATAACCAGACCTGCTTTTTCAATCTCATCACGGTACGTATTGTTGAACTCATACCGGTGACGGTGACGCTCATAAACCAGTTCATCATCGTAGCAAGACATTGCCAGGGAACCCTCAGCAATCTTACAAGGATACAAGCCAAGACGCATAGTACCGCCCATATCTTCAATATCCTTCTGCTCAGGAAGCAGATCGATCAGTGGATATGGTGTGTTCGGATCGATTTCGGAGCTATTCGCACCTTGTAGACCTAGAACAGAACGGCCATATTCGATTACGGAAACTTGCATACCTAAGCAAATTCCGAAGAAAGGTATCAATTTCTCACGGGCATAACGAATCGCGGAGATTTTACCTTCAATTCCCCGATCACCGAAACCACCAGGAACAAGAATACCACCAATACCACGCAGCATTTCGTCCACGTTCTCATCCGTAATTTCCTCTGCATTCACCCAGCGAATCTTAACCTCTGCATTAGCAGCAAAGCCTGCGTGTGAAAGTGATTCAACAACGCTCAAATAAGCGTCATGCAGGGCTACGTACTTGCCAACAATCGCAATTTCCACTGTTTTTTCAAGCTTCTGAATCCGTTCAAGCATACTTTCCCATTCACGCATATCTGGTGCAGGTGTTGTAAGCTTCAAATGATTAACAACAATCTCGTCCAATCCTTCATCACGAAGATTCAATGGAACTTCATACAACGTTGAAGCATCGCGGCATTCCACAACAGCATTAGCATCAATATCGCAAAAGAGTGCGATCTTCGCTTTCATATCTGCGGAAAGCTCATATTCCGTACGGCACACGATGACATTCGGTTGAATACCGATACTGCGCAGCTCTTTAACACTGTGTTGTGTCGGCTTTGTCTTCACTTCTCCAGCAGCCTTGATATAAGGAATCAAGGTTACGTGGATATACATCACATTTTCCCGTCCGATATCACTCTTGATCTGACGAATGGCTTCCAGGAACGGAAGACTTTCAATATCACCTACGGTTCCACCAATCTCTGTTATTACAACATCAGAGTTGGTCTCGCGGCCTGCACGGAACACGCGTTCTTTGATCTCATTCGTAATGTGTGGGATAACTTGTACAGTTCCGCCCAAATACTCTCCACGACGTTCCTTGCTGATTACAGATGAATAGATCTTACCTGTCGTCACATTGTTGTTCTTTGACAGATTAATATCAATAAACCGTTCATAGTGTCCAAGGTCAAGGTCAGTCTCCGCACCGTCATCGGTTACGAATACTTCACCGTGCTGATAAGGACTCATCGTTCCAGGGTCTACGTTAAGATACGGATCAAATTTCTGAATCGTTACCTTTAGACCTCTGTTTTTGAGCAGCCTGCCCAGCGAAGCGGCGGTAATGCCCTTGCCCAGGGAAGACACAACGCCACCCGTTACAAAAATATACTTTGTCACTGTAAAACCCTCCTAAATAAAGTCCAGACATAAAAGCGGCGCATGGTGTTTATCGTAACCCGTTTTACTATCATCAAAACAGGGGAAATCAAAAGTTTGATTCACCGGGGAAAACATAAAACGTTGTCCCGCAAATCACATAAAACTACAGCTACTTTGCATCTAAAAAAACAAAAAAGTGACACCCGTAGAACCGGGGCACTTTTTATTTTAAGAAACGCGTTTATTAACTTACATGATAAGCCCATGCAATAGTTTACTCTGACGTTCCCCCACTGTCAAGGGAGGAATTATACCATCAGCAAGACTCTTTGAAATTATTTATCTTACTTGTCAGCTTCTGCATCGTCTTCATCTGAGTCATCTTCTGCATCGTCTTCATCTGAGTCATCTTCGTCTATGTCATCTTCATCGATCACGACATCTTCGTCAACTTCTTCTTCGCTGTCGTCGTCGGAATAGAGGTCGTCGCGATCTTCGTCGATAGCGTCGAAATCCTCTTCTTCAGCAGCGTAGTTTTCTTCTTCTTCAGCAAAGTCGTCATCTTCCAAATCATCGTCTTCATCGTTGATGATACGCACGCGTTTGGTGTTACCAACCGGATCATCAGAGCGCTCTAGAGGATACCAGCGTTTCAATCCCCAAAGGTTGGTTCCGACACAGGCAAAACGCCCATCAATGTTAATCTCGGTATATAACTGGGCAATAGTATCTTGGCTTTGTTGATCGGTCATGCCGCGCAACTTGGCTACCTCGACCATCAGATCACGGTAATAATACGGTGTATTGGCTGCCTTAAGCACTAGAAAGGCCAAATCCACCATCGGCATTTCTTTAACTTTCTCAGGGTCTAGCTTTAAATTGAGTGGCGTACTCACTAAAGGACACTTCCTCTCACGCATTGTTCACATTACGGTTTATTTCAATAATATCCATTAACAAAACTAAGTAAAACCTATTTGACAACAAATTGCAAGTCAAAAGCGGTAACAGCTGACAGAAAGAGCCTTCAGGCTGTTATCCATAGCAGAAACCTGTCTCCATCTTGAAGAAGGATAAGCCCATAACATATGTACCCGTGTGAAACTTATAATTCCTTTTAAATAAAAAAAGGCGGAGGAAACCCTCCGCGCATGACTGTATCCACGCCAAGGATCGGCTCCTTACGTGATGTTACAAAGAGAGTGTTAATCTCTTCTGTCTATTTTATGTAAAGCGCCGTCTTTTGACACGATGGGCAGCCCATTTCGTTAAAAAAGGGCAAGTTCCCATTCGGACCCCCTCTTCCACTCATACAATATGGCAGCAGGGCACCGAGGAGGGGACAGCGAAACCTATGGACTATTACAAATTTTGGCACATGCTTCTTGAAGAAATATCGGTTGCCCCCAACAATGGTGAGCGGCGTATTCTTACCTTCAATGATCCCCGCCAGTATGCCGGAGCTTTTACACAATGGAAGGCGCTGAAAGCGAAGCAGCCTGAGCTGCGGCAAGTGCAGGTATCTCCGCTGATTCGGGCCTTTTTTGTGCCTGCTGCCGGAGCTGGAAAACTAATGAACCGATTTGCAGATCTCCTAAATGTCGAAGAGGATCTACAAATACAAATCCATTCTATAGCTAACGAAAAAAGCGGAACCGCTACACTCCCTTGGGGAGTAAAAGCCATTCATGCTCCTCAGGCATGGTCCAAATCAACTGGAGTTCACGTCAAAATCGGCGTAATCGATACAGGAGCTGATTACCGCCATCCCGATCTGAAGCATTCATTAGCCTCAGGGGTCAACCTACTACACCGCGGAATGTTGCCGCTGGATGATAACGGTCACGGAACTCATATCGCCGGGACCTTAGCGGCAGCAGGGGGAAATCGTGGGATGATGGGTGTAGCACCACGGGCACTACTATATCCAGTCAAGGCTTTTGATCATAGTGGATCAGCCTATGTGTCTGATATTGTGCTGGGTATTGATTGGTGCGTGCAGAACAGAATAGATATCATCAATATGAGCTTCGGAATGAAAACTAGAAGCAAAGCGCTTCACAATGTGGTTATTAAAGCGTACCGAGCCGGAATCGCTATCATCGCCTCCTCCGGCAATGACGGCAAACGTGGCGGGGACTATCCCGCACGTTATCCTGAGACGATTGCCGTGGGCGCCATCGATAAAAGACATCGTGTTGCCGGCTTCAGCAACCGCGGTTCTTATATCGATGTCTATGGTCCCGGCGAAGGCGTGACCTCCTGTTGGCTGAAGGAGGGCTACAAAGAGATGAGCGGCACCTCCATGGCGACCTCTCATGTCACGGGAGCCGCTGCACTGCTGCTCTCGGTGCGACCGGGGCTCTCGCCAAGGGAGCTGAAGCTGCTCTTGCGCCGCACCGCGTCCCCGGTGCGGCTGCGCAAGGGGCAGCGACGCGCATCCCTTGGCGGCGGCGCTGCCGATGCCCTACGCCTGCTGAAAGCAGGAGTGAGGGCCAAGCGGGCGGTATCCGCGAACGTATAGACCCTGCCCGGGCACCGGGTGGGTCACTCTGACGTGAGCGCAGCTTGTGCCGGTGCGAAGAACGGCACAAAATAAAATCCGCCTCCCAGGGAACCGGAAGGCGGATTTTTTGTCGTTTGATGTTGAATTACATGCGATCCGGTGCGGAAACACCAACAAGACGCAGGACATTATCAATGGTGGTACGCGCAGCACCAAGCAGTGCAAGTCGTGCCACGGTTTGAGCGGCATCCTCAGTGATTACACGTTCAGCTTTGTAATAACTGTGGAACATCGCAGCAAGCTCATATACATAACGGATGAGGCGATGTGGAGCATAACCTTCAGCCGCAACAGCAATTTCTGCTGGGAGCTCACCAATTTTGCGCAGCAGGTCATATTCATGCACTGCTGTCAGCTTCGAGAAGTCAATCTCAGCGTAATCAGGAATGGAGATCCCTTGCTCCTCTGCCTGACGGAAGATGCTGCAGATACGCGCATGCGCATATTGAACGTAGAATACAGGGTTCTCATTAGAAGTAGAGATCGCCAAGTCCATATCGAAATCGAGATGGGAATCCATGCTACGCATGGTGAAGAAATAACGAATCGCATCGATTCCTACTTCTTCCATCAAATCTTCCATCGTAACCGCTTTGCCGGTACGTTTCGACATTTTAACCTTTTCACCATTCTGGAACAGGCTGACCATCTGAGCAATCAGAACCACTAACTTCTCAGGATCATTGCCAAGTGCTGACATCGCCGCTTTCATCCGCGGAATATAGCCATGATGATCCGCACCCCAAATGTTAATCATTTTATCGTAACCACGGCCATACTTATCGCTGTGATAAGCAATGTCCGGTGTAAGGTAGGTGTATGTGCCATCGTTCTTAATCAGAACGCGGTCTTTATCATCGCCATACTTAGTCGTTTGCAGCCAGGTTGCCCCATCCTGCTCATAAACTTCTCCACGATCACGAAGCTCGTCTAGCGAGCGTAACACTTCTCCGTTCTCGTACAGGGAAGTCTCACTGAACCAGATATCGAAGTTTACGCGGAATAGTCCCAGATCACGTTTGATTTTATCGAGCTCTTTATTAAGTCCATAAGTCCGGAAAAAAGCTGCGCGGTCACTCGGGCTCATTTCGAGTAGTGTATCACCCTTTTCAGCCACAAGCTCTTTAGCAAATCCCTTAATATCCTCGCCATGGTAACCGTCTTCAGGCATTTCTGCTTCTTGGCCCAGCTCCTGCAGGTAACGAGTTTCAATGGATTTGCACAGGTTGACCACCTGGTTACCGGCATCATTAATATAATATTCCCGTGTCACCTGATAGCCTGCATAATCGAGTACGTTGCAAAGCGCATCGCCGACAGCAGCACCACGAGCATGTCCTAAATGAAGGCTACCCGTTGGATTAGCACTGACGAACTCCATTTCAACCTTCTGACCTTGACCGATGTTAATACGGCCATAATCATCACCCTGCTCAGCAACAAGGCTGATAATTGGGTACAAATAATTCTTGGACAACGTAAAGTTAATAAAGCCTGGTCCGGCAATCTCAGCTTTTTCAATAGAAGCGCTGCTTGTATCCAAATGTTCTATAATTGCCTCAGCAATCTGGCGCGGGTTACGTTTTGCGATTTTGGTCAGCTGCATAGCAGCGTTCGTAGCCAAATCACCGTGTGCCTTATCTCTTGGTACTTCCAGTACGATATCCGGAACCTCTTCCGGTGCAACAATTCCTGCATTTACAATTGCATCGGCAATGGCTTCTTTTACCCGTTCATTCACTAGCTCCAACGGATTCTTTCTCTGTGTCATAATTTCGGTTCCTCCTGTATATGCAAACTAATAGCAAACTTTCCTGACAATTCCTCGTATACGTACAAATCATATTCCCATGCAACCGTTAGGGAGCGCCCTTCGCGCACCACGTCCAGCTTGTTCGTTTCTGTAGAAAGATTAAACTGTGTATATGGTGAACGATAGAATCCCGGCAGACGCCGTCCGGATTGAAAGCTCTGTTCCGACTGTATCCCACCGTGGCGGATTAGCTTTAGCTGATTGCCTGCAATCTTTATTGTTGTACGAACAGAAATTTCCTCTCCTCGAGGGCCTTGCTCTAACTCTTCATATTGAATATATAGATGCGGTCCTTTGGATACTACCTCTCCATTCGCTTTCATAACATTCCGCTGACCATCTTGAAGGCTCACGAGCGTAATAGAGACGTCATATTTGTTAGACTGTAGTTCGGGCATCACACGTTCCTCCATTCTGCAAGCCTCTGCAATCTGCATAAGAAAAACGCCTGTCGTAAAACTTAAACATTTTTATATTCATTCAAAGGCCTATTCGCTTTCCCATTGTACACTATATCCAGTTCAAAGAAGCATTTCAATCTCAGAATCCATTAGATCTAGCTTAGCTCATAAAATTTTACCATATTGATGGATAAAAGCACACTTGGAACATGTAGTAAAACTGTACACAAGTGCAACCAACTTCATAATCACAAAAAAACGGTTCCCTTAGGAACCGTTTAGAAAACTAAAAGCTATGATCGCTACCTTTACTAACCCGCCTGTTACAAGGACAAAATTTTCAACGAAAATCTAAGTTGCCAAGAAGCGCCGCCATCTTTAGTTACATATAACGATGAATAATCGCGTTCGCGAACGGCTAGCCAGCCTTCTTTATTACTAGTGAACGAGATTACTCCTTCATACCCAGCAATCGCCGGAAGATTGGTCCACTGCTTGCCACCGTTATATGTGCGTCCTACCGCTACTTTTTCTGCTGCGTCGGAATAACCCACCAAGAAGGTCGTATTGTTCCCTATCAGCTCCAAATTTCCCGGTCTGCCAGACGCAGGCCCTTTATTTACTACAGCTTTTCCACTACCCGGGGAAGGTCCACCCCCAGCAGTTTCCTGGGCGATCACTCTATTCCAGCTTTTCCCCTTATTCGTACTTGTATATAGGGAGTATGAGGTTTGACTCATCCCTGAGCCGCCAAAGAGAACCACATCAACTTGATCTCCCTTCGCGGTGATTTGGCCATACTCAGGATCAGAAAAGGCTGCCTTCAACGATAAACTCCAAGTTTTCCCACCATCTGTAGTCTTCATTATTCGGTAGCCGGTTCCAGGCACAGTTACAACAGCCCAGCCGGTATTACGATCACTGAAATAAGCACCACGTGTATTGGATGGGGTTGAAATCTTACTCCAGCTAAGTCCCCCGTCCTTGGTGTAATACGTTGATGCCCTGTTATACCCGAAACCAATCTTACTGTCGAAAAAATCGATTCTTTCAAAGCTAACAGCTTTATTCGAAAGTCTTTTCCATTCTGAGCCGCCATTAGAGGTACTGATTAAATATCGAGCTTGACTGTCTTCTACAGAAGCAAGGGCAAAACCATGCACGTTATCGGGAAAATCAATCTGTTTAAAGCTCCATTGGCCTTCATAAATTTCTTGAAAATTGCAGCCTCCATCAGAAGTGCCAATCATAAATCCATTGCCTGCTGCCCGTCCGATATTTCCATTCAGAAACTGAACATCAGAAAAGGTAAGCGGTGTGGATACGTCTCCTGAATGCTTGTTTTGCAGAGACTGTAGTAGCCCATGATCTCCAGTGCCGCACGCCGCTGGTGTAGCCGATGCCGCAGCATGTACAGAAGAAGCTGATGCACCCCAGCCTGAAACCATTATTAGCGTCGCCGAAAGGGCGGTTATTGTCGATCTGTGAATCTTTTTCGTCCAGTTCATAATGACACCTCCTATTGTATATATACCCTCGCTTTCAATCTCTACTCTTTTATACCTCCTGAAGCACGCATGATCCACCATTGAATAGTCACAAAATGGAAACAGTTTGTCATCTCCTATTTAAATCTCCTCCGGTGATAGTCCCTTTAACAGATCACCTAGTTATACAATGAATATCCTTCCAGTTCCTTTCCCATAATACAAGGAGAAGGGAGTCTGGTGTCATGTCACGTGAATCAACGAGTCCACCCAAACGAAAAAGCCGCTTCCGCCGTTTATTCCGGCTGCTGGTAGCCATGATTATATTGTTTCTACTGACCACGGGAGCTCTGCTCGGTTACCTATACCAAAAAGATCTCCCTCCCATTGGCGACGATGTGCGCTCCAAGCTACTCGACTCCAGGGGCAATATTCTTGCCACCTTTACCTCAGACGGGCGTAGCCGTGAACCGGTCAAATTAAGTCAAATTTCTCCCCTGCTCATTGAAGCCACACTAGCCGTCGAGGACCGTAAGTTTTACGAGCATTCCGGATTTGACATGAAGGGGATGGCTCGGGCAGTGCTCGTCAATCTGGAAGAGGGAAACCGAACGCAGGGGGCTAGCACGCTAACTCAGCAGCTCGCGAGAAATCTTTATCTATCCCACGAGAAGACGTGGACGCGTAAAGCTAAAGAAGCCTTGTATACGATGCAGCTCGAGATGAAATACAGCAAAGATGAAATCTTGAACATGTATTTAAATAACATTTACTATGGCCATGGTGCCTATGGCATCGAAGCAGCCTCTCAAATGTATTTTGGTAAATCTGCAGCAGACTTAGACTTGGCAGAGAGTACCATGCTAGCTGGGATTCCAAAAGGACCAACCTATTATTCGCCGTACAATCATTTAGACAACGCTAAAAAACGACAAAAAATCATTTTGACTGTCATGGCTAATTTAGGAGAAATCACACAAGAAGAAGCGGGACAAGCTGTTCAGGAGGACTTGAACTTAAAACCACAAGGCCAGAAGGATACCACTGTGGTTGCACCCTATTTCAGAGATTATATTCGCAATCTGGCCACAGAATCTCTTAACATCAGCAGTGATGAGTTGGAACAAGGGGGACTAAATGTTTACACCACCCTGGACCCTGACATGCAGCATGCCGCAGAACAAGCAGTCGACAAAGAGATGGATCAAAAGAGTGATCTGGAGACCGCCCTTGTTTCCATCGATCCTCGCACTGGCTACATTAAAGCTATGGTCGGCGGAAAAAATTATCGTACCAACCAATACAATCATGCTCTAGCCACCACACGTCAGCCTGGCTCGTCCTTTAAGCCGATCATGTATTTAGCAGCACTCTCTTCTAAAGAGATGACTAGTCTTTCCGTTTTCAAAAGCCAGCCAACGATGTTCCATTATGATAACAATCGCAAAACCTACCAGCCTCGGAACTTCGGGGATAAGTATCTGGGCGAAATCAATATGCGACAAGCCATTGCAGCATCCGACAATATCTATGCTGTGAATACGATCATGAAGATCGGCGCAGATAAGGTGAGCGAGATGGCAGGCAAGATGGGCATTGATAGTCCGCTTCAAAGCGTGCCGTCACTGGCACTCGGTACCTCACCGATCAGTCCGCTAGAAATGGCTGCGGCATTCGCTGTTATTGGAAACAGTGGTCAGAAAATGCCAACCACAGCCATTCTAAAAATAACGGATTCCAATGGTATGGTGCTGTATGAAGCACCACAGCCAAAGGGTGAAGCCATTGTAGAGCCTTCTGCCGCCTATGTGTTGACCCGTTTAATGGAGGGAGTATTTGAGACTGGGGGGACAGGAAACCGTGTAGCTTCTATAATCAAACGTCCGGTAGCCGGCAAGACTGGAACTACGGATACAGACGGCTGGATGGTAGGCTTCACCCCCGAGCTGTCCACTGCAGTTTGGGTTGGATATGACAAGGGGCGCGACATCACAACTACCGATGGCCGACGGGCAGCTCCAATTTTCGCGGAGTTTACTGAAAAAGCGTTGGAAAATATCCCGCCTAAGATTTTTCCCATTCCAGATGGCGTAGTCAGTGTATACATCAATCCGCAATCCGGTAAGCTAGCTACAGCAGCCTGTCCCGAAAAAGAACTGGAGACTTTCATTAGTGGAACTGAGCCCACCGAATACTGTGATCAACATGGCAAAGCTCCCGCTGTCGATGATGTACAAAGCAAAGTAGATCCTGCTGAAGAAAGTCGTTCCCTGTGGAACAATATTAAACGCTGGTGGTTGAATTAACCTCTTCATTAATTGAAGAGGTTTTTCTTTTTTATTACTTATTTATTGTAGAATCCATAGGATGGCCAAACTCGATTTTCACTTCTCCCACAAAGGATGTAACCGCTTCATTAATTATATTCACCCCATTCTCTTAACTCACAATTACTGCTATAATAGTTAGTAGCAACCAAAATATAAAGATGTAAATGAGGGACATGGGATGAAGGATACAGGCATGATCCGGAGTTTAGACAGTCTTGGGAGAATTGTGGTTCCCGCAGAAATCCGTATGACTCGTAATATCGACATTGGTGATCCTATCGAATTTTTTATATTAAACGATAACACCATCATACTCAGGAAGTACACCTCGACAGAATGTACGTTTTGCAGAAGCCACGACCATGTCACCTACTATAAAGAGCAATTTATTTGCAGTAGCTGTCTAAAAGAAATTGCCGACCCTGAACGCATGTCTCAAGTGCCTGAGGCGCGCCAAGATTTTGCAGGCGAAGTGTCAGAACACAGCAGCACGATCCGGAAGACGAAGACAGAGGATATGTGCCAACGCCTGGAGCGGGCCATAGAAGAACATCCATATGCCAATCAGAAAGAGCTTGCTGAAATTCTTGGGATCAGTCAAGCCAGAGTAAGTCAACTCAAACGCAAACTTAGTACGGCAGGCAAATCGTAAACTAATTCATTGTGTTCAATTCAAAAAGGCTTCGACTCTCCTATTTCAGGATGTCGAAGCCTTTTTTCTGTATCAGGTAACCTTGACCGGGTAATTCGTTCCTACTCGGTCAGTGCAGCCTTAAGCTCATCGGAGGACGCAGTCCACCATGCCTCATTATGAGAGATCAAGAGGGATTTGAGGGCAGCTTTTTCAACTGCGCCAAGCCCTCCCACATCGATTTTACGTTTTAGAGCAGCATCCAACTTATTGACATGCTCGGCGAGAATTTTCCAACCGCGACGTGCTTCCGTATCGATCCACATTTCGCAGGCCGTTATTCCACCATAGAATTGACTATCCTGTGTACGGTCCACTGCTACCCATACTACCCAAACCTGTCTACCATTAGGTACATCTTCACGGTTCATGGAGAATTTAATCCCCTTTTCAACCTTACTCTTGGCATGCATGGCACCAATATCAATGACTGCTTCACCGCCATCAATAATGACAGGCGATACGTTATTGAGCTCTATAGAGCCCGCTCCAAAGCCTTTATGTTTACTTTTGGCATTCACAATATTTAAGGCAATCTGTTTCTTGCCCTCCGGTTGTATGTTGTCCACGAGTGCACACCCTTCCTCTTACGAATAATTTAATTTTAGCTAATAATGCGGCGATTGCAAACATATACATCCCGTAGATGCTTGTCACGGGAGGAATCACACTATGAAGTCACTGTCATTAAGGTACATCATCATCTTTGCGACCCTGGCCACCCTCGTGCTATTAGGAGGCATATGGGTCTATTCGGGGGATAACTCCACATCTTCTGTTACTAGCTTTGTTTCAAAAGAGGCCAAGTCCTCAAGCGGCACAGCTCCTGCAGCTGCACCACAACAGACACTGCCTGAAAGCGCCCCCGTTCCAGCAGAAGAGGCATTAAGTCAACGAGTTGTCGAGTATCACATCGATGTTCAGCTTGTTCCTGATACAGAAACCTTAATCGCTTCTGAGACGGTAACCTGGACACACCCCGGTGTAAAACCGGTAAGTGATCTATATTTTCATATGTATCCAAATGCTTTTGCTTCACCAGATACTACCTTTATGAAGGAGTCCGGGGGAACGCTCAGAGGTGACACCATGCCAGAGAACGGCTTCGGAAGTATGACTTTAACCGATTTGCGCACAACAGAAGGAACATCACTAATGCAAAGAGTGCAATTTGTACAACCCGATGATGGTAACGTCAACGATAAGACACTCCTAAAGGTGCATCTCCCACAGCCGGTTAATGGTGGAGAAAGTGTCACGCTTAAACTCCAGTACGAGGTCCAGCTCCCCAAAATATTTGCCCGTATGGGCGCATCAGGCAATTTCGTGATGGCTGGGCAATGGTTCCCTAAACTTAGTGTATACGAGCCTATGGGCACACGTGGGGTTAAGGAGGAAGGCTGGGATTTGCATCAGTATCACGGCACCTCTGAGTTTTACAGCGATTTTGGCATCTTTAATGTAACGATTGCGGTTCCTTCCGACTACACGGTAGCTGCGACCGGATTTCCTGTGAAGAATGCCAAGCTAAAGCAAGATCAAAAAATATATCAGTTCTACGCTGACGATGTCCATGACTTTGCGTGGGCGGCATCCCCTGATTTTACAGTAGCCGAAGAAGCCTTCTCTACGCCAGAAGTGCCTGGTGTACGGATTAAGGTGTATCTCGATCCATTACACAAAGACTTAAAGGAACGATACCTTCAGGCCGCTAAGGCAGCTCTGACCTACTTCAGCAAATGGTATGGTCCTTATCCCTACTCGACTCTGTCTATTATCGTTCCGCCTAAGGAGGGGAATGGGGCTGGAGGAATGGAGTATCCAACACTCATTACAGCATTTGGAGCCACAGACTCTTCTCCTGACACCTCACTTGAAAGAACCGTCGTTCATGAAATTGGCCATCAATACTTTTACGGCATGGTAGCCAGCAATGAATTCGAAGAGGCTTGGCTAGATGAAAGCTTCACTTCTTATGCTGAAGACAGACTCATGGAGCAAGAATATGGCATCAAAACGAATCTCCCTCTTCAGTCCAGCTTGGTGACCAAATCAGAGCCGCTAAATTTAGAAACATGGAAATATGCCGGGGCAGAATCCTATAGCCGGAATGTGTATATTCGCGGAAAGCTAGTACTTAAGGATATTGAGCGCCAAGTAGGCACTAAGGCAATGAACAGCATCATGTCCACTTACACACGTAAATTCCGTTTCCAGCACCCCACTACGTCTGATTTTCAAAAAGTCGTTGAGAAGGTAACCAAAAAATCATGGCAGCCTTATTTCGAAGATTATATTTATGGTGGTGGTGCTCCTGATTTCTCAGTAGATACGATTACGATTAAAAAGAATGGCAACAGCGATGCTCAGAGCTATGAATCCATAGTAAAGATTACAAACAAAGGGAGCCATTACGTTGACGTTCCCATTAAATTCACATTCGCCGATGGCTCTGCTACAGAGCGGGTCTGGAGCGGTGAAGGAGCAGAGACTACCTTCCAATTGTTAAGCGATAAGCTTCTTCTCTCTGCTGAGGTTGATCCTGAGCATACCATTCTGTTAGAAAACAAGCATCTTAATAACTTCAGACTGGCGGAAATAGAGCCCAAAACGCTCTCCCGCTGGACATTAAGTGTAACTAAACTAGTTGAAACCGTGCTCGGAACTCTTGTCTGGTGAGGTGAATGATTGTGAGAACATCGATAACCCGCGGCTGGCAAAGCATGAAGGAGCAATTTTATATTCTGATTCTGCTCTTCATCTACCGACTGCTCTGGGGCTACTTTATGTACGGCTTCATCCGGTCTGCTATCGTTCCAATTCTACTGCGTTATCCAGATAAAGACGCTGGAGGCAGCGGAATGGGCAGACTACTCTATTATGTCGAAGGGCAGTTCAACTTGAACACAGATCCTGCGATACGTACTTGGTTATGGATGTTCCTAGGGCTTGTTGTCTTACGACTGCTACTCTCCCCCTTCATAAGGGCAGGATTACTGCATGAACTCCATCAGGAGCGAAAAGGAGAGCGTGGCCTGTTCTTTTTTCCAGGTATGAAGCTTTATGGATTTCCAGTGTTTATCTTCAGTCTAATCGAATGGGCGCTGGCTCTACTTCCGTTATACTGGCTTGCTCCAAAAATGTACGGGCTATTCTTGTCCTCCTTTCTGAACTACTCTTTGTTACTTCATCTAGTTCCATACGTATTGGCATGGCTTATATACATCTTTATCGTGCGCCTGTTCCTTCTATATATGCAGTTTGGGTATACCAGCGGCACGGGGATGTTCTCCTCCTTATTCATTTGCTTGAAGTCGCTGATTCCGGCAATAGGAATTTCAATCATACTTGGTGCAGCAGGCCTGATCCTTTTGCTAGTGTGCGGAATAACGGGTATCTTCTGTCCTGGCCTACCAGCACTTCTTATTCGTCAACTTTCATCACTGCCCTCAACACTCTTCAAAATGTGGGGAATTTCAGCTCAATATCATCTATGGCACAGTAAAGCATTTCCACAATAATTTGAAGCATTACAGAACATAATATAAGAGTCCCGGTTCCTGAATCAGGAGCTGGGACTCTTTCGCGTTATAGACAAATTATGAGGATTTGCAAAATCGTAAAGACTTTGTTACAATAAGTCCTGTTCCATTGGTAACAAGTTTGTAATCATTTGAAACGATTTCTACATAACTTCATGTATTTGTCGTAGTCATGTCGATAAGTCACTATCTGGTGCATAAAACGCCGAATTCCTTGCACCGGGAAGTGGGGGAACCATATTTTGGGTGAATTGATCTCGCTTTGCAGTGATCATAGGGGAACCTTCTACCGAATCCTTAAGCTAACCTCACAGGCATTGGAAGGGGTACAATTTTTTTGAAGAATTTAAGAAAAGCATGCGTCGCTGCGGCGCTAGGACTTGTGATGGCGTTCTCTATTGGTGGAGGAAGTGCCTTTGCAGATTCTAAGATGGACAGTGTTATTTCAAAGACAATTGGAGTTGCCTATAAAACCGGAGGCACTAGCACTGCCGGGTTTGACTGTTCTGGATTTACTACGTATGTATTCAAGAAGGTGGGTCTTTCTTTGCCCCGTACTTCAAAAGCTCAATATAATGTCGGAACTCCTGTAGCCAAAAGTAAATTACGTTCAGGTGACCTAGTTTTCTTTAACACATTGGGCAACGGCGTATCCCATGTCGGCATTTATGTTGGAAACGGAAAATTCGCACAATCATCATCTTCATATGGCGTGACCATCACTTCACTTAGCCAATCCTACTGGGCCAATCGCTACGTTGGTGCTAAAAGAGTAATGAGTACTTCCTCATATCAAGCTATAGCCTACGATTAATACTTCCCCACAACTATAATCTCACAATTACATTATATAGACCTGGGTTTGATTATTGACTTAATCGAATCCAGGTTTTCTTTTGCCTTATTATATTCTTTACACCTCTTGAACGGACTTTAAACACTTTTATTTGATAAAAATTTCAATAAATATAAAAATTAGTTTAATATTATCGCTTACATATGCATTTTGTCTTTAAAAAAACGAATTTTTCTGCATGATTATGTTAAAAACGATTGCCAAGCGGCACTCTGTTTGTTACAATAACTGCAGTAAGATTTTAGTAACATTTTTGTAATCATTAAGTTGTTATTTACAAAGGTTTTGTCATGTATTGATTACAAGCTATTCCTAATCAACAGTATCAGCCGAGTTTCCTAACTATTAGGAAAACGGGGGAACCAACTTTGGGTGAATTGACCTCCATTTTTAGAGGGGTCATAGGGGACCTTCAACCGAACCCTTAAGCTAACCTCGTAGGCATCCGGAAGGGGTATAAACTTTTGAAGAAGAAGCTAGCAGCAGCAGTACTTAGCTTTTCCATTATTTTCACCATCGGAGCAGGAAGCGCTTTCGCGGATTCCAAAATGGATAAAGTGATCGACAAGACCATCGGAACTAAGTACGTATCCGGCGGCATCTCCACAAATGGATTTGATTGCTCCGGATTTACAATGTATGTATTTGATAAAATTGGTATAAACCTACCACACCAATCAGGTTCCCAGTATCAAATGGGTACTGCTATCTCCCAAGATGATTTAAGATCTGGTGATCTTGTATTCTTCAATACAAGTGGTAAGGGTGTCTCCCATGTCGGTATTTATGTCGGTGAAGGCAAGTTTGCACACGCATCTTCCTCACGCGGTGTAACGATTAGCTCCCTGAGTGATAGCTACTACGTGAAACGCTACATCGGTGCTAAACGAATTATGAGCACGGATGCTTATCATTCTGTTGCTTCTGAGACAGAAGATAATGATGATGTTCAATAAGTAAATCGTACATAGGCTCTTTTCCAAGATGTTGATTCTTGGGGAAGAGCTTGTTTTTTGTCTTATTTAGTATTTACCCCTCTCAGAATTTGTAAAACAATAATCCTCATAAATTTCTGAGTCGACCATGCCTTTTTTTGTATATAATTAGTTACAAGCATAAACGCCTTCGATGTCCTTATAAGGACCATAAGTATTTTAAGCTAGAAATATAAGACATTTAAAGTTCGCCCGTGAAAGGAGGTCCTTTGACCTTATGATAAATCCCTCTGTTACTTTTCATGTAGCGCCTATGGAGACCAGTCACGCGGAAGAGATTTGCAACTGGGATTACACTGCCCCTTATAATATTTACGGCTGGATGCCGTGGGAGCAAATGCAGGCTCTTGGAATCGAGTTCGGTGACCCTCAGCTACGGAATGAGCAATATGTCTCCATACTAAATGGGCAAGGGATTTTGTGTGGATTCGCGCAGTTGTTTCCAATGGAAGGTGTTGTTCGCTTGGGGATTGGTATGCGCCCTGATCTATGCGGTAAAGGTCTAGGAAAAATATTCATGGATGCAATTGTGCAAGCAGCCTTGTTTCGTTATCCTGAGCGTGAGATTGATCTAGAGGTATTGACCTGGAACCAGCGGGCGATCCGAACTTACCAAAAGTGTGGATTTACGATTACCGATACGTATGAACGCCTAACCCCCACAGGAAACAAACCTTTTTATTGCATGGTCTATGATAAATAATATTAAATTCCATATTTTTCAATGATTTGATGGCATTATCGTTCATTTTTTTGTCACAAACCCTATGATAACGCTTCACCTTGAGCTATAATGTAGGGAGCAGCTTACATAGAAGGGACGAACTGGGATGCAGAAATGGATCATGAGCGGTTTGTTTTTTGCCGCCTGTGCCTTTGCGGTAGTACTTATGTTTACACTTCCAGGTAAAGAAGAGGTAGCTGAACAGAATAAGCCGACGATGCCGGAAGTCCAATTGGATGCGGCAAAGGCCGAAGCAACCGTGAAAGCCAGCTGTATCACCTGTCACGGCGATCAGCTTCAAGGTGGAGTTGGACCCAGTCTTCAAAATGAAGGCGGTCAGCATGATGCTGAAGAAATCTACAGTATCGTCACTAAAGGACGCGGTCAAATGCCTTCCTTTAAAGAAAAGCTAGCCCCTGAGGAGATTGCAAACGTCGCCCTCTGGCTCTCAGAGAAAAAGTAACAGTAACTACTACCTAAGCAACTAAAAACGCCCGTGCCAGAAGATAGTTCACTATCTGCGCACGGGCGTTTATTTATGAGTTTGGGTGACACTAACGATTTTTCTCAAAGGCTTCATTAAATTCATGTGCCTCTCGAATATCTAGAGCTGTAATACCGTCTTCCTCATTTGATTTCAGTCGTAAAGTCACTGTCTTATAATCAATCGTAATATGTGGATGGTGATCAAAGGCTTCTGAAATGGTGGCTACTTCATCAACGAAAGCAATACCCTTCATATATTGGCTGAACATATATTTTCGCACCATGGTATTCTCTTCCAGCTTCCAACCTTCCAGCTTGCTGATCTGCTCACGCAGTTCTTCTTCCGTAAATAACAATTCGTTTCCTCCCTTACTAAAAATTGCAGTAAAATCCGCAGGTCCCTTTACTCGTCATATTCGTTAAACAAAACATCCCTTAGCTTCTGAGGTCCAAGGGATGTGCCAGGATAAAGGCAATATTTTCGATTAAATGTATTCAAGAATCCCAGCGATTATAACTCGGCTACACCAATTTTAACACGGGCTACTAACTACGGGCAAATTACGCCCCACCGCCCCCTCTTCTTAAATCAAAACAACAGAGGCTAAATCCTCTTCTCCGACTAAAATATTAATGCGGTGCGTGTCCTTATCGTAGATGATAACGCCGCTCCCCACCTCAATCATAGGTTCATTACCCAGCGCGAAGAAAAGATCCTCAGCCAGTGCCTCCCATACCTCCATCTTGGATTCCTGCGGCAATTCTTGCCACTCTTCTGGATCCATTTCAAAAAATAAGTACCCATCGGAAATTCTTCCGACAGCCTCAGTCAAATCCGTTAGGATTTCACCGTAATCTCTACCATGCTTTACACCCACATGTATCACTCCGTTTTCTCCACAGATGAATAATTACTTACCTTATCCATTATAGCCGAAAAAATGACTTCACAAAAAACGGAATGATGTCGATAAATAAGAATATACGTTATTCGGTTTCGAACAGAGTGCCTTGCCGCTGTTTCAAGGATGATATACGCGGCTTTGTCGGAACACATCTTATAATCTCATGGACGAGGTGCATAATGGAAATTTCAACAATACTTGGTTTAATTTTTGGTCTAGTTGCAGTTATTTGGGGTATGATCCTCAAGCACGCTCCTCTTCACGCTTTAGCCACACCTGCTGCTTACGTTATTATCTTAGTGGGTACGGCAGCTTCCATCTTTATGGCCTTTCCGTTCTCGGAGGTCAAGAAGATTCCAAGTCTGTTTAAAATGATTTTTGTCAAAAAGAAATTAATCAGTAAACCCGAATTAATTACTATGTTCATGGAGTGGGCTTCTATTACACGGCGTGAAGGTCTGCTGGCTCTTGAGTCGAAAGTCGATGAAATAGAAGATAACTTCCTCAGAAATGGCATGCGGATGATTATTGATGGAAATGATCAGGATTTTGTCCGCGATGTTCTCATGGAGGACATCCACGCCACAGAGGATAGACATAAAGCAGGTGCACTCATTTTCTCACAAGCAGGTATGTATGCTCCTACACTTGGCGTACTCGGGGCCGTTATCGGACTTATCGCCGCTCTGGCTGATATGAGTGATATGAACAAATTGGCTGCAGCAATCGGGGCTGCCTTCATCGCAACACTACTCGGTATCTTTACAGGTTACGTATTATGGCATCCTATTGCCAATAAGCTGAAACGACTTTCCAAACGTGAAATTGAAGTTCGAATGATGATGGTCGAAGGTCTTTTGTCCATACAATCCGGTGTATCCACTATTGCCATCAATCAGAAGCTTGCTGTCTTCCTGACACCTTCGGAACGAGCTAAGTTAAATGATGAGAAGGAGAGTGGATCGGGTGAGCAAAAAGACTAGACGACACGAAGAGCATGAAGAACACGCCGATGAATCGTGGCTACTGCCTTATTCTGATCTTATGACCCTTCTGGTAGCCTTGTTCATCGTAATGTATTCTATGAGTGCAACGGATGCCAAAAAATTCGAAGAGATGAGTCAAGCCTTCAGTTCCGCTCTTAATGGCGGTACAGGTGTTCTTGAAGAACGGGCGGCAATGCCATCTAAGAGTCAAGAGGATTTAGGAAAAAATGATCAAATGGATAAATCAGTAACCAAGAAAAATGAACAAACAGAAATGGCTAAGCTGCGGCAAAAGGAGCAAGAGGATTTAGAGAAGCTTAAGAAGCAGTTTGATCAATATATCAGTAAGAACGGCCTTACCGATCTACTCAGTACTAAGCTCAATCAATCCCAACTTATGATTACGATAAGTGATAACGCGTTGTTCGCATCCGGACAGGCAGTAGTTAAAGATGATTCTCGGCAATTAGCAAAGTCCATCTCAACTATGCTGCAGCAATTCCCGGATTATGATGTAGTCGTGCAAGGACATACCGATAACATCCCTATCTCTAATAGCGACTATTCTTCCAACTGGGACCTGAGCGCCGATCGCGCCCTTCAGTTCATGAAGATTTTGCTAACAAATACGAACCTGAATCCACGGAAATTTAGTGCGATTGGATACGGAGAATACCACCCCATTTCTGAAAATACTACAGCTGTTGGACGAAGTAAGAACCGCCGGGTTGAAGTATCCATTATTCGTAAATATCAAGAAACCAAAGAGTTCTCAGGTATTGCTCCTTCCGATGAATAATGGTTATCCTATTACAAGCATAAAGAGCTGTCCCAAGGTCTTAGACCGATGGAACAGCTCTTTTTTGATACATTGTATTCAAATAAAAACTCTTCTAGGTTATAGAAGTTCGTAGTTCAGTGTAGCTCCAAGTTCTTGCTTCTCTTCAGCAGACAGCTCACGCCATTCTCCTGTTTGTAATGCCCCTAGACGAATATTCATAATCCGAATGCGTTGAAGCTTTCTAACCTCGTAGCCAAAAGCGCTGCACATACGGCGGATCTGACGATTCTTACCCTCCGTCAAAATAATACGGAATACACGCTCTGTAATACGAGTGACCTCACAAGGTAGCGTCTTCTCACCTAATATCTTTACGCCGCTGGACATGCCGGTAATAAATGATGGCGTAATCGGTCTGTCTACAGTAACAACATACTCTTTTTCATGCCGACCTTCGGACCGTAAAATCTTGTTAACGATGTCCCCATCGTTGGTAAGCAGAATCAATCCTTCTGAATCCTTATCGAGTCGCCCAATCGGGAAGATTCGCTCATGATGACCTACAAAATCAACAATATTCCCCTTAATATGCTGCTCTGTAGTTGAAGTGATACCCACTGGCTTGTTTAACGCAATGTAAACCGTCTGGCTTGATGATTCAAGCGCAACACCATCTATTCTCACATCATCGCCTGGAACGGCCTGACTGCCAAGCACAGCAGGTTGTCCGTTGATCGTAACTCTACCACCTTCCACCAGCTTATCTGCTTCACGGCGTGAACAGTACCCTGTCTCACTGATGAATTTATTAATTCTCACGTTGTCCTTCACTCCGTTCATCCTTAATATTAAGCCAAGGGCTATCCGTACCAGCTGCAGGCAGCTTGATCATAACAGTTGTCCCTTGACCCACTTCACTTTGTATTTCCAAATGACCCTTATGAGCCTGAATAATACGTTGGCTAATCATTAGCCCTAAGCCTGTTCCCGACTCCTTATTGGTGAAGAAGGGCTCACCCAGCTTAGGCAGCATATCCTTAGGAATTCCTTCGCCTTGATCTGAAATAAGAATGAAGACAGAATCCAAGGTATTTCTTAACTCCATTGAAATTACACCACCATCAGGCATAGCTTCAATAGCATTTTTGACGATGTTAATAAACACCTGCTTTAGCTGGTTCACTTCACAATGTACGGTGGATGGATATTCAGAGAATGTCGCACTAAACTGAATCCCAAACAAATGAGCTTGACTGTCTAATAGAGAAACCACATCACCAAGGATATCCCGCACATCTTTTTCCTGGAAATGAACAGCTTGAGGCTTAGCCAAAATCAAAAATTCACTTACGATCAGATTAATCCGCTCGAGCTCGGACAACATCAGTTCAATATGGAGGGGAACCAAAATCTGCTTTTCTTGTTGAAGCTGCAGAAATCCTTTTAGCGTCGTAAGAGGATTACGAATCTCATGAGCTACTCCCGCGGCTAATTGGCCAACTGTAGTCAGCTTCTCAGAGCGTCTAAGCAGTTCCTCCATTCGGTTACGTTCCGTCATATCACGTGAGACGTGAATAAAGGAATGCGGATACCCGTCTTCATCACGAATCACTGAGGTACTAACACTCACTTCAACAATTGTTCCATCACGTTTAAGTCTTACGGTTTCAATTGGTGGTAGAACCGCACCACTCTTTAACGCATCAAGCCGCTCTTCCTCCTGCTTAAGCGCTGTCGCAGGCACAAGGTAAGGCTTATTCCCTAGCACCTCTTTGGCACTCCATCCATACAGCTCTTCGAAGGCTCTGTTCGTACTAGTAATTCGGCCGTCCATATCGATCGTATGTATCGCATCAGAGGTTCCATTAATAACCGATTCCAAATGCTCCTTAACTGCTCGGTTCTCTTCCAGTGTCTGTTTGAGTCGATTAGTGCGCTGCATGAGATGAGCCGTCATAGCGTTGATTCGTAGTGCCAGTTGCCCTAACTCATCCCGGCTAGTTACCTTAAGTGGAGGCTCGAATTTCCCTTTGGCTACATCGTTGACTTTGGCAAGTATCGCCTGAATAGGACGAGTAACAAATCCAGACAGTATGTAACTACATAACAAGAATAAAGTAAGTAATAACAGTGAAGTTGTCAGATTATTAATTAATTGTTCATGAACCACAGATGAAATCACGGAGTAATCCAAAACGACTCCAATCACATAAGCTTTCAGTCCAGGAGATTGGATAGGAATGAAGCTTTTGAGCACTCTTTTTCCAAGCACTTTCGTCTCCAGTGTAACCGGCTTCTGCTTCTCCTGAGCCAATAGCATCGCTGTTCTATCCTGCTCCACATTACCATAAGTATAGGTGCCGTACTTAATGGGACGGTTACCAAGATTCTTATTCAATGTGTCAGTTCCGTCAGCCTTCATACTTGCTGAACCAAATGTTACCGGGTTAAATCCTGTGAGTTCTAAGATCCCTGGATTAGCTTCTTTAGTCTGCGCTGCGATTTGATCGGGATTGGTAATCTTGACATAGTCGCTGGCTGCAGTATTGAGAATAACAGGATTTATGATGTAGTTGCTCTCTTCATCATGGTAATATCCCCACTTTTCAATGAAATCGAGATTGTAGGTTGAATAATCAAAAGGGCCTGACCAAAAATGGTCCATGGCCTGCCCCTGACCCACGGATACCTCCTGATTATCGAACAACTCCAAAAAGGCCAGATACCAGTACCCCCAGTCCTTTGTGGACACCCCAATATCACTAGGCACCGAAGACCTCGCTATTACAATATCGTTATCAGTCTTTACCAGAATTGAAATATTAGACACGCCCACCTTGGAAGTTAGGGCCTTAAGTTCTTCATTCGTCACATTCCTATAGTCGGGGTCCAGCTCTTCGGAGGCAAAGATAGCCGCCATCCTTAAATTATGCGCAATTTGATATTCTACATAGTTAGAGCTATAGTTACTTTGTTCTACAGAAACGGCCATTTGCATAGCGGTTAGTTGCATATTATTAATGCTTTCATTCCGTAGATTATTTTGGGCGGCATAAAGGTTAAATGTCAGGTTCAGTGCTAAAATTAGCAACACCGCCCCAAAAATAATAGCAGATAGTTTTGTCTTTATGGACAAACTGTTTGTTCACCTCTTATCCACTGGTAAATCCTTGCGGGGCCTACAATAAACATCATACCTTTTGCCCTCACATTTGAAAAGACATTTCAATGAAGCGTTCCAATTCAAGAAATATTGAAATTCAAAAGGTCTTTCTCTACAATATACAAGTATAAATGCCTTCGGCGTCCTTATACGGACGGGAAGCGTTTAAGCGCGAAATATAAGGATAAAGTATAGCTTGAAACTTATACTTTCTTATATTTTAAGAAACCATCCACAGCTTATGCACATATAAACATTTTATTATAAAACGATGTGTACAAAAATGTGTATAAGTAGGTGGTTATCCACAGAGTTATGCACATTTTGTTAAGAACGAATATTTGTTCGTTGTACAATGGATATAAAGGAAGGGAAGATGATCTTGAATATTAAAGCAGGTGAATCGCTAGATGATATGCGAGCGGTTCATGAACACTGGATGAGGCAGGCGATAGCAGAAGCCCGCAAGGCTGAAGCATTAGGGGAGGTTCCCATTGGGGCGGTCATCGTACGGCATGGTGAAATTATCGGACGTGGATACAATTTAAGAGAAACTACAATGGATTCTACAGCTCATGCAGAAATGGTTGCCATTCGTGAGGCCAGCAATGTCATGAACTCATGGCGACTGCTGGATTGCCAGCTGTATGTTACTTTAGAGCCTTGTCCTATGTGTGCGGGAGCGATTGTACAATCAAGAGTACCCCTCACTGTATATGGCACTCCTGATCCTAAGGCTGGATGTGCTGGGACCCTCATGAATTTGCTTGAAGAACCGCGTTTTAACCATCGCACCGAAGTGATTCAGGGGATTTTACAAGAAGAATGTGCAGACCTACTGACCTCATTCTTTCGTCGTTTACGTCAAAAACCATCGAAACAAGCATAAACGCCTTCGGCGTCCTTATAAGGACGGTAAGCGTTTAAGCGAGAAATATAAAACATAAAGCATAGGTGCTAAACTTATACTTTCTTATATTTAAAAAAAGGAGAGACCTGAAATGACCCTTACTTTATATCATACCTCACATGGTATCTATATTTCTCCTCTAGAGCTAAAGGATACAGAGAACTTACTGGAGCTGCGTTTGAATAATCGATTAACACATGAACCATTTGAACCAAAACGCGATGAGCAATTCTACACTTTGGAGAGCCAACAACGGATCATCAATCAGCGTCTGGAGGATGCTCTGGAGGACAAAGCCTATATGTTCGGTGTCTATCTGCTTGATGGACAACTAATTGGTCAAATCACGTTATCTAATGTCTCAAGAGGTGTAGCTCAGTATGCTGATTTAGGCTATTTAATGGATCATCGGATGCAGGCAAAAGGTTACATGACCGCTGCGGTCGGATTAGTTCTCGGCTACGCTTTTCGAGCCTTAGGTCTTCATAGGGTTCAAGCAGCCATCTTATTGCATAACGAGGCTTCTCGGAGGGTGCTGGAGAAGAGCGGATTTAAACCTGAAGGTATCGCCCGCCGGTATCTCAAAATAAACGGCCAGTGGCAGGATCATCAAACCTATGCAATATTAGCCGAAGATATGCTGCCGGATGAACACAAATAACTTTCTACTGACTCGTTCAGGATTAAAAATCTTATTCTTCTAATAAAAAAAGACCCGCATGGGCGTATATCATACGCAACATGCGGGTCTTTCTCTCGTAACTTCTTATTAATAAGTCCCCACGCTACCGAATTGCTCCTCTAGTTGATCCATTGTAATTACATCATCACCTTGAGGAATGCCAATCTTAAACTCTGGCTTCTCGTTAATCTTGTCATATTGACCCGTTCCATTTACAGAGAAGGCTACGTTCGTGCCATCTTCAGGATCATTTACTTTAATGTCCATCAGTAAATCCTGAAACACAGGGAACCCATCTTTATTGATTGCTGTATTGTAGTGGAACTGATTAATCGTAAGATACTTATCAAGATCCGCCAAACTCTTATCGAATTCAGTTCTAGTTTCACTTGATGTGATCTCTTCTTTAGCCTTAGCCAGATCAGCATCATTAATTTGCAGCATATCCTTGTATTCTTCCTTGCTCACAATATCAATGATTTTAGGCAGGGCATTATTCACAAAGATGGTGATTGCTTCTTTAACATTATCGTTCGTCACTTGGAACTGAACGACCTGTTTAGCTTCAACACCCTCCGGTAAATTTGCTTCCTTTGGACTAAGCTCATTAAAATATTTTCCTTCATCATATTCCGCTAATACAGTGTCCATCACTTCATTAGAGAACTTTTGCATTTTCTGTGTATCAAGAGCACTTGGATTAAACTCAGCACCCTCTTGCTCTGCCAACGCCTTCAGATCCACCTCTACAAACTTATTTACGATTGTCTCCGGAATCGGGAAGAACGGAATCGATGGAATCTTAACATACAACTTCTCAGTGGTCATCACCATAGGGACATTGAAGCTCATGCTCATATCGCCCTTGAGATTCAGAACCATAGTTAGCTCTGTCTGCATTGGATCAGCCTGATAAACACCGTCAATAGTTATATCAGCGTTCTTAAGCATGCTGAGTACCTGTGTGGTCATTGCAGCAGATTCAGCATCAGCCGTCTCAATGGTTAGGTCATTGATCGAGAATTTACTCTTCATCTCATATGAAGACATCGTAGTCGCTTTTGTAGCGGCTGATTTCAAAGCCTCTTTTGGTGCCTCCTGTTTACTTCCACATCCCGGCAGAATTACTGCTGCTGTAAGCAACAGTGCCGCGGCCGACAAACCCCATTTTTTGTTCATTATTTTTCTCCTCTCCCATGTAAAAAAAATCTCCCCCCACTTATCATAAACTATTTGTAAAAATCAAGAAACACTTCTTTATAATTCTTATTGTTTTTATTTGTTATCCTTGCGGATTATGATGGTCTACATGATTAGCCTGCTTCACCTTTTTAGAGCCAGAAAGTGGTTCTGGTGCAGAAGAATTATGCTCCTTTCTACGCTGGCCATCGTTGGGCTGTGCCCCGGGAACTGGAATACTTTTTGGCTTTGACATTGTTCATTCCTCCTAAGGATTAGTTATATTCTGTAGAGCCTGAGCACATTCGTGAATTTGTCGTGAATACTGCTGTGCTAATAGCTGTACTGCATCACTATGCTCATCAATATGAATTCCACTCTGCTCCACATCAAGCAGATCAACAGCGACCTCCCTGCTATCTACATACCTGCAACGAAAATCAAGTGAGTACCCTTGACGTCCCGCTGCATTAAAATGAATAAGCAGACTATTCGGATCACCATCATCCGCTAGTACATTGAAACTGTCCCCATCCTCCATTAACGCAGGCAGGCGTTCTTGCCAGGCCGAGACAAGATTATGCTGATCTACTTCCAATTGTCTGTCCATAATTATGATCATCCTCCTTCTCTAATACATTGCGGAGAAATCAATCTTTTTATTCTCAATGGAACTAGGTTCATCAAACAATAACTAAAACTGTACCAGTTCAAGCACAACAAAAAAACCGCCTCCAAAGGAGACGGTTTCTATCTGCTTATTTCTTAAAGTTCATAAAGGAATGGCGGAGAGGATGGGATTCGAACCCATGTGGGCTTGCACCCTAACGGTTTTCAAGACCGCCCCGTTATGACCGCTTCGGTACCTCTCCAAATGCATATAAATTTCACATGCATTAGTAATTGTACCATATGGTGCAAAGAAAAAGCAACTATTTTCTTAAATAGTTTTAGGTTGGATCGATTTTACATTGCGCATATACGGTTGTAGACATTCCGGAATCAGAACACTACCATCCTCTTGCTGATAATTCTCAAGAATTGCTGCAACAGTACGCCCAACAGCCAAAGCAGATCCGTTCAGTGTATGAACAAATTCAGGTTTGGATTTCGGATCTTTACGGAAACGAATATTTGCCCGACGCGCTTGGAAGTCCTCCGTATTCGAGCAAGAAGAGATCTCACGGTACATTCCACTCTCAGGCAGCCATACTTCCAAATCGTACGTCTTAGCCGATGTAAAGCCCATATCAGCTGTACATAGCCCAAGTACGCGATAAGGCAATCCAAGAAGCTGCAGCACACGCTCAGCATCTGCTGTCATTTTTTCTAACTCCTCATAAGAGGATTCGGGAGTAGTAAGCTTCACCAGCTCTACCTTGTTGAATTGATGCTGACGGATCAGACCGCGAGTATCACGGCCAGCTGAACCCGCCTCAGAACGGAAACAAGAGCTGTAAGCTACATGATACTTAGGTAGATCTGCTGCTGTCAAAATCTCTTCGCGATAGTAGTTGGTTACAGGTACTTCCGCTGTAGGAATCAAATAGTATTCAGTATCACGTAACTTAAACAGATCTTCCTCAAACTTAGGAAGTTGCCCCGTTCCGTACAAGCTGTCTTTATTCACAATGTATGGCGGCAGCATTTCTTCATAGTTATGCTCACCACTGTGCAGATCCATCATAAAGTTAATAAGCGCCCGCTCTAAACGTGCTCCCAGTCCTTTATAAAAAACAAACCGAGATCCCGTAACCTTCGCTGCAGCTTCAAAATCAATAATATCGAGCTGCTGCGCAAGCTCCCAATGTGATTTCGGAGTAAATCCGAATTCCTTTGGCTCCGACCAGCGACGCAATTCTACGTTATCATCCTCAGATTTACCAACTGGAACTGAATCATGAGGAATATTCGGAATACTCATAGTAAGTTCAGCAATCTGAACTTCCAATTCACGCACTTCGTCATCAAGCTCTTTAATTCGGTCAGATACCGTACGCATTTCTGCAATTAGGTCATCTGCTGGCTCACCATTCTTTTTCTTCTTCGCTACTTCACCAGATACCGTATTACGACGGTTCTTAAGACCTTCTGTTTCTTGCAGTAATTCACGTCTGCGTAGATCAAGTTGTGGAAAATCAGCAATTAAATCCAGTGATTTACCCCGTTTCTCTAAGGCTTGTTCAACTCGAGCGTAATCACTGCGTAATACTTTTACGTCTAACACAAAGTTTCCCTCCTGAAAACAGCCTAAACTCTTTCAAATTGCTGCTTACAGCTTTGAAAGAGTCAGAATGTTCTTATATGCGATTCTGTTGTTGCACTTGCCTAGTAGCCTCTACCATATCAGCAAAATATTGATGCAGTCTGAAATCATCGGTCAATTCTGGATGAAAAGAAGACACCAGCAGGTTACCCTCCCGTGCAGTTACAATCTCATCATTATAGACTGTAAGCACATCTACATCTGGGCCTACCTCGTTGATAAGCGGTGCACGTATAAAAACAGCACGAACCGGCTCATCAATTCCTTTAACCTCCAGATCACATTCAAAGCTTTCCCGTTGACGACCGAATGCATTCCGAGCCACCGTAATATCCATTAGCTCCAAATGCCCTGGTTCGCCGCCGGCAATTTGTTTGGCCAGAACAATCATACCCGCGCATGTTCCAAAAATCGGCTTGCCCTGATGGGAGAAATTACGTATGGCTTCGATGAAGCCATATTTTCGCATCAGTTTACCGATCGTTGTACTCTCACCACCAGGAATAATTAGGCCATCAACCTCCTCAAGCTGCTCTACTCGCTTGATAGGTACGCCCACTGCTCCGGTCTTCTCTATACTAACAATATGCTCCGTAACTGCGCCTTGAAGCGCCAGCACTCCTATTTTCATCCGGCAACCTTCTCTCTATTAACGGCCACGCTCCGACATACGTTCAGCCGGGGTTAGAGTTGCAATATCAATCCCCTTCATTGGTGCGCCAAGGTTCTTAGATACTTCTGCAATCAGTTTGTAATCAGTATAGTGTGTAGTGGCTTCAACGATCGCACGGGCAAATTTCTCAGGGTTGTCCGATTTAAAAATACCTGAGCCTACAAACACACCATCCGCACCTAGATGCATCATCAGGGCAGCATCGGCAGGAGTTGCTACACCGCCAGCAGCAAAGTTAACAACCGGCAGCTTACCAAGCTCATGCACTTCAAGCAGTAGCTCGTAAGGAACTCCCAGGTTCTTAGCTTCATTATATAGCTCATCCTTGGACAAATTAGTTACTTTGCGGATTTGACTATTGATAAAGCGCATATGACGCACTGCTTCAACAATATTTCCTGTTCCTGGTTCACCTTTCGTACGGATCATGGATGCACCTTCGTTAATACGTCTCAAGGCTTCACCCAAGTCTTTAGCTCCACATACGAACGGAACAGTGAACTCACGTTTATTAATATGGAAGACTTCATCAGCAGGAGTAAGAACTTCACTCTCATCCAAATAGTCGACACCCAAGGATTCCAGAACCTTTGCTTCTACGTAATGGCCAATACGAGCCTTAGCCATAACAGGGATACTTACCACTTTGATAACTTCTTCTACAATTGTAGGATCGGCCATCCGTGCTACACCGCCAGCTGCGCGAATATCAGAAGGCACGCGTTCCAATGCCATAACAGCTACTGCACCCGCAGCCTCAGCAATTTTTGCTTGTTCTGCATTCATGACGTCCATAATGACGCCGCCTTTTTGCATTTCTGCCATGCCTCTTTTAACTCGCGATGTTCCAGTTTCCATGTCCTAGCCCCCCGAATGATCTATCTTAATCTAACTTGTAATTTTACCCCAATGAAGGGAAATATACAATCCACTTACTCGGATTTAACGCAATTTTCAATGCTAAATTCATTAGAACAAGTTCTTGATCCCTGTAAATAAATCGCCGAAGAAATCTCCAATGGCTCTAAGGAATAAACTGAACCAACCGGCTTTCTCCGCTTCTTCAGCAGTAATCAGATTAACTGTCTTCTGCTGAACATCAGACATGCCTTCAACTTGGTAGGAATAAGTAACCTTACCCACTTTAGCAGATTGTTCTATAGGAGCAACTAAGGTTGCTGGATCATTTATTTCAACAGTTGTTTTAATTTGAGGGGAGGTTGTTCCCTTAGGGACGATAAACGAAACAGCTTCATCCGTAACTACAGACACCTTTTTATTTTTCCCTTTAAGAACAGGCACGGTTTCGTTGCCGGCTATCACTGCTTTAGGGGCCACGACCTGTTTGATTTCAAAATTATTAAATCCGAAATCAAGTACTTTCTTCGTCTCTGTAAAACGGTGTGGCTCTGTATTAGCCCCCATTACTACACTTATCAGACGCATGCCATCACGTACAGCTGTACCTGCAAAACAATATTTTGCTCTAGCGGTATGGCCTGTTTTCAAACCATCCAATCCCTCATAAGCATAAGCCTTAAAATTCTGGATACTCTTGTTAGCTTCCAACATCCAGTTAAAGTTAATCATTGGTGCGGTATCACGTTCACGGAACTTATACGACTGAACCGTTGTAAATCTATTAAAATCAGGATGATCAGTAACGATATATTTGGCAAGAATAGCAGCATCCATCGCTGACATTACATTTTCTTTTTTATCAGTTGAGCGGTACTTCTTAGGCATGTCAGCTTTGTCTAATCCAGTAGAATTAACAAAATAGGCAGTTTTCATCCCCATCTTCTGGGCAGTCTGATTCATTAGCTCTACGAATTCCAATTCTGATCCGGAAACTAGTTCTGCCAAAGCTACTGTAGCATCATTTGCAGATCCGACAGCCATTGCTATGTACAGCTCTTCAACCGTATGCTCGTCATTTTCCGCTAGAAAAATACGTGATCCAACCTGTTTAGACGCATTTTCCCCTACTATGACTTTTTGATCCCATGAAAGCTGTCCAGTCTTCACCGCTTCTGCTACAAGATACTCTGTCATCATCTTAGTCATACTAGCTGGAGGCAAAGCCTCATCTGCATTCATAGATAGAAGAATTTCACCTGTTGTTGGTTCTATTAGAACCGCTGATTTCAAATTTAGACCCAGTGATTCCACAGAAGGGATCTTTACTGCTTTCTGAGTTGTCTTAGTTGCAGTACCAGCCTGTATTGTCGTAGTCGTACCTTCCTCAGCGAATGCCGGAAGCGGAGTGGAAACTAACATATTTAAAAGTAGACCTACTGTGACTGTCTTAATCATAAATTGCTTACCGTTAAATTTCTGTTTGTGCTTCAATGATTACTACTCTCCTTTAAACCTCATATCAATAGCTTGTTCTATTCTAACACAGGGGTACACGCAAAAAAAGACAGACAGGACGAAATAGTCCTGTCTGTCCAAAAAATAGTCTTTCTAGTCCATTACACGGAATAGTTTGGCGCTTCTTTCGTAATTTGCACATCATGTGGATGGCTTTCGCGAAGTCCGGCACTTGTGATGCGAATGAAAGAAGTGTCATTCCGAAGTTCTTCGAGTGACTTGGTCCCACAGTAGCCCATACCCGAACGCAGTCCGCCAATCAATTGATGAACGGTATCCGAAAGAGGCCCTTTAAAAGCGATACGACCCTCAATTCCTTCAGGAACAAGCTTCTTATCGTCATCCTGGAAATAACGATCCTTACTACCTTGTTTCATGGCACTCATACTGCCCATACCACGATATACTTTAAATTTACGGCCTTGATAAAGCTCCGATTCTCCTGGGCTTTCTTCTGTACCCGCAAACATACTTCCCATCATTACTGCATGAGCACCAGCGGCAATAGCCTTCGTGATTTCACCGGAGTACTTGATTCCACCGTCAGCGATGATAGGAACTCCGTACTCACGAGCAACCGTTGCACAATCATAAATGGCTGTAACCTGCGGAACACCGATACCAGCGATAACTCGTGTTGTACAGATAGATCCAGGTCCAATACCTACTTTAACTACAGAAGCTCCAGCTTCAATAAGTTCACGGGTTGCTTCACCTGTAGCCACGTTACCAGCAACAATTGTAAGATCAGGATATAACTCACGAATTTGGCGAACCGCTTCAATAATATTAATGTGGTGACCATGTGCAGAATCGACGACGATCAAATCCACACCTGAATTCACTAACGCTGCAGTACGCTCAAATGTATCTTTAGAGATACCAACAGCTGCTCCAACCAGTAAGCGACCCTGTGCATCTTTCGCTCCGTTAGGGAACTGAATCGCCTTCTCGATATCTTTAATTGTGATTAGGCCCTTAAGAACGTTATTCTCGTCCACCAGCGGCAATTTCTCAATTTTATGACGTTGTAAGATGCCTTCTGCTTCTTGAAGTGTCGTGCCTACAGCAGCAGTCACGAGATTCTCATGTGTCATAACTTCTTTGATTGGAATATTAAAGTCATGAATAAAACGTAAATCTCTATTAGTCAGAATACCGACCAGTTTGTTGTCATTGTCTACAATCGGTACTCCGGAAATACGATATTTACCCATCAGCAGTTCAGCATCGGATACCAGATGTTCTGCTGAAAGAGAGAATGGGTTAGTAATAACTCCGCTCTCGGAACGCTTTACACGATCCACTTCTTCCGCTTGCTGCTCTACAGGCATATTCTTGTGAATAATCCCGATACCACCCTCACGAGCAATAGCAATGGCCATAGCCGCTTCTGTGACTGTGTCCATACCTGCACTCATAAGCGGGATGTTCAACTTCACATTCTTACTTAGAACTGTAGTCAAATCTACTTCCTTCGGCAGTACCTCAGATTTACGCGGAACCAGCAGCACATCATCAAAAGTCAGACCTTCTTTACCAAACTTATCTTTCCACACCTGGGTCATTCCTCCTCGGTTGTTTTTAAATTATACCCGCCTACAAACTTTATAAAAGAAGAACCTTCGACTTTAAGTCCATTCACGACAGACAACTCTGTACATCTGGAAGTTGAACAAGTTCATATCTTCAATTTAGGTTTGAGATGCTTATCCAAAAATATATTATTGCCATCTTAGCAAAGGGCATTTGGACTGTCAAGAACATTACATCATCAGAGTAGGTATTCAAAAAACGACTCCCGCGTAAGCGAATTATTGGACTATTGTCCGCACAGAGTGGACATTTAGTGGTGAAATTATACAATCCACCATACCCATCACCAATGCTTACACCTATCTCTAATGTAGTATCTCAAAATAAACCCTAATGAATTCTTCAATAATATAACAAAAAGACCACTGTCGATTACTCAACAGTGATCTTGCGTGCTTGGCAACGTCCTACTCTCCCAGGACCCTTCGGTCCAAGTACCATCGGCGCTGGAGGGCTTAACGGTCGTGTTCGGGATGGGTAC
>NZ_JBHXIZ010000014.1:0-12010 GCF_042723305.1 Paenibacillus sp. NPDC058367
GGGTAATCGAGGCACTAATTCCGCGACCTACTACAATCGACGCTAAGACCGCGGCGAAGATGAACCAGGAGAGAGAGGGGAATAGGTAATGTTCAGCAATACAAATTGGGGATTTGGTGCCGCTGAAATTTGGTCTAATGTGCTACTGGTCGTTGGATCATTATCGGGGTTTCTTTTGATAGGAATATGTATCTATATAGCTCCATCAGTCATGTTCATAATCAGACAAGCTGCAGTGTATAGAGAACGAGGTGAGTTTGAAAATCGTCCAGCGGGGTGGAAACGTAATGAGTTTTCCGGTCGTGTGCGTGATGGAACGGATTGGAAAGGGCGAAGAAGATGGTAAGACCAATAAAGGAGGGTGAAAAGTCATGGCACGGGTATTTGGTATGACGGGTCCATTCGGTAGCGGTAAGACTACAACGGCAGTGATCAAGGCGTTGCAGTGGGCTACAGCATCGGGAACTAAAATATTTGCTAATTTTCCTATGAGGGGGGCTTATCACTTTGATAGCTACTCAGACTGGTATCGAATTGCGGATTTACACGGCAGCGTCGTTATATTTGACGAATCACAGACCAACTTTGACTCCCGTAAGTGGGCAAACGAAGCGAATACGACTCTCACACAAATATTTAACTATGTTAGGAAAATGAACTGTGTCTTTATTTTCATCCTACCAAGCTACAACAATATAGACACACGGATTCGGCAGAACACGGAGCTGCTTATCAATTGTCAAAAGACTCCTGGTGGTACGATAATTAACCACGTTTATGATTATCAGGATAAAGCATATGGTGAGTGGGGGCGGCTGCTGAATAAATGGGTATTACCGTCTTCGTCACAAAAAAAAGTTTATTCTCTTGATGTGTTTGACACTAACAGCATGGTGAAAAGCTTTCCTATGCCAGAAGGTAAAAAGCAAACGAAAGAGTTTTTTGAAGAACTCGATAGGCGGCATGAGGCAGCGCTTAAGCGATTAGGGATTTACAAAAAGATCGAGACACTGGACAAAGAGGGGCTGACTATATATGCAAGCTGAGAAATTACTTTCTCCAGATACATACACTTTCAATCGAATCTTTCTGGGTAAGGAGATCAACCCTGTGGTACTAAATAAAAAATGGAAAGAGTACTTAGAACAAACCTATACTAATCAGCTCGTGCAAGCTTGTAAAGCTACTAAGAGTGTAGCTGTGAGGTCTACAATGATGTCACGCCATGAAAAGGATATGTACAAAGATCAGCGATATTATTCGGGAATTAAAGTCTATTATCTGTTTCCAGAAAATGATGTGCCATTGAATATTTACTGTAGGTTGGTTCAAGAAGAGGGGAAGGTTGTTTTTGAGTAATCATTATAAGTTACTGATAAATCCGACTTTAGATGAGTTGGGTTTATTTTTGTGTAGCAGTATTCAAAATCCAGACGAAAATGAAAAGTGTTGCAAAAATCAATTTGCTGTAGTAAAATGATTTTAGAAACATAAATCAAATTACCTGGAGGATTTAAGTGGCGAGAAAAACATGGCAAAGTGATAATTTGGGTGGTGCGCGTGAAGGTGCTGGAAGACCGAAAATAGGAGTGTCTAGACCGTTGCGTATTAATCTACCAGAAGAAGCCTGGAAAGAGATTGATTCTTTGATCCAGCAGGGCGAGTATGATAATTATTCTGAGTATTTTCGCAAGCTGTATGAGATGAAGGGATGAAAATGAATGGATCACGCAATTGATAGTCTAAGAACCTTTTATAATCTTGCTCTGCACCGACTTTATGATGAGTGGGCATTGGGGGAATATAAAAAGTTAACAGATTGCCCAACGTTCAAAGAATGCAGTACGTACCGCAAGGCAATCAAGGTAATGAGGGACACGTATTATGATAAAGAGCCAAGAGGATCTGTTAAGGAAGACTTGGAAGGTGAAATGTGGGTAACTAAAGGAATCGAAATTAAATGGTAATACGCATCCATTGAAATACATAAAAAGGGTTAAATAGTACTATAATGCGAAAAAAGTACGAACAAAAATTCTTTATAGAATATAATTTCGACAAATTTTAGGATATTACGTAAATTGATCTAGTAAACATTAGTAGACTCATGGTAATATTTTCTTTAGATAAATAAAAAGAGCCACGTTTCACGGCGGCTTAGAGCTACCAACTCTAAGACTGCTTAACCGATAACCAAGATCGGAGAAACAGGCGCGCTGAACACATGGCTTTGCCCTCATTGTACCGTATTTTAATTGTGCGATCAATAGGAACGAAGTAATGCGCATAAGCCCTCCTGTATCCCTTTTTGGGTGTACAGGAGGGCTTTTTGCATAGAAAGGCTTAGAACGCCACACAGGAGCCGTCAAGGGCGCGTTAGCGGCGAAGCGAACCCTTTACGAGCGGTTCCTAACACCCACCCTAACAGTCGTTTCCGAACCTTGCGTTCGGGAACCTGCCACCCGGCGAGGGGGCGCCGCAGGCTAAAGGATTCTTAAGGCGTTAGCCTTAAGCTGCCAGCGGCATATCTGTTCTTAATTTAATAGGAGAGTGAAACTATGAAAAATTTACTTTGTGGGTCATGTGCTATAAAAGCTTCATTGGAACTATCGGAACGCCTTGAATTAGCTAATTCAAGGAAATTAGGAGTGGATTATCATTGTTTAGGTTGCGGGAAAGTTCATTCCTGGACGTTTAAGAGGAACGGAGAAGAAACGGGGGGAATGGTTGAAACGGTTGAAATCGTCGAAACGAGCGAAATTGAGGAAAAAAGCGAAATTTTCATCCAGACAAGACTATTCTGAAATATTCATATGGTGATAAGTTCCTAAAAAGGTGGTTTTGAAATGATTGAACTTATTGTATTCGTTGTAATTACTGCTTTTATTGGGTTTTCGCCTTTGATTTTGAAGTTAGTTGAGAAATGGTTTTAAAAGGGGTTAAGGGCGCGAACGCTCAAAATGGTGCGAGACCCCAATGCTTATAATATGGGGTCACGGTAGGGCTTCCCAATACCCTCCAAACCCGTACTGCTCTAAGGTTTGAGCCAATCACACACAGAACGAGAGAGAAAAACGGAGTAAATCATACCTATGAACAAGAAAACAATAGGTTTTATCTTTAAAATGAAGACCACTTTGCTGTGCTAAAGCGTTTTTGGAAAAGGAGGGTTGTTATGCCGGAATTATATACTAAGCCAAATGGTAGCTTGAGAGGTAGGAAGCTGTTTGCGCCTGATCCAAAGCGTTTTTTGTTTAACGTCGATACGCTTTGGTATACATACGATGCTGATAATTACGATGAAGTAATGCAGGACGGTTTAATGCAGCGGCTGATCGACGGTAAGAGCGTTTCAGAGGACGGGGAGGGAACAGACTACATTCAGTTGGAGTTAGGGCGCTATGAGTATCCTGTGACGTTCAGCATTGAATCACATGGACAAAAGCCGATTTATGCCTTTCAGATTCGGAATCAAGATATGGCGATTTACTTCGCACGGCGGCGGCGAAATGATGGGACGTTTCCGGTAAAGGTTCAGATTAACCAATTTAAACTATGGGATATGGGGGTACAGGATGCCTTTTTGGAGTCGTTGGAAGTTCTGACTGCGCTTGGTTTTAGGTATGAAGCTGCAAAGCCTAACCGGATTGATTTATGTGTGCATTCAGACCAATTTAAATGGACTCTGGATGATTTGAGAACTTTGGATTATCCAAGGAACGTCGAGGATGATAACAAGCCCAGTTTCCACAAGCTAGACCCCTGTACGGGTGAATTTGAAACGGTATATTACGGAGATCGGACACGGCTACAACTTCGTTTGTATAACAAGTCTATTGAGATTACGAAAAAGAAGAAAGACTATTTCCGCGAGATTTACAAGAAAAACGGGATGGATGCTGAAAAGGTCTGGAACATTGAGTTTGAAATACATAGAGACTATATGAAGGGTTTCGCTTGCGAAGAAACAGGGGAAACGGGGATATTTGATACTATGGATTTCTTGCTTCGACTAGATGGTCTATCGCTGCTCTGGACGCATTTAATGAGTAAGTTTAACCATCCGTCTGCATTCTGGAAACAGCTCAGTAAGGGAGATCCTAATCACTTTGTAGAGTGTAAGAATTTTATTTTTCGGTTGAAGGATATCGACACTACGAAGGAACGGGAGATTGCTCAGATTAGAGGTAGGCTGCAGAAGCTTATTTTGAATGAAGAGCTTGAGCCGGACGCAGATTTTATGATTGAAGCGATGAAGGTATTCACGAATATGTTTCATGATTACGAATCAGAGAAGGAGAAGGATTTTACAGAGGATGTACTGAAAAAACGGAAAGAGTATATGGATGTTCAGATGCTTAAGCGAACGATGGCAGAGCGGCGGCAGACAAGTAATAAGCTGGAGCTGCTTTCAGAATTGTTACATAAAAAGACTTTGCATAATGCTGATAAGGTGCTACTAAAAGAAAAAGACGCACAATGATCGTGGGGATCAATGAGCGCCAAAACAATGTAAATAAAGTATATCAGGTCAGATAGGATAGATCAAAATGAAAATAGGAAGAGGGGATTAGTATGAACATTTTAGAGGATTTTGACACGTTGTTTAGTAGAAAAGAACCTTTTTGGCCTTCTGGATACGAAATCTTTTTGACTGTTTTAGGGATTGTTGCTTTCTTCTATTGTGTGGCTGCTATTGTGGTAATTTTTAATGATCTGAAAGTTATTGTGAGAGGTAAAGCAGTTGGATCAGTAGAGGTAACAACCACGTATCAGGATTTTAAGAACTTGAAGGAGTATAAGCTATATCATCTATTTTTGTTGGTTTTGGAATTGCCCATGTGGTTGATTGAGCTATTCTTAATAATGTTATGTTATGCAGTTTATTATGTGGTTCGTACTATTTATCTAGTATTTTGGATGATATTTAATATAAAAATCTATAAAAAGAATAGTTGATCAGCTAATATAATAATATAAGCCCTGTAGCGGTATGCTGTGGGGTTTTAATCGCTACGGAGGTGACATAAAAAATGCTAGGAACTAAGGAAATATGCGAGATTATAGGGGTTAAACCCAGCACAGTGCGAAAGTATGCTGGGGCGCTTGAAGCGGCTGGGTATGTCGTACATAAGGGCGATAGTGGACACCGCGAATATACAGACGAAGACGCTACGGTATTTAGGCATTTAAAAGCGCTATGCGATCAGCCGGGTATGACGGTGGAGTTAGCTGCAAACGTAGTTGTATCAAGGCGTGAGAGGGCGCACGAATCTGTATCGCCTATGGTTGTTTCGGCAGATAATCAGGTGTCAGAGCGATATGAAGAACGATACAATGAACTATTTGCGGTTATGCAACAGCTAGGGGAACAGAACCAACAGCAGGCGGCAGAGCTGGAGCGGGTACATAAGCGGATGGACGAGCAGAACGCTAATATATCAGTTATTTTGAGGGAAGTTTTAGATACTCGGCGTATGGTAGCAGCCGCGAATGACAAGCGGTGGTGGCAATTTTGGAAAAAAGACATGGTTTTGCCTGATCTTAATGATCCAGAGGTACGCTGGAAGCTAGGAAAAGAGAAATAGAAGTGTTAGAGGGGCGGTGCGCTTTAGGCGAAACGCCTTTTTTTTGTGCGCAGGAGAAATAATATATTATATATATTAATTTTGGTGCTGAAAAATAACATATATAACCATATTTTGAGAGTCTGGATTATTTGCTGAATCTACTTGGTGAGTTATGATAATAAGAAAAAATAAAAGGAGGACGCTTATATTAGGAATGGGGAAATGAGATTGGGAAGAAAAAGGATTGATCCAGAAGAAGTAGTAAAAACGCTTTGTGTGAATGTGAAACAGAAGGTACTTACTGAAATTGAAAAAGAAGGTAATCCAAAACATATTATCGAGAAAATGATAAATGAGAAATATTTGAAAGAGTAATAGACATATTTTCCTTTTTTTTTTATAATTACATAGGAACGAACTTTCCAAATAGAATATGCGTTCTGATTTTGAAAGCTTTTATGTCTAATTTGAAAATATTTTGTAAATAAAAAAGATTGTTTTATGCAATCAAGTTAAGTATTAATTTTAGTGCAGAAAACTAACTTTTTATGGAAAAAATGAACTTCTCAGGGTCATTGACAAAATTTTCACTATGATGATATTCTTCATCCAAGACATAAAAAAATATCCAACCCCGATACAGTGCTGGTAACACTGTTGACGGGAACCTGTTGCGGAAATCCCTCCGGCAACGGGTTATACTTTCGTACGTTGGACTAGATTATTCTAGTCTATTCGATAGTATTTTGGCAATGAGAACAAAGACGGAGGGATAAACCTCTGTCTTTTTTTGTTGGGAGTGGCTTGTTTTGGAAAATGGGATTCAAGGAGAAATAACCTATTCGTCCGTAGTTGAATCGGTTTACAGCCCTGATCTGATAGAGGGGCTAGACTACACCAGGTATACAGGAAGCAGCGTATCTTTTACCGTTCTTCACGAAATAACGTTTGGAGATATTATGGTTTCCACTCTTCTGGCGTTCCTGATCCTGTTTATGATCATCCGGTTTTTCCACAGTCTGATAATAGGAGGAGGTAAACAATGATCCAGTCTATAGCAAGTATGAACGCTTCGCAGCTCGTGGAGCATTACAGCTTATTCTTGGTCATACCTGTTTACTTCGCCTTAGTTGGTCTGTTAATCAATGTATTCGGGGTGAAGAAATGATCAAAGATTTGATGATCTTCCTTTTTACACTGGATTACATGGACTTTGTTTTATTTGTTCCACTCCTGGCAATTAGCTTTTTCGCTGGGCTAATTACTCTTCTGAAAGGGGTGGGGCGATGGACTTAAAAGGGCTACTCGACATGTCATACTTTTGGTGGGTATTCAACAAGATTGCAGCGGTGGGCATGGTGTTCCTGGTGATCTATATTGCGATACAGGCTGGAGGGTGGCTTTTGGAAACATTGATCACAGCATTCAGGAATATGCGTGGCAGGAGTTAGGGGGGCGTTATGTATAGCGCAATACCGACTATCTCATTCTTTACAGATGCGGTACAAAACGATTTTTGGTCAGTGCTTCGTGCAATACTTTTTGTGGGTATGCCGTTTGTGATTATCGCCGCAGCTTTCGAATATGGTGGCGAGTTTATAGCCGTTATACGTAATGCCTTCAGCCGCCGTAGGGACGATGACGAGCATTATGATATATAGAAACTAAAATTATTGGGAGGTTTTTTATAATGAATACTATGGCAGCAGCAGCATCTACACCGATTTTCTCAGGTACAGCAGATTGGGGTTTCGGGGCATCTGACGTTTGGACGAACGTTATGCTTATCGTGGGTAGCGTATCGGCATTTTTGATCTTGGGTATTTGCATCAAGTTCGCACCAAAGGTGTTTACAGTGATCTTCAAGGCTCTTGGGATTGGCGGCGGCAAGTCCTAATATCTGCATTCATGCCGGAAAAGGGGCGGGGGAAACCCCGTCCCTTTTTTGATTAAGGAGAGATAAATGTATGAAAAGGGTATGGTCTCTACTTATTTTAGGGCTGCTATTAATGCCAGGAATAACTTACGGTGACAGTAGTAATGGACTTTACACTATCAACAAAACGGATTATGCGGGGACTGCTGTCAAAGGTGTGCCAGCGACAATACAGCTTAAGACAGCAAGCGGAAGCACTAAATATGTATTGCCATCCGATATCGTAGGTACCTTTTATCAAGCTTATATTCGCGTAGGTAGGACTCTGAATGCTGAAAACTATCTAACTGTTACTTTTGGGGATGGGGCAACAATCATTTACAACAATAATAGCTGGGCAGCTCAGGGGGTTGTGACTGTTCCAGAATCGGACTTTGCAAATCATCCGAGCCGAGGAATTACAGTTAAATTTACGCATAGTGGAGACTATGACGAAAATTTGTATCTACAAGGTTATTGGGTCACAGGCAGCGCTACGGCAACTCCTACACCATCGGCAACAGTGAAACCAAGCGCTACACCAACCGCCACAGTCAAGCCAACTGCTACACCGTCGGGTACATCAAACCCAAACCCAACTGCCAGTGCTACCACAAGCCCAAGCGAAAGCCCTAATCCTACTGATCCGGGCGGTGGTACTGGTGATCCAGGGGAATGCAGCGCAGCATGTCAGTCGCTAATAGATCAATTAGAGTGTCCTGAATGGGATGAGTACATGGGAGCTTGGGCAGATATGATTCGTGGTACATATCCACCTCCACCGAATTGGTACAACGTAGCGGAAATTATGAGGGATACCATCGTGCCATCAATGGGGCAAGAAATGGTAAATCGTAGTCCGGAAATCGCTAGGATCATAGCAGACGAATTTCAGAGTCGTGAAAAGGCAGTAAGCCCACCACCGACCATAGCGGATTTTAAACCGAATGTGCCGAGAATTAGTGATACACCAAAGGTATCTGGAAATTTAAATGATAATGTTCCGAACTTCCAGCCGGATTACTCAGAGGATAAAGGTTTTGTTATTCCTGATCCTGCATCCATTCAATTTAATGATAATTCGGATAAGGGTTATGAGTATCAGCCTATTAATAGTGCAACTCCTACCTTTTCGGCTCCGGTAGAACCATCAGCGACAGACAAGGGATATAAAGATTCAGAACCTACAGAAATTACCCCACCTAAGTATGTAGGGGGGAGATATACACCGGAAGAAACTGCACCTCCTTATAAACCTGATGAAGTACCGGATGATACGATGCCCGGATATGGTGGGAATGAAAATACTGGTGACTATCGGAATTACAATTCCAAAAAGGAAGTTTTTCAGGGATATAAAGGGGGGGAGTGAGGTGATTTGAAAAAGATAATTTTAATAGCCCTAATTTTATTGTGCGTTATGCCTGTAACATCGGTATTTGCGGCAGAAACTAACGTTACTTACATTTATGTGGGAAATGTTAAAGTGCCATCTTATCAAAAATATACTTATACGTTAGAGGTTCCTAGTCCAATTAAAGGGTTTACGATAAATGTCACAAAATCTAGTGCAAGCAATTCTATTTCATTTTATGACGTAACGGGAAAAGTGATTTATAACACTGGTATTCAAAAATCATTAACTGATGTAACGATACCTGGAGATATTTTGGTAAGTTACGTACAAGTTAATAATTCTACTTCTGACGAGTTGGTTTTTACTTTGTATGCGTATGGTACACCCTTACCAACGCCGATACCGACACCGACGCCAACGATAACACCAACACCTACACGTCCACCATATGGTCTGCTGCGAGGTAAAACGCTTATTTTGAGCAATGACGTGGGTACGGGGAACAGAACTGTAACAGAAGCAACGGACGGAGATTTAAACAGTAGTAACAGTGGTATAGGGGGGAGCAATAATACACTATGGTATAAGTTTTCAAGTCCGGTATCACTACATGGGTATTCGTCTAAAGTAGGAACTAGTTTACAGTTGAGGTTATACGACATTGATAAAAAAATACTGAAGTCTATATCTCTGCCAGAAAGCACCGGAGCAAATATGTTTTATGGAGATTTCGCAGATATCGACAATGTGAGTTATGTAGCCGTGTATAACACCGTTACGGCGTACAGAACAATTTATGAAATTGATGTTTTTGGCAGCTATATAACACCATCGACACCAACACCAGTTCCGACACCAACACCAACGCCAACAGCAACACCGAAACCAACAGCAACGCCGACACCAACACCGACACCAACACCGACACCAACACCGACACCAACGCCGACACCAGTACCAACACCAACGCCGATACCCCCAACGGAAAGCGGACAGGAAAATACGCCAGATTATATCCTAGTAACTTGGAAAGAAACACCTGAAGCCGTTGGGTACTTAATCTACTTAAACGGAAAACAAGTAGGTACGGCGGGAGCAGATGAAAGAAGCTTTAAGATCACAAAAGCTATGGGATATAAGCCAGATGCTTTGGCGAATGTAACGTTGGTTAAGGCAAAATTTGCAGATGGAAGCATAGGGGATGGGAATAACACTAAACCACCTATCGTTGGTAGTCCAGACGGTTGGGGGCTAACAGGTAGTGACATATGGACGAATATTGTATTGCTTGTAGCATCCTTGGGATTGTTCGTTTTACTAGGAATTTGTATTCGGCTTGCACCCAAAGTATTTAGAATTTTACGACAAGCGATTAATTGGAGGGGTTAAAGATGGATGCAGCGCAGCTCATGGCTGGAGGGATGAAGTTAATTTTGATGTCATCCCCGTTTATGCTGATCTACGTTTCGATTGCTTACAGTAACGAGATCATTGATCTGATACGACATGCAGTGCTGGGACGGAGTCGGAAGGGTTGGGATTAGATGTTCAGAGCCATAGCAGACGGTTTTAACTATTTGTTTGGTATGCTTGCCGATTTCTTTTGGAAGCTAATGAACGGCTTGCTGTGGCTCCTGCAGCCTATCTTTGATCTAGTCGCACTGATCTTTAGTTTCATCGTCTGGATTGGCGTTATCATCGTTAAAATCGTTCTCCTGGTATTCGCGATCGGTAAATTACTTGTTGGTCTGATCGCTGGACTATTTACGACTATCTTAGGTTTTGGATACTCCGGCAGCACAACCAATCTACCAGGAAGCTACATGGAAGTATATTCCCACATTAGACCGTATCTCTCCATGCTTCAACTGGACAAAATAGCATATTTAATCCAGTTTGGCATTTGGTTTTTTACAGCGTGGGCGGCATTACGTCTTATTGGTGGCATGAGAGGGGGCGGAGGTAGTGAGTAACTTTTTGGATAATATCTTTAGCCCAGTAGTACAGTTTTTGGATAAATGTATTACGCAGCTCAACCAGGTTGGGACAGTGGCAGCCAAGGGGGTTCGCCTGGATAACTATTTTGGGTATTTTGGGATACTTGGTCCCGAATGGGCTAGGGTAATTAGTTCATTGCTTGCTTCGCTAACCTTTCTTTTTATCTTATATACGGTTCAGAAATATAGCAGCGTACTGCTTTGGTTCAAGGATTTAATTAAGTGGTGGTAGTTTAATTCCGACTTTGGCCACTGGGGATTAAAAGGGGGAGAACAGATTGGAATTGGCATTTCAATATTTTTTTATTGCTGGAGCTGGTGTAGGTTTGGGGCTTTGTTTAACAGTTCTACCTTGTTGGATAGTCGCTAAAAAAATTAGTAATGGGGGTTTTAGTCTTGGCAAAAAAAGAGGAAAAAATTAACCTGGGTCGTGTTGTACTCTTCCGGAATTACACAGCTCAAAAAGCTGAGGATTTAAATCCAGGAGATAAAGACGTTTGTGAGATCCTGGATGTAGAAGATGACCAGGGCGAATACATAAGAGCCGGTTACTACGTATTGCCAAAATCGGACGCAACAGTTTTGAGTAATGAGGATGGTTTGGTTTATGTATACAATGTTAGTTTGCCGTACCTGGAAGAGGTAGCTCACTTGGCAAAGGTTGAAGAAAATATCATCATCGGACAAGCTTTTTTGTATCCTGGTCGCAACATGCCGAAGACAAGCCCGAACGCTTTCCAATGGTGTATGTTTGTCGGCGTATTCTTATTAGGGGCTTTTGCGATTTTCGCAAGCTAGAAAGGGGGGGCTTACAATGGCTAAACCGTTAGACCTTGAAAGTGTCGTTAACCAGGACTTATATAGTAACCCTATGCCGCAGATTGACGGAGTGAAGCAAGTCTTAGAGACGCTACAAGATCGTGTACAGGCTTTAACGCCAACACAGATGCAAGCCGTAGGGTACTTGGAGTATTTGCAGACAAGGGGCATTCATAACGGCAACAGACCTTATTCAGAGTTGATAGACCGTATTCAAAACCATGCTTATCGTGTGGCTCCTCCTGGATTCTTTATTAGGGTAATCGAGGCACTAATTCCGCGACCTACTACAATCGACGCTAAGACCGCGGCGAAGATGAACCAGGAGAGAGAGGGGAATAGGTAATGTTCA
>NZ_JBHXIZ010000015.1:0-7653 GCF_042723305.1 Paenibacillus sp. NPDC058367
GCGCCGATGGTACTTGGACCGAAGGGTCCTGGGAGAGTAGGACGTTGCCAAGCACGCAAGACCACTGTTGAGTAATCGACAGTGGTCTTTTTGTTATGTCTATTTACTTAATGGATTGTTAAGATTTAAATTTTGTTTGACAGACCACATTGATTAATCCATAATACAATTCATACTAAACATATAAGAATTATAGGGGGAGCGGATTATGTCATATTTTAATGTATCTGTTAAGAAACCGGTTCTGTTGGGGGCGATAGCAGTTTTGCTATTGATGGTAATTGCAGGATGCTCGGGATCTAATAATAAGGCTGCTTCAAATAAAGATGCGCAGGAAAGTGCGAGTCCAGCAACAGCAACTCAGAGTCCTCAAGCGGCAGAGCCGGCAGTTGGAGGAACCTTCGTCTATGGACGCCCTGCATCTGTAACCTCGTTGGATTTGCATAACCAGATTACGTCCAACAATGCTTTTGCAATCGACAAAGTATTTGAATCGTTAGTTGCTTTTGACAGCAAGGGCGAAATTGTAGATTGGCTTGCGAAGTCACATAGTATCAGTGAGGATGGCCTGACGTATACTTTTGAACTTCGCGACGGCGTAAAGTTTTCAAACGGTACGGATGTGACTGCAGAAGATGCTGTATTCTCCCTTGAGCGGCACTTGAAGGTTGGCGGCCCGCTGGCAATATCGGCAAAGGTCGGCACAATTAAGGCGCAGGATAACAAAACGCTTGTTATTACACTTAAAGAGCCTTATACACCATTTATCTCAGAGCTATCCAATTTCTCAAATGGCATCCTGCCTAACAATTTTGGTGGAGTTTCCGAAGAAGAATTCTTTAAGAAGCCCATCGGAACGGGACCGTTTGTGGTTGAATCATGGGATACAGCAGGGGATCTGACCTTTACTAAGAACAAATTCTACTGGCAAGAAGGAAAACCATATATTGATAAGCTTGTTTATAAGTTGATTGAGGATGATAGCCAAGCGATCAACCAGCTGAAGGCTGGGGAAGTTAATGCTATTGAATCTTTAGCGCTGCAAAATGCCAATGAGATCAAAGATGGAGCTGACACTAAAGTAATTACTAACGGCAGTTGGGTGACAGAGCAATTGTTCTTTAATACGCTGGATGAACATTTCTCGGATGTGCATGTTCGCCGCGCGCTGGCTCTGGCACTTGATCGTGAAGGCTTGACCAAAGCATTAACGTTTGGTTATGCACAAACGGCAAACTCATTACTGCCAACAACGATTCCTTATAACTCCAATGAAACAATCAAGGCTCTGAACTTCAATGTTGAGGCAGCCAAGGAGGAGCTTGCTAAATCTGCCTTCCCTAATGGATTCACTACCAAATTACTTGTAGCCTCCGGCAATAGTACAAGAGCGCAAGAGGCGCAAATTATTCAGGCAGCGGGTCAAACGATCGGGATTACAATTGAGATTGAGTCGATTGAGCTTGCTACTTTCCGTGAACGGTTCTTTGCATATGATTTCGCCGCAATGCTCAACAGCGGTCAAGCGGATTCCCCGGAAGCGAACTCGATCATTGCTTTCCAAACCGATCCGGAAGGCTTCAGCAAATCGTATTGGACGCATTATACGAATGATGAAGTAACGAAGCTTCTATATGAGGGCCAAAAAACTGCAGATGGCGATGCTCGTGCGCAAATCTATACTAAACTGCTGCAGACACTTGCTGATGAAGTACCTTATATTCCGCTTTATTATCCAGATGTCTTGAAAGGTATTCGTTCTTCTGTTGATGGTCTTGTTGTTCTACCTAACGGCAGCGCCCGTTTCGAAGATGTCCACATCAGCCAATGACGAATCTTAAGCAGGTGTTAAATCAACCTAGAGGAAGCAAGGACTCTTACAACTGGCTTGTGATATCACTTATAAAGGCGCTGGCAGTGATCTGCTGCGTAATGATAGCAGTCTTTTTCATCATCCGAATTGTGCCTGGAGATCCAGCTAAAATGATATTGGGAGAATACAGTACCCCTGAGGCGCTCAAGAGTATGCATCATACTCTTGGGCTGGACCTTCCTTTATGGGAGCAGTTCATGCGATTTCTGAAGACGCTATTTACTCAGGGGGATACTGGAAACTCCATTGTTATGGGTACATCAACAAGAGAGTTGATTATGCAGCGTGCCCCTGTCACTTTGTTGCTCATAGTAATGGCGTGTGTGTTGGCGATTTTCGTATCACTTCTGCTTGCTACAGTAGCAGCTACGCATAAGGATAAACTGCTGGATCATTTAATACGTATTTTTCCTACAATAACTTTGGGTATGCCAATCTTCTGGGTTGGCTTACTTTTAATTTTGCTCTTTAGTGTCCGGCTTGGCTGGTTCCCTGTTGGGGGAGTAAGTGAAGGGTGGATTGGAACTTTGCACAGTCTTGCACTTCCGGCAATCACCGTTGCTTTCTCACAGATCCCTACGCTGGTCCGTTCGTTAAGAGCTCAGATGCTTGAAGTGTTAGAATCGGATTTTGTAGTTACACTTAAGGCTGCCGGAATACCAAGCAGGGTTATTTTATTTAAACATGTGCTGCGCAATTCGGCTCTTCCAACATTGATGCTGATGGGTGTGAATATTTCTTATCTAATCGGCGGCACATTGGTCGTTGAACAGGTGTTTGGAATAAAGGGAATTGGCAGCTTGTTATTCACTTCAATTTCGAAACGGGACTTTCCGGTTATTCAAGGAATAGCACTTTACTGTGCGCTAGCTGTTGTGATCATCAGTCTCTTGATTGAAATCATTTCTTGGTGGCTTGATCCCAGAACGAAGGGAAAACAATGAAAACGATAAGACTAGAACCACGATTGTATGAGGCTGGTAAAATGACTAGCGGCTTAAAACGAATATGGAATACCCCTTCACTTCTAGTGGGATTGATTATGTTTGCAGCTCTTATTCTCTTGACTGTGTTCATACCGTATATAAGTCCATATGATCCCTCCGAGCAAAATTTGAGCGCCTTTCTGCAGCCTCCGTCGGCTGAACACTGGCTAGGAACCGATCAGCTGGGACGTGATCTGTTTACTAGATTGATTTATGCAGCGAGGACTGATTTAAAAATCATGGTCTTGGCAGAAATCATTCCCTTTTGCATAGGTGTGTTCCTAGGAATGCTAGCAGGATATTACGGCAAATGGATTGATACAGTTATTACGCTGCTGTCAGATACGTTGATCGCTTTTCCTTTTTATCTAATCGTCATTATCGTTGCTTTTGCCAGTGGAGCAGGAGAACGAGGCATTTATATTACGTTTATCCTTGTAGGTTGGATTGTCTTTGCCCGTGTAGTGAGAGGTCTTAGCGCATCTTTTCGCAATCAGGAATGGGTGGCATCCGCTCAAACCTTAGGGCTACCCGGAGTAAAAATTATTTTGCGTCATCTGCTGCCCAATGTACTTCCGCAAGCCGTTGTCGTTCTTATGACAGACATGATTGGATTGCTTGTTGCCATTGTTACACTGGGGTATCTTGGGATCGGTATTACACCGCCAACTCCAGACTGGGGAACTATGATCTCGGATGGACAGCCCTTCATCACTACAGCTTGGTGGCTCTCAGCTGTCCCAGGATTTGCAGTGGTGTATACCGGAATAGCTTTGTCGCTCCTAGGTGATGGTTTGGCAGACATATGGAGGAAAAAATGATGTCTATACAACCCATTTTAGAAATAAACGCACTATCGCTGGCAGCGAAGTCAAAAGAGAGATTAGTCAACAATGTTAGCTTTTCGCTGAGCAAAGGGGAGAGTCTAGGATTAGTAGGTGAGTCGGGTTCAGGAAAATCGCTTACGCTGCGTGCAATTCTGGGACTACTTCCAAATGGTGTTGAACAGACAGGTGGCACCATTAAGAGTGACGTAAGCAGTGCGATGGTGTTTCAAGACCCAAGAGGTGCGCTTGATCCACTCTGTATGGTTGTCAATCAGCTGGCTGAAGTCGTGTATTACAGACAGAAAGTTAGTCGAAAGGCTTCGCGAATGATTGCGCTGGAGCTACTCGAAAGGCTTGGTCTCCCTGATTCTTTAAAGATAAAGGATCGATATCCGAGTCAGCTGTCAGGCGGTCAATGTCAACGGGTAGTCATCGCTTTGGCACTGGCGTGCAAGCCAGGTATTCTTCTCTGTGATGAGCCGACAACGGCGCTGGATGTCACGGTTCAACGACAAATTATTGAAACGATCACGAACCTCCAGCAGGAGTTGGGATTTGCTATGGTTTTTGTAACGCATAATCTCGCGATTGCAGCCAACTTGTGCTCACGCCTATGTGTAATGAAACAAGGGCAGATTGTGGAGCATGGCGCTACCCTTGATATTTTGCAAAATCCATCCGACCCTTACACACAGATGCTGATTGATTCGGTGCTTCCTTTGCCAGAGCTTGAAGGGAGTAGAGACTCATGGAACTAGCCTTACAAATAAAAGATTTAACTGTTCACTACGGCGGATTTACTGCACTGGATTGTATCAATTTGAATCTTGAGCAGCACACCACTCTTGGACTTGTTGGAGAATCCGGTTCAGGGAAATCTACGCTGGCGCGAGTAATTGCTGGACTGATTGCCCCGCATGAGGGGAAGATTCTGTTAGGTACCCAAGAGTTAAAAAAGAAAAGGAGCCGTGAGCAGCGTAAAATAATCCAGATGATCTTCCAAAATCCTGATGCATCGCTGAATCCAAAGCATTCGATTAGGCAAATTCTTTCCGAGCCCTTATTGTTTCATAAAATTGTGGGACGTACGGACGTTGAGCAAAGATGTAAAGAGCTTTTGAACCAGGTTCATTTGGAGCAAAAGGCTTTAGATAAATTCCCGCATGAATTTTCAGGTGGTCAACGGCAACGGATAGCGATCGCTCGTGCATTAAGCGTTGAACCAAATATCCTGATCGCCGATGAACCAACCAGCGCGCTGGATGTATCTGTGCAGCTTAGTGTGCTCGAACTGTTCAATACGCTGAAAGCTGAGCTTAATCTCACCATGCTTTTTATTTCCCATGATCTAGGAGTAATTAATGCAATTAGCGATACGGTAGCAGTTATGCGGCAAGGAAAGCTCGTGGAGCAGAGTCCGAAGGATCAATTCTTCATCCGGCCTAAACATGAATACAGTTACGAGCTGTTGTCGGCAGTTCCTAAAATGCCAAAATCAAGTACATCAGGAGGTTTCTTATGAGCCCAGAATATAATGTACATGTGCCACTTTCAGTGGATGAGTACAATAAGCTTACACAATTGATTTCTACTATCTTGTTTACTGAGCACCCACCAGTTATCATCCCAGCTGAGGCAATTCTGGGGATCGAGGCAGTGGCTGCAGGAATAGCCGCGCCTGGTCGAACCATTGTAAATATAGTAACAGGTCCCTATGGAAGTCTATTTGGAAAGTGGCTTGAACGGGGAGGAGCAACGGTTATTGAAGTAAAGGTTCCTTTTGATGAAGTGGTCACTGGCGACCAAGTTGCTTCCGCAATTAAAGAGTTTAGCCCTTGTGCCCTTTCCTTTGTTCAGGCTGAAGTAGTTACAGGTGGTTCTAATCCGGCTAAAGAAATATTTAAGATTGCAAAGGAGTTCAATCTCATTACTGTGACGGACTCAGTTTCTGCGGTTGGGGGAGAGGCGTTACTGGTCGATGAATGGGGAGTTGATTTTGCTGTGATAGGCGCACAAAAAGCCTTGGCTGGACCTAACGGTGTTAGCGCCGTCAGTATTTCACCACGTGGCTGGCAATTTCTTGAGTCTAATAAAAATGCACCGCGTAACTCCATTCTGTCCTTGCTGGATCTCAAACCTTCGCTGGATGGCACTGCGCCGCTACGGGTTGCTCCAAATATCCCTACTTTAGAGGCTCGAGCTCTGATCCTGGCCTTGACACGAATTGAAGAAGAGGGATTGGAGCAAATCATTCAGCATCATGAAAGGGCTGCAGCTGCTACATTAGCTGGTATAGAATCCTTGGGGCTTGAGCCTTGGCAAAAGGACAGCAGACATTATTCTACACTGACTACAACGGTTCGGATTGCTGGAAAGCAAGATTTGCAGATCGAAAAACCTATAGGCATTGTGGCTCCAGGAGACGGAGAATTATTTGGCCATCTTTTGCGGATCAATCATTTCGGAACAAATGCTGCTCGGAAAAGTGTGGAGGAAGCCATATCAACGCTTGCTGAGTTATTGAAACAGGACCCTGATCAGGCATTACATGCTGTTCGGCTGGCTTGGGGGGAATGAAGATGATCCATAAGCATCCAGAGCTGCATACATTCAAGGATATTCATATAGCAGGCATCGAAGGTAAACGATTTGATGTTGTGATCAAGGATGGCTATTTTTCATCTATTACTGAAGCGGAGTCGCAACAAAATAATTCAACTCCTACAGGCACAGAACTATGGATAAGTCCTGGTATAATTGATCTTCATACGCATATGGCTTGGACAGACTTTGACCATGCAGATCAATTAAAGCGCGACTCCCAGCAGATCGAAGCCATGCAGGCACAAGCCTTTGAGGCTACTTTAAGGACAGGTGTAACGACTGTACGTGATGCAGGCGGAATTCTGCCCAGCACAGTGCAGCATCTTGTTCAGCAATATCAGCAGCCTTTAAGAGTGCATACCAGCAGCGATATGCTTGGAGCAGCAGATGCCCGTGGACTTAAGCATTTGGAACAACGGATGGCAGAAATCTTTGCTACAGGAGCGGGTTGGATAAAAATCATGGCCACAGGCGGTCTTGGGGCACCCACCGAGAAAGTCGTAGATCCGATCTTTTCCGAAGAAGAGTTTGCATTCATTGTTCGTAATGCACATGCCCATGATAAGAAGGTACTGGTTCATACCTGGGGTGGAGTGACGATAGACTGGTCCATTCAGGCCGGGGTGGAATCTATAGAGCATGGGATGTTTCTAACTGAAGATCAGGCAGGGAGACTTGCTAATTCGGAGGTAGCTTTTGTACCTACTACATCCATCTATCGCATTGCCGCAGATCCGAAAGGCGTTCTAGCGTTGAACCCGATCATTTGCGAACGAGCTGCCCGTGCTGCTGAATCACATTCCAAAGCCATTAATTATGCAAAAAGAGAGGGAGTTCGTATTGGATTCGGTACAGATTATGCTACACCCTCATTACATGGTTATAACCTTCAAGAACTGGATACGTTGATTGATTATGGCTTAACTCGCAGAGAAGCGTGGCAGTCAGCTACTAAAAGCGCTGCTGACATTCTAGGGAGCGGTAACGAGCTGGGGCAGATTGCAGAAGGTTTTATTGCAGATGCTGTTGTTTTCAATGTCGATCCATACCAGGCGTATAATGCAGAGATACTTCGAAACAGTATTGTTTCCGTAATTACTGGAGCGAAGGAAGCGGAATTAATTTAGATTCGTCTAAGCTATCTTCTGAAAACAACTGATATCTTTTTCAGTTGTTTTTCTTTTATATTATGGAATGTATATAAGGCAACAGTATATAAAGATAGAGTGTATTCATTAATACATGATTTATGGTTTTTAAATCTTTCAAAAAAAAGTGTTGCAATGAATCTCTATACATGATATATTCTATTTCTGGCCGAGAAACACACATGCCGAGCTCGAAAAAGAAGTTAAAAAAAGAG
>NZ_JBHXIZ010000016.1:0-6723 GCF_042723305.1 Paenibacillus sp. NPDC058367
TCCCAACCAGCCTCAATCATGGTCATGACAAGTAGGGGTGAACATTATAGCTCTCGGGATCAAGTCCCACGGGCAGGTACGTTCGACCAGGCTACTTTAATCCTCTATGCAAATGAAAAAAGGATCAACCAGAAAGAACTGGTTGATCTCATAATACGAACGGGCAGGAGAGTTGAAGATCAAACGCGGGGAACCGTACCACAAATAAGGGCAAGTTTTTTTTGAATTCCTTGCGGCGTATGGGTTTGAATATATGTGCGTAGGTCACATTTCGAAGAAACAAGAGAAAGGTGCATCGGTTCATTTTTTGATTTGTAAAAAGGTGTATATGAAAGTAAACAGATATCTATTTTCAAGCATAAAATTGCCTCATAGAATTAGTCGTAAAGGGGCCGTTTGGAGCTTGGATAAAATGGACACTCGGATCAAGACCATGTACCAGACTTGTTAAAATCATTTAAACCTAAGAAATGGGGATGAAAGATGAAGCGAAGTCAGAGGTATCCAAGACGAAGTTCCTTGCTGTTATCATTTGTGTTAATCTTATCGATTGTTTTTTCTGTTCAACCATCAGTAGTGAAGGGAGAAGGGGATAGGTCGCCGAAGATTTCGCAGGGGCAGGAGGATCAACAGCCTTTACTTGAAGTTCCTAATAAGCAGGGACAACAAGAAAAGTCCGATCCTGATCTCGAGCAACAACCCCAGTCTAACTTAGAACAGCCGCTTGCCGCTGCTGCTGCAACAGGATATTTCCCACCAAATACCGCGGCATCTGGGAATGTGAAGAACATGGCCTTGCTTTATACTGGATATTACGGTGGACGAACGACATACGAGGGAAGAGAAATCGGCACGTATGACAAGAATACGCTTTTGCCCTATGTTGCGCACTACAACAGTAATAATGTGATGGATGACACCTTTTTCGATTCATTTCTATTTCTAGGAATCAACACATCTGACTATAGAGATTTTGGTGATACAGCGGACCCTGCCAAGTGGACCTATAAGGCGGATTGGGAATGGTATATAAACCGTATTTTCACCTCTAATCAACAGCTCGATGCCCTCAACCAAGCAACCCAGCAAGTTGCAACCACACTAAACCTAACAAATTACAAATCCAAAGTATATATTATGCTGCCTTATCCTAATAGCGAAATCACCAATTTCGGAGATGTCGATAACGACGGAATCAGCGAAAATCTGAATTCGATGCCTAGCAATATGACGAAGGTAACCAAATGGTATATCGACACCGTATTAAGCAGATGGAATCAAGCCCAATACAGCAACCTTGAATTAAAAGGCTTCTACTGGTTCCATGAAGATATTGATCCCGGCAATCCGGGTGAAGTAAATGCAATTAATAACTCTGGTAACTATCTTCATACGCTTGGTCTGAAACTTGCCTGGATTCCATACTTTGGTGCCGGACAAAGCAACAACCGGAATAATTATGCAATCGATTTTAGCATCCAGCAGCCCAATCACTATTTCGTTCCGGAGACTGATTATTCGAGAATGACGAATGTATCGACCCAAGCTCAAACATATAATAAGGGCATCGAAATGGAGTTTGACGAAAGAGCGATGTTCGACCCCGATTTTAAAAACAGATTCGATAATTACTTAATGGCCGGCGTAGAATACGGATACATGACGGGAGCGGTCAAGGGTTGGTATCAAGATATTTTTGGGATATACAACTTGTATAAAAACAAGAATAACAACGGTGTAAACGGAGTTTATGACGGGAGACAGATGTATGAAGATATCTACAAATTTGTTAAAGGAACGTATACCATTCCAGTTAATCTTGCAAGCGGTAAATCGGCAGTAGCCTCATCCAACCAAAGTTCTTCTCTATCCGCTGCTAAAGCTGTTGACAATTTGCCGGGTACACGGTGGTCAAGCCAACAGTATTCAAGTACAGAGTGGATTTACGTCGATCTCGGGCAAGCTAATAACATCAAACGCGTTAAACTTAACTGGGAGTATGCTTACGGCAAGAGCTACAAAATTCAAGTATCGAATGATGCGGTCAATTGGACCGATGTGTATTCGACAACGACAGGCAATGGAGGTGTAGACGATATAGGCTTTGTGCCTACAACGGCAAGATACGTGAGAATGCACGCAACAGAGAGGGGCACGAGCTATGGTTACTCTATTTATGAGTTTCAAGTATATGGAGACAGCGTCGGATCCGCTACTACAACAAATTTGGCGTTAAATAATACAGCTACGTCATCTTCCAATCAAGAGGCAGCTCTTTCTCCGAATAATGCGGTTGACGGTAACGTGACGACAAGATGGGCCAGTCAGTTTGCAGACCCGCAATGGATTACGATCGACCTTGGGCAAGCTTATAACATAAATCGAGTTATATTGAATTGGGAGCTTGCCTATGGCAAAGGCTACAAGATTCAAGTATCGAATGACACTGTCAACTGGATGGATGTGTATACGACAACGAATGGAGACGGGGGGATTGACGATATATTCTTTACTGCCGTAAATGCAAGGTATGTAAGAATGTACGGAACCCAAAGAGCTTACTCCTTCTATGGCTATTCTTTATATGAATTCCAGGTTTATGGCAAACCGAATCTAGCGTTAAAAAAATCGGCAACATCCTCTTCCAACGAGACATCCACATTAACGGCCGATAAAGCGGTGGATGGTAATGTAACGACAAGATGGGCCAGCCTGTATTCAAATCCGCAATGGATCTATGTAGACCTCGGACAGGAAACCCGCGTCAACAATGTCAAACTCAACTGGGAGTATGCTCATGCTAAGGGCTATAAGATTCAGGTGTCGAACGATGCAACCAACTGGACGGATATATACATGACAACGAATGGAGACGGTGGTATAGACGATATCTACTTTGAACCGGTAAATGCAAGGTATATAAGGATGCATGCGACAGATCGAGGCACAGGCGACTGGTATTCTCTTTATGAGTTCGAAGTTTATGGCAGCTGATCCATTAGCATACGTAAAGCCTAATATGGGGTTCTGATCCCAAATAACAAAACAAGCCCATGCACGAAACACTGTGCCGGGCTTGTTTAGCTTGGACCCCATCACATGTCAGGCGGAATATATCCAATATCTCGGCTATTAGTTGACCGGATTTGCTGGTGGGCACGTGTCGGCGGGACTGCGTATTTAGAAAAATATGACAATCCCGCAAAGGATGTCTCAAAAACTTGCCGTTACAGACAGCGCGGTGAACCTTACCATAAGTGACGGCGAAAAGTTGAGTTGAAGGTTGAAGCTTTAATGCTAAATCTATCAGGAATAGTTCTCCATCATTTGATATAAATAATTTCGAAAGTCTTCAACATAGGTTTTGGGCTCTACAACTTTTAGATGAGTGCCGAAGCTTGCTAAAAGTTGAAATCCCATACGATTTTGTGGGACATAAATGGTTGCTAATAAAAATCCAGAACTATGGTCTTCAATACTTCTTCGACCATACCTTTCGATGATTTGATCTTTTATGCTAGGCGATATCCATGCCTTAATCGTGACGAATTCAGGTAGATAATTTGCTTCGTGTACTTGCTCTGACCAATCGTCTCTAGGATGAAACGCGCGTTCATCCATAGTAATATGATCGATCCGAGATAACTTGAAAGTTCGACATCCCTGTCGATGTAAACAGAATCCTTTCAAGTACCAACTTGATTCGCTAAAATGCAGCTCATAGGGCTCGATCATTCTATTCGTTACAGCCCCGTCTTTATCTGTATAATCAAACGAAACCAGCCTTTTCTTTAAAATGGATGTTTGACATGTCTTTAAGGTTTCAAGAATCTCGGACCGACCTTCCCATTCATAAAACGACAGTTGAATGGAACGATTCAGAGACAAAGGACTAACCATTGCCTCTATTTTTTTTATCGTTCTTTCAACTTCTTCAGTAAGGAGGATTTGTTCCAATCCGCCGAGCGCAGCTAATATATTCTGTAAATCGGAGCTGCTTAAAAGGCGTTTATCCACCTTGTATTCATCCATTATGCCGTACCCGCCTTTGACCCCATTGATAGAGTAGATCGGGATGTTCGATAAGCTCAGTGTTTCCATATCGCGAAGGATCGTTCTTTTGGAAACATTGAATAGTTGTGAGAATTCCTTTGTAGATATAATCTCTTTTCTCAGCAATATCATGATAATCGAAATGAGTCTTTCCACTTTGTCCATAATTGCCCTCTTTTTTTCTACATGATTTCAAAATGGTGACACTAAGATGTCACCTTTTGTTCATTATACTACATGTATCACAAGAAGGAGGAATTGCAATGTTTAATCCAACCGATTTTCCCAAGTCCACCCTTATTTCAGTCAACGGTGTGGAACTCGAAGTCTTTGAAGCAGGCCGACAAAATTTAGGAAAACCTATTGTACTCTGTCATGGCTGGCCAGAGCATGCCTTTTCTTGGCGCCATCAGGTGCCCGCCCTTGTCGCAGCGGGCTACCATGTCATCGTCCCAAACCAGCGGGGTTATGGCAACTCATCCCGTCCGAGCGTAGTAACAGACTATGACATTGAACACTTGTCGGGTGATCTCATCGCACTTCTCGATCACTACGAATACGAAGATGCCACCTTTGTCGGTCATGATTGGGGTGCAATGATCGTTTGGTGGCTGACCTTATTGCATCCAAACCGTGTAAATAAAGTGATAAATCTGAGCATGCCTTACCAAGAGCGCGGAGAAAGACCCTGGATCGAGTTCATGGAAGAAATACTTGGCGGCGACTACTATTTTGTCCACTTCAATCGACAGCCGGGTATCGCAGACGCCGTATTAGAAGAAAATACATTCCAGTTCCTTCGCAACATTTACCGGAAAAACGAGCCACCCAGAGCGCCTCAGCCAGGTATGGCGATGATTAATCTTGCCAGAGCAGAAACACCACTCGGCGAACCCATAATGAGCGACAGCGAACTGGCCGTTTTCGTCTCAGCCTTCAAATCATCAGGCTTCACGGCAAGTATAAATTGGTACAGGAACCTTGACCGCAACTGGCGCTTATTGGCGGACGTGAACCCAATCATCCAACAGCCTGCACTTATGATCTATGGCGACCGGGATGTGATCCCGAAGTTTGAAAAACTAACGAAGTTCGTGCCCAATGTGGAAGTGGTCAATCTGAATTGCGGTCATTGGATCCAGGAAGAAAAGCCGGAAGAAACAAACCAAGCAATTTTAAAATGGCTGGAACAATGGGAGATGTAGTTTTTTTCAACAACCAAGAAGAGTTTAACGATTGGTTAGAAGAACATCATACTGAAGCTAGTGAAATTTGGGTGGGCTATTTTGGGATAAGTACAGGGCGTGCAAGCCTTACTTGGTCTGCATCAGTAGATGCCGCTCTTTGTTTTGGGTGGATTGACGGTATACGAAAAACCATTGATAAACAAAGCTATAAGATTCGCTTTACTCCGCGCAAAGTAAATAGTGTATGGAGTGCTGTGAACGTAAAGAAGGTAAAAGCACTAATACAGCTTGGAAAGATGAGACCAGAAGGAATGCACGTCTTTAACAACAGAACCGATGCACAAGGCTATTCCTCTGAACAAAGAAACGTGGAACTTGCCAAAGAATATGAAGAACAAATCAAGGCAAATCAAACAGCCTGGCTATTCTTCACTAATTTATCACCATCCTATAAAAGAGATTCTATCTGGTGGGTAATGAGCGCCAAGAAAGAAGAAACACGATTAAGAAGGCTTGGAATATTGATCGCTTCATCTGAAGAAGGGCTAAAATTTCAACATTGCAAAAAATTATTACAGAATAAGGAAATATAAATAACAAAAGAATCGTTAAAAGGATTTTTGGTACTGCATAAATCTGGGTCTATTGTTTCCCTGATCTTTAGGAGAGAGGAGCTACTGTATTTCTCAATCATTTAGGGTTTAATTCTCATCAAAAGTCAGAACGTTTTAAATGCGAGGCATAAATCAAATCGCTAAATGAAGAAGGGATGAAACAGCTCATCCAAAATCGCAACCCCCTTCATTTTTATGGTACAGCCGACCCTCATGATCTATGGTGACCGGGATACGGTCCAGAGGTCTGAAAACCTGACAAAGTTCGTGCCTAATGCGGAAGTGGTTAATCTGGATTGCGGTCAATGGATCCAGCAAGAAAAGCCGGAAGAAACAAACCAAGCGATTTTGAGATGGCTGGAAAAGCAGAATGATGCTGAATAGATTCGCTTAGCAAGCAAAACTTAGAAAAACAATAAGGACACCCAAACAGGCAATGTCATTAAGTTAAGCTCAAAGGTAAGAACGGGAATAAAAATGGAATTCAAAACGGCATGGGAAAGCCCCGTGCCGTTTGTTTTTTACTTCACGCAAGGAAAAGGCGTATAACTAACAAAGCAGAAATACTGCAATAATTGAACAGGCGGAGAGAAAAGCATCGCTCTATGTTCTGTTCCAATCCAGTAAGATGCTCTTGGTACTGAAGAATGAGGGTAATAAGGACTTTCAAATTGATTAAGTGGCTTGCATACATGGTTTGCTGAAATAGGTTTTGTTTTGCCGCATCTAGCCGCCGTTGCACCCGTTGGTTAATCCAGTCCTCTGAACGCCCCTGTTTTGAAGAAAGCAGTTCTTTCATCTTAGATTTGAGTGTGTTTTCATCCGTCTGTAATACTGAATATGAGGTTGGGAATTCACTTAAAAACTGT
>NZ_JBHXIZ010000017.1:0-5772 GCF_042723305.1 Paenibacillus sp. NPDC058367
ACGAAAAAGAGCCCCGGAGGTTGTCCCCCAAGGCTCTAGCCCGGAATAATTGATATTAGTTTGCCGCACCTTTGAAAAAACGAATTGCTTTCTTAACGCCCCATGTAGCCGCAAACACAGTCAAAGCGATAGGCAACAAACTAGTCATCATCCCAAGCGTATCAGTAACGGCAGTTTGTACCGCAGTAACAACCGCTGTGGAATCAAATCCAGAAGTAACAGCTGTAAAGATTTGCATTATGTATTCACCTCCTTAACAAAATCAAATGTTTGAGACTTTATTAATCACATACATTATCAAGAAGATAATGAAGTAAACGAGGAATGAGAATCCAAAGCCAGCACCAATCAATCCAAAATCTATTATTTCCACGGATCAGTAAGCCCCCTTGCCGCAAAATAGCCGATCAATAACCCCATAAACAAATTACCAAAGGTTATCAATAAACTATGTGAATAAATTTGATTGTCAATGAGCGTTTGCAATTGAGTGCTGACAACTGACAGATCAGGAAGCATTGAAGGTTCAGGAATAATCTCAGGAATAGGACTTGGAATAGGAGTTGGAATTGGAGTCGCTGTTGGTTCCATTAGATTTTACGTAATGTACTTAATTCAAGGGCAGGACGACCATTGAAAACACCCATTTCAAACCCTGCTTCTACCTTGTCCTTAAATCCAATTCCAGTGAAATTAATGAACTTACCTTCTCTTTGAAAAAATTGAGAATTTTCCAAAGTTTCAGGATCATGAAGTTCAATCATGCAGTATTCTTTCCCTGATTTTTTACTCGTGCCAGTATTACCAGTTTTAAACACAAACTGTTTGACCATCGCTGGAATTGCCATATGTAACATCTCCCATTTATTCATTTTTTCGGTTTATTTGTCCGACAAATAAAATATAATGTATTTATTTGTAATTGTCTACATTTTTCTTTTCTGTTTTTTTATCCCTGTCTATATATCCCAAAATTGCATCATTAATCTTTTGTGTACGTGTTCCAGGCATATCATCCAATCTCTTTAAATTTATTTTTGGCACTCTAATACTGACCTTTTCTAACTCATTTTCTTCTGTGACTTTCTTAGGCAAATTCAACACCTCCTTTTTTAGAAAAAAAATAGACTATCATAGATAGTCTAAGGTGTATTGTATTTTTTTCCAGATGTTTATTTATCTAAAGATTACGTTATAATAAATTCAATCCCCTAGGTCAAAGGGTTGTCCCATCGGAAAAATAATCTGATGGGCTTTTTTCTGTGTTAATAGTCCTAAACATATACTCTTGATATTTTTGATTCTTTAAATATTCTTTTTCTTTACGTTGTTCAAGTAGAATCGTAAATGCTTCGTCTGCCATTTGTTTTTGTGATTCAGTCATACGATCCATACCATCATTAAGTAAATCTACGATCAAATCAATATCCCCCCCACTTGCCGCAAAAAGAGTACCAAGACTAGGAGCAACTTGTGTATCAATCCATTTTTTAACTTTTTCAATAGTTTTATCAGGTGCAACAAATGTCAATTTTAAAGGTTCAACATCTCCTAAAAACTTAGACCACCACTTAGAAACATTCCAACGTGATTTATTAGATTCATTTGGATTCTTAACAACAAAATTCAAATAATTTTTCAAAACTCCAGCTAAAACTTGTCCAATTTTATCAGGATCATTAAGTATGTATAATGCCAATGCCTGAGCCCGATCCCGACGACATTGAATTTCAGTACGAATCCAACGAGTTAAATCATCTTCTAATTCTTCTCCAGCACCTAATCTTTCTAAATCCTTTTCATAAACTCGTATCTGCATATCTGATTGTTCTTTACCGAAATATAATGTTTCTCCTAAATTAGTACCATCATCAAGTAAGAAGGATTCAACTTTCTTACCCTTTTTAAATTTACTCTGACAACACCCTTCTTTAACTTTGCGATACAGTTTATCAGGCGTAAAATAAGGTTCAGCACCTTTATAACAAAGATTATCAATAGCACCATCCAAACGAGTAAATTGTGCACCTAGCTCGAAAAGTTTTATAAACAACTCTTGCCAATTTTGTTTACCTAATTTTTCATATTCACGACACCCTTGGCCTGTCATTTGAATATGAAACCCCATATTAACTTGTCCATCAAAAAGGATAGAAATATTACCATTCACAACATGGGATTTATATCCATAATAGGAATATGAAACGGGTTTAAAATCAGCTTCGTCCATATTCAAAACTTCTGCAGTTTGCTGTACATTTAGTACAGATTTCAAAGTGACTTGAAGCCAGTCCACACAAGACCTCAAGGCGGTTGGAGATGTATTTTGCACCCCCCTGTTAGAATGCGGGGGCGCTAGTGCGTTTTCCATCAAGTTCCCTCCTGATCAAACTGGAAATAAATACGTCCTCTCTTTCCCTGCCGGATCGGCAGATTGTTAAAAGGGTATGAAGGGCAGGGGTCAGATTGCTACCGACCACATTCATAGTTTCTTCGTACTGCGAACTAAGCTTCATCCTTATTCAACACTTCTGTAGCTATTTTTCATCAAAATACTTTTCAGAATCCTTCCATCCTTTACGATAAGCTTCGATCAGCTGCAGCCGGATGATATTCATAATCGAATCTCTATAATCTGCTGGAATATACTTCTCTAATTCCCGAATATGGATCATTTCCTGATCTGCATTTTCAATTGATTTATCAGAACCCATTCATACACACTCCTTCGCTATATGCGTCTACTATTCATTTTTCCTAAGAGATTGTTCTTTTTCATGCAAATATCGAAAATAAGCAGCCATAGAAGGATATTCACGTCTATCTATGGTTTGCTCGATTTCGACCCAATCCCACTCAGGAAGAGTAATTTTAACCTGTCGTGATACACCAATTCTCGGTCGTCCCATAACGGTTTCGGATGATGTATTTTTCATGTAATAACCTCCTTTTTGGTTACCTTTAGTATAACTTCTTGGTTACCAAATGTAAAGGATTATTTTACCAAAATAACAATAATTTCAGCAACAACGATTGACCATACTGCAATGGCAGCCACGCTTAAAAATTTCTTATTGAGCAATTTCTTCTTCATTTTGAGTTTCCTCCTTAACGTCATTTTGCACTGCTGGATATATAGGGTTGTCTAATTTCCGTCTGCGTCCAAATAATCGGGGGAATTTGCGGCTTCTCAGTCCCCCGGTCCCCTCCCTGGAGGGTCCCTCCCGGGGGCCCTGATCTTCCGCGCATTCTTCCGCATCTTGTTGCGCTTTGATTTTCTCAGCCAATCTCTCTTCCAGCTCTGCACGCTGAGCGTCTATAAATGTTGCCACCATCGATGGAATCACTTTGCCCTCATACAGCTTCTCTAGGTACTCTACCAATTCATCTAGATTAAAGGTACGGAAAGTATCATAACGCTTTGCTAACCAAGGCTTATAATAGCTAAATCTCAAATTAGATTTCATCCGGGTTTGATACCAACGGTAAACGTAAAGAAAAAGTGTAAATTTAAAAATAGACAGAAACGACATAAAGAAACTGTTGTTTGCCTTCAAATGTTTAACCTCATACTCTACCAATCCACGAATCTGTTTATCTATCATGCGGTCAGCCTGACAAATGAATATGAAGTCATATCCGAACTTACGAGACTGAGACAGGAACTTAATCCACTTCATACGTTCGCCGCCCTTAGTCTGCCAATCACGGCTATTAAAGATAATCCCAGCTTCGTCTATGATCACCACACACTGAGATTCCTTACCGTACCACCCATGTTCTATAGACATCGCCATGAGCCACTCTACAGTGATCTCGTCTTGAAATATCCAACGCTCCGAAAGCTTTGCTTCCTTCGGCTTGAATATTAACGGAAAATTAGCAATTGCCATCTTACGCCGCTTTTTGATCCATTCCCAACCTATTTCAACACCATGAAATGATTTGCCTGATCCTACCGATCCGGTATAAAGAGTTATCAAATTGAGTCCTCCATTAATCGATATATTGTGTGAGTCTTAATATCCATCTAACGGTATACCAAATCATTACCGCCGCTAAATAGGTTGTCATTATCCCGAGCATCGCCCCGATCGGAACGAAGTAGTTTATCCACCCCATCACATTACCAAATGTTTCAGGGAATTTTGCTAATGATAAATCCGCAAAAGGTGATTGGGGCAATAACAATATTGCCGCCCGAGCCGCCACCTCTAACCAAGTTATAATGGCATCCAATATTCCACCGAACATTATTGAGCACCCCCAAGAAGTTTCCTTGTACTAGTGATCAAAAATACTACAAATCCGATAACAAGAATTGACCTAAACCAAGGTATATAAGGATCAAGCCAAGCAAAACTATATTTGAATTTAAAAGGCATTCCCATATAATTTTCATTCACATCAATAACCGGTGTTTTTGCTGGAGCATTAAGAACTGCAAGCACTCTGTAAATATCCCAAGGCAAACTAAAAGGAAATCGTGTTGTTATTAATTGCGGAAGTGTTTTTGTTGGTGCTGTTTGCTCCCCATAATCAGGATTAGGATTTTCACCGGGTTCAGGTTGCGGATCAGGATAAGGATTAGTACCGGGACCCGTTCCGGGATCAGTACCAGTCCCCGGATCAGTACCGCCACCCGGATCAGGATTAGGATTTGTAGATGGTTGCGGATTAGTTCCCGGATCAGATGTAGGCTGTGCTGAAGGTTGAGCTGAAGGTTGTGGCTGAGTCTCAGGAACTGGATTAGTGACAATATGAGGATTTGCAATAATCGTCCCTGTTGTATCCGGAAAAAAATCAGGATCAGGGAAAATAATTTCTACTACTTCTGTATCATCCGGATACAAATCTGCATACTCAGCAGGCATTGGTATTGTTTGAGGCAATGTCTTTGCTACTGGATCATAATTGTATTTGCCTGATGTTCCAGTAAAATGATAAGACTGTGCAAACCAAGACCCAGACATCACGGTGACCTCTCCAACACTTTTCTCTCTATCGGGATAACGTGGATCACGATATAACAGTATATATTTACTAACTACACCTTGATTTTCGTAATACAAATGATAATCACTTAAATATGCAGGTCGTGCCCTAAAATTAAAATATGTTTTGACACCAGTAGGTCCAAATAAATATGCATAATAAAATTCTGGATCTGCAGAAGGCTCCCAACTCAAAACATAGCCTGCCGCTTCTAATAACTTATCTTGTCCACCAAGAAAAGCATCATTATCAGAATAATAATCAACAGGTTTATCAGCATTAAGATAATCAGCAATGTCTGCTATAAGATCAGCACCTGTAGCAAACATAGTTACTCCTACAACTGTTTTTAACCAGCCAGGTGTTGATGCAGGAACAGCACGAGCCGCCGACTCTTGTAACCCCGAAATAGCTTTTTCAGGCATACGCGAGAACCAACGTTCATTCGCCTTTTCAAGAGCTGTTTTTTCTACTGTCTGAACGCCTGATTTGACCAATTGAGACTCTACCATTGATTTCGTTTTTTTCTTCAAAACTGATTTAACTACCCACTTAGCAGGTTCTTTTAATACAGGTGATGCATGTACCTCGACTACAGGCACAAAATATATGTAGGACAATGACAGTATATTTAACGCAATGAATATCTTACTGAGCAATTTTTTCATAAGCCCCCCCCGATACGAAAAAGAGCCCCGGAGGTTGTCCCCCAAGGCTCTAGCCCGGAATAATTGATATTAGTTTGCCGCACCTTTGAAAAAACGAATTGCTTTCTTA
>NZ_JBHXIZ010000018.1:0-1802 GCF_042723305.1 Paenibacillus sp. NPDC058367
TCAACATGCGTGGGTTCGGGCCTCCAGTGCGTGTTACCGCACCTTCACCCTGGACAGGGGTAGATCACACGGTTTCGGGTCTACGTCCACATACTCATTCGCCCTATTCAGACTCGCTTTCGCTGCGGCTCCGTCTTCTCGACTTAACCTTGCATGTTAAACGTAACTCGCCGGTTCATTCTACAAAAGGCACGCCATCACCCATTAATAGGGCTCTGACTTTTTGTAAGCACACGGTTTCAGGTTCTATTTCACTCCCCTTCCGGGGTGCTTTTCACCTTTCCCTCACGGTACTGTTTCACTATCGGTCGCCAGGTAGTATTTAGCCTTAGCAGATGGTCCTGCTGGATTCATACGGGGTTTCACGTGCCCCGCACTACTCGGGATCCGTCTCGGAGAGAACACAGTTTAGGTTACAGGGCTTTTACCTCTATCGCGGGCCTTTCCAGACCTCTTCACCTACCATATTCCTTTGTAACTCCATGTGAGACGTCCCACAACCCCTAAGAGCAAGCTCTTAGGTTTAGGCTGTTCCGCGTTCGCTCGCCGCTACTGACGGAATCACTATTGTTTTCTCTTCCTCAGGGTACTTAGATGTTTCAGTTCCCCTGGTCTGCCTCTACATCCCCTATGTGTTCAGAGATGAGTAACTGCGAATTACCACAGCTGGGTTTCCCCATTCGGACACCCCCGGATCAAAGCTTGCTTACAGCTCCCCGAGGCAGTTTCGTTGTTCGCCACGTCCTTCGTCGGCTCCTGGCGCCTAGGCATCCTCCGTGTGCTCTTATTAGCTTAACCTTGATTTTTCCTAAGAAAAATCTCACTAATAACATTTACTTGTTTGCACAAGTTGCTAAAAGATGTTCTAAAACGCAAATTCGTTTCGGTATCCAGTTTTCAAGGATCAATGTTTAAAACAGGTATTGAATTAAAATTATGGTGGAGCCAAGCGGGATCGAACCGCTGACCTCCTGCTTGCAAGGCAGGCGCTCTCCCAGCTGAGCTATGGCCCCATAAAAGGATATAATGTCATATGGTGGGCCTTGGTGGACTCGAACCACCGACCTCACCCTTATCAGAGGTGCGCTCTAACCAACTGAGCTAAAAGCCCATATAACATATATAATATTGTGAATCAACCAAAGAATGGTTGTCCGCTTGGCGGCGTCCTACTCTCCCAGGACCCTTCGGTCCAAGTACCATCGGCGCTGGAGGGCTTAACGGTCGTGTTCGGGATGGGTACGTGTGGAACCCCTCCGCTATCGCCACCAAACGCATACGAAAGAGACTTGCTCTTTCAAAACTGAACACGAGTGAGTGTTCGAACCCGAAGGTTCTATAATGGAAGTTTAACTTCCGATTTGAATGTCTTCATTGCAGAAGACGATTCTCCATAGAAAGGAGGTGATCCAGCCGCACCTTCCGATACGGCTACCTTGTTACGACTTCACCCCAATCATCTACCCCACCTTCGGCGGCTGGCTCCCTTGCGGGTTACCCCACCGACTTCGGGTGTTGTAAACTCTCGTGGTGTGACGGGCGGTGTGTACAAGACCCGGGAACGTATTCACCGCGGCATGCTGATCCGCGATTACTAGCAATTCCGACTTCATGCAGGCGAGTTGCAGCCTGCAATCCGAACTGAGACCGGCTTTGATGGGATTGGCTTCACCTCGCGGTTTCGCTTCCCGTTGTACCGGCCATTGTAGTACGTGTGTAGCCCAGGTCATAAGGGGCATGATGATTTGACGTCATCCCCACCTTCCTCCGGTTTGTCACCGGCAGTCACTCTAGAGTGCCCA
>NZ_JBHXIZ010000019.1:0-1461 GCF_042723305.1 Paenibacillus sp. NPDC058367
TAAACTGTACCCTATGTAAAGGACATTTAAAAAAAGTCTAGGCAGATTGAAGAAGATGATCTCTGTATTGAACAGGGGTCATCTTTTTTAAATCCCATTGATACCTGTAGTGGTTATAGTAGGTCATGTAATCCTTAATCTCCTGTTTTAACTCAATCAAAGTCAAACAAGGCTTAATGGAAGCTTGATCTTTAAAATGACCAAAAAAAGATTCTTGTGGGGCGTTATCCCAGCAGTTTCCCCGCCTAGACATGGATTGTTTCAATTTCATTTTCTTAACCATTTTTTGAAAATAAGGATGTGTATAATGAGATCCCTGATCAGAGTGAATGAAGGCACCATCAGCTCTTTTAAACCTTTGGTTTTTCTTAAGCTTTAGGAGAGTATCTGTCGCAAGATCCATTGTGATTCGATCTGACACGTGATATGCCAAGATCTCATTGGTTGAACTATCTTTGATTGTGGATAAATAGGCTTTTTTACCCGATCCGTAAAATAAATAAGTGATATCCGTCAGTAACACCTTACCTGGAATGTTCTGCTTAAACTCCCGGTTCAGCAGGTTAGGAACGACCCTATGCTCCTGAGTAGCCTTCATCATCCGTTTATAGGGATTGGCCCGCCTAAAGGGGCATACAATGCTGTATTTCTTCATAATCCTCCTAATCCTTTTTAAATTGTAGATCACCTTAAACTGGCCCTCCAATGTCATCTTGATGGATCGGGCACCTTTCTTTCGTCTTTTGAAATGAAAAGCTTTTAGAATGACTTCTCTTAGTTGCTCATCTTGCTGTTTCTTCTGGATTCTCTTTTGCTTTGCTTCGGAAGACCAAAACCTGTAATATCCACTCCTGGAAACCCCGGATACTTTACATAAATAGTTGACCAAACGGGAGAGTTGATATTTCTCGATGATGGTATGAATAAGGACAAATTTCTGGCTAGATGAAAGTACTATCCCTTGTTCTGCCTCCTTTCCATGAAACGAATCTTTTTTAACAGTTCATTCTCCGCTCGCAGCAAAGCATTCTGAGCTTCTAGCTTGGCATACTTCTCTTCGAGCGTTAGCTCCCGTTTAAGGGGTCTTCCTGAGGCGTGACTTCTTGTATCCTGCAAACCTAAGATTCCGTTCTCTTGGTAACTCGCACGCCATCTCTTTGCTGAGGATTCGACTCTTTGGAGCCCAATGACAGTTACGTCAAAACCACATACTTCAAATATTTCTCTCGGCGGCTTTCCCTTATTATTCTCTGAGATAAACAATTGCTTAAACCCATCCGTATATGTAATTGCCTTTGAAGATACGGACCTCACATACGGATTGTTAGATAACTGCTTGATCTCTTTATCTGTAAATATTTTCTTACTCATACCATTCCTCTTCCCTATCTTCTTCGTTATAAACAAAAATACCCTACCGAGAGACTTTTTAAAAGTGTCTACTCGATAGGGTACAGTTTA
>NZ_JBHXIZ010000020.1:0-1186 GCF_042723305.1 Paenibacillus sp. NPDC058367
CACATATCCTCAACGGGAGTATGGATGGGTAGGGGAGCGTCGTGTGCCGGGTGAAGCAGCCGCGGAAGCGAGTTGTGGACGGTTCACGAGTGAGAATGCAGGCATGAGTAGCGATACACACGTGAGAAACGTGTGCGCCGATTGACTAAGGGTTCCTGGGTCAAGCTGATCTGCCCAGGGTAAGTCGGGACCTAAGGCGAGGCCGACAGGCGTAGTCGATGGATAACCGGTTGATATTCCGGTACCCGCTGTGAAGCGTCAAACATCGAGCATCGTGATGCTAAGGCCGTGAAACCGCCCGCTGCCGGCTTTGCCGTCAGTGGGAGTGGTGGAGCCGCTGAACCAAGCGGTTAGTAGGTGAGTGATGGGGTGACGCAGGAAGGTAGTCCATCCCGGGCGGTGGTTGTCCCGGGGTAAGGGTGTAGGCCGCACGGTAGGTAAATCCGCCTTGCATACGGCTGAGACCTGATGCCGAGCCGATTGTGGTGAAGTGGATGATCCTATGCTGTCGAGAAAAGCCTCTAGCGAGTTTCATGGCGGCCCGTACCCTAAACCGACTCAGGTGGTCAGGTAGAGAATACCGAGGCGTTCGGGTGAACTATGGTTAAGGAACTCGGCAAAATGCCCCCGTAACTTCGGGAGAAGGGGGGCCACGTCTGGTGATGAGTTTTGCACTCTGAGCTGGGGGTGGCCGCAGAGACCAGCGAGAAGCGACTGTTTACTAAAAACACAGGTCCGTGCGAAGCCGTAAGGCGATGTATACGGACTGACGCCTGCCCGGTGCTGGAACGTTAAGGGGACCGGTTAGGCGCTTTCGGGCTGCGAAGCTGAGAATTTAAGCGCCAGTAAACGGCGGTGGTAACTATAACCATCCTAAGGTAGCGAAATTCCTTGTCGGGTAAGTTCCGACCTGCACGAATGGCGTAACGACTTCTCGACTGTCTCAACCATAGGCCCGGTGAAATTGCACTACGAGTAAAGATGCTCGTTTCGCGCAGCAGGACGGAAAGACCCCGGGACCTTTACTATAGTTTGATATTGGTGTTCGGTTCGGCTTGTGTAGGATAGCTGGGAGACTTTGAAGCTTGGACGCTAGTTCAGGTGGAGTCATCGTTGAAATACCACTCTGGCTGTACCGGTCACCTAACTTCGGACCGTGATCCGGTTCAGGGACAGTGCCTGATGG